>CAYWUV010000036.1:0-56934 GCA_964461235.1 uncultured Bryobacterales bacterium | reverse complement strand
CTACTCCACATGTGGTGAGGGGGGAGGCTCGGTAACGACCTCCCCTACTCGGCTGCATGACGAAGGTGCTGGCACGGAGGTTAGTGCGTGCCTGCGTACCATGAGCGGCTACCACTGTTGCCGTATTGAGCGATCCTGAATAATCCCCTCGAGGTCGGGGAACGGCCTCCATTCCGGTCTGGCGAAGAGGGAACGGATCCGCCGCCTCTCGCACTGGCGACAGGAGGCACGTCTACAATTGGGCGAGTCGCAATGTTGAGCCGCTGTCAGCGAATTCTCGTCGTTCTGCCCGTCCTTGGTCTGGCCATGCCCTGCCCGGCTGCCGATCCCTCCGACGTGCCGCCCCCAGTCGACCGGAAGATCAACTTCATGGCTGATGTCGACCCCATCTTCGTCAAGCACTGCTACGCGTGCCACGGAGACGACGTTGTCATGAACGGCTATAGCCTGTGGCGCCGAAAGTCCGCCGTCCGGGGAGGTTATTCCGGCAAGCCCGCGATTGCGGAGCGCGACAGCGCAAACAGCCGCCTGATTCATCTTGTGGCCGGCCTTGAAGAGAACCTGGTAATGCCCCCGACCGGCGGGAGACTGAGCGACGCGGAGATCGGGATCCTCCGTGCCTGGATCGACCAGGGCACGCCCTTCGCCAGCACTCGGTTCGACAACAGCACTCGGCGCGAAGAGCAACCTTGGCTCCACATGGACTACGGTCCGATGATTTCGGCGAGCGTAACCGTCCGGGAGCCCGAGAACCCCCGGGCCGATAAGGGGCCGGATGACAACGTCACCTACAAGTCCCACGCCATCATGCTGGCTCCCGAGCGCCGGGCAGGCATGATCTTCGATACCGAGTTGCTCCGTATGGCAGCGGGCTGGAATGGTCCGCAGTACGTGCTCACCGGGACGGTCTACGACTGGAAGCACGGTCCTCACCCGCACTTGGACGGCAAGCCGGTGTTCGAAACCCCTGTGGCTCCCGGGTGGTCGAGAGACGGTAGCTTCTCGGATCCGCGCCCGGAGGGTTTCGGTCCTTTGCCTGGGGACTGGGCCAAGTACAAGGGCCGCTATATGTTCGGTGACAAGGTCGTGCTCCGGTACAGCGTGGGCGGAACAGACGTTCTTGAAATGCCCGGCCTGCAGACCGATTGGGGCGTCGATGCACTGTCACGGACGATCGAGATCGGGCCGACCAAGGAGTCGCTGGTCCTCGAGGTAGCATCCGACAAGGGTACGGCGGCCCGCCAGCTATCGTTGCGGAAGCTGGCTCCCGGGAAGGGTGCCGCCATCGATCACTTCGTTGTCCTCGGGGACGATGAAGGGACCGCGGTCGGCGTAGCCGGCCTCGGCAAGAAGGCCTCTTGGGACCTGTCGGCTCCCGGCGAGGTCCGGCTGCGGATTCCGAGGTCTTCCGAAGGCCAGCGGTTCACAGTCTATTACGCAAGTCTCCGTCGTGAAAGGCTCGGAGCGTTCGCCGGCGCCGTCCGGGACGCTCCCCGTCCGGAGAGACTCGAGCCGTACACGCGCGGCGGGCCGAGAACCTACCGGAGGCCCGTGGTCACCCGAGGCAAGCTCGGAGACGGAGCCGGGCCGTGGGCTGTCGACGAGATCGTTCTGCCATTGGAGAATCCCTGGAAGTCTTGGTTCCGACCCTCGGACTTCGCGTTCTTCGACGACGATCGTGCCGCCGTTGCAACGTGGTCGGGCGACATCTGGGTCGTTGACGGGGTTGACGAGGACCTCGATGAACTCACCTGGACCCGTTTCGCAGTTGGGTTTCACATGCCCCAGGGGCTGGAGGTCGTGGACGGTACGGTGTACGTCTTGGACCGCGACCAGATCACCGTTTTGCATGACCTCAATCGCGACGGGCAGGCCGACTACTACGAGAACTTCAACAACGATTTCCACGTCACGCATCACTTCCACGAATTCACCTTCGATCTGGACCGGGACAGGGAGGGGAATTTCTACTTCGCGAAGGCGGCGCGACACGCCCTTCCGGCCAAGGTCAAGCATCACGGTGTGATCTTCAAGCTTGACCCGTCCGGTCAGGATCTGGAAGTGGTCTGCACGGGCTTCCGCGTGCCCAATGGCGTCGCGGTCGGACCGAACGGCGAGATCACCACGTCGGACCAGGAAGGCCACTGGATCCCCTCGACCCGTGTCAATCTCTGCTCTCCGGGTAGCTTTCACGGGTACATGTGGGGCGGCAGCATCCCGGAGCGGGACGGATACGACGATCCGATCACGTGGCTGCCGATCAGCGTCGATAACTCTGGTGCCGGTCAGGCGTGGATCGACAACGACGGCTGGGGGCCTTTCAAGGGCCATTTGGTCCATTCCTCGTTCGGGCGGGGGAAGATCTTCCTCGTGCTCATGGAGGACGTGGAAGGCAAGATCCAAGGCGGTGCAGTGGAGCTGCCCGTCGACTTCGACACCGGCCTGATGCGCCCGGACTTTCGCAAGGGCGATGGCAACCTGTACCTGGCCGGCCTGTACGGATGGGGCACGAAGCGCAAGGCCGTTGGAGGGTTCTACAGGGTCCGCTACACCGGCGGAAGCGTGCTCGTGCCCAGCGAGCTCCATGTGAGCCGCAAGGGAATCGATGTATCGTTCCTCCACGAGCTCGACCCGGAAACGGCCGAGGATCCCGCCAGCTACCATGTCCGGCGCTGGAACTACAAGTGGCTCAGCCGCTACGGTTCCGATCGATGGAAGACAGACGGGCAGCCGGGAGTCGAGGAGATGGCGGTCCGCAGCGCAAAATTGATGCCAGACCGGAAGACCGTTCGGATTGAGGTGGAGGATTTGCGTCCCGTCATGCAGATGATGACGGGCATGAGCATACGGACTGCAAGCGGAGACCGCATCGAGACCGAAATCAGCCATTCGATCCACGTCTTGGCTGACCAGCCCGGCAAGGCGTTCGTCGTGGAGTACGAGTAGGGGCGGGGATCTCGCCGCAGGCCTCACGTCTGATGCCGGGCCACGAGCCCTCGAATCCCTCGGTAATGCCCTGCGCAATGATCTGGGAGGCCGTTCGGCTTCTGAACTGGCCGATGACGGTGCTGGGGTTTAGATCAGTCCCGGGAGAATGGCCTTCCGACGGGCCGGATAGTCACTGAAGCGAGCTCGGTACCACCGATGGTGGCTGACCGCTCTTGGGACCAGGTTGGTCGCTGTAAAGACGAAGAACGCGAGTCCGGGTAGCGGCCAAGTTGCCAGGCTCCAGCCGCACCACTCCACGACCTCTCCGAGATAGTTCGGGCAGGAAACGTAGCGGAATGGGCCGTCTCGAGGAATGACGTATCTGGCCTCGTTACGCTTCCGCAGAGCTAGCAGGATGTTGTCCGAGTCGACATTCAGAGCAAGCCCCGCAAGAAGGACAGCGAGCCCAGCCACGAATCGCGGGTCTCCAAGCCATTCAGTGCCGTACTCGCCAAACTCCAAGACGAACCGGGAGTTGATGTACGCATTGACCGTGTTGAAGACGAAGCCGGCCACTACCGCGACAACAGGTATCTTCTTGCCTGCTGTCTTCGTACGCAGGGAGTAGACAAACGTCCGGTTGAGGTAGTGGCACTGCCACATTCCGAGAAACAATAGCGGCACGGCTTCGGTAGCGGCCGATCCGGAAAAGTAGACGGCCAAGAACAGAATCGTAGACGGAAGCTCCATAGCGCCCCATCCGACCCTCTTTGGGATGTGCGGTCTCCAAGCTCTCTCGGAGTAGTGGCACCCGTAAGGCGCAGCGAACCAGAGGAGACTTGCGAGCGCCAGGGCGGCCGTCGCGAGGCCCCCCCCACCAGCGCTCCGGGGAATTGCTCCTCACTCATTGCCGCAGTTCAGATCCTCGCGCCCACGTCCTTCGAACCAGCCACCGAAACGCCGACCCGGCCTACAGTACCTGATCCGCCCCCCCGTCAACTTCGATTCCAAGTTGAACATGCGGAACAGAGTCTCCTGTCGGGCCTCCTCGGATCGCACCACCGTCTTTCCCGAGTACGATGCGGGATTACAGGTTTATGGCCAGGATCCGAGCGAGAATCTTGGGCACTCGCGCTTGCTCGCTCGGGTGCTGAGCACGAGCCGACGTCGTGCCGCGCAGGAACCGATACTCAAGCCGGGAATCGAGGATGCGACCGTCCAACAAGAGAGGTCGCTTTCCGGTACGAATCCAGTTCGGATCGAGGTAGTCGACTTGCCGTTGGCCACGAAATCGATGACGGCATGTGCGGTCACACCTCGTACCGCGTTCTCACTGGCACCGTGACCGGACATTCGGTCCAGACCCCCCAACGAGTCCGGCAAGGTGTTCGTAGCCAAGCTCGACTAGCGTTGCCCGAAGCGAGACCGGCGTCGACGGGCTTGGTCACCGAGACGGACCTACGTCCCTTTCGGGCTCGATCCGACGCGGGACTCGCCGAGACGACATGTAGGGAGTTTGACGATGAGACGATTCCTGTACCAACGCCTCGGCGAATCCCTTGGTGGTGGGTCCGAGTGTGCCTCTCCGAAACGAGAAGCCGGTCACGTTTGCTCCCCTGATGTCGGTCCCGCGGAGGTCCGTGCCTCTCAGGTTGGCGTTCCGCAGATCCGCATCGGTAAAGTCGGCGTTTCTTGCGTCAGCCTTCTCGAGATTCACTCCGAGCAAGACAGCGCCGCCGAAGTTCCTGCCTCGAAGGTCTGCCCGACATCCCTCCCGGCCATTCGATTCGAGCCAGATCCTGTGGCGAGCCAGCACCTCCTCCAAGGGCCGAGTCCTCGGAACGGACTGTTCGACGACGGCTTGACCTCGGCGGTGCATCTGCTCGATGACTGCGATCCTTAGCACGAGCGCCCGGTCGTCGGCCGTGGCTATGGCGCGCAGCAGTTCATCGTCTTCGAATGCTGGACGAAACCGGTCTGCGAGGGCCTCGATGTCCCGGCTGAATCTGTCGGCGCGAGGCACTTGTTCGGTTGAGAAGCTGTCACCGTGTGCCTCCGCTAGGAACCCGAGGTCGAAGAGGTCTCGTGCCTGCGTACGGCCGTCGCCGGCACTCATCTTTTGATCGAATAAGGCCGGAATCTTGTAGGTCCGAATCCCATCCACGATTGCTATGTCTTCCGGGCGCAGTTCTGACCGGGAACTCAATTCGACCTTCAGGAGCCGATCTTCGCCACTACCCGGATTGAGGTAGTGGACCTTATATCGCTGCCCCTTCCACGTGTCTTGATCCGCGATGAAGGCGGACATCGGAACACTCGCGTCTCGAAGGCCGTCCTGTACATGGTTCTTGATCGAGACCCGGTGGCCGAGCTGATCAAAGTCGAGGTCGACCGAGTGGCGATTCAGGCCGTACTACAGCGCCAGTGCCGTCCCCCCTTTGAGCATGTACGGCGTACCCTGCATCCGAAGAGCGACTGCCCTCGTCACGCGTTCGTGGAGGGCCTGCTCCTGGGTCAGTTGTCGAACACTACGGTCGGAAGCCATGCGTCATGAAGCTCCAGTTCTTCAGAGGAGAGTTGCTTCCGGAGTGGTTCGAGGCACTCCTCGACCAGGTGCTCGATTTGTTCAGGGGTACTGAGCCACTGGTTGATTTCACGCACCGGCACGTGCCTGGGGTACTTCGCACACCAGCATCCTTGGGTGTCCACCATCACGTAATCCGCGATGGCTCGATAGTGATTGGCCACCCACACCGGTCTGCAGCCTCGTGGGATGTACATGCCCTCCAGCAGGTGGGCCATGTCCCGAACGCCCTTGCTGCCGAGGCTGGGCGTCGTGTCCGACCATCCTCCGCGGCTGGCAAAGGACATCACGCGGGGATTGTCATGGGCCGTGACGAACGGCAGGTCACCATGCCAGTCACCGGTATGCTCGCCGGGAAGGCGGAGGTTCAAGGCAGCCGAGTACGACAGGTAGCGGGTCGGGGTCGTAACAGGAATCCGGACCGCGATATTGTACTTGGTCAACGACGGATGCCACATAGTCGGCATGAGATCGACTGAGGTTGAGCGAGGCATCTCTAGTTCATCCAAGCACGGAATGTGGAACCGGGCAATCGTTCTGCCTTGCTGCGCCTATCTGGTCACTTTTCGCCAATCGCCCAAACGAAGTCCTCGGTGCGGATGTACAAGCGTCCGTTCGACACCGCCATCGATGCTTGCGTGTGCTCGTCCAGGCGGTTACGAGTCAGCTCCTTGAATTCACGACCTGTCTGAATCACGGTGGTCTCTCCCTCCTCCGAGAGGAAGTAGATTCGTCCGTCTGCGAAGACGGGGGACGCCCAATGCGTTCCGCCGACGCGCTCCTGCCAGATGACTGCGCCAGTTCTTGCGTCCATGCAGGTAGCCACACCATTCTCGTGAATGTTGTAGAGCAGGCCAGCGTCATAGATCATCGACGGAATATGCGATGCGGAGCGCGTTTGTTCCCAAGCCACCGAACCGCCCGGAGCTACGGCGCGAATCGCGGTCGCCTCGAAGCCCGAGATGGAGTAAGCCAGGCCGCCTCCAATCACGATCGAGGGCACCACGCCCTCGCCCTGGGCGTACACGGACCAGAGCCGCTCGCCAGTGTCCGGGTTGAACCCCTGGATCACGTCGCCTGCTGCTGAGACGAGCTGCATCTTTCCGTCGACCTGCATGAGGTTGGGCGTCACGTGAGCCAGCCGGGAAGGCCCTCGCTTGCCTTCCCAGACGAGTTCGCCGGTCTCTTTCTCAAGCGCCCAGAGGGCGGCACCGTCCCAGGGAACTTTCCAGCCGATCTTTTCCGCGCGCCCCGTACGACTGGAAGGATCGAACGCCATGATGAGCAGGTTCTTATAGAGGATCGGTGAAGCCCCGAGGCCATGCTCGGAGAAAAAACCGAATTCGCGATTCCGCCACAGCACGTTGCCGTCGAAATCCAGTGCCACAATGCTGCCGTCGGCGAACACCGCGAAAATGCTCTGGCCATCGGTGACCGGTGTCGGCGAGGCGTACGAATTCTGGCGCCTCTTCATCAGCGTCTGCTGATCGAAGACGTGGGTGTCCCACAGGATCCGCCCTGTCCGGGCGTCGATTGATAGCACGTGACAGGACGAGCCGCCGTCTACAGCGGTCGTCAGGAAGATGCGGTCTCCCCAGACGATCGGCGACGACCACGCGCTTCCGGGAATTGGCGTCTTCCAAAGCACGTTATTGTCCCGCGCCCAGTGCAGCGGGAGGTCAACCTCCGACGAGACTCCCTGGCGCGTCGGGCCTCGAAAGCCGGGCCAGTTCTCCGCCGAAGCGACCGAGAGAATGCACACCGTCAGTACGGCTAGGCGGGAGATCCAACTCATGGGCATGAGGGTATCAGGGTTGACTGCGTGCGTCATTGCAGCGTTCTGGGGCCGATCGATTCAATGCGACAGTTCACCCGAGGGCGACCATCCTCGAGCGCTGACCAAGCCTTGCCTCGGTCGGATGCGGATCGTGGACAATTCCCCCAGGGCTCCGATTCCAGCGGCAACTACGAATCAGACGACGGACTGAAGTGCGTCCCTAACGAGCTCTCCGGCTGGTGGCCGGGTAGTATGGTCATCGCGATGACCGATGGGAGAACCACCGTAACTCGACGAGACGCCCTCAAGCTGCTGGGGACGGCCCCGGCGGCCAGCTTGGCTGCCGAACGCCGACCGAACTTCATCTTCATCTTCTGTGACGACCTTGGCTGGGGTGACCTTCCGGTTTACGGGCACCGAAACGTCGATGCCCACGGAGGGTGGATCGTTCGCGGCGAACTCAAGACTCCGCACATCGACCGCATGGCCAGGGAAGGGACTCTGTTCACCCAGTTCTATGTCGCCTCCGGAGTGTGCTCACCGAGCAGAGCTGCCATCATGACCGGCAAGTTCCCGGGCGAAGTCGGCATCCATGATTACCTGGCCAGCGAGGAACTGAACGAGCGAAGAGGCTGTGTGAACTACCTTGACCCCGAGATTCCCACGGTGACCCGCCTCCTCAAGGATGCGGGCTACTCCACCGCGCATTTCGGGAAATGGCACCTTGGCGGTCGTACTGGGGCACCCCCACCGCAAGAATATGGCATCGATCTCTACGATGCCTGCCGCTCCGGACCCGGGGGTCGGGTGACTTCAAGCGGCCAGATCGCCGATGCGACGATCGCATTCATGGAGCGCCACAAGGACGCGCCCTTCTACATCAATGCTTGGCTCTATGATCCCCATTCGCCCCTCCATCCAACAGAGGAGATGCTGGCGGAATACAACGATCTCACGCCCCGCTGGGGCGGGAACTACGGGGCGCTGCAGGTGTGGTACTCGGTGCTGACCTATATGGATAAACAGATCGGCCGCATACTGGACCGCTTGGATGAGCTGGGCCTGAGCGAGAACACATTGGTGGTCTTCTCGAGTGACAACGGCCCCGAATCCGGCCTGATTCCGTTCGTCTCGCACTACGGCAACGCCTCGTCGTCCGGACCGTTTCGCGGCCTGAAGCGGAGTTTGTACGAGGGCGGGATCCGAGAGCCGTTCATTGTGCGCTGGAGAGGCCACACGCCAGCGAATGCGGTGAATCGAGAAACTGTATTCGGGGGAGTCGACTGGCTGCCGACCGTTTCTCAGCTCGCCGGCGTCGATGCCCCGCCGAACATTCGTGGAGAGTCTCTCGCGGACTCGATCCGCGGGGAACCCGTTGCCCGCTCCGGGCCGTTGATGTGGGAGAACCGTTTCCCGGTCTACGGCCACGTTCTGGACAAGAGCCCGATGCTCGCGATCCGGAGCGGCAGATGGAAGCTGCTGATGAATCCTGACCGCAGCCGGATCGAACTCTACGACATTCCCAAGGACCCGAGCGAAATGGATAACGTTGCATTCCGAGAGCCGAACATTGTTCGGCGTCTGTCCGGGGAGCTCCTGGCCTGGCACAAGACTTTGCCGCCCGGCCCCGTCGACCCCGGTGCCGGTAGAGCGGACTACCCATGGCCGCGAAGCCTGAAGTAGTCGGTTCTCGGCATTGTCGGGGATCGGCTAACATCTGGTGCATGCGTTCCTTCGCAATCGCAGTTGCTTGTCTAGCCCTTTCGCATGGCGGTCATGCCGCCGATCATCCCTCCGCTTCGTTCGCGAATGAGCAGGTTGAGGCGCGGGTGTACCTTCCGGATCCGGAAAACGGGTACTACCGGGGGACGCGCTTCGATTGGTCGGGGGCGATCTATAGCCTGAAGTACGCCGGACACGAGTACTTTGGCGAGTGGCAGGAATCCGACGATCCTTACCTCCACGACCGCATAACGGGACCGGTCGAGGAGTACCGCACCAACAACAAGGGACTAGGCTATGACGACGGCGGGGAGCGCTTCCTGCGGATAGGAGTAGGGGTCGTCGAAAAGCCGGAGGAAGAAGACTATCGCTGGCGACACAGCTACAAGGTCGTCGATCCGGGCGAATGGACGATCCGGCGAGGGGCGAACTGGATTGAATTCACCCAGGAAGTTGCCGAACCCACACTTGCCTACGGGTACCGTCTGACGAAGCGCCTGACTCTGACGCCGGGCCAACCGGAGCTCGTAATCGACCACACCCTCGAGAACACTGGCCGCAAGACGATTGAGACGAACGTGTATAACCACAACTTCTTCGTGATCGACAGCCAACCCACAGGTCCCGACTTCGAGGTGACGTTCCCGTTCGAGCTAGCCGCAGACCGGGGCATGAGCGGCTACGCTGGGGTCACTGGACGCCAGATACGGTTCGAAAAGCAACTTCCGGAGGGCGAGAGCATCTTCACGATGCTGAGCGGCTACGGGGACACGCCCGATGACCACGCGTTTACGATCGAGAACCGCAGGGTCAGGGCCGGGGTGCGGGTCACAACCGACAGGCCGCTGGCTAGGCTGCAGTTCTGGTCGCCGCGGACCACGCTGTGCCCGGAGCCGTTCATCGACCTGAAGATCGCTCCGGGCCAATCCGATCGGTGGACGATCCGATACGAGTTCTACACGCTGGACTAATACCAGGTTGACCCCCGGTTCGGCCGGAATTGGCCGTTCGGCCACGCGGGTGCCGGGCCAAGCAAGACCCCACCAGCCTGGAGGTCGGCGGGACGACGCCGGTCTGTGGCAAATGGGTGCTTCTGGCGCGAACCGTTTGACATAGACTTGTTCCGAGATGACGTCGCTGCGTTTGGATGCGGCCATGCTCGTTGCCGTCTTCGCTGCCTTGGCGACCTGCCTCGGTTCGACTCCGGCCGCCGCCCAAGGCCAGAGCACGCGCGACGAGGTCCGGCAACTCGTTGCCAAGGGCGATCCGGCAACCAAGCGGACAAGGGAGACCATCTCGTTCAACCGAACGGAACGCGAGTATTTCGTCCAACTGCCCCCTGACTACGAGTCTCGTAGGACGTATTGGCTCTTGGTGGCGGCCCATGGCGGCGGGGGGAATGGGGCCGACTCACGTGTCGGACGCTACGGGCACTGGTCGGAGAGACTGGGCCTCGAAGCCATCGTGGTCACTCCAACCTTTCACCAGACCAATGCGGCAACCGTTCGCTTTCCAAGTCTTGGCGAAGACGAGTTTCTCAAGGCTGTAATCGCCGACGTGCAGTCGAATCACAGAGTTCGGGCCAAGATCCTTCTAACCGGCTATTCGCGTGGCGGACAGTTCTCGCACCGCTTCGCCCAGCAAAACCCGAGTCTCGTGTTCGCCTGCGCGCCGCAGGCGGCCGGAAGCTGGACCACCCCCGACGGACGATTCTTGATGGAAGGTCGCGGCGAAATCAGAAACCCCAGCAAGGTCTTGGCGTCGCTGTCCCCGAGCGATCTGCAGGAACGATGGCGTGCGAACTTCAATCCGCGGGCCGTGGCGCCGGTCGCGGGTCTGCCTGCGAGACCGGGCGCCGAGCGGATTCCGTTCCACGTGATGTGCGGCATGCTCGACACGCGCTACGAGATCGCACTGGATTTCGTTGCGAGCTTGAAGGACTCGGGCTACGAAGTCACGACTGAATGGCCCCGAAGTCCGCACGGCCCAACCGAGCCGGACCATGTCCAGGAATGGGAGAAATTCCGGAGGCGAGCGATCGAGTTCTTTCTCGAAGTCACAGCTCGATGACTACTGCAAGGGACGCCTGCCCGCCGGAGGAGCCTTCGGGCAGCATGTCACCGAGCGGCCACCCGGCCAGACGCACTGGAGTACGGATGGGGCATTCTCAACAGATGCTCCCTCCCACCTCTGCAGAGGGACCCCTACCGTGTCAGGAGTCAGTTTGGATCCTGCGGGTGGGGACGCAATCAGGGGTAATCTTGCCGGGTTCCAGGGCGGGACGCCCGACCAGGCGTCAGTGGCCCACGCCCGGTTGCGGCGGCGCAATTCCCCATTCCGGTTCGTGCGCTGGATACGGGGCGGTCCGATCGGTTCCTGACGATCCACTTCGGCGAGGGCCCGGGGCGATGGGTCCAGCGTGCCGCACACTACCTGTACGTAGTCCGGATGCTCCAGGTACGCTGCCAGGGCGACCTGGGCCGGCTGGTTCTTCAGGTCGCGCCCCAGATGCGCGGGGCCGCGGCAGACGGCGGTCCCGCTCGGCGGGGAACTGTCCGCAGCGGCGGTGGAAGTCAAGAAGCGGCAGGGCAAACGGATACGGTAGGTGCTTGCGCCCTCGGCCTCCAGAACCCACAGCAACTGGGCAGGCAGGTCCGGACGGAGGCACTCGTCGGACCGGGCTCGACCAAAGCGGGCACACGTCCGGAGGAACGCGAGAAGGGGTCCCGTCGTGTCCGCCGGCCTCAAGTCGCGAACGAATCGTCCACCGCATAGACGATCTCCATCGGGAGACCGGCGGAGTCTGTGGGTGGGTATGTAGGCAGAGTCCTGAGCGCCGCCGGATCGGCCGAGGCAGTGATGGCCGCAGCCATGGCGTCGAGGATGTCGTCGTGGGCCACGTCCCGAGATCGGAATTCGCCCCGAATCTGGACAAGATCACCAGGGACAGATGGGAGGACGCCCTCCAGCAACGCGAGCCTTTCTGCAATTCCGGCGGCCGTCTTCTTGCCATGCCGCAGAGGTTTGCCTTCCGCGAGTGCCCAGAAGCAGATCTCAGGGTGGATCTCTCGGACCATGCGCTGTGCCTTCCGGCTCCCTCGTAACAGGTTGTCCACCTCCCTGATCTTCGGCGCGATCGCGAATGTCTGCCGTGTCATCCCCTTCCCGCTCGTGCTGAGACTGATCCGCCTGGCCTCCTCGTACGTGGTCGCAGCCAGCGCCGCGCGCACTGGTGCTGGAAACACGCTGCTCGCACGAGGCGGTCTCAACCTTTTCCGCGCTTCGGTATCGCAGCGGCGGCTCTCGAAACCGTCCGGGAGTCCAATCGGAATGTCGACGAAGATACGGTCCGCATCGTCCGCGGTGGTAACCAGCTCGTCGATAGTACCGACTATCCCCCAAGCGGGGCTCCTCGGACGAGCTAGTGCGAAATAGAACCAACCGGCACTGCACCCATCGACTCCGTACGCCGTTCCGGAAGACGCACCCGGTCGGCGAGCGTTAGCGCCCCGGAAAACCATAGACTGCTTGATTCATTGCCGCCTTCCGGGTCCCGCCGGATCGCTGCAGTGGTGATGGCTAATCCTCGTATTGAGCCCGGAAAGTGCCGGCGATGACGGTTGGTGCCGTCGCAGTTGGCTACTCCACGCGATCCGCGCTCGGATCCGGCAGCTCTCGGGATCGGCAGAGCCTCCGTATCTCCGCCATGGTTGACTCGCGATCCCAATACCAGGAATGCGCAAGGGATGCGTAGGCCTCGCGGATCCTCTCAAATGCTCCCTTCGAGTCACCTTCAGCCAGTAGCACGGCTCCCTCCGCCCGCATGCGGGCAGTAGGGTCGAAAGCGAACAACGCGCTCTCCCCCGCTCCATCCAGTCGGCTGCGTGCCGAGGCCGCATCACCGCCGTAGGCGGCCTCGAAGTATGCCACGGTCACCTCGACGACCGGTCGATACGAAGGGGGGCACTGGAGGCGTGGTCCGCCAGATACCTGATGTGTTCTCCGGCGGCTTCGATCTTTCCCCGATCCAGCGCGTGAGCGTAGGCCAAGTGCCGGCCGTTAAGGTCCTCATAGGAGTGATCCGCCAGCGAGGTGGCCGCTGCTACAAGGTTCGGGTCCCAGTCACGGGGGCGCACACCCGCGATCATGTGGCTGCCCAATCCCATGAGGGCCGCGTGGCCCTCCGCCACCGCGTTCGAACGGAGGAGCCTGAGAACCTTCTTGCCGTCGTTGACAAACGCTCCCCGGTTCACAGGTAACAGTGTCATGAGTCCGATGCCAGACGGGAACACGCCAAGCATGAACACGCTCTCGGCCAGCGCATCCTGGAGGATTCCATCGGACACTTCGCCTCCTCGGAGGCCCGAGAGCTCGTAGATCGCAAGCACCAGCACCCCCACAACGATGCTGGTAACCGGCCCGCCTGCGGCGAAGCTCATCATCGCACGGCGCAGTCCATCCGTGCCTCTCGGCACGCTCGATACCGCCCCGCCAGCCAACGAGAGCACTCTGTTGAGCCGCCAGCGCAGGTGTCCGTCAGCTTCCCGCTGGATGTGCACGGGTCCTACGACCAGCATGCCCAGCCGCATCCCGTGCAGGCTTCCTCCAAGAACATGTCCAACCTCGTGGATGGCGAGCGCAAGCATAGCCGCCATTACGACGAATGCAAAGGTCATTCACTGGCTCCTCAGTCGTGTCAGGCCGATCCGTACCGGCCCAAGAATGCGGCAGGCCCCTGACTCGCCAGACCCGGCAATGTTACATCGGGTGCGTGAGACCCCACCCGGAGGACAATTCGACCGAGACGAGGGAGACTCACGCAACGCGCGAGACGTGCGGCGAGAATCGGCGTGGCCAGCGCGGCCACCTCGATCCGCGGAACCCGAACAATCGGCAGACGCCCCCCCAACCGCCGCCCACAAAGACGACCGCGACGTTCACGGCGGACACCTTGGCCCTGACCGCTTCGTAACTGTGCCTTGTCCTGATGCCGGGCTCAGGACCGCGCACTTCGACTCGGTGTCGGGATTCCTGAAAAGGGCCGGAAAGCACGTGGCAGTCAGGTCAGTCATCGTCATCCCGACGGAGAAGGCCGGCATCCGGAGACTTTGTCGTACTTGAGATCGCGGTCCCCCTGCTCACAGAAAGCTCCCGGACCGGGTGCCCCAAGTCTACTCCATCATCGGCAGTGACGCTTCTTCCGTTGTTGGGTTCCTCCCATAGAGCAGATTGCGTACGACCCTACCGTGTGAACCCTCGCGGAGAAACTTGCCGAGCCCATCCTCTCCAGCCTCTTGAACGAATCGTGCCCTCAGTCCCATGTCTCGCCAGCCTTCCGTGCGATCCTCAACCAGCCCCTGTCACGTCCGGAAACGGCTCTCCGAGGAGGTGGCTCCCACAACCTCGCCCATGACTTCCCAGTTGGACACCGCCTTCCGTCCGACGAACGCCACAATGCCCCAAGATCTCCGAGATCCGACTGCAACGCCGCAGCCTCTGGCCACTGGCGTGGCAACCGGTTCGTCGCTCGCGCTTGCCGGCCGCTGTCGGCCGGGCGCTGAGGCTTTCTGCTACGTAGACCATCGGCGCGAATGCGTCCCGCATCGGCGTTGCTAGACTCTAGGCGATGGCACTGCGCATTCTCTCTTGCCTACTCGTGATCGGAGTCACTGCCGGCTTCGCTCAGGAACGGGAATTCAAGCCGGACAAGGAAATCGTCTACAAGAAGTTCGACAAGGACCCGCTCGAGCTGAACGTGTTCTTGCCGGAGGGATGGAGCGCTGAGGACAAGCGGTCGGCGATCGTGTTCTTCTTCGGCGGCGGCTGGGTCGGCGGCACTCCGTCGCAGTTCTTCCCGCACAGCCGTTACCTGGCATCGCGCGGAATGGTTGCCATCAGCGCCCAGTACCGGACGCGCGGCAGCCACGGGACCTCGCCGGTCGCGTGCGTCAACGACGGGAAGTCGGCCATCCGCTGGGTACGGCAGCACGCCTCCCAGCTCGGGGTCGACCCGGACCGCATCGCAGCGGGAGGAGGTTCCGCCGGCGGCCACGTTGCAGCCACGACAGGCGTCATCGACGGGCTCGAGGAACGGGGAGAGGACACGTCGATCAGCTCCAGACCCAACGCCCTTGTCCTTTACAACCCGGCCACGGACATTTCCGGGAACCAGCGCTGGGGTGATCGCGCGCTAGAAGGCTCTCCGTTTCAGCATGTCGATTCGGGCGATCCTCCGACCATCGTCTTCCACGGCAAGGCGGACACCACGGTGCCGTACGCAACTGCGGAGACGTTCTGCATGGCCATGGAGAAGGCCGGCAATCGCTGCGAGCTGGTCGGTTACGAAGGGCGTCCTCACGGATTCTTCAACTACACCCGGAGTCGCGCAGCCTTCACCAACACGGTCTGGCACATGGATCGGTTCCTGGCTTCGCTCGGATACCTCGAAGGGCAGCCCACCGTCGGCCGGCCCGGCGATCCGACCTGGTAATCCGGCGTTCCCGAGTCTCTCGCGACCCGCGGAATATCATGGCGTTGATGCGTATTCCGGCCATCGTATTGCTCGTGGCTGCCACCGCCTTGTCCCAGCAATGGCCGCCACAACGCGAGGTTCCGGCCGGACCAGCTGACGCCCTCTATTACAACGGCAAGATCGTCACGATGTGGCCGGAGAGGCCCTTGGTCGAATGCATGCCCGTTGCCGACGGCCGCATCCTGAACGTGGGCACTACCCAGGTGGTCGGCAGGCGGGCCGGCCCCCGGACGGTTCAGATCGACCTCGAGGGCAGGACGGTCGTTCCGGGGCTGATCGATAGTCACGTCCATCCGATCGGTGCCGCGCTGGCCGAATCGGAAGGCAGCATCCCGGTCCTGCGCAGCTTCCGGGACCTGCGGGCGCACGTCGAGCAAGCGCTCCGGGAAGGAGAGGGCCTCGTGTTCGTGCCCAAGGTCTACTCCACCCGGCTAGACGAACGACGCTATCCGAATCGCTGGGAGATTGACGAGTATTCCGGGGACCGGCCGGTGATGCTCGATAACGGGTATGCTGCGGTGCTCAACTCCGCGGCGCTGCAAGCGGCCGGGATCTCGTCCGTCACGCCGGACCCGGTCAACGGAAAGCTGGTGCGCAATGCCCAGGGAGAGCCGACAGGCCTGATCGTCGGCGCGAGGCAGCTGGTATCCCCGCTCATGGCTTCGAGGTCCTTCGGCCACGCGGAGACCGTGAGCGCCCTGCGGGAGATGCAGAGAGCTTACAGCCGCGTCGGCCTGACAAGCGTCATCGACCGCAGCCAGAGGCCGGCTGGGCTCCGGGCATACCAGCAACTATGGCGGGACGGGGACTTGCGGGTTCGGACGTATGTCACCCGCACGATCGATGCCGAGCGTCCGATCGAACAGGTGCTGGCCGAGATAGAAGGTATCGGACAGGTCACGGGCTACGGGGACGAGATGCTCCGCATCGGCTCGCTGAAGGTCGTCTTGGACGGAGGGATCCTGCTGGGAACCGCCTATATGCGGACACCCTACGGAACCAACACGCAAGTCTACGGCTTCGATGATCCTGACTATCGCGGAGTGCTCCGCATACCGCCCGAGAACCTGCTGGCGATCGTGAGACTTGCTGCCGGGCTCGGCTGGCAGATGACCGCCCATACGACCGGAGGCGGCTCGACAGACCTGCTGCTGGACACTTACGAGGCAGTCAGCCGGGAGATTCCGATCGCTGACCGACGGTTCACCCTGACCCATGCCAACTTCCTCAAGGGCGAGGCCATCGAGCAGGCCGCCAGGCTCGGAGTCGTAGCGGACATGCAGCCCGCTTGGTACCACTTCGACGGGCCCGCCCTCTCGGAGGTGCTGGGAAGCGAGCGCATGGGCTTTCTCCAACCGTACCGGTCGATCATCGACGCGGGAGTCGTCGTCGCCGGGGGCTCCGACCACATGATCAAGTTTGATGCGCGCCAAGCGGTCAATCCCTACGACCCGTTCTTCGGCATGTGGATGGCGATCACCCGGAAGGCTGCCGACGGCTCCGTCCACAACCCGGAACAGCGCGTCACCCGCGAGGAAGCCCTGCGCATGTGGACACTGAACGGGGCCTATCTGTCGTTCGAGGAAGACGTGAAGGGTTCGCTCGAGCCCGGCAAGTATGCCGATTTCGCGATTCTTGACCGGGACATCCTCACCTGCCCGGTGGACGAGCTCCGGCAGGTCGAGGTGCTCGAGACGGTCCTCGCGGGGGAGGCCGTGTACCGGAAGGAGTGAGCCGCGGGTGGTGCCGGCGTCCTCAGTCGCCCGCCGCCGCGGCCATCGGCTGTTCCGCGGTCGGCTGGATCTGCAGCAGCACCTTCTGGGCGTCCTCCTCGGTGAAGTCGGCGACGCGCGAGGAGACGTTCATTGAGCAGAAGCTCGGGCCGCACATCGAGCAGAACCGTGCTGACTTGTAGCCTTCCTCCGGGAGGGTCTCGTCGTGCATGCTGCGGGCCGTTTCCGGATCGAGAGCGAGCTCGAACTGCCGGTTCCAGTCGAATTCGAAGCGCGCCTTGGAGAGCGCGTCATCCCATGCCCGCGCACCCGGCCTGTGCCGGGCGACGTCCGCCGCATGCGCCGCGATCTTGTAGGCGATCATGCCTTGCTTGACATCTTCCTTGTTGGGTAGGCCCAAGTGCTCCTTCGGCGTCACGTAACAGAGCATCGACGCGCCGTGCCAGCCAATCATCGCCGCTCCGATGGCCGAAGTGATGTGATCGTATCCCGGAGCGATGTCCGTCACCAGAGGGCCGAGCGTGTAGAACGGGGCCTCGTGGCAGATCTCGTTCTCCTTGTCCACCTGGAGCTTGATCTGGTCCATCGGGATGTGCCCCGGACCCTCGATCATGACTTGGACGTCGTATTCCCACGCCTTCGTCGTCAGCTCTCCCAAAGTCTCCAGTTCCGCGAACTGCGCTTCGTCCGAAGCGTCCGCGACGGAGCCGGGCCGGAGACCGTCGCCGAGCGAGAAGCTGACATCGTATTTCTGGAAGATCCGGCAGATCTCGTCGAAGTGGTCGTAGAGCATGTTTTGGCGGTGATGCCGCACCATCCATTCCGCGAGCAGGGAGCCGCCCCGGCTGACGATTCCTGTGACGCGCTTGACAGCCATCGGCACGTACTGGATCAGCACGCCGGCGTGGATGGTCATGTAGTCCACGCCCTGCTCCGCCTGCTCCTCGATCACATCCCGCATGATCGGCCACGACAGATCCTCGATCCTGCCGTTCACCCTGGTCAGGGCCTCGTAGATCGGCACCGTGCCGATCGGGACCGGCGAGTTGCGGATGATCGCTTCGCGGATCCTCGGGATGTCCCCGCCCGTGGACAGGTCCATGACCGTGTCCGCACCGTAGTGGACCGAGTAGCGCAGCTTCTCCAGCTCGGCCTCGATATCGGACGTGGTCGCGGAATTGCCGATGTTCGAGTTGACCTTGCAGCTTGAGGCCACGCCGATGCACATCGGCTCGAGATTCGTGTGGCGGATGTTTGCGGGAATGATCATCCTCCCGCGAGCCACCTCGTCGCGAACTGTCTCGACAGGCAGCTGCTCGCGTCTGGCGACGTATTCGATCTCTTCCGTGACGACGCCCTGACGGGCGTAGTGCATCTGCGTTCGCACCGCGTCTCCCCGGCGCTTGGCTACCCACTCTGATCTCATCGCAACTCCGTGTCCGTCTCCGGGGCCCGGCTGGCCACCGACACTAATTATCGCACCGGTATCGGAGCGCGGCAAAGCCGGGCGCCCTTTTTCCGCCAGTGCCGGCTCCCGCTTGAGAGCGCGCTCCTGGCGGTGGAGCGCTCGAACTCGTACGGGCATCGCCTCGAGATACCTTGATGAGGTCTTTACACGAACCCCGTGACGACTTCCCCTGGGATTCGTCTCAACATGCAGGAGCGAAGAGCGGCGGGTTCCAAAGTTCCGGCCGCCAGAAACGACAAGGAAGGGAGAACACGACCATGAATCATGCAATACGAGCCGCCATTGGCGCCGCAATCATGCTTGTCGCCTCGGGGGCGGCACGGGCTCAGGATCAGGACCAGCCGGAACGGCGCGGGCGCGGAGCCTCCGCCATCGACGCCGCGAGCGACACGTTGGGCCTGACGGACGAGCAGGTTGACCAGATTCGCGAGATCCGCCGCGAGCGGCCGCCGCGGGGGCAGAGCCGGGAGGAGTTCCAGACCTGGAATGAGGGGCAGAAGGAGAAGGTCGAAGGCGTGCTGAACGACGACCAGAAGTCCAAGCTGGCCGAACTGACGGAGGCCCGCGAGCAGATGCGGGCCTTGGCCGGAGCGGCCGCGCTGGGCTTGGTGCAGGGCAATCGCGGCGGCCCTTCGCCGAGGGTCTCGAGGTCTCGCGGGAATCGCGGCCGCCCGGGATTCGGGCCGCGGGGACGCCAGTTCGGCCCGGACCGTGGCCGGCGAGCCCGAGGCCCGGATCGGTGGTCCGGGCGTGGCGGTCCCGGATTCCGGTCCCGCGGAAGGGGGTTTAGCCCGAGCGGTCGCGGCCCCGGCCGGGGCCGCGGGGCGCGGGGCGACGCCCAGCGGCCCGGCTGGGACGGTCCCGGATTCCGGTCCGGTCAGAGGCGGGTTGCCCAACAGGCCCGCCCGGGCCAGCAGGATCGCGGCAGGATCGCCCGGAGCGGCGACTGATCCGCGAATAGGGTCCCGGCCTCCGAAGCTGCTGGAGGTCGAGACGACGTTTCCTCCATCTGTGCAGCACGGGGCGGCCCCGCGGGGCCGCCCCACCTCTTGGCGCTTGCTGGCGGGGCCGGTTCAGTCCACGCCGAGCGCTTCCCGGAGGGCGGATTTCATCGCACCCTCGTCGGGAATCCTGCCGGTCCACATCTCGAACGCGATCACTCCCTGGTAGACGAGCATCGAGAGTCCGTCCAGTGTCGTTAGGCCGCGCGCTTTCGCTGCTGCGAGCAACCGCGTTTCCGGAGGATTGAACACGGCGTCAGCCACCAGCATGTCTGCCGGGCTTTCTGAGAGGTCGACAGGGGGCATGGCGTCGACATCCGGGAACAGCCCGATCGACGTCGCGTTGACGAACAGGTCGCATGTTGCCGGAACCGCGAAGCGGCCGTTCCACGGCTCGTATCGCACCGAGCCACCCGTGGCCGCGCGAAGATCGCTGACAGTCTCCTGGCCGCGTTGCGGCGAGCGGTTCACGACGAGCAGGTCGGCCGCGCCGGCCAGCAGCAGTTCGGTCCCAATGGCTCGGGCGGCACCGCCGGCACCGAGCATCACGACGCGCTTGCCGGCCGGGTCCATGCCGGCGTCCTTTCGGACGCCCCGCAGGAAGCCCTTGCCGTCCGTGTTCTCCCCGATCTTCCGGCCCCGCTCGATGCGAACGGTGTTCACCGCCCCGATGGCGCGGGCCTCGGGAGAGAGTTCGTCCAGGTACTCGATGACCGCGACCTTGTGCGGAATCGTCAGGTTGATGCCCCGCATGCCAAGCGCGTCGAGAGCGTTCATGGCCGCACCGAGATTCTCCGGCGGCACTTCGAAATTCAGGTATCGCCAGTTCAGGTCCGCCGCTCCGAAACCGGCTTCCTGCATCACGCCTGTGGGGTTCTCCGCCACTGGCTGTCCGAAGACGCCGACGATTTCGGCTTGGTAGTTGGCTGGCATTCCGCGCGGTGAATGGCTGGCGGACGATCAGACGATCTCTTCGATCAGGTGGCCGTGCACCAGGGTCATGCGCTCGTCGCGTCCGAGGTGGGGATAGGTCAGCTTGTATTGATCGAGGCCCAGCTGGTGCAGGATCGTCGTGTGGATGTCGCGGAAGTGGTACGGTTTCTCCACCGCTCGCAGCCCGATCGCATCGGTCGCCCCGACTGCCTGGCCGCCCTTGATACCGCCCCCGGCCATCCACATGGTGAAACCGAGGTTGTGGTGATCGCGACCGGCGCTGCCGTCCGTGCGCGTCTCCGCCTCCGGGGAGCGCCCGAACTCGCCGCCCCACAGCACCAGCGTCTCCTCGAGCATTCCTCGTCGCTTGAGGTCCTTCAGCAGGGCGGCGACCGGCTGGTCGGTCTGGGCTGCCATGCGGATGTGATTCTCCTCGATGTTCTGGTGCGCGTCCCACTGCAGATTGCCTGGGCCCCCGCCCGACACCACAGTCACGAAACGGACTCCCTGCTCGACCAGTCGACGGGCCAGGAGGCACCGCCGGCCGTAGTCGTGGGTCGGCTCCTTGCCCACGCCGTACAGATCGAGCGTTGCCTGCGATTCGTTCGAGAGGTCGAAGATCGCCGGAGCTTCGGTCTGCATCCGGAACGCCAGGTCGTAGGTGCGGATCCGGGCGTCAAACTCGTCGTCATCCCCGTCCATGGCGGCGCGGTTGAGTGTCTGGATCAGATCCACGGTCTTGCGCCGCTGGTCCAGGCTCACTCCCTGCGGAAGGTCCAGATTCAGTACCGGCTTGTCGCCGGCCCGGAACGTCGTCGGCTGGTAGACCGCCGGCAGGAAGCCGTGCATGTACATCGGCTGGCCCGCCTCCAGCGCACCGTCCGGGTCCGGCATCACGACGTACGACGGCAGTGACCTGGCCTCGCTGCCCAGGCCGTAGACGATCCACGACCCCATCGACGGGAAGCCCGGCACGATCCGGCCACTCATCAGCTCGTACTGTGCGGCGGAGTGCACGACCATGTCGCCGTAGCACGAGCGCAGGACGGCGATCTCATCGATGCAGGTGGCGGTGTGCGGGAACAGGTCCGAGACTTCGATTCCCGATTGCCCGTACTTGCGGAATGTCCGCTTTGTCCCGAGCAGCTTCGCGTCGGACTTGACGAACTGGTACTTGGCTTCTCCGAATTCTGCCGGGCGCGGCTGTCCGTGCAGCTCGTTGAGCAGCGGTTTCGGGTCGAACGTCTCGATGTGGCTCGGCCCGCCGGCCATGAAAAGGAAGATGACCGCCTTCGCCTTCGGGTTCGGCATGTGGGGGGGCTTGGGTGCCAGTGGATTCGTTGCGGTCGCAGCCCGCAGCGCTTCTTGCCCAGCCATGAAATGCGCGGCCAGGTAGCCCATTCCGCAGCAGGAATCCCGCAACAGTTCGCGACGGGTACGGGTCCATTGCGTGTGCCTCGACATCGTTCCCACCCAGAGACATTGTACCCGTGCCGGCTCTTCGGGCAATCAGGGCGCGGCTTACAATGAGAAGGATCGCCGGATGACTTTCCTCGCCTCCCTGAACTCCCAGCAGCGCGAGGCGGTGATGCACGGCGACGGACCGTTGCTGGTTCTCGCGGGGGCGGGGAGCGGCAAGACGAGAGTCATCGTCAGCCGGATCGCCCACCTGATCGTCGAACGTGGCATTGCTGCAGAGTCCGTTCTTGCCGTCACGTTCACCAACAAGGCGGCAGGCGAGATGCGCGATCGGGTCTTCCGCCTACTTGCCGAGAACGGGATGGCGGGAGCCCGCGCTCCCCGCGTCTCAACCTTCCATTCATTCTGCGTCCGGCTGCTTCGCAGTCATGGCGCTCCCCTTGCAGCCCTGCGCAAGGGATTCGGTACCAACTTCCTGATCTTCGACCAGAGCGACCAAACCGCAGTCGTCAAGGAGGCCTGCAAGGAAGTCGGTGTGAAGGAGCGAGACCTCAAGCCGAGGAACGTGCTGAGCGCGATCAGCCGAGCCAAGAACCGGGATCTGGGCACCGTCACGCTACGGGGCCGCGACTCGGCGGAGACCCGCGCCCTGAATGACATTTTCGAGAGGTACCAGGCTGCCCTGCTGGCTTCCAACGCCCTGGACTTCGACGACCTGCTTCTGGAGGCGCTGCGCACCTTGCGGTCGTTTGAAGACGTTCGGAAGGCGCTGCAGGACCGCTACCAGCACATTCTCGTGGATGAATTCCAGGACACCAACAGGCCGCAGTACGAAATTCTTCGCCTACTTGCCGGGCTGCGTCGGAACGTTTGCGTGGTGGGTGACGATGACCAGGCGATCTATTCGTGGCGGGGTGCCGTCATCGACAACATTCTTGGCTTCCAGGCCGACTTCCCACGCACCAAGGTCGTCCGTCTGGAGCAGAACTATCGCTCGACCCAAGCCATCCTCGATGCATCCTCGGCCCTGGTTTCGCGTAACCTACGTCGCGAGAAGAAACGGCTCTGGACCGACGGGCCGGCCGGCGATCGGCCGGCCCTGTACCGGGCCGCGGACGGGGACTCGGAAGCACGCTATGTCGCTCGTGAAGCCAGCCGGCTGCTGGACACGGACTCCGACATGCGCGTGGCCATCTTGTACCGGACCAACGCGCAGTCGCGCCTCTTCGAGGAAGCCCTGCGGCGCGAGGGTCTCGAGTTCCTGGTCGTTGGCGGGGTCGCCTTCTACCAGCGCGCCGAAGTCAAGGACCTGCTGGCGTACCTCAAGGCCGCCGTGTCGCCAGGCGATCCCGTCAGCCTCCGCCGCATCGTGAACGTCCCTGCTCGGGGAATCGGCAAGACCACCCTCTCCCGCCTCAGCCAGCACGCCTCCCAGAACGGGATCTCGCTCTGGCAGGCTATCGAAGAGGCCGTCGACGGGAACCTGCTTCCCCAGCGCGCTTGCACGTCGCTTCGCAGGTTCCGTGCCCTCATGGAGGATCTGAGGGAAGAGCTTCGCACGGACGACGTCGAATCCGCCCTCGGATGGGTTCTCGAAGAGACTGGCTACCGCACGATGCTCGACTCGGAGGATTCGCCCGAGTCCAGAGCAAGGCTCGAGAACGTCCGGGAGTTGGTCATCGCCGCCCGTGAAGCGGGGGAGCGCGGCTTGTCGGTAGCAGAATTCCTCGACCATGCTGCCCTCGTGGCGGATTCCGACGGGATCGACGAGGCCGCTCGCATCCTGCTGATGACCCTGCACAGCGCCAAGGGCCTCGAGTTTCCGGCCGTGATCATGCCGGGAATGGAGGAGACTCTCCTGCCCCACGCGCGTAGCATGCGGGACGGAGACGATGCCCTCGAGGAGGAACGCCGCCTCTGCTATGTGGGGATGACCCGGGCGCGCCGGCACCTGCTTCTGACCTGTGCCCTGTACCGCAGGCAGTACGCGTCCCAGGAAGCCGAGCACATGATTCCGTCGCGGTTCCTCCGCGAGATCCCGACGGGCCTCTTGGAGGACCTCTCGGCGGCGAAGGGCCCCCGGGGACTCGAGAGCATGGCCAGTGAGACGGGATGGAAGTCCATGGGTGCTCCGCTCGGCAGCCGGCCTGGGGAGCCTGGCGGGGTGCGTACGGCCGGAATCCAGACGCACGATTCGGTCTCTGCCGTTGCCGGCTTCTTCAAGACGAAGGGCATCGAGTTCTCCTCGGCTCCCGGTGCCCCGCCGCGGCGAAGTGCCGGCCGGTCGGGTTTGCCGCGACGAGAGGCGCCCAAGCTGGGCCAGGCGCTCAAGACCCTGCGAAAGGAAGGGCCTTTGGCCCGCGGGACACGGGTGCGGCACCGGAAATTCGGAATCGGTGTTGTCGAGTCACGCGAAGGCGAGGGGCCGACGGCGAAGGTCTCCGTGTACTTCCGGGGCTACGGCCTCAAGAAGCTGGTCGCGGGTTACGCGAACCTGCAGGAACTCTAGCGGCCGCTTTCATGTCCGGCCGTCCTCGGCGAGCCAGTTCCTGAGCGCGGCTGCGATCTCGTCCCGGACCCTGCGAAACACCGCCATGCGCTCGTCCTCGCTGCCCTGTGCCGAGGCCGGGTCGTCGAAGGACCAGTGGATCCTGCGCACCTGCCCGGGGAATGTCGGGCAACTGGAAGCAGCGTGATCGCAAACCGTGATGACGGTGTCAATGCCCGTTCCGACGTAGGCATTGACATGCTCGGACCGTTGCCCGGAAATATCGATACCGAGCTCGGCCATGGCGGCGACGGCCCCGGGGTTGAGTCCGTGGGGGGCCGTGCCGGCAGAGAGGGATTCGAAGCGCCCTCCTGCCAGCGAACGCAGCAGACCCTCCGCCATTTGGCTGCGGCACGAATTGCCGGTGCAGAGAAACAGCACCCGGGGGGCTGCGGACTGTCCGCTTGGCACGCGTCTACAGCCCGGGATCGGGCTTGGTGTTCCGAAGGCTGTTGAGTTCCGCCCGTGCCAGCGGAGCCACGTTGGATTCCGCGAATTTGTCCAGCACCGACTCGTATGCCGCAGCGGCCTCTTCCTCCCGGCCCCGGAGCTTGCCCAGCGACAGGCCCATCTTGTAGAACGAATCAGGCACGGACTTGCTGAGCGGATACCGCTTGTAGACCTGGTCGAACTGTCGCGCCGCTTCCTCGTAGTCGGCGGCGGAATAGTAGGTTTCGGCCAGATAGAACTGGGCTTCGCCGGCCTTGCCGTGCGTGGGATACAGTGCCAGGTAGTCCATGAACTGCGCCCGGGCAACGTCGATATTCCCGCGCAGATAGTCATTCATGGCCGCTTCGAAGATGGCATCGCTCCCGCCGATTCCGGCTGCCTCCTCACCCTCTTCCCCTTCGGCGGGTGGCGGGAGTGTCGTGAGGTGCGTCTTGATGTCCCGGACGTCCGTTTGCAGATCCTCCACGGCGGCGCCCATTTCCTCGACGGTGGCACGGAGAGACGAGAACTGATCCGTCAGGGAATCGACCTTCGCCGATGTGGATCTCTGGGGCTCGGTCAGGGCGTCATCGAGTGCCGCCACGCTGCGTTCGATGACCGCCTGCCCGGCCGCCAGCCTGTCCTGCTTGTCAGTACCTTGCTTGACGAGGGCTTCGAGCGCGACCAGGCGCTCGGAAGTCTCCTCCTGGATCTGGCGCAACGTGTCCTGAAGCAGTGCCATGTCCCGCTGCAACTGGACAAGTTCCTTCCTCTGAGCGAGCGCGCTCGGCATCAGGACCGCGCAAACGAGGAAGGCTAGAGCAAGCGTTCTTGCCGACACGATTTACCTCCAGCGAGTGGTTGCGGGGCAGGAATTCGCACCCGGACTGTCGCGATGGGACGAACGGCCCCCGCGCCCCGTTTCGCCGCGCAGACCATTTCGGCCGCCCGATACCGCGCAGCAGCCCGTCTGCCGGCTTCCCAGCGGGCGGGCTGCGCGCGAATGGACGATGCGCATGGAGAGCGTCCGGTGCCTAGCGCAGCCGCACGTGGGCGCGACGGTTGCGTTGGTAGCAGCTCTCGTCCTCGTCCGTGCAGACCGGGCGCTCCTCGCCCAGACTCACCTTGGACAGCTTGCTGGCCGGCACTCCCAGGTTGACGAGGAAGTCCACGGCCGCGGTGGACCGCCGGTCGCCCAGAGCCAGGTTGTACTCCGTGGTGCCGCGCTCGTCGCAGTGGCCCTCGATCAGGAACGCTGCCGTGGGGTACTCCTCTAGCAGGCTCTGCAGCGCCGTGGCGTTCGCACGGAGCACGGCGGCCGCGTCCGAACGGATGTCGCTCTTGTCGTAGTCGAAAAGCGCATCCCGGATGTTGCTCGAATTGAAGGCCTCCGACAGGTCCGGCTTCGGGGGTGGTGGTGGCGGCGGCGGCGGCGGAGCGCGTACGGTGACCATTGCTGAAGCGCTGGCAGTCTTGCCGTCCGCGTTCTTCACCGTGATCGTGTACTCCGTTGACCGGGTCGGGAACACCTCGCGATTGCCGCTCGTTGCGACCGCTCCGATTCCTTGGTTCATTTCGGCGCTCGCCGCGTTCGTGGAACTCCACGTAAGCGTTGCCGACTTGCCGCGCTCAATCGAGCTCGGCTCCGCCGTCATGCTGACACTCGGTGCCGGAGCTTCGGGCGGCGGCGGCGGCGGCGGCGGCGGCGGCGGCGGCGGGGCCTCCTTCTTGCACCCAAGGGCGAAGAGCGCCAGTACGGCGCACAGCGCTAACAGAACGATCCTGTGGTTTGACTTCATCTGTGGTCCTCCATCTTCGTCGCCGCGGAAATACGGAGACTCCAATGACGATAGCGTAACCCCCACAGCATACCGCAACGCCATTCGGCGGGCAACACTCACGGGTTGATGGCCGAATTCTGGACGCAATGTCATCGAGAGGCCCAAATAGGGGACTCGTTCCGTCCGCGGCTCGTCAACTGCTGCAGCTGCGTGCCGTCGGCCCGCATCGACCAGATCTGCGTGCTGCCCATCCGGTCGGACGAGAACACGATGTGCGTGCCGCTGGGCGAGAACGTAGGGTGCTCGTTCCGGCCCCGGCTGTGCGTGAGTTGGGTATAGCGGCTGCTCGCGACGTCGACCAGAAAGATATTGTAGTTGCCGATCTCGTAGCCACGTGTCCAGGCGAACGTCAGTCGTTCGCCGGTCGGGTCCCAGGCGGGCTGGACCGCGTCCCCCCCTCCGGCCGAGAGCCGCCGGCGGTTCGTTCCATCGACCCCCATCACGTAGACCTGCGGCTGGCCCGTCGCGTCCGAGACGAACGCGATCTGAGCGCCGGTCTTCGGGTTGACCGATGGATGAACGTCGATCGAGTCGGAATACGAGATCCGGCGCAGATTCGCCCCGTCAAGATCCGAACGGTAGATCTGGCTGCGCCCCGAGGGCGACGATGCGAAGTAGATGGTCTTGCCGTCCGGGGAGAAGCTCGGCGTGGTGTTGAGGGACGCGTCCTGGTTGTAGAACTGCAGCCGTCGACCGGTCTCCAGAGAGTGGACGTAGATCTTCGGAATGCCCTCCAGGAACGTGGTAAAGGCGATCCGCTTGCCGTCCGGGGAGACTGCCGGCGTGAGACAGAGGTTGCGGTAGTTCGTGACCCGCTGTTTGTTCGTGCCGTCGTAGTCCATTGCCCAGACCTCCTTGCGGTCATCTCCCTCGTCCCGGTGGACGTAGTAGATCCTGCTGCCGGCCAGACCCTCGCCCAAGCCCAGGTTCCTCAGGATGTCGCGGGCGAACTCGAACGCCATTCCGCGTGCGGAGGCTACCGTGGCCTCGCTGTAGTAGCGCTTTCCGAAGATGTATGAAGCTTCGACGGAGTCCTGTGTCACGTCAGCGAGGTACCCCGAGAGCATGAGCCGCCCGCCTGCATCCTCGATGTTTCCGTACACCAAGTACCGCGCGATGACCGGAGCCTCTTCCCAGCCCGCCAGCCAAAGGCCGCGCCTCCCGGGATTCTCTGGCATCTTCTTCTCGTCCGCCCGCAGGTGCTTAGGATCGCTGGGCGCGGTGCGGGGATAGAAGCTGCGGGGCACCATGGAGAGCCTTCCGGACGCCTGCAGGGCCTTCCAGAGTTCGTCATTGAACCGGTCGATCGAGACTGCCGCGCTGATCGGGCCCCGCACCTCCGGAACCGCGATGCGGGGATCGCGCGCTTCGTCGGTGAGTTCGATGACTGCGTCGGGTCGCTGCTGGGCGATGAGTGCCATTGCCGCAGCGACCAGCAGGCCGGTGCAGCGGGCGAGAGGTTGCTTCATGATCTTGCTCCCTTCGGGGTGGGTTCCCGCGACAGTCGTCACTCCAGGCGGAAGTGCATTTCGATGACGACCGACCGTCTCCCAAGACCGGCTGGCAGCGGCCGTACCGGACTGGCGTTCGAGATCGCACGGACTGCGGAATAGTCGAGTGACCGGTTCCCGCTGGACTCGGCAATGACGACCTGGGTGAGCTGGCCCGATGCCTGGATGATGAACGTGGTCACGACCGGCTTGGACGAGCCGCCCGCCACCTGGCCGAGCGACTTGCGCCACTGCTCCCCGATCGCCCGCTGCAGGATCTGGGCGTACCAGCCGAACCGCCTGCCGAACGGGCCGCCCTGCATTCCGCCGAAGCCGAGGGCCCCGCCAGGCGCTGCTCGGTAGAGGTCGCTGCTGAGGGCGGCGCCCTGCGAAGATCGCAGCTCATTCGCCTTGGCGGCGCCCGCGCTTCGCTGGCCGACGGCACGTTCCTGCTGCTGCTCGGCCTCTCTGCGCTTCGGTGCCGGCACGGGGGGCGGCGGGGCCTCCGCAGCAGGCGGTTCCGGCTGCGGGACCTCAGTGGAGCGCCGAAACTCGGGGGGGGCCGGCACGTCGTGCTGGCTGGGGTTCGCGACCGGGTTGGGCGTGTCGGCTCGTGCGACGTTGATCGGCACGCTGCTGACCGAGACGATGCCCCCGCCGCCAGCGGCATCCGGCGAGCCAAGATCGATCGCAGGATTCAGGATTCCCCACGACACGGACGCTGCCAGCAGGGCTCCGTGGCACGACAGCGAGATCATCAACGGTCCGCGCAGCCGCTCGGTGTCAGGCAGATCTCGGGAGTTCGGCTTCATCCGATTCCGTCTTGAGTGTTATCGTCGCACCCTCGGGTCCCGGACCAGCGGCTTCGTCACGACGTTCACATTCACCTCGTTCACTCCGCATTCCGCGATCACGGGGGCTACGACCTCCCAGGGTGTCGTGCGATGGGCGCGAAGATAGATGCCGGGCTGCTCCGGATTCTTCTGTTTGGCCAATTCGGCGATCTCGTATACGTTCACCGGCTCGTCGCCGAAGAAGAGCTCGCCCTTCGACGTGATGTTGACGTACGCGTAGTCTCGGTCTGTGACTGCCACCTCGCGAGTGCGAGGCACGTCGATCTCGAGCCCGAATTCCACAACGCCAGCGGTGATCATGAAGATGATCAGCAGCACCAGCACCACGTCGACGAACGGGGTGACGTTGATTTCAGCGATCTGGTCGTCGGAGGGGTCAGTGTTTCCTGCTCGCAGCGCCATCCTCTGCTCCGTAGTCCCGTTCGGCGAGGTTGAAGAACTCCAATCCAAAGTCTTGCATGCGAGTGCGGATTTCGCGAAGCTTCGACGAGTAAACGTTGTAGAAGACCAGTGCCGGAATCGCGGCGAACAGGCCAAGCGCCGTCGCCAGCAGCGCCTCGGCGATTCCGGGGGCCACGGCCCTGAGCGTCGCGCCCGTGGACTGTCCCAGGCCGCGGAATGCCTCCAAGACGCCCCAGACGGTGCCGAACAGCCCGATGAAGGGGGCCGCCGACGCGGTGGTCGCCAGCCAGCCCAGGCCGCGCTGGAGGCGCGAGGTTTCCTCGCTGACCGCGAGTGCCAGGGAGCGCTCGATGGAAGCCGGGTTACGGATCATGCCGTAGGTATTGACCTGCCGAGCCACTTCCGTATATCCGTAGTCGAAGACCGTGACCAAGGGTGACGGCCGGTACTTCTCGCTTGCCGCATTCATTTCCGCCAGGGACGCGACCCGCCGGAATGCCCGTAGGAACGAGCGGTTGACGGTCGTCGAACTCGTGAGGGTCCGGTGCTTCGAGTACGCGAGGGCCCACGACAGCACGGACATGATCGCGAGGATCCCGAACACGGTAAAGCCCACCGGGCCCACTTCGAGCAGCAACCCGAGCAGGGTGGACTGTTCAACTGCCGATGCGAACTCCTCGGCTGTTGCTGGATCGACCTCCGTAACTTCTTCGGCTGCGGCCTGCAGCAGGAGTGCGGTTGGCGGCGCGAAGAGCAATTCGTGTCCTGAAGGGTGGAGAAATCCCGCGTCCGTTCGAGCCAGCGAGCTTCGTTCGAACGTACTACCTCCATACTATACATTGTTGTGCGCGCGTAAGGATATCCATGTAGGGGCGTTCTGGACGGAAACACATCCCGTACGCCAAGGTCTGGCTTGCAGCCGCAACATGGCCGTCCCGACTCTCGCGGAAGGGTGTCAGACAGGTATGCTGGGGCTTGTGGCCCAAGGGGCGCTCCGCTACCCGGAAGGCCCTTTCGCATGCTACAGGAGATCGACATCGAGGGGTACGCCGTCATCGACAGGCTGCGCGTACCGTTCCAGCCGGGCCTGAACCTCCTGACGGGAGAGACTGGCAGCGGCAAGTCGATCGTGGTCGATTCGCTGGCGCTGCTGTTCGGGAGCCGCGCAAGTGCGGATTCCGTGCGTGCCGGCGCCCGCCGCGCCCGCGTATCCGGACGGTTCGACGTGCCCTCCGACGGCCCGATGCTGGGCATTCTCATCGATTCCGGGGTCGATCTCGACGGGGATGACCTGATCATCGAGCGCCAGCTTCTGGCTTCGGGCAAGAGCCGCGCCTATGTCAACGGCTCGCCGGCAACTCTGGGCCTGCTGCGTGCCCTGGCTCCGCACTTGGGAGACATTCACGGGCAGCACGAGCAGCAGACCCTGCTGGCTCCGGCTGCCCAGCTGGGACTGCTGGACGGTTACGCGGGCACGGATGCCGACACGGTCGAGCTCCGGGCTGCCCATCGTCGCTGGCAGTCCGCGGGCAGCCAACTGGAGCGTCTCCGGGGCGACGAGCAGGAGCGCCTACGGCGCATCGACCTGCTGCGGTACCAAACCGAGGAGATCGACCAGGCGGGCGTAAGGCTGGGCGAGGATGAGGAGCTCGAGCGCGAGAGGATGCGTCTCGCAAATGCCGAGCGACTCAGGGACGCTGGTTTCGCCGCGCACGACGCCCTGTATGAGTCGGCTGCCTCGGCGTCGTCCCAGCTGAAGGCTGCGGCCTCTTCTCTCTCTTCGATCGCCGGGTTCGACGAGCGATTCGGCCGGTTCGCGGACAGTCTGGAAGATGCCCGCACGACCGTCGACGACGTGGCGTTCGAGTTGCGCGGGCTCCTCGAGAACCTCGAAGCGGATCCCCGGAGGCAGGAGCAAGTGGAGAGCCGGCTCGCCCTCCTGGAGACCCTCATGCGCAAGTACGGGCCCGGCCTGGGCGCGGTTCTCGACTATGCCGCGCGCTGTGGGGAGGAACTGGTCGCGCTGGACCGTAGCGACGAGGAAGCTGAGCGTCTCGAGCGCGAGTTCGAAGCGGCCGGGGCGGAGTACGCCAGCCGGTCGGAGGCACTTTCGCGGCAGCGGCGTTCCGCTGCCGATGCCTTGGCTTCCCGAACCCAAGCCGAGCTCGGCGAGCTGGCTCTCGGCAAAGCCCGGTTCGCGATCAGCCTGGACCGGCTTCCAGCGTGGGGGGCGAACGGGGTCGACAGGGCCTCGTTCCTGTTCTCCGCCAACCGCGGACAGGAGCCGAAGCCCTTGGGGCAAGTTGCCTCTGGTGGCGAGCTCTCCAGGCTCGCCTTGGCGCTCAAGACGTGCCTCGAGGCGCGCGCTGATGGCCATGGCTACCGGCGGACACTGGTATTCGATGAAATCGACACGGGAGTCGGGGGCCGCGTCGCGGAAGCGATCGGCCGGCGCCTCAAGAGGCTCGCGGCGGGTAGCCAGGTCCTGTGCGTCACTCACCTTCCGCAGATCGCCCGCTTCGCCGACGCTCACTTCGTCGTATCCAAGACGGAAGAGACCGACCGCGCGACGGCTGCCGTCAGGGAACTGGCGGAGTCCCAGCGTGTCGAGGAGTTGGCGCGCATGCTTTCCGGGAGCGAGGTGACAGCCGCTGCCGTGGAGAATGCCCGGCAGCTACTGCTGTCCCGTTAGCGGGCGCCCGGCATCGGTCTATCGGCGGACTACCCAAATCGGCGACGACCATGCGATCTCGTTGTTGGTCTGGACGGCCCGCACGTAGTAGAAACTCTCGCCTGCAGCGGGCTGGCTGTCCCGGAACTGGAAGTCACTTTCCGTGGTTTCCGGGTGCACCGTATAGATGACCTCGTTGTTGCGCACCAGAGCCACCTCGCGGATAGTGTCCGTACCCAGGATCCGCGTGCGGACCGGGGGCAAGTCGCCCTCGACTTCGATCTCGTCGCCCATGAACGCCGCGCCGATCCGGAACTCCACGATGATGTTGTCCGTCGCCGCGTAGGTGTGGCGCCGGCGGATTGCGTCCGCCACGCCCTCCCTCGTGGCGTGCTCGGCGTAGGCCATCGCGTACGACATGTGCGTCGAGAGATGGTCCGAACTCGCGATCACGCCGAGGCGGTGGCCCTTGGCCCAGGCAGCTGCCACCATTCCATCGGGATGGATCTCCTCGAGCATGGCCGATCCTTCGCTGGGATAGTCGTCGCCCTCGTCGGAGAACGGGCAGCCCGCGCACTCGTAGCTGTAGCGGTCCCCCTGGAAGATCTCGACGACAGGCTCCAACTCGGGATCGTTGTCCCGCCAGTCAGTGCCCATTCTTGTGGCAGAGGTGTGCGAGATGGCCAGGCCGCCGGTGCGCCGGATCTCCTCGTAGAGCATCTTGGTGTCCCCGTCGATGACGGGGCCGATCCCGTTGTGCCGCTGCATGTACTCGTCCGGCTTGACGAAGAACGGCACATTCTGGATGCCGCGTTTGGTGTGGAAAATGTTGCGGTGGCCGTTGGGATATCGCACGGAGCGCTCGTATCCGAACAGCGAAGCGTAACCCTTCGTGTGAAACAGGTCGGCGGCCTTTTCCGTGAGCCACCACCAGTAGATGCGGTCGGCTCCGTACTGGTGATCCGAGATGAAGCCCCAGTCCATGGACGCCGCGTCGAGCATGTAGCGGTAGAAATCGAGGATCGAGCCGTCCGGGGACCCCCGCAAGTCCATCGACAGCTCGGTGTGGCGGTGGGTGTCGCCGCGGAGGATGCGCAGCTGCCGGCCGCCGACGCGGACCCTGAAATCGCGGATCCGCCGCACGTCGGCGGCCTCGTTCGGATGACCGTCCGGGCGGGAGGGGACTTCCGGCCTGCGGTCGGTCAGGAGTGGCTCCGACCGCGAGATGCCGGGCTCGTAGCGGGCGGCGTACACGTTCTCGATGACCGTCTCCTCGGGCAAGTTCACCATGACCGAGAACGTCGGGTGACCATCCCGCGGCCAGGCGATCCAAAGCCCGTCGTTCGCAGGGGCGGCCGTCGCGAGCATGCTGGAGCGGCCCCGGCTGTACGGGACCATGGCCGGTTCGGTCCAGCCATCCTCCGTGAGTGTCGCTATGAAGAACCTCCAGTAGTCGGCCAGCCGGCGTCCCTGGCGGTTCCGCACCAGAAGATGGAGGCGGTCCTGGTCATCGATGGTTAGGCGTCCGTAGTGGTGCAGAGGGCCTGTGTCCGGGGTGTAGGCCTTCTCTCCGCGCTCAATCTCGAACGGGGCGGCCATCCCCAGCCGCCGGCTGCCCTCGAATGCCACCACCTCCACTCCTCGGAGGTCGTAGATCGGATACCCCGGAGCCGTACCCACGGGGTCCAGCCGGCCTTGGTCCTTGGCCCAGTTGACCCGCCCGGCTTCGTAGCTGACCCAGACCCGATCCCGACCGTCCACGGCCAGGTCGGGTCGGGTTTCCAGCCTATCCGTCGAAGCCACTTCGATGACCGGCCCCAGTTGGTCGCCTTCAATCCGTCGCATCCGCACGTCGTAGCGTCCCTTGTCGTAGGTGTCCCAGGCTACGATCGCGGTCCCTTGGGAGTCCGCTGCCACGGCGGGCTCCCAGTCGTTCCGCTGGCTGTCGCTGACAAGGGTCTCCGGACTCCACTCGCCGTCGGCCCAAGTCATGTAGAACACATCGGACTGGCTCCCGCGGAACGCCTGCCATGCCACGTGGATCCTGCCGTCCCGGAATGCCACGTCGTGTTCGAAGTCGGACTGCGGGGCGCTCGTAAGGCGGTGCAGCGGGCCGAAGATCCTGCCGTCGTACCAGCGGCCGTAGAGGTCGAAGTTGCCGTTGATCTGCTGGGACCAGATTGTCCACACGCGGTCCTGAGCATCGAACGCCAGTCGCGGTTTCCATACGTCGCCGCTCACGCCCGGAATCTGGGTCCACGTGCCCCAGCGGTCCTTTTCGTTGTCGTAGCGGGCCAGCCGGATTTCGTCCATGTATCCGTCGAAGCTGCTCCAGGCCATCCACACAATCGAGCGGTCCGCCGGATTCGTGACGATGTCCGGGAAGTCGTCCGACCGCGTGTCCTCGCTCAGCCTCATGGCATCGAGAACGCGCGGGTCGCGCGGCGGTTCCGGCTCCGGGTCGCGCGGATTCATAAAGCTCTCCGAATCCCCGAGGTCCGGGATGTTCTTGCGGGCCGCCTCGTGCTGGGCCGGGGCATCCGGTCGAAGCCGGCCGGGCTGGGCGTCGTTCGGTTGCGCGAGAACCTTCGCCGGCCCGCACAGAGCCAAGCAGAAGGGTCCCAAAAGGGCAGCGCGACGGACTGTCAGCCGCTGGTCAGGTGCCGGGAATGCGTAGATAGACATATCGTGGACGTTGCGTGCGGGTGCCAGCGGCGACGGAATAGCGAGATTCTATCGGATCGGGAACAGACCCCGGCACTGTCGGCTGCTTCACATGCGCGCAGACGTGAACAACAATAGATGCAGGGTGGCTGCCTTGCGGCGCCGAGGGCTTTCCGTAGCCGGGCTGTTCGATTCGGGTTCTGTCATGCAACTCGACACATTGCTCTCCATCGCCCGGCAGGCCGGATCAGCCATCATGCGGGTCTACTCGCGCGAATTCAGCGTGGAGCGCAAGGACGACGATTCTCCCCTGACGGAAGCTGACATGGCCTCGCACGCCGTCATCGTGGACCGCCTGCTGGACGAGTTTCCCGGAATTCCGGTGCTCTCGGAGGAGAGCGCCGAACTCGCTGCCTACGAGACACGCCGGCACTGGCGGCGCTACTGGCTCGTCGACCCTCTGGACGGCACGAAGGAGTTCGTCAAGCGTAACGGCCAGTTCACGGTCAACATCGCCCTGATGGAGGGGAGCCGTCCCGCCTGTGGCGTGGTATTCGCCCCGGCCCGCGACTGGATGTACTGGGGCTCGGCGGGCACCGGTGCTTTCAAGGCCGAGGCAGGGGGGCCGGGCGTGCCGATCCGATGCCGCTCGATGCCAGGTTCCGGGGCGGTCCGGGTGGTGGCCAGCAGCTCGCACCTGTCTCCGGAGACGGGAGCCTACCTGGAAGCTCTGCGACGCAAGCACAGCGAGATCTCGTTCGTGCACATGGGTAGCTCGCTGAAGATCTGCCTGGTTGCTGAGGGTGCGGCAGATCTGTACCCCAGGCTCGCCCCGACCATGGAATGGGACACCGCCGCGGCTCACGCGGTCCTGAACGCAGCCGGAGGGATCCTTGTGCGGCACGGGAGCACGGATGAGTTGCGATACAACAAGGAGGACCTGCGCAACGGATGGTTCGTGGCCGGGCCCTCCAGCGTGGCGGGAGGGCCCGATTGGCAGGCGTGAATTCGGGATAACCGGTGGCTGCGGAAGAGGCATTGCACGATCTGAACGGGCGGGCGCTCGGGGATGCGCTAGCCCGGATTCTGTCCGCGCTCGATGCCCAGACCGGCACGGTTCACCGCCTGTGCGGCGATGGCCTGCTGCACCTTGAGACGCAGGCAGGCGCGATACCCGACCAGTTGCTTCCCGTGATCGCGAGGATCCCCGTCGGCAAGGGCATGGCCGGGCTGGCGGCCGAGCGGGGCGAGCCCGTCCAGATCTGCAACCTCCAAACGGACGCCTCCGGAGACGTGCGCCCCGGCGCTCGGTCGACGGGCATGCGCGGGTCCATCTGTGTTCCCATGAAGGACAATGGACGGCTGGTAGGCGTTCTTGGCGTCGCAGTCGCGTGGGAGCGCGAGTTCACGGACGCCGAGGCCGGCTGGCTCACGCGGGCCGGTACGATCCTTGCCAAGGCCTTCGCCCCATTCTGATGCCGACCCAGCTTGTCACACTGGATCCCGATCTGGTCCCGTCCAACCCTTGGATCCTGCTCCATCCCAGCGACAACGTCGCCGTGGCGCGGGTCCATATTCCTGCGGGCGCGCGGCTCGAGTTCCGGGGAGAGGCCGTCCAGGCGCTCCAGGCCATCGCCGCAGGCCACAAGATCGCGGTACAGCCGATCGCCCAGGGCGGGATCGTCTACAAGTACGGGGAGGAGATCGGCCGGGCGCGCGCACCGCTGCCTGCCGGGACGTGGGTTCATACTCACAATCTCGAATTCGACATCAACGAGCGGACCTATGAGTTCGGGACGGTCCGCTCCGACCTGTCGGGGATCGAACTCCCTCCCAGGAGCACCTTCGACGGCTATCGGCGGGCCGACGGCCGGGCGGGGACCCGGAACTATGTCGCGGTCGTGGGCGCGAGCCACTGTGCCGCGCACGTGACCGAGCGGATCGCGGCGGCGTTCAGGGACGAGAGCTTTGCAGGCACCGGAGTCGACGGAGTCGTGGCCCTCCCTCACACGGACGGCTGCGGGCAGTCGGAGGGTGCCGATACGCGCGTCCTGCGCAGGACGCTCGATGGTCTCGCGGATCACCCCAATGTCGCCGCCGCGGTCATGGTGGGCCTCGGTTGCGAGGTCAACCAAGTGGGCTATTACCTGCGGCCCGAGACCGCCGGCGGGACCCCGCCCCGCACGGGCCTGACGCTCCAGGAGAGCGGCGGTACGCGCCACGCGGTCGAGGACGGGGTCACGGCGGTGCGGGACCTGATTGCGGCGGCCGGCCGAATCGAGCGGCAGCCGTGCCCGGTCTCGCAGATTGCCATCTCGCTCGAATGCGGGGGCTCGGACGCCTTCTCTGGCATCACGGCGAATCCCGGTGTCGGGTACTGCGCGGACCTGGTTGTACTGCAGGGAGGCACCGCCTGCTTAGGCGAGACCACCGAGATCTGGGGGGCCGAGCACCTTCTCACGCGGCGCGCCGCGAGCCCCGCCGTGGGCCGCAAGCTGCTCGACATGCTGGACTGGTACTTCGACTACGTGCGCCGCTTCAAGGACTCGGTAACGTTCAACAGCAATCCCTCGCCCGGCAACATGGCCGGCGGCATCACCAACATCGCCGAAAAGTCCCTCGGGGCCGTGGCGAAGGGGGGCCGCTCCACCCTCAGCGCCGTGTACGACTATGCGGAACGGATCGACGAGAAGGGCTTTGTGTTCATGAACAGCCCCGGCTATGATCCGGCTTCCGTCACGGGCATGGTGTCCGGAGGCTGCAACATCTGCTTCTTCACCACGGGCAGGGGCAGCTGCTTCGGGTTCGCAACGGCCCCGGTGATCAAGGTTGCCTCGAATTCGGAAACGGCCCGGCGGATGGACGAGGATATGGACATCAACGCCGGCACCGTAGCCGACGGTGAGGAGGACATCGCCGCGCTCGGCCGGCGGATGTACGACTTCCTGCTGGACGTTGCGTCGGGTCGCAAGACCTGCAGCGAGAAGCTCGGTCATCGCGAGATGATGACCTGGCGGATCGGCCCGATCCTCTGATCGGCCGCTGGATCGGGCCCGAGAGGTCCGGCTGGAAACCGCTACGATAAAGGCAGCTGCCGGGGTAGCTCAGTCGGTCAGAGCGACGGACTCATAACCCGTAGGTCGGCGGTTCGAACCCGCCCCCCGGCACCATTCCCGCAGTATCGCAACGTCAACGGGCACGCCGTTCTTGCATGCTCATACACATGCAGGCCCGTGGTTTCCGACGCTGTCTGCTCGCGGCCGTTGAGCCCCCGCGCGTTGCGGCGAGGCCCGGGGGGCTCACCCGATCTCTTTGACTTTCCCTGCCGTCGCGGGGACGTCTGCCGGACAGCCGGACGTGCGTTTGGCAGGGCGACACGAACTATTCCGTGGACCGCAGTGCCGGGGCGCTTTGTCGCGCGCCGCGGGAGCACCGTATGTGGCATATGAACTGCGACTCGGGAATGCTGCTGGCCGAGGCCCCCTACCGGGCGATGTCATGCGTCGCAATCGCGTGGCGATCGAGGCCCAAGGCTAGGGCCAGCGGGGCGGACGCTTTGCTCGAACCTCGATGTTGTGGATATTGATACACAATCGCGAGCAGGTGGTGGAACGCAACAGCGGTAGGCTCATCGGGGTGCTGCAACAGGACGGCTGAGTGCATGTCGCGACCGAGGCCAGCCACTGGCAGTTCACGCACCCCGCCAAGCTGGGGCGCGGTGCAGTGCCGCACCCGAACAAGGACATCCCGCGCGGAACGGGGGCGTCGATCTACCGGCAGGCGGGCTAAAACTCGTACGGAGGACGAACCGATGCGCTACGTAGCTTTCATCCACCGGGACGACGCCGGTTACGGAGTCAGCTTTCCCGACTTCCCAGGCTGCGTCTCGGTCGGTGACACGATTGATGACGCCGTCAGGCGAGGCGGCGAAGCCCTCGCGTTCCACGTCGAGGGACTCCGCGACGACGGCGAGCCGATTCCCTCGCCCCGCTCGATCGACGCCATCAAGGCCGACCCGGACCTCGCCGAGTGGCGGCGCGGTGCCGACTTCGTGCTGGTCCCGCTCCTCTCGGACCGCGGATCCTCGCGGCGGGTCAACATTTCCCTTGACTGCGGCCTACTCGAGGCCAAAGACGACGAGGCCAGGCAGCGTCGGATGACCCGGTCGGCATTCCTGGCGACCGCGGCCTGGCACGAGATCGAGGGCACGTGACGGGAGGCGACCGGTTGCCGCGACGTGAGCCGAGGGCGGGGTCATATTCCTGGGGCGAGACCGAGCAGGTGGAGAGGGTCTTCAGGCAGTCTGACGCGTGATCGAGAGCCTCGGCAAGTACCGGCCCACAAGGACCTGCGCCGGGATCACATCATCCTGCCATACAAGCACCAGTTTCCTTCCGGGCCTTCCTGCTTCCAGACTGCCTGCATGAGTTGGGGCACCGGGCACTGAACGGGGCCCCGGATCAACTCAACCGGATACCCAGAGGTAGATCTAACGGGTCTCGCAAGACGCGCGGTCCCCGGCAGGGAGGAGCCAGGAGCCCTGCGGATGCGCCCCATGTTGTATTCGGCCAGTATGCGGGTAGCGAGGACGGCCGTTGCTCCTGGACGGGGAAGACGTCCCATCGTGCCTGACGGCACCATTTCGGCGGTACCGCAGCGTCAGCAGGAACGTCGTTTCTGTATGCTCGTACGCATGCGGGCCCGCGTTTCCCGACGTTGTCTGCTCGCGGCCGTCGCGGCTGGAGTTGGCGGCTCTCTCCGCGCCGAGGCCTCGCGCCCCGTCGTCGTTTTTCAGACATCCAAGGGGGTCATTGAGATCGAGCTCTATCCGGAGATCGCGCCCCGCACCGTCGAGAACTTCCTGACCTACGTCAACGCCGGCTTCTACGACGGCACGGTGTTCCATCGGGTCATTGAGAAGTTCGTTGTGCAGGGCGGCGGGTTCACGCCGGAACTAATGCCCAAGCCCACGCTCAAGCCGGTCCGTATCGAGACGAAGAACGGCATCCGGAACGAACGTGGAACCGTCGCGATGGCCCGCCAGGCCGGCAAGAACACCGCGACCTCCCAGTTCTTCTTCAACCTGCAGAACAATGCCAATCTCGACCGGGGGGCAATGCGATTCGGCTATACCGTGTTCGCTCGGGTCGTGGAGGGGATGGAGGTCGTTGACCGCATCTCGCTCGTCCAGACCGGACTCCGCGGGCCCATGCGGGATGTCCCGATCCTGCCCGTCTTCCTGGAATCCGCCCGCGTTGCGAGCGGCTCCGGGGCCGAAGACGCTAGCGAGCCTCCAACGGCACGTCGCTGAAGCTGCGGGTGAGGGGTACCACTTCCGCTCCAGGAGGCGCTTGGAACTCGAAGGTCGCTGCGGACAGGCGCGGATTGGTTTCCTCGCCCGAGAACCGGTAGGCGTGCACTGATTCGTCTCGGCCCACGACACGGATCGCGGTGATCCGGAAGTCGCCCGGGTCGTAGGCGAATTCGACCCTCGAGTAGAAGTCCTGTCCTCCACGGCCCTCCCCGACGAGGATCGGCTGCCCGCCGCCGTCCTCAATCCGCAAGTTCCGGAACATCCTGCGCAACCTCATCCTGCCCAGCAGGAACGACAGCGGCGCCCGCAGGTCGGCCATGGCGTCCAGTTCCACCTGCCGCACCTGGTTCGTGTGAGGGTTGTACATACGGAAGATCTTTCCGTCGCTGACGGCCACCTTGCCCTCGGGATCGGAGTAGTCCCAGCGCATCTTGCCCGGCCGCAGCAAGTAGACGGTTCCACTCTCAGCGTTTCGCCTCTGGCCGGCGAACTCCATGGACTGCTCGAAGCCCATCTTCAGGGAACTGAGGCTGTTGTAATGCCGCTCGACGCCTTCGACCGTGCGGTCGAGGGACTGTGCCGGCAGGAAGTCGGAGAACAGTGCGGCTAGAAGGAGCAGGAAGGGAAGGGACGGGAAGGTGCTGGTCATGGCAATGGAAGTACCGAGGGGCAGACCTGGCCGAATGCTCGGTACCGATCCCCTTCTCTTCTAAGTATATGGCCTCGCCTTGCGCACTCGGTCTCCAAGGCATCTTGGGAATGCCGCAGTCGAAAGAAGTCGACTCACGCACCACCAGAGACGGCTCTATCGCCTGCTGAACGGGCTCGGAAGATCGTCCCCAACCGTCGTCCCCGACAGCGTTGCCGTCCTCGGCCGGCCTGTCGCCTGACACGCTCCCAAACGAGCTCGAACACAATGCTCGCGCCGGGCAGATCGCCACAGCCGCGCGGGGGCCGCACGACGATCGGTCACGCTGACTCGAGCCTCTGCCATGGGCCGCACGTGTCGACGAGTCGGCGACAGACTATCAGGCAATAGCAACGAAAGACAGGACTTGAGCGCCGTCGGGTCTGCAGTTTCACGGTGCAGGAATCATCATCGTGTCGGTAACTCGAGGCAATGAGGGATTTGCCTGTGTGCGTCGGGACCATTTCGGGACCCACTGGCGGCACGTCCGCGAGTCCAAGCGGCCAAATTATCCCATGGGGTACGCACCTGACCCGGGCAGCGACTACATGTAGTGTTCGGGGAGGTGTGGGACTACCCGCGGAATCAGCTTGAATTCGATACCCGGTTCGCCAGCGTGGGAGCCTGCCGAGAGTGCTCGGCGCACTTCCGCTGGCCGGAGGGTCTCCGCTGCCCGCGGTGTGGCCAGGCAAGGCCTGGCCGGTGCGGGATGGGGGCTGTCGGTGAGCGACCTGCGGGCGGCGGACTTCGGTCACGGCAGGTACGCCGTGTCATCGCTCGAACTTGGATTTAAGACTGTGGCCCCGAGCGATGTGGTGGCTCATCGGCCACCAACACGGAACCAGCGCAATGGGCTTGCAACGGGTGCTGCGTGTGGGCAGTGCCCGGACGGCGTGGACCTGGCTACACAGTCGCGTGGAAGTCGACGAGACCTACGTTGGGGGTGCGGAAGTGGGCGTGCGGGGTCGGCCAGCCGTGACCAAGGCGCTGGTCGCGATCGCGGTCGAAGCTCCCTATGCAACTCCGGGATGGGGCGCACCCGCATGCGCATGGTGGCGGACGCTTCGACCGCGAGTCTGCTGGGGTTCGAGCGCAAGGCAGTCGAGCTCGGCACGACGGTGCATACGTCCGGCCTAGCTACTCGCCGCTAGAGGGCCTCGACTCTCCGCACGAGGTGACCATCCTGCGGGATCCCAAGTTGGCGGGGCAGTTGCTGCCGCACGTGCATCGGATCGCATAACTGTTCAAGCGATTGAGGGCCGGAACTCACCAAGGGGCGATCAGTTCCCCCCAGCTGGACTACAACCTGGACGAGTTCAGGTTCCGGTCCAACCGCCGGCAATCGCACAGCCGAAGCCGGCTCCTCTACACGCTGGTCCAGCAGGAGGCGGCGATTGAGCCGACCCCCTATCGGTCGATCGCGGGAGGCAAGCCGGACAGGCCGGAGTCGTAGGGCTTCGTTCGTAGTGCGCTGCACGACGTTGCCAGGGCGACAATCACGACGCCGCCACCCCAATAACCCCGACTATATTCGGGGCTGCCCGACTCAAGTGCATACCCCCGTCCTGCCCAATCTCGTGTCTTGGCGCTTTCGTATCGAAGGCCCCCGAACCTAGGATTCCTGACATCAAGGAATCATTCCCTCACTGTTAGACTGGTTGCAACGCCTCGGGTTCCGAGCGAATGGCTGAATGGCCCCGTTGCTCTGAGGGCCCCGGAACGCTTGGACCGCCACTGGGACGCCCGCAACGGCGTCCGCTTGCTAGGCGAATGGCACGATCGAAGCGGCGAAGGAAGGGCGGCCCCGGATCCGTCGAAGAACTGGTCGAGCGCGCCATCCACCACTTGGCTGGGGGCCGTTCCAAGGAGGCGCTCGACGCCCTCCGCAAGGCGCAGTTCAAGGGGATTCCTGCTGAGCGGCTGGACCGACTGTTCCGCCGGGCCTACTTGCTGCGGGCCAACCAGCTTGAGACTCGCGGTCTGACGGAGGAGGCCGAATCCGCCCGCAAGAAGGCGGAGAACTATGGACCAGGCCAAGGTCACCTCGACCCGGGTCCGGACGAATTGGTCGGGTTCCTTCGGAGCCTGTCCGCCGACTCCCGCCTGGCAGCCTACGGGCGCTTCTTGCGATCCCACCCGCCTGTTCCCGAGGTTGAGACCGCTCTGGCCGACCACTTGGTCATGAATCGATGCTGGGAACAAGCCGAAGTTCTGCCCGAAGGTTCGCAGTTCCGACTGGACGCGACTGTGATGGAGTCGGCCATCGGGCCCTTGGACCGCGGTGAATGGGACGTCGGGCACGGCATCCTCCAGCGCGTTTCTTCGAGTTCCGGCTTCTGGAACTGGAAGGTCTTCGCCTCGGCGATGGCTGCTTATCTGCGGGAAGACCCCGCCGCTCTCGCAGCGGATCTGGAGACGCTTCCGTCCAAGTTTCCCCTCCGGTCGGCGGTCAAGGCGATTCGCTTGGCCGGGACTAGGAGCGCCCGTAACCCGAGAACGCCCATGGAGCACATCGTCGGGGTCGGGAGGGCCTCGGTCGCACGGTGTGGTGAATCCTTGCGCCGGAGTGCGGGCGGGGTGCGGCCCGGGTCCTTCAAGCGGGCCATTACAGACTTCGCACAGACTGTCGATCCCCACAGCCCGGAAATCACCAGGCTCCGGCTCGCGTTGGCGCTGGGTGCAGAGGTCGAAAGCGATAGGATCGGCGTCGATGACTACTGGGATTTGTGCGCCGGAGCACTTCCCCGTCGTCAGCACGACCTGCACGAATTTCTCGTCTTCCTGCAGTCCATCGCTAGGGCTCCGGTGACTTCCGAATACCTCCCAGACATTGCAGACCAGTTTGACCACGTACGGCGCCTCTTCCGGGCGGAAGCGGACCAGCGGCTAGCACGAGCACAGATCCTGTACCGGCTTGCGTCCGCAGTCAAGATGTCGGGACCTTGGGGCCTTCCCTACGAACGTGCGGACGCGGTTTGCCAGATCCTTGGGTCCGATGGCTGCCAAGGCGTCGAAAGGTACGCCCAGTACGCCAAGGCTGCTGCAATTGACCTAACGCGGGCAAGCATCCGCGAGGATCCCACCGACCCGGCCGTGCACAAGTCCCTGGTTTCGATGCTGCGGTCCGACTTGAACACCAGCAACTCCGAATTGATCAAGGTCTACGAGAAGTATGCCGAAGCCATCCCAGAGGATCCAGAGCCTTGGATCGTCGTTGCGGAGTTGCGCCTGCAGAACAACGCCTACCGCAAGGCGGCGGCGGCTCTGGAAAAGGCACGCGTCTATGCTAGCCACGACAACCGCGTGAGCGACCTGCAGGCAGCATCCTCGCTCCTTGCCGCGAAGAGGAACTTGCAGGGAAAGCGCTTCGCGTTGGCAGCAACCGATATGGCTGCTGCCGAGGCCAGCACCAGCCGCACGGCTGAATCTGTCGTGCTGGCCTGGAAGGCCATAACGTTGTACGTCTGCAAGAACGAGGCCACGCTGCCAGCCGCGTGCGGCCGGGTCCTGCGCGACGTGGCTCCAGCCGTCCGGGCGAAAGCGATCTGCATCCTGCTGGACGCCAATGCCGCCCAAGGAAGCCTCGTGGACCTTCCCGCCAAGGACTGGAACCGACTGCATGCGCAGTTCCAGGACGATGTGAGAACGGCTTGCGAAACAGCTCCGAACGATCTCGGCGGACTGCTGGAGCCGATCCCCTCCGTGTTTCGTGGCGTGACGAGTGAAACAGCAGTCTCGTATCAACTCTCCGGGCTCTGGGACAGTGTGCTGCGTGCGGTTCCGGACGAGCAGGCACTCACGGTGTTCCGGGTGGCGGTTGAATGTGGGGGCCTGGAAGAACTCCGTATCGAGATCGGACGTCGATTGTCGCGTGCCCGGAACAGGACCTACCAGCACATCCTCCTGCTGTACTCCGCGAGCATACGTTACATGCTGCGGGAGGATCGCGGAGGTGCCCGATTCAGCCGGCTGGTAGAATCGATCCCGGACGAGCACTTGGATCCGGTTCGTATCGCGGCGGAAGAACTGAGTGTTGCTGTAGCACGACGGTTCATGCCGACGCTTGCGATGGCGCTGAGAAGCTTCAATTTCGACTTGCTCGATGGCTCCTTTCCGGATCTGTTCTAGATTGCGGCGTGCCGTAGGAAGAATGACTAGGCCTCAAACAAGGCAACCGTTCGGGCAGCTTGCGGCGATTGGGTCCGGGAGAGTCTGGCGATGATATCCCCACATGTCATTCTCGGCGTGCGTTGGGATGCGGACGACGGGGAAGTCCGCCAGCGCTATCTGGAACTTGTGCGCAGTCACCCGCCAAGCAGGGATCCCGACCGGTTTCGATTGATCAGGGAGGCCTACGAACAGATGGGGAGCCGTGCAGCCAGGGTTCAGACGCACTTGTTCGTGGCGGCCGAGTACAGTTCCTTCGAAGACGCCGTCGCGGAACTGGAGCGTCTGGCGTCTGACAGCTGGAAGCCGCCGGGGCTGCGCGAGATCTGTGACGCAGAGGGCCGGTGAGTACGCGGGGAGTCGGGAGCGATTGGAAGTCCGCGATCCTGCGGGACTTCTCCAAGTGGCTGGCAGAGATGCCGTCGGCCGCTGAGCCTGCCCGGGAGCCGGCGAAGCGTCCGGCGCTCGCAGACCTTCACGCGGAAGTTGCTGCATTGCGCCAGGAAATCGTTCTGCAGAACCGAACCCAGCAACGGTCCGTGACCGGGCTGGAGACGGCGCGCAGCTCCTTCGCCGCACTCGGCGAGCAACTGCAAGGCCAGGCTGCCGCCTTGGCTGGGACCCTAGCGAAGCAGGGCGGGAGCTTGGACGCATTGTCGGTCATCATGAGATTCTTGGAGATTCGAGACTCTCTCGGAAGGACGCGCTCGATGGCTGAGCAGTTGCTGGAGTCCGATTCCGGCCCCGGCCTACCCGCTTCGGACGCTAACGGTTTGGTCCGCACCCTCGATTTGATCTTGCGCAAGTTCGACCGGCTCTTGGAGGAGCACGGGGTGACGCGGGTCGAGACCGCCGGAAGGGAGTTCGATCCCTCGACCATGAACGCCGTGGGTGCCCGGGAGGAAACGGGCATGCCACACGGCAGCGTGGTTGAAGAAGTGCGCGGCGGGTTCTTCTTTGGTGAGCGGCTGCTGCGTGCTGCGGAGGTGTTCGTGAGCTCGGGTGATCGGCCGGAGGGGGAACGCAATGGATAGCGCGACGGTTGTAGGCATCGACCTGGGCACGACCAACTCGTCCATCGCCTACTTGAAGGACGGGAGCCCCGAAGTTCTGACCGAGGGCGATGACGGCCTCGTTCCGTCCTGCGTGGGCCTGGATGCCAAGCGGCAGGTCATCGTTGGGAGCGAGGCGCGCAACCAGGCCGTGCTTTTTCCGGACCGAACCGTCCTGTCTGTCAAGCGCCGGATGGGTTTGGAGCACGAGATCAGGCTCGGGGACAAGGGGTTCACGCCCCAGAGGATCTCGGCCTTCATCCTTGAGGAGCTCGTGGCGCGCGCACGGCGGGTCTTGGGTCGCGACGTTTCCCGCGCTGTGGTCACCGTCCCGGCGTACTTCACCGACGCCCAGCGCAAGGCGACCCGCGAGGCGGGACAGCTTGCCGGGCTCACGGTGGAGCGCATCATCAACGAGCCGACTGCTGCGTCACTGGTCTACGAGGCGGACGCTGCTACTGCCAAGAAGATCCTGGTATACGACCTCGGCGGCGGCACCTTCGATGCCTCGGTCGTGGCTCTCGAGCAAGGGGTGGTGGAGGTGCTTGCAACGGCCGGCGACAACCACCTCGGCGGAGACGACTTCGACGACCTGATTGTCGAACGCCTGAATCGGCATCTGGAATCGGAAACCAGGGAGACTGCGCTGCGAGAGAATCGAACCGTCCAGGCCCGGCTGCGTCATGCTGCCGAGGCCGCTAAGCGGAGGCTGTCGGTGGCACCGTTCGCCCTGATCGAGGAGGACAATCTGAAGGGGTCCGGATGGCGCCCTCTCAACCTCTCGTACGAGTTGAGCCGGCGTGAATTCGAGCAGGATATTGAGGACCTGTTGCACGGCAGCCTCGATGAGGTGACGAAGGCGCTGAACGACGCCGGCGTCCGGGGGCCAGATCTGGACCGCATTCTGCTGGTGGGGGGCTCCACCCGAATTCCGCTCGTCTCGCAGCTGTTGAAGGAACGTCTCGGGAAAGCCCCGCACGGCGAAGTTGACCCGGACCGGTGCGTGGCGCTAGGTGCCGCGATCCAGGCCGGCATGGAGGCCGGTCAGGACGTGAAGAGTGTTCTGGTAGACATCACCCCGTACACGTTCGGGATCAAGGTGCGCGGGGAACTGCACGGGTTCTTCACCTCGAACCGGTATGTCCCCATCATCCCGCGGAATTCCAAACTGCCAACCAGGAAGAGCGAGGTCGTCTTCGCAACCAGCCCTGAGCAGGAATCCGCCGATGTTGAGGTTTTTCAGGGTGAGGACCCCGACACCCGAAACAACACCCGGATCGGATGCTTCGTTTTCGAGGGGCTGAACGAGAACGAGAACGCCTACGACGACGGGATCGAGGTCACATACTCGCTGGATATCGACGGCATCCTTGACATCTCCGCGCGCGAGAGGATTACGGGCAGACAGATTACCGGGAGGATCCAAGACGCGCTCGGGGCGAGGCCTGATGATGGCATCGTCGAGGCCGGCGCGGCGGAGGGTCCGCAGGATGGCGCGGACGCCGCCAACATCATCCTGGAGAGAGCGCAAGCTGCCCTCGCCAAGGCCCCGGAGGAGGATCTGGCGGAACTCCAGCGGATGATCTCGGCTCTGAGAGAGGCTTCCGGACGAGGCGACCAGGAGCAATGTGACCGGATCGCGGGCGAACTGGCGGAACTCCTGTTCTTCATTGAGTAGGCCGTGACGCGCTGCCCCACCTGCCGTGCGCCGTACAAGTCCGGAGCGACATGCTACCGATGCGGAACACGCCTCGAAGGCATCCTGGCCGTCGAGGGAGAGGCGGCGGGTTGCCGTCAAGCAGCCGAGCGTGCGCTCGCCTGCCGGGACATGGTCGCGGCGCAAGGCTTCGCTGACCGGGCGCTCGTTCTGGACCGTTCTAGTGACTCGCTCCGGACTGCCGCGCTCGTAGCTCTGCTTCGAGGCCGATTCCCCGAGGCCCGGGACCTCTGGCGGGAGTGGCATGAACGATTTGCCCACGCCCCGCCCCGTGACCCGGCCCGGCGAGCCTGAACAACTCCGCTCGGCTTGCGACTCCTCGGACGCCCGCGTGGTTTTCGGACCGGGGCACGTCCAGCGGGGGCACGACATCGAGTCCTTGTCGTTGACCGCATTCCGCTCGACCGGCGGCCTCTATCATCGGCCAGTTCATTCTTGAAGCAGCCTGCGAATACCCCGCGTTGCCTGCCGGATCCTCTGGACGTTCTCCACCAGCGCAAACCGGACGTGCTGGTCGCCTTCCGGGCCGAATCCAATGCCCGGAGACACCGCCACAAGGGCTCTCTCAAGCAGCAGCTTGGCGAATTCCAGCGAGCCGGCCCACGCGTAGCGGGGGGGGATCCTGCCCCACACGAACATCGTTCCTCTCGGAGGTCTGACTTTCCACCCGCCCTGGCCTAGGCCGTCGATCAGGACGTCCCGCCGCCTCTCGTACATCGTGGCGGTTTCCTGGGTGAATTCCTCGCATTGCCGGAGGGCGATGATTGCAGCGATCTGGATGGGCTGGAACATCCCGTAGTCAAGGTAGCTCTTGATCCGTGCCAGCGCGTCGATCATCTTCGGATTCCCGAGGCAGAAGCCGACTCGCCAGCCCGGCATGCTGTAGCTCTTCGACATCGAAAAGATCTCGACGCCGACCTCCTTCGCCCCGGGCACCTGCAGCAGGGAGGGTGCCCGGTACCCGTCAAAGACGATGTCGGCGTAGGCGAAGTCGTGTACCAGCATCGTGCCGTGCCGGTGGGCCAGATCCACCAGAGGTTCGAAGAACCCCGCCTCCACACACTGCGTCGTGGGGTTGTGGGGGAACGACGTGAGGATCATCGCCGGTTTTTGGCCGGGCTTGGCGTAGATATCCTCGAGACGGTTAAGAAACTCGTCCGTCGAGGGCATGGGAACGGCGATCTGTGTCCCGTCGGCCATCACGACCCCCCATTGGTGGATCGGGTACGAGGGGTCAGGCATCGCCACGCCGTCTCCCGGGCCGATCGTGGCGAATGTCAGATGAGCCAGGGCATCCTTCGATCCCATGGTCGCGATCGCCTCGGTGTCGGGGTCCAGGTCGACCCCGTAGTTGGCCCGGTAGCGCTTGCAAATCTCCTCGCGGAGCTTCGGGATTCCGCGCGAAAGTGAGTAGCGGTGATTACGCTTGTCCTGAGCGGCCTCGGTCAGCTTGTCCACCACCGGCCGCGGCGTTGCCCCGTCCGGGTTCCCCATCCCGAGGTCAATGACGTCGAACCCGGCCCTCCGGGCCTTGGCGCGCATCGTGTTGATTTCCGCGAAGACGTACGTGGGCAGCTGGCCGATACGGTGGAACGGTTCGTCGTCGAAGAGTCCCATTGTCTCATCTTCTCAGACGTTCGCGGGACTACGGTCTGCCCCTCGGCCCGGCCGCACGGCGACGGGCTCCGAACCCGTCGGACCGAGAATGCCGGCGGGCTAGTCGCCGGCGGCCGCACCATGGCTGGCGGGGGTGGGGACTGCCTGGAACCTTCGTGGCCGTTCGCCCCGTACGAGCCACCGGAGTAACGCCCGCACGTCGTCCAGGATGAGATACAACGAGGGAACCAGAACCAATGTCACGACGGTTGCGAACAGGACGCCGGACGCCAGCGCAACGGCCATGGGTATCAGGAACTGCGCTTGCAGGCTCTTCTCGAGCATCAGCGGCGTGACTCCCGCGGCGGTCGTGAGCGAGGTCAGCAGGATGGCGCGGAAGCGTGCCTCCCCAGCCAGCTGCACGGCCTTCTGCAGAGAGCCCTGCATCCGGCTGTTCTTGTTGATGAAGGCAACCAGGACCAGGCCGTCATTCACCACCACTCCCGCGAGCGCGACCATTCCGCACATCGAGAGGAAGCTGACTTCCATGCCGAGGATCGCGTGGCCCCAGATTGCCCCGACCATCCCGAAAGGCACGGCGCTCAGGATGATGGCCGGTTTCCAGTAGCTCTTCAGCGGAATTGCGAGCATTCCGAACATCACGAACATGATGATGCCGAATCCCTTCGCAAGCCCGTCCATCGACTCGGCGAAATCCGCCTCGTCGCCTTCGAAGGAGTAGGAGACCCCTGGATACTGCGCCATCAGCTGCGGCAGGAACTGTGACTCCATCGCGTCGGCGATCCGCCCACCGGTCGTGATCGTCTCGTCGACCTCGGCTTGGACGTTGATGGAACGGCGTCGATCAATCCGTGTGATCGTCGAGGGCCCGCGTCCGATCGAACCTGTGGCGACTGTCGAGAACGCGACTTCCCCGCCGTCTGGGGTGCGAACTCGCATCTGCTCGAGATCGCCGAGGGAGCGCCGATACCCGCGGGGGTAGCGGACCATGACCCTCACGTCGTCCCGGTCTCGCTGGATGCGCTGCGCCTCCTCGCCGAAGAAGCCTTGCCGGACTTGCCGTCCCAGCCCTTGGAGCGTCATTCCGAGCGCCTCGCCTTCGGAAGTCAGGGAGAGCTCGATCTCCGGCTTGCCCGACCGGTAGGTGTCCGTGACGTCGATCACTCCGGGATACTCGGCAAGCCGGGCCTTGACCGTCTCGGCGACCTCGCGAACTGTGGCGAGATTGGCACCGCTGAGTTGCAGGTCGATCGCCTTGCCGCCGCCGATCATGTCGTGCTCGATCGACACTTCGACTGCCCCTGGGATTTGGCCGACCTTCTCGCGCCAGCGATTGGCGATCTCCTCGGACGTATTGGCCCGGAACTCGGCTGGTATCAATTCCAGGTTGACCTCGCCGAGGTAGTCGCCGCCGCTGATTGCGCCGACTGCCATGGGCCCGCTCTGCAATTCCCGGGTCGGATGCTGGCCGATCGAGGCCATGACATGCCGTACTGGATCCTCGCCCTCCGCGGCGAATTCACGCCGTAATTCGTCGACGGCCCGTTCGATACGGGCTAGTCCCTCCATGGTCGATTCGACGGGCGCTTCCCGTGGCATGGTCAAGTATGCGACTACGTTGTCGGATTCCACGGTAGGGAAGAGGACGAGCTTTACGGTTCCGGCACCGATCATCCCGACCGTGGCGAGGACGGCGAACAGTGCCAGGGAGAGGGTCAGGTAACGCCACTCCAATGCCCGGTGGAGCACCGGCCTGTAGACCCTGCCGATGAACCAGGCCAAGCCGTCCGAGAAGATGTCGAAGAAGCCGTTCCAGATGCGTGCGACAGGACCTCGACTGGTGCGGCTGGACGGTTGCTTGTAGTGAGAAAGGTGGCAAGGCAGCACCAGGTTGGACTCAACCAGCGAGAAGAAGAGCGTCGGAAGGATGATCAGCGGAAAGACCCACATGATCTTGCCCATCATTCCCGGCACGAACAGCATCGGGGTGAAGGCGGCCATCGTCGTCAGCACGCCGAACGCTACGGGTACCATGACCTCGTAGGTTCCGCGGATCGCCGCGCTCGTTCCCTTGCCGGTTCGAGTCTGCGTGGTGTAGATGTTCTCCCCTACCACGATCGCGTCGTCAACCACGATGCCCAGGACGAGGATGAACGAGAACAGCGACATCATGTTGATCGAGAGGTCGAAGACCGGCATCATCGCGATTGCTCCGAGGAAGGAGACTGGTATTCCGAGCGTGACCCAGAACGCCAGCCGTAGCCGCATGAACAGCGCCAGCACGACGAAGACCAGCACCAGTCCCGTCATCGCGTTCCTAACGAGCAAGTCGATCCGGCTCTTGAGCAGCCGGGCGGTATCCACCCAGGTGGAGATCTCGATTCCCTCGGGTGCGGTTGCCGAAAACCGGTCGACATACGCGTAGACTGCTTCGGAAATCGAGACGGCGCTCTGCTCCCCGACTCGGTAGACCTTGACCGACACAGCGGGATTGCCGTCGAAGGCAGCAGCGACGGTCAGATCCTCGAATCCGTCGATTACGGTCGCTACATCCTTGAGATGGATCCTCGTCCCGTCAGGGCTTGTCAGCAGCAGCAGGTTCTCGTATTCCTCGCCGGAATAGGCCTGTCCGTTGGTGCGGAAGAGGATTTCCCCGGTCTTCGTCTTGACCGACCCGCCCGGCAAATCGACGGAGAATTCCCGGACGGCGTTGGCGACTCTCGCCAGCGTCAGCCCCCATCGGCGCAACGCTTCCTCGGAGACCTCGATCGAGATCTCGTAGGGCGGGGCGTTGAGTAGCTCGACCTGGGAGATCTCCGGAAGGGCCGTTAGGTCGTCTCGCACCCGCTCGCCCAGCCTCTTCAGCGTAGCGAGGCCCGCGTCGCCGGCGATGACCACGTTGATGACCTGGAACCGAGAGGTGACCTCCTGGACGATTGGCGTCTCGACATCCTCGGGGAACGTCTCGATTGCGTCCACATTCATCTTGACGTCCTCGAGGACTTCGCGCACGTCATAGCCGGCTAGAACCTCGAGCGTGATCCTGCCACTGCCCTCGTTGGCCGTGGCAGTCATCTTCTTGATCCCGTCAACGCCCTGCAGCGCCTCTTCCACGCGGAGGCAGATCGCCTCCTCCACGTCCTCCGGCGAGGCTCCTCGGTATTCGGCCGTGACCGTGATCATGTCGAGTGAGAACTCCGGGAACACTTCCTCCTTGAGGTCGGTGAGGGTGATGGCGCCGCTGGCGACGATCACCAGCAGCAGCAGGTTAGCCGCTACGCCGTTGCGTGCGAACCAGCCGATCACTCCCTTCATGCGTCGTCTCCGTTCCCGGCCGGGTCTCCGGATGAGCCCGCTTCTTGGACCGTCCGCACGGACATTCCGTTGACCGCCGCTTCGAGCGGCGACAGGCAAATCAACTCGTCCTCCTCCAGACCTTCCTTGATCAGCACGACATCGCGCTCGGCGCGTAGCGGAACCACCTCGCGGAACTGAAGCCGGTTCTGGCGATCCACCACGTAGATCAAGTTCCCCTCACGCAACGCCGTGCGAGGAGCGCGGATGACGTCACGCACTCGAATCCCCTCGATCTCGGCCTGCACGAACATGCCCACCGCCAGAGGCGGGCGGCGGGAGTTATTTCCCCGGGCGTAGGGATCCTGCACTTGGGCGACGGCGTTGACCATGCGCGTCCGAGGGTCGATCTCGCCTTCCGTCCGCACGATGCGGCCACGCCATGTGTGCTCCTGTCCAGCGAACTGGGCCGTCAGCTTCACCGCCGGGCCGGCTGCCGGCGAGGACTCGTCCCGGTAGGCCAGTGGCAGGTTGCAGAACTCCAGTTCCGAGTTCGGGATGGGCAGCCTCACCTCCGCCACGTCCACCGAGTACAGCGTTGCGAGGGAAGCCCCGCGCTGCACGAACTGGCCGACATCCACTTGCTTCGATCGGACCCGACCGGTGAATGGAGCGTGCAGAACGGTACGTTCCAGGTCGTAGCGGGCCTGCTCCAGGGTGGCTTCCGCAGCCCTTAGGCTGGACTCCACTTCCGCGATCTGGGGCTCGCGGAACAGGAGCGGCGAGGGTTCGCCGCTGCCCAGTGCCTCCCATTCCCGGCGTGCCACCGCAGCTTCCTGCTGCTCCAGGGTCAGCCGCAGCCGGGCCTGCTCGATCGCGGCCTCGGCGCGGGTGAAGGCGAGCTCGTAGATCCGGGACTCGATTCTCAACAAGACATCACCCTTTTCGAAGAATCCCCCTGCGGCGAGCGAGGGCGATACTTCCACGACCCGGCCGGAGATCTCCGGCACGAGCTGGGATTCCGTCCGAGGTGCCACAGTCCCCTCGGCCCGGACGATCAGCGTGAGGTTGGTACGTTCTGCCGGTATCACCCGCACAAGCGGGGGCTCGACAATGATCGGTTCCGGTTGCGGCTCCTCGTACGAGTCGATCATGGTCTTGGCGGCCCAGCCGCCCATAACCAGTACCAATAGCGGCAGGCCTCCCATCAGGGCCAGGCGAATCTTGCTCATGCCAATCTCCTATCGGGTAGCGATTTGGTCCCCTTGAACCGCGCCGGGAGCGAATCCTCCCCCGAGCGCGAGGTGCAGGTCGACGCGGTTATCAATTGCGACCCGCCGCAGTCCGAGGACGGCGATCTCCGTCTCCAGGACAGAGCGCTGCAGGGCCAGGATCGAGAACACGTCACCCATGCCGGCGCGGTAACGCTGTTCGGCGAGGCCGATTGCGTCGCGGGTACTTCGCTGCGAGGCTCGCAGGTCGCTCTCCTGCTCGCGCAGGGTTTTCTCGGCCGCCAGAGCTGACTCGACTTCCAGGTATGCCGTCCAAAGCAGGCCCTCGTACCGCGCGGCTGCCTCCTCGGCCTGTGCTTCGGTGATCCTCACGTTCGACTTGAGGCGGCCCCGGTTGAAGAGCGGCTGGGCGAATCCGAGTCCGTAGTTCCAAATCTGAAGGCCCGGGTTCACCATGTCCAGCAGCGTGTTGCTCGAGGTGCCGGCAACGGTGGTGAGCGAGAAGCTGGGTTTCAGCGCCGCCCTGGCCTGCACGATCCTCGCGTCCGCGCCTAGGAGTTCCCGCTCGGCGGAAAGCAGGTCCGGCCTCCTGCCCACCAAGTCCGACGGCAATCCGGCCGGAACTTGCGGAGGCATTGCCGGCAATCCCTCGGTAAGCGGCATTTCACCGGCCGGATACTCGCACGCGAGCACCTCGACCTGGCGTACGAACATATCGCGGGCTCGTTCGCGCTCCCGCACCGTGGCCCGGGCTCGTTCGATGTCGCCCTCGGCAACGCGGACTTCCACGGACGGTCGAGAGCCGAACCGATACCGCTCCCGGGTCCGCTCCAATACGATCTCCAAGTGTTCGACCACGGCTTGGGCGAGCTTGATTTGCTCCTGCGCCTCGACGGCTGCGAACCAGGCCTTGGCAACTTGGCCACTCAGGGACAGTCGGGCGGCAGCTTGGTCCGCCTCACGAGCCGAGACAGTGGCGTCCGCGGCGAGTTTTTCGGAACTGAGGCGGTTCCAAAGGTCGGCCTCCCAGGCGATGTTGAAGCTCAGCCCCGCATTGGAGAACGTGTTGCTCAGGACGCGGTCTGCGAGGCCCGGGAACGGGAGTCCGACAAAATTCTGGCGCTGGCGGATGCGGTTCGCGCCAATGCTGAGTTCGGGCCATTTTCGAGTCCCCGCGATGTGGCTGTCGAGGGTCGCGATTTCGACTCGGGCTGACGCTGCCTCAAGGTTCTGGCTGCACTCCAGAGCCTTGCGGATCGTCGAATCGAGCCCCGAGTCGTCGTAGTCGGTCCACCATTCCGTTGGTGGAGTCGAGGCCTCGCTCTCTCCCCCCTGCCAAACTTCCGGCACAGGGACATCGAATTGGTGGACGGGCAGCTGGACCGGCTTGGAGCAGGCCGCCAGCAGCAGGGCCGTAGGGGCAAGCGCCCATTTCATCCTCATCCTCATCCTCCTCAGGTCGTTTCGTGCGTTCGAGCGGACCGAGCCCCCTCCGGTGCGTCGGCCCGAAAACCGGCAGCGGCGAAGCCCACCATGGACTGGAGCGTACTCTCCATGTTCGCAGGATCGCACGCTCCGGCAGTCCAGTTCCGGGTGCGGTCCGAATCGAGCATCGTGTGTACCATCACGCCGATCGCGAAGTGCATGCGACGACGCAGTTCGACGGGCGAGAGGTCAGGCAGGGCCCGTCCGAGGGCCGACTGGAATCGAGCCAGGACCTCGGAGAATTCTTCCTTGAACGTCGACTCGAGATACTGACCCGGTTCGGTGTAGAACCGTGCACACAGCCGAACGAAGCGCGGCCCCTGATCAGGGACTTGCGCAAGGCGGAGCACCGGCCCGAACAGCGCTGCCAGGATTTCCTCGACGCTCGCTGAGCCGGTCCGCTCGATCTCGTTCAGCAGTTCGATCCGTTCGCCGTTGACGAGCCGGATACGTCGACGAAAGACGGCGCGAGCCACCTCCTCCTTTGATCCGAAATGGTAGTGCACCGATGCCAGGTTGACCCCTGCTGCCCGCGTCAGAGTGCGGAGAGAAACACCATCAACGCCGTTTTCGCTGAACAGCAGTTCCCCAGCGTCGAGGATCAGGTCCTTCGTATCCATGGCTTGGCGCATTCGATTCAATCAAACGTTTGTTTAAATGGTACGCTCGTAACGCACAAATGTCAATCGGAGGGGGCGGGCCGAATTGAGGGCCCGGACTTGTAGGCACAGGAATTACCGACACGGCGGCGCAGAAGTCAGTGACGCGGATTTTCCAGGGTGATCGCTGAATTGTAACGGAGGAAGCGCCAGGTGTGGGCGTGTGAGTCCGGCGACACGAGTGCCGTAAGCGATGTTGCATGGGCCTTCGAGGGGCGGTTGAAGATTGGGTGCGCTGGGATTCTCGCCACATTGCAGACGCTCTCGACGGGTGTCTCGATCAGTATCGCCAGCAGCGCGAGCTAGGCAGAAACCGGCAGTTCAGAGATTCAACAGGATGCCCTAGTGCTCACTCAGGATCGAAAAACGATACCGGCGATTCCGATCAGGACGACCGCAATCCAAAAAACCGCCTGGCCAATGAATCTGCGGTTCTCCCTCGCCTGCCTTAGCTTCACCTTGTTCAGTTCGCTCCGACTGGCTTCCAACTTGTCTAGGCCCTTCTTCAGCTCCCTGAACCTCTGCATATAGCGCTCGACATGCTCCACCGGAGACGTACGACCGATCCTGCCACTGCACAGTTCATCGGCAGCGTTCTGGCCGAGCAATCGGATTTCGAGGAATTCAGGGACAGCCTCCGTCACAGGGACGTCCTTGTAGTCAAACCTTCATGATCTGGGCGCTCACCCCGACTGTATGAAACGGGGCGCACA
>CAYWUV010000035.1:0-59658 GCA_964461235.1 uncultured Bryobacterales bacterium | reverse complement strand
GATTTCGAACGTGCGCGTCCCGGAACTAGGCGTGTTGGACGCAGTGAAGAGCGATCGCCTGAAAGAGGTGCTGGACATGTTGGCAACGGAGAGCGTGCCTAGGGCAGACCGCATCCGGGACGAGGGCCGCGACGAAGGGCTAGCGAGGGAGCGCAAGCTGCTTCTGCGGCAGGCGCGAATCCGTTTCGGCGAGTCGCTGGCGGGCAGCCTTGCTGCAGTGCTCGATGGGATCGCTGACGCGGATCGCCTGGAGCAGGTCGGCGAGTGGCTGTTGGTTTGCGACAGCGGGGACGCCCTGCTCGCCCGGCTCGGACAGCAACGGTAGCACTACCGAGTAGGTCCCATCACTCGATCGCTCTGCCTTGCGCGGTCGGGCCACGGCAGGTTCAGCGGCTGACGACAAGGAATCTCGACCGATGGACGCTCTCGATCCATGCTCCGGTCGGTACCCACGTTCGCCTGTTGCCGATCAGGCTCGCTCATCAGACAGCGCGGCCCATGCACGACTCTCCAGTTACTTGCGGTCCATGGCCGCGCTCGGTCACATCCCTCTCGTCGCCATTCAAATCGCGCTCCTCGGCCACGCTGCCGACACGGTCGAACAACCCTATGGCCCGACACCAACAGACGCCTGAGCAGTTACGTCAGGTCTTCGTCTGCCCGTACTGTGTTCCGCCATGAGAAGCCCTCGGCGGCTGGCAGTGCTCCATCCATCCAAGGCGGCTGGCGGGATGCAGACGCTTCGCTGGATGGAAGAAGCCTACGTAGGTACAGGCAACCTGAACACGGACGCCAATTGTACGACCAGCCTCGGTTCGGGTCGATGAGGTTCCATGGGCTTTCGTGGCGCATCGAGATTCGTGTGTCAGGCGACGTCCCTGTCGCACAGCCAAGAGCGTGCCCGGACCGTGGCAGTTCCGGCACCGGGGCGTCGGCTCTACGAGGCGAGCATGGAAAGCAACCGTCCCGACCGGCACTGGTAGACTCGGAGTTGCCGTCGCGATTGGATCGCGACGGGGTTGGGAGTGGCGAAGGCAACTCTTTCTCCGCCCGGAAGCCCAGCCGCCCGCCCACCGTGCGTGCTGCACGCGTCTTGGCTCGCAAACGGCCGGGACTCCCGCTTTGCGGTCTGGGCGGAGACCCTGCCCTCGGGTGGCCGGTCTCGAGGAAAGGCCCATCCGTTCCACCTGCGGTCGGACAGCCTGATCGAGGCGGTGGCGCTGGTGGCGCCCGCCGCTGACGTGGATCCCTTCAAGGCGTGGGCCGTCCTGCCAGGCGATGGCGAGCGCCCCGCTCCGTCCCTGGACCTGCAGGCCGAGCTCGACGGAGACATCGTCGAGCCCGCGGAATGGGGAACGTGGAAGGTAGACGCAATTGACATCATCGATCCGCCCGCAATGCTGGCAGCACTTCCCCGCAAGGACCTTGATGGCGACCGGAGGATTCGGATCGGACACGATCTGCGGTTCTGGGGCTGCCTCACGGAGGATCTGGTCACTGCCGTACGGCACCACGAGTACCTGCCGGCCATCTTCGTTTCCCGAGCCCAGTCCAAGCGACCCCGAGGGAGGCGCCGCAAGAAGCCCGATGTGAATTTCGAGGTCGGATGGGAACTCGCAGACTCCGCCATGGAGAGGATTCTCGACAGGTTTGAGCGGAGTATGCCGGCGGCATGCGCGGCACTGCGCAGCGGCCCTCCGGCCGAGGGAGCGGACACCCCCGCGGTTGCGGACAGCCGCTCGTTGCTGGCCAGTTTCCTGGCGGTCGGCGTCATGGGTCTCGTCCGTACCGCGAAGGTGACCAAGGCCGTAGCCACCAGTTTCGGCGGGTCGTTTCCGGCGCAGGCAATACCGGCTGCGGGCGACTCTCCCGACCGGATCGACACGATCACTTGGAGCCAGTGGAAGAAGTGGCGTGACCGAATCCAGCGATCGTCCCTCGACGCAGACGAGCGGGTCTGCTTCCGTCTCGTCGACGCCCCCTCATCGGCACCCGACGCCTGGCGCCTCGAATGGCTGCTCACCTCGCGCCGCGATCCGTCCCTTCAGGTGCCGCTGTCAGAGTTCTGGGGACGGGACCGGCTTGTGAGGCCGTCTTCGCGAAGCGTGCGCGAGGTGCTGCTCCAACTGGGCCAGGCTGCGCGCCTGTACCCGAAGCTATGGGCCGGGATGGACAGCGATGCCCCGAACGAGGTGGCGCTCGATCGGGAGTCGGCCCTCGACTTCCTGAAGATGCAGGCCCCCGTGTTGCAGGGAGCAGGGTTCCGCGTGATCGTCCCGTCATGGTGGACCGTCACGGGGCAGCGGAGGCTGCGCATTCGACTGACATCCAAGGGGCAAGCCTCAGCGTCATCCGGATCGCAGTCCCCCGGGACGCTGGGTTTCGGGTCGCTCGTCGATTTCGATGCTCAGGCTGTTCTCGACGGAGAGCCCATCAGCCGGGACGAGTGGGAGAGGATCGTCACCGCGAAGAAGGGGCTCGTCCAGCTTCGGGGTGAGTGGATGGAACTGCAGGAAGACGAAATGGCCCGGCTTGAGGAGTTTTGGGAGGGCGGGGACCCCACCCGGCAGATGACGGTAGCCGAAGTCCTGCGGGAGGCGGCGTCGGCCAACGGTGCGGAAGTCGTGCTCGAAGGCGACGCGGGCCGGCTGCTAGCTCGTTTGCGAGGGGATGCCAGCCTCGACCTTCTGGACCAGCCAGACGGCTTCGTCGGTACCCTCAGGGGCTACCAAGTCCGCGGGTTCTCGTGGCTTGCGTACCTCGAAATGCTGGGCTTCGGCGCCTGCTTGGCGGACGACATGGGCCTGGGCAAGACGGTCCAGGTGATCGCTGCGATCCAACGGGACCGGGAGCTGCATCCCGATGCCGGTCCGACCTTGCTAGTCGCCCCGACGTCCGTGCTCGGGAACTGGCTGCGGGAGGTCCGCCGATTCGCGCCATCCCTAGTCACGTTCCTGCAGCACGGTCCCGACCGGCCGCGGTCCGAGCCGGAATTCCGGGATTCCGCGATGGGTGCCGACATCGTCGTGGCATCGTTCGCCGTCGCCCGCCTGGACGCGGGGGTCCTTTCGAAGACGCGCTGGCGGAGGCTTGTCGTTGACGAGTCCCAGTACGCCAAGAATCCCTCCGCTGCGGTCACGAAGGCACTAAGGCACCTTCGCGCGGACTACCGGATCGCTCTGACCGGCACGCCCGTCGAGAACCGACCGATGGACTTGTGGTCGCTCTTCAGCATCATCAATCCTGGCTATCTGGGCACGATGGCGGATTTTCGCAAGAACGTGGAGCGTCCGATCATGAAGTCCGGCGACCGCAACGCCGTGACTCGGCTGAAAGGAATGGTCCAGCCGTTCATCCTGCGCCGCATGAAGACGGACAAGTCGATCATCAAGGACCTGCCCGACAAGGTCGAGCAGAACGCCATCTGCGGCCTCACGACGGAGCAGGCCTCTTTGTACGAAGCGGTGGTCCGCGAAGCCGAGGACGGGATCGGGGGGCTTGAGGGAATCGAGCGGCAGGGACTGGTCCTGTCGACCATGATGCGGTTGAAGCAGATCTGCAACCATCCCGCCCAGTTCCTCCAGGACGGCAGCGACTTCCGCGAGTCGAGGTCGCAAAAGCTGGCTCGGGTCTGCGAAATGCTGGACGAGATCGAGGCCGAAGGGGAGTCCGCGCTTGTGTTCACGCAGTTCGCGGAGCTCGGCAAGTCCTTGGAGAAACTGTTTCGCAACCGTTACAGCGGTCCCGTCTACTACCTGCACGGAGGCACGCCGCGGGCGCGGCGCGAGCACATGGTCGAGGAGTTCCAGGACGAGCGCACCGAGCGGGCGATCTTCCTGCTGTCACTGCGTGCAGGGGGGACTGGAATCACCCTCACGCGGGCGAACCACGTGATCCACTTCGATCGCTGGTGGAACCCGGCGGTCGAGAACCAGGCGACGGACCGGGCCTACCGCATCGGACAGGAGAAGCGCGTGCTGGTCCACAAGATGGTGACGATGGGGACGCTGGAGGAGCGCATCGACGCGCTGATCGAGTCCAAGCGTCAGCTGGCCGAGGACATCGTGGGCTCCGGCGAGTCTTGGCTGGCGGAACTGGACAACGAGACCTTCCGCGACCTGATCGCGCTCGACCGTAGCGGCGGGGCGGTGGGCTGAGAGGAAGGCAAGGGTGGCGAGCAGAAGCAAGACCTGGTGGGGGGAGGAGTTCCTGCTAGCGCTTGAGCGCTGCATGGATTCCGGGAGGCTACAGCGGGGCCGCTCCTATGCCGCCGCGCACCGCCGGAAGGCGTTCTCCCTGAAGCTGGGGACGGCGAACGCGACCATGGTCGGCAACGTCAACCCGTACTTCGGCGTCTACAAGACGCCCTACTACAAGGTGAGCATCCGGTTCACCCGGATTCCGGCCTCGAAGTGGGCGCCGATCCTGAAGCGGATCGGCACGAGCGCGGAGTGGGTCACCTACCTCATCATCGGGGAGGTTCCCCCGTCCATCGACAGGGCCTTCAAGGCAGCTCCGGTCGGGCTGCTGCCGCGAAAGTCCGACGAGATTGAAGCGACCTGCTCGTGCCCGGACTGGGTGCGGCCCTGCAAGCACGTGGCCGGCGTGTACTACCACATCGCTTCGCTGCTGGACCGGGATCCCTTGCTGCTCTTCGAACTGCGCGGTCTCGAGCGCGCCACGCTGCTTCAGGCGGTCGAGCAGTCGGAATTCGGGAAGGCGCTCCGTGAAGAGACCGCAGCGAAGGAGCCGGTCCTGGAAGACTGCCTCGGGGAGAGTCCCCAAGCACCCGTGCAAGAGAATCCGATAAGCATGGCACCTTCGGACCTGCGGTCGTTCTGGAGAGGCCGTCCCCTGCCGGCTCGCGGCGGCACCGACGATCGGGATCCACCGATCTCCGCGCTTGTGCTCAGGCGCGAGGGCGATTACCCCGAATTCTGGCATCGGGGCACCTCGTTCCTCGACGCGATGTCGGGATTCTACGAGCGAGTAGCCAAGTCCCTTCCCAACAAGCGCGACCCGTACGGCTGACCTGGGCGCACGGAGAGCGACCGAACGATTCGGCTTCGGCACACGCTTGTGCCGGACGGTGCCGGAGCGGTCCGCCGGTCCGGTTGCTACCCTGAAGGAGAGGATTGGGCCGCGACGTTCCGGCGGAGGGCCCCGGAGGTACCTGTCGTCGCGGGAATTCGCCGGAATCCGCTGCTTTGATGAGGCGGTAGCTCAGTTGGTAGAGCAGCGGCCTTTTAAGCCGTCGGTCCTGGGTTCGAGTCCCAGTCGCCTCACCAGCCAGGTCACTCAGTCGCAAGGCGGTCCCGGCCCAGGAACGGACCCGGAAGGGTAAGTGCGAAGATCATGATCCGCCAATCCCATCCAAGGCCGTACATCCCTCGGCTGGCGGGGCGTGACGTGGCAATGTTTCCCGGACTTAGCGGGCGGAGCCGTGATGGAATCCAGTGGGCACCTAGCCACGCTGGAATTCGATGCCTCCTTTGCCGTCCTGGGTGGCCGGGTAGTGAACACCGGATCGCATCCGGTCGCTCCATTCGAACCGACAGGAACGAAGGCACTTCAAGCCGGTCGACTTCGGAGTAGATTCGAACAACGAGCAGGCACGGCTTGGAGCTTGGTGGAAACCCCTGGCTCCGTACCCTTACCGGTCATTGCCCCGGGCGGCTCCAAGTCGTTCCCGGCGCGAACGGGTACGTGCGTTCCGCGCGGACGGCTCTACCGGGCCGCGCGTCATCGATCAACTGGCCGTTCTCTAGGACGAGCACTCCGTTGACGAACACGTAGTGAATTCCCGCAGGACTCTGCGCCGGGTCCGAGTAAGTGCCCCTGTCGATGACCGTGTCCGGGTCGAACACAACGATGTCCGCATCCGCCCCGGGGCGCAGCCGGCCCTTGTTTCGCATGGCCGGCACTCTCCGCTCAAGTCGCCTGGCGGGCATCAGGGTCATCTTGCGGATGGCCTCCGCCAGTGTCAGCGCCCCCTGCTCGCGGACGAACCGGCCCAGAACTCGGGAAAACGTCCCGAATGACCGTGGGTGCGCCCGACCGCCACTCAGCCACATTCCGTCGCTGGCGATCATGACCAAGGGGCTCGCGATAGCGTGCCGTACGCTCGCCTGCTTGTACAAGGGCGGCAAGATAATCGTGCCTCCCATGCGACGCCTCTCCGGAAAAGTCTCGCGCGTTAGGGTCTCCCCCGTCCGAACCCAGATGAACTGGGCGAGTTCCTCGTCCGTGTAGTCCTGCCACTCGTTGAACAGGTGGGATTGGATCAGCGTCGACCCCCGGTTGTACGGATAGGCCTCGGTCGTGATGTCGATGCCGGATGCCTGCGCTTTCTCAATCAAGGCTAGGTAATCGAGCACGCGGTCCCGCGCGCTGCTGTTGAGGTGAACGACATGCGCCTGCGCGCCAGTCTCGTGTGCCGCGCCGATGACCTCCTCCAAGTTGGAGAACGTCGAGTGGTCGGTGCGCATGTGCACGTGGCAGCTGGCGTCGAAGCGGGTCGCGATCCGGAACATCTCCACGATCTCTTCACGCGTGGCGCCCGGCGTGTACGCCAGCCCGAAACCCACTGCCACGGCACCCTGTTCGAGGCCCTGCTCGATCCTGCGGCGCAGCCGATGCATCTGCCCATCGGTCAGTTCCTGGGCCAGGGCGTCCCCTGCGAGGCCGGGGTTGCGCCCCAGCATCGCCATCTGGCGTGAATACGGATGGGAAATGCTCGCACCGTAGTTGGTCAGGGCCTTGCCCTGTCGATCCTGGTACCACGCATCAATGTCCTCGACTCCGATCTCCAACTCCAGCGATGTCGTGATTCCATCGCGGACTTGCGCCTCGTAGTTCTCCAGGCTCTGGCCGTGCTGGTGCAGGTCGATGAACCCGGGCGCCACGATCAGGCCTGAGGCATCGATGACCCGGCTGCGCTCGAGTCGCTCCTCGCTGATGGCGACAATGCGTCCGGCTACAATCCCGATGTCCCGAACGCTGTTCAGCGCGGATTCCGGGTCGATCACGGTCCCCCCGCGGACGACCACCTCGAACGGGGCTTGGGCCAGCAGCGGCCCGGCAAGTACGATCAACAGGAAGGCGATGCGCGTCACGCCGTCGATTATGGCACTGGGGCTGCCAGCAGGCACGATCAAGTTCGGGGGCGGCATGGCTGCTCTTCGGCAGCGCGATCACCTGTTCGTTGGAGTGTTGGCAGGGACGGCGGTCTGCCCGCTGACGCTACCCCGAGTCTCTGCACGCATCGCCCCGAGAGATGATTGCGGCGGGCTCGCTCCCACGGAGCGCGAAGACGCATGTGTTTCCCGTCGAGAGCAAGAAAACTGTCCCGTGCCCGAAACCAGACGGAACCGACGCCCATCTAAGGCAGCGCACAGATGCTCTCGAGGAGGTGCAGTCCGATGCGCGCGTCGATAGGCTCCCTAGCCGCCACAGCAGCCATTGTCCTTTCCGCATTCGCCCCGGGGGCGTTCGCCGCCGACGACAGTACCGGCCCAGCGCTCGGTGTGGCGCGGATCAGTCTCGTCCAGGGTGATGTCGCGATAATGCGCGGCGATTCAGGCGACTGGATCGCCGCAACGCCGAACATGCCTGTCGTCGAGGGCGATTCCGTGCAGACCCGCGGGGACGCCCGAGCCGAAGTCCAGCTTGCGTACGGCAACTTCGTGCGCATCGGCAGCGCCGCCGAGATCCTGTTTCTGGGACTTGAACGCAAGCAGTTCCGGCTCCGCGTCCTCCAGGGCACGGTGATCTACAGCGAGTTGCCGAAGAGCGAAGCGGACATCGACATTGAAACGCCGCTCGCAGCTGTCCGCCCCATGAAGCCGGGGCGCTACCGGGTCTCCGTGGATAGTGCCGCCACGTACATCAGCGTTTCCAAGGGCAAGACGGAGGTCGCGTTCCAGGACCATACGACCGCGGTGGAATCCGGCCGGATGATGATTGTCCGTGAAGGGACGGGCGGGACGGAATACGAGATCAGCCGGAATGCTCCGAGGCTCGTGCTGGACGAGTGGGCCGCAGCCAGGGACAAGGAGATCAGCCGATCCAAGTCCTATCGATATGTCAGCCGCGACATCTATGGAGCCGGTGAACTCGACTACTACGGCGAATGGCGTTACGTCGTCGGCGTGGGCTACTCGTGGTTTCCGTACGTGACGGCGTCCTGGGTCCCCTACCGTCACGGACGGTGGATCTGGCTCGACTATTACGGCTGGTCCTGGGTCGGGGCGGAGCCATGGGGCTGGTCGCCCTATCACTGGGGCCGATGGTACCGTCACAGCATTTACGGCTGGGGATGGTACCCGGGCGCTCCGTCGCTGCGCCACATCTGGAGGCCCGCACTGGTGACGTTCTTCGGGTACGGGCCGCGGTACCGGTTCTCCCGGATCGGGTGGTGCCCGCTAGGGCCGGGCGAACGCTACGAGCCGTGGTACGGGCGGCGCTATTACGAAGGCGGAGCGAGGAACGTGATCGTCGCGGATGGTAGCGTCCGCATCTATAATCACTACCGAAATGCTAGGGCGGCCGCCGCCGTCTCATACCTCGAGGCAAGCAATTTCGGCCGAGGTGCCGCACAGACTCCGAGGTCCCTCCGGTTAGCAGGCGCTTCATCGCCTGTTGCAATTCGCGGACCTCTTCCCGTCGTACCGGACCGCACGAGTCAGGGCCGGGTCCTGCAGGCCGGTTCGTCGGGCGGCAGCCGGGCCGCCCTGACGGAATTGCGAAGGAGTGGTTCCTCGGTCCTGCGCGACGGCACGGCGCGCCTTTCGTTCGATGCCCAGAGGAACCGCGTGCGTGCGTCCGTCGAGGAGTTTGAGAGGACTCACAGGTCCGCGGCAGCCGTGCAGTCCAACACGAGTGTTCGCCCGCAGACCCAGCCGGCACTGCCGGTGCCGGACCAGGCTCGAACACCCGCACCCGCTTCCTCGGCTCGAGGAGCGGCGACGCCTTCCAGCACCGGTACCGCGCCGGTCGTGGGGTCCGCGCGACGAGCAACGACACCGACGCGCGTCCCGGGGGGCGCGACCCGGACGACCACAGTGACCTCGCCCGATGTCCGGTCGGGCAACAGCGTCCGGACCGGCGTGGCAGTGACTTCGACAACGGCTAGGCGCTCCAGCCCGACCGATGGCAGCACCCGGGTTCCGAATGCGAGGCCCACTGTGCCGCCCATCGTCTTTTCCCCAAGGACGAATTCCAGAATCCGCACCGGCAGGCCGCCCCAGCCGCCAGTGGCTCGGTCGCCATCCCGTACGGTGCCTCGGAGCGCGCAGCAGCGGCAGTCGAGCCGTGCCACGATCGGGTCGACGACCACAGTACGTCCGCAGGGGCAGGGTAGAGTGACACGGTCGACCGTCTACGCTCCGCGCACAACCTCGCGGGTGGATGGGTCCACGAGCACGGCGACTCGATCGTCCCGGCCGCCCTCATCGATCTACACTCCACGCACAAGTTCCCGTTCGTCCACTCCGTCCCCGGTTTACGTCCCACGGACAAGCCCACGCAGTTCCGGTTCGTCGCGGACGTCGCGCACCTTGGGTGGAAACGGCAGCAGCCGACGCAGTTCAGGGCCTTCGTACTTCCCGCGATCCTCGTCCCGGAGCGCTCCGAGCTACGGCGGGTCCCGAAGCTCGTCTCCTGGCTACTCGTCAAGGGGAAGCCGCAGCAGTTCGCCAACATACCGCTCTCCTTCCCCTTCGTCGTCGAGATCCGGCCCGTCTTTCGGCGGGAGCCGCTCGAGTTCTGGCAAGTCGATCGGGAACTCTCGGTCCTCGTCGAGCACTTCCCGATCATCCTCAAGTTCCGTCAGCAGGTCGAGTTCGTCCCGAAGCAGTTCCTCCTCATCCAGGGATCGCTAGGGGGCGTTGCAGCCGCCGTTGAGACGGGCTGCTATCCTCGACCCTTCAATAGGAAGCCGGCGTGGCCGGCCGTTTGGGAGTTCTGCGGTCCGGCTGGCCTGACTGTCGACCCAGTCTGGAGTGAGCATAGATCGTACTCGGGCGCGGACCGTGACTTCTCGGAAGCCAGTTCTCATCGACACCGATCCGGGGCTCGACGATGCCCTGGCCCTAGTGCTCGCACTCCGTTCTCCCACGCTTGACGTCCGTGGCATCACCGTCGTGGCGGGTAACGTCCCGCTCAAGACATGCACGGACAACGTGTTGCGGATCCTCAATGTCTTGCGTCCCAGGATCGTTCCACCTGTATTCGAGGGCTGCGAACGTTCGATGAGCCCGCGAGTGGCCCGGGCCGAACACGTGCACGGAGGCGACGGACTTGGAGGAGCCTCCCGGCATTACCCGGTCGGTGACCTGTCGCCGCGACGCGGACATGCGGCAGACGCGATGATCGCGATGGCTCGCGAATTTGGCAGCGATCTCTCGATCGTCACCCTGGGACCCCTGACCAACGTGGCAACAGCCCTGCAGCGTGACGCGGGCACCATGGCGCGGATACGCGACGTCATCGTGATGGGAGGTTCCATTGACGTTCCTGGCAACGTGACGCCGACCGCTGAGTTCAACTTCTACTCCGATCCGCTGGCAGCCCAGGCCGTCGTCCAATCGGGCCTCAGGGTGACGCTAGTCGGTCTCAACGTGACCGAGCGGGCCCGGATCGAGCGAACTCGCTTCGAGGGGTGCCTGGAGGCGATGCAGCCCGGGATGCTGCGGGAGTTCCTTGGGGATGTGGCCGGCCCGTACTTCGACTTCTGCCGGAAGTGGGAGGGTGGGGACGCCTGTGCGCTGCACGATCCGCTGGCCGTCGCCGTCGCGATTGATCCCCGACTGGTCTCGGCCGACAAGATCCGCTGCGACGTTGTGACCTCTCAAGGCCCGACGCGGGGAATGACCGTCCGTAATCCAGCCGATCCGACGGATTCCGCACTGAGGTTTGCCGCCGATGTCGATGTCCCGCGGTTCCTCGACTTGTTCCTAGGGGCCGTCTGCGGATCTTGATTAGGCCGAGACTCCACGTTGCCCGAGACTACGGCCGTTCCCCAGGGCGGCGAGGTTCGGGGTTGCCGAGGATTTCCGGCCAGCGCCGTTCTGGAGCCGCTTCGACCGCCGGGACACGCCAGGCTTCCAGGAAGGCCCTCAGTCTCGTCTCTCGACCGTCCCGGATTGCCTCTAGCAATTCCGTTGCGCCACCCGCGGATTCCAGGCCTGCGTTGTGGATCAGATTCTCGGACGCATCACAATCGCTGATGGCCCCGAGCAGATCCTGGAGCGCCTTGAGCGGGGTCAGGATCTCTTGCAGGCTCGTGCCGTAGGTCTCGCCAAAGAGCTCTAGGGTGTACCGGAGCCGCTTGCCCGCTAAGCGCAGACGGTGCAGTCCGGCGGGGGTGCGATCCCCCCGGAACTCCTCTCGACCCATCGCGAGATAGCGTGCGGCCTCTGCCGGCAGCACGCGCATCGCGTTCGAAATCGTGGTAGCCGCCGGATCCCAATCAGGGAAGCGAGTGTCGGTTACGGCCCTAGCTGTCTGTCTGCCCCCTTCCTGTTCGCTGACTGTGCTGATCCTCTGAATTCGCTCAGTCCAGCGATCAGCGAAGTTGCAGTACCGGTCTCGCGATAGCTCGTACCGCAGGGCTGCGGCAGCCGTTTCGCGCTGTGTTGCGAGGGCCTGCGCCACTTCAGAAGTCGGAGCTACTCCGGCGTCCGCTACTAGATCGAGCGCAATGTCCCAATCCCGCACGGACCCGCACGCGGCCAAGATTGTCTTCGTTCTTTTCCGCAGGCGTCGGCGCAGCCGACTGCCCAGCAGGGTACGAAACACGTCCAGAGCGTACGAGGTTCGGCGGGAGGCGACCCTTACGTCGTGGACCGCCTCTGCACCTTGGTCCAGCCGAGCCCGCTCAATCTGCTCGCCGAGGATCGAGACTCGCCAAGTCGCCTTCTGCTTCGCGAATGCGACGATGCTATCGGTACACCCCGTCAAGATGTCCTCTTGGAAACGGACGGTCGGACCGGCGCTGACGCAGGACATGGACGCCCGAGCGGCAGTCTCCGCTCAGATCGCAATACCCACGATCCGGGCGAGTTCCGGGATCGTCGGATTCCCGTAGTAGCTGCCCTCGATCTCGAACGTAGGAACCCGGCGCTTGCCGCCGTTCTTCTCGACGACCAACTGCTCGGCGTTCTCGTCCAGCTCGATATCGATTTCGTCGAACGCGACGTTGTTCTCCCGTAGGAAGCGCTTCGCCCGCCAGCAGTCCGAGCACCAGTTCGTCGTGTAGATCTGGATCTTCATCGCCGATTTTCAGAATACCAGCCGTCCCGGAGGCACGGCCCACCCTAGGCCCACCGCCCAAGGATCGGCAGCCAGCCCTTGCGGGCGACCAGTTCGACCAGGTTCAGCAGGATCGCCAAGGCTAGCAAGAGCGGCCACAGGTCCATCCTTCGCACAGCCGTCCTACCCCCCGTCTCGAACAGGCTCACCGGAGACGGATTCGTTCGTCCCCCGGTGGCCGTCGCGATCGAATGCAGCAGTTCCGGATCCGATCCCCAGCGCAGCATCTCCGAAGACTCCCGGTAGAAGGCCGCTTCCGGGAAATCCCGGGACACCTCCGCAGGGCGGATACGGAAGAGCCCGTACTGTCCTCCCGCTGGGAACCGGACTTCATATCCGCCGATCTCGGGCTTGGGCTCCGCCACGCTCCTGTACCCCGGCGGGCCGATGGCGAACAGGTCTGGCAGTTCTCCTTGAGACGCTCTTGCCGCTCCCCGATAGCGGACAACGATTTCGTCGTTCGCTGTGTCGTATTCGGCCTCCGTTTCGGTGGCTGAGGCCCGCGGCAGGACGTCCCGCAGGACGTTCGACCAGAACGTGTCGTAACCGTCCCAGGCTACCCAGTTCGTGGCCCAGCGGTCCTTGGCATCGGAAGCGAAGACGGCGGAGCGCCCCAGCCCGTATTGCCATCGTACGAAGAGGGGGTCCTCTTCCGCGGCGTGCAGAACCGCTTCGGCGTCCTGCTTGGCTTCAAACTTGACCCAGCCCAGCAGCGGCCCGGGCTCGGTGAGGTCGAGGCCGGCGATGACCTCGAACTCGCGCTCGGTCGTCGGAATGAACTCCCGCTCGGTGACCGACGTCCCGGTGTGCTCCATCACGTCCTTCAGCACGATCTGCTCGAGCGACGAGATATCGAGCAGGAAATAGGACTGGCCTTCCGCGCTGCGCGCCACGCGCTCGAGATAGGAACGGTTCACGTCCTGGCCTAGGCCGATCGTCGAGATCGTCACCTCGTTCGCGGCCGCTTCGCGGGCTAGCGCGATGCTGTCCCCCTCCTCCGAAATGCCGTCGGTGAGGAGCAGGATGTGCTTGTACACCGCGGTCTGCGGCTTGATCATGCGGTAGGCCTCGCCCAAGGCAGGTGCGATCTGCGTTCCGCCGTCCGCCACAATGCCGCTGATGAGGCGCTTCGTCTCGTCCGGGGCCTCGTTTCGCAGAAGCGGGACGGCCCATTCGAACGAGTTGTCGAACGCCAGGACGCCCACGCTGTCGATCGGACGCAGGTTCTCGACCACCCCCAGCGCCGACTGGCGGGCCAGATGCATCTTCTTGCCTTCCATGGAAGACGACTTGTCCACTACGAGGACGACCGCCGTGCCCTCCGGGGTTCGAGGCGGCGCGAGCGTCGCCGGCAGCATGGCATGGAGAGGGTCCGCAGGCTGGTCTTCGCGATCCCGGTAGAGGTTTCTCTCGCCGGCAATCAGCACGAAGCCCCCTCCTTGGCTCACGAAGGCATCGAGCCGTTCCTTGACCTCTTCGGGCCACGCCTCGAAATCCGCGTTCGAGCAGATCACGACGTCGTAGTCCAAATTCGAGGTCTCTGCCAGCCTGGCGGCGTTTGAGGATCGGTCCAACTCGAATCCCGCCGCGACCGCGACATTCGCAAGCGGTGCGTTGTGCTCGAGTGTGTCGGGCGAGATCAGCAGTGCCCGAGGGGTGCGGATCGCGACGGATCCGGCAAACCGGAGTTCGCTCGGCCCGGCCCCGCTCAGCATGCCTTCCACGAGCGTCGCGCCCGGCGACTCGATGCGCGCCCTGGCCGTGACCGTGTTGCGCCCCTCGGACAGCCGAATCGTGTCGCTTCCGATCGGACGTCCCTCGGCAAGCAGCTCGAGTCTCGCCTCTGCAGCCTGCGGGCTGTCGACTTCGAACTCGATCGGGAACCGCTCGCCCACGAAGGCCTGCCGGGGCAGGCGGAGACCCGCCAGGCCGAGTTCCGGTTCGGGTCTGCCGTCGAGTACGACCGTGTCGACGGGGACGTTCCGCTTCCATGCCTGGTATACCGCCCGTTCGACCGCCCCTTCGTTGTCGAGGCCGTCGCTCAGCAGGACGAGCCTCGGGACACGGTCCGCAGGGAGGGCACTCAGCGCGTTCCGGATGGCTGCCTCGATGTTCGTCGACCGAGTCGCGGCGGGGTCCCGGAGCTTGCGAAGCGGCATCGCCCCGAACTCCAGTTCCCGCATCACGTGGCCGCGGCTGGCCGCCCGCGCGGCTTCCACCCAGGCGTCTTGGTCGGTGCGTTGCTCCTCCGGGATGCTCCCCGAGGCGTCGCTCAGGATCGCCACGGCGGAATAGGTCTCTATAATCTGCCACTGCGGGCGGGCGAGCGCCAGACACACCGCCGCGAGGGCGAGCGCCTTGAGCAGCAATCCCAGGCGTCGAGGACTCCGGACCCACTCCCAAGCAAGCCACCCCGCCAGCGGCACCAGCAGCAGGAACGGCCATCCGGTCGCGAAGGTCATCAGGCGCCCTCCCCGGAACCCAGGCCGGTGGTCTGCAAGGGATCCCGCGTGAGACGGCGTCCCCGGCCGAATCGGATCCAATCAAACAGCAGGATCAGTGCCGCGACCGATGCGAGCCACGGCCACGGCAGCCAAGGCTTTCTTGCGTTCGATGCTCGAGAAGGCAAGCCTACCTCCACCCCGTCCGGAGGCGTCCATGCGTTCAACGGAACGTCTGGCTGGTTCACGAAGAACGTCATGTAGCGGTTGTCCGCCGTGACGCGGTACGTCCCCTTCCGGCCCGCATAGAACCGAATGCTGTCCCCCGCCAAGACCCAGGGAACTGTCTCGTCCTCCCCGGTTCTGACGGAGATCCGTTCGCGAGAGGCATTCGGCGCCTTGATCTCCACGGTCCCCGGCGTCCGGGCCTCGACCGATTCGGCGCGGAAAGCCCCGGCGTCGAGCCATGCGATCGCGTTTGCGAACAGCAGTGGGGCGGCGAGTCGGTTCCGGACCGACCCGCTGGCCAGATCGAATCCGAACGCCACCATGCGGCGATTGCCCGTTGAGCGAGCAACAATGACGGGCCCTTCCGAGTTGCTCGCCACCACCTCGTCTGACATCGCTGGTGCGAACACCCTTGCACGCTCCGGAGTCAGGTCCGGGTCGCGCACGCCGAGGGCCAGGGGATGGGACGCCGACCACTCCTCGACCGGGAGGTTGCGAACGGAACCCGCCTCTCCGAGCGGGGACGGAGTTCCCGGCGGCAACAAGTAGATCGCTCGCCTTGAGCCGTTTTCCTCGCTGCCGCGGGCCCAGACGTGGATGGCGTCTTCGGAGAGTTCGGCACCGGAGTCGACGAAGCTTGCCTCCACCCGGACCCCAGCGGCGAGCAGGGGTTCGAATGCGCCTTCCGACCCGCCGATGACCTGGAGGCGGGTCCGCCGCACGGCAGGGATGGCGATCTCGGCCTGGTTGTTGCCGTGGAAGGCGTCGCTCGTTGCCGTGCGCGCCGTCAGCAGACCCGGACGCCGGGTCGTCAGAGTGAATTGCAGTGCCGAGTCCGCACCGGGTTGCATCGCCAAGTCACGGTGTCCCAATTGCTTGCCGTCGAAGAGGAAGTCAATGCGGACCCTTGACTCGTTGTCCGTGTAGTTGCGTACCGCCAGTTCGACGTCCCATTTCCCGGCCGTGCTTGCGTCGGCCGAGGCGCGGAGCGCCACCAGACCATACGAATCCGCGGGTGCTCCGGTTTCTAGGAAGCGGATGTGCGCCAGGGTTCCTGCGCGAACCGCGTTGCGCCCTTGCCTTCCGGGACCCACGTAAACTGCTTCAGCGGAACGCGAGGTTTCGGGAGCCACGCTGGATCCGGGGTCAAGCGCGAGTTGTAGTGTCCCTTCCGCCAAGTCGAATGCCGCCTGCAGGTCGAGCGCGCTCCAGCCTGGTTCGGCCTCCAGGATGGCTTCCTGCAAGCGCTGGCGGTCCTCCGTGAACGGAACCCGGATTGTTGGTGCTCCGTCAGCCTCGATCAGAAGGACCCGGTCGGCCGCCGGCAACCGTCCCAAGTAGCTTAGCGCCAGAGCCTTCGCCTCCTCCATCAGGAGGGTGCCGTCCTCGGTCGCAAGGGCCATCGCCGCCGAGGTGTCGAGCAGGATCACTCGATGGCCGCCGGACGCCCCCGCTATGTCCGGCCTCGGGTCTGCGATGGCCAGTAGTAGTAGGAGCAGGGCGATGAGCTGCAGCAGCAGTGACAGCGGATGCTGGATCCGCTTATGCCGCTGGCGCACGGCCGGTGCCGGCCGCCGCGGCCAGAATCGCAGGGTCGAGACCAGCACGCGCCGCCGGGACCGGTCATAGAAGTACAGCGCCACCAGGAGGCCGGCGATCGGGAGGAAGATCCCCAGCAGCTGTCCCAGTGCCAGATTGAGCAGTCCCATCGACTTACGGTTGTCCGCGCTCCAAATGCCTGCCGGTATTCAGCTTGGTCGCTGGCACCTGCCGGAACAGCACCTGCTCCAGAGGCGCCGTAGTTGAAATGCGGAGATAGTGCGCGCGGGACCGAATCGCGTGGCGCTCGAGTTCGGCGCAGAAGCGGTCGTATGCCTCGCTGTATTCGCGTGCGGCAGCATCATCCAGGCTGACCTGCATCATCGCGCCCGACTCGGCGTCGTGCAGTTCCAGATCACCGCGCCAAGGAGGTTCCCGGTCCGCCGGCCCGGCCAGTTGCAGCAAATGCACTTCGTGGCCTTCGTTGGCGAGATGCTCTACCGGCAGCGGCAGGCCCGAAGGATCAAGGAAATCGCTGAGCACGAATGTCAGGCCCGGCACGCGGTATTTCATCAGATAGTCGCGTACCGGCCGTTGGAACGACGTTTCGCCGCTGGTCTCGAGGGCGGAGATATAGCGGGCCGCCTGGGCGTATCGGAGCCTCCCGCCGTGCGCGCGAAACGATTCGGCCAGCTCGCTTCCGAACGGCTGGAGCACGATCGTCTCCAAGCGCACCAGCCCGACGTAGCAGAGTGCCGCCGCAAGCCGGCAGGCATAGGAGAACTTGGAGTCGGAAGCGCCGTTCCCCCCGCAGGCCATCGACTCACTAGTGTCGATGAGGATCCGTACCGGAATCCGAGGCTCGGACCGGAAGAGCTTCAGGAACAGCCGCTCCAGCCTCATGAATGCCCGCCAGTTGACCGCCCGGAGGTCGTCGCCGCGCTGGAAGTGCCGGTGATCGAGGAACTCGTGCCCGACCCCCGAGTATCGCGACACGATGTCGCCGCCGATCCGCCCTTGGAACGACTGGCTCCAGCGGATCGTGAGCCGCTCGAGCCGCTCGAGCGTTCCCCTGCTCAGCAGTTCGGCTGGGGCCCGCATCGCTTCAGCGTACCAGCCGTATCGCGGGCCCCGGCGTCGCGGAGCCCGTGCTAGTCTGGCTATTCCCGCAATGCGAATCAGCCAGATGCTCGCGGCTGGATCGCCGACGATTTCCTTCGAGTTCTTCCCGCCAAGGGATGACGCCGGGTTCGACCGTCTCTTCCGGACCATCGATGCCCTGCGGCCCTTGCAGCCGAGCTACGTCTCGGTCACTTACGGAGCCGGGGGTTCCACCCGCAGGAAGACCATCGATCTGGTCGGCCGCATCAAGCACGAGATCGGTATCGAGTCGATGGCCCACCTGACGTGTGTCGGCGCGTCGCGTCACGAGATCAACGACGTCCTGGAGACTCTCGAGTCAGGTGGCGTCGAAAACGTTCTCGCCCTGCGCGGCGACCCCCCGCGAGACCAGATTCGTTTCGAGCCTGCGCCGGATGGCTTCCACTACGCCAGCGAGTTAGTCGCGTTCATCCGCCGAAACTACCGGTTCTGCCTGGGCGGGGCCTGCTATCCGGAAACCCATCCGGAGGCTCCCAGTCCCGAGGCAGACCTGGCCAATCTCAAGCGGAAGGTTGACTGCGGAGCCGAGTTCCTGATCACCCAGCTCTTCTTCGACAACCGAGACTTCCTTCGATTCCGCGACCGTGCATCGGCGATCGGGATTCGAGTACCGATCCTGGCCGGAATCATGCCGGTGCGGAGCCTGGACCAGACGAAGCGATTCGCGAGCATGTGCGGAGCCCGCATCCCATCAGATCTGCTGGCGCGCCTGGAGGCCGCCCAGGACAAGCCGTCGGAGACCCGGAGGGTGGGAATCGACCACGCGACCATGCAGTGCCGCGCTTTGCTCGAGGACGGGGTGGCCGGCCTGCACTTCTACACGCTGAACCGCTCCAAAGCGACCATTGCGATCTATCGCAACATCTTGGGGCAACTGCCAGACCGTAACCTACCTGCCTGATCTCAGGACTCCGGATACTCCATCGTCAGCGGGTCGGGGAGCGGGATCGACTGGATCCCAGCCTCTCCAGCCATGGATTCGAAGGAGAAGTCGGGCCTGTCCGGGTTGCCCGCCAGGACGGCGTCCTTCGCGCCGACAACGACCACTAGGAGCTTGTCCGCGTCCAGGTGCTTCTGCGCCGCCTCCAGCACGTCGTCCGCGGAAACGTCCGAGACGCGCTCCCGGTACGTCTTCCAGTAGTCTTTCTCCCGGCCAGTGAACTCGTCTCCGGCAAAGGTGCCCGCCACTTGGCCCGCCGTTGCGAAGAATCGGGGGAAGATCTCGACCAGGTAGTTCTTCGCGGTGTCCAATTCCTGTGCCGTGACCTTGCCGTCCTGCATGCGGCGGATTTCCTCGACCAGGATCGCCGCGGCTTGCGCGCAAGTGGCGTTGCGGGACTGGAATCCGGCGCTGAAGGTGCCGGGATAGTACGTGCCCGGCTGGTATCGAGAGTACGCGCTGTACGCCAGTCCCTCGTCCGACCGGACCCTCGTCATGATGCGCGACGTGAAGCCGCCGCCGCCCAGCACGGAATTCATGATCCGGACCTTGAACGCGTCGGGGTGGTCGCGCCGGATGCCGATGTGGCCCATCCGGACGTGCGACTGGTTCACCTCGCGGCTGGACTTGTCGACCACGTACACACCGGGCTTCGGCTCGTGGGTGGGCGCGGGAATCTCGGGTGGTTCCTCGCTCGAGGCGGGCCATCCCCCGGCCAGCGCCTCGTTGAGGCGCCGCACCATATCGTCCGAGTCGAAGTCGCCCGCGACCGAGAAGTACATTCGCTTGGGATCGAAGTTGCTCCCGTGCACGCGCTGCATCCCTTCCCGCGAGATCGACTCGATGGAAGCCTGCGTGGTTTGGACGGTACTGAAGTGGCTCCCCCGGATCAGGCGGCTGAACTCGCGGCCGAGTATGCCCTCCAGCCGATCGTTCCGCCGAGCGAGGCCCTGCAGGCTGCGGGCACGGGCGATCTCGAGCCTCTCCGCGTCGAAACCCGGGTTCTTGAGCATGTCGAAGAACAGGTCCAGGGAGGAGTCGAGGTTCTGCGTCAGGCAGTCCACCGAGGCCTGAGCCGAGGTTGATCCGATGCTGGAGCCCAGCTGCGTGGCAAGGAACGCGGCCTCTTCGTCGAAATCGGCGGCGCTCCGCGTTGTCGTCCCGCCACCGCGCATCTGGCTGCCTGTGAACGAGGCCAGGCCGGCTTCCTCCGGAGCAAGCCGGTACGATCCCGCCCGCAGCGTCACGGACACGCTGACCAGCGGCAGCTGGTGGTCCTCGACGAGGTATGCGACCGAGCCCGACGCGAGCTCGCGTCGGTAGGCGGCCGGGTCGGGAGGTTCGAACTCCAGTTTCGGAAACACTAGGTCCCGGGGGTGGTCCGGCAGGGTCTCCTGCCCGTGCGCCGCCGTGGCGAATGCGCCGCCGATGGCCGTCTTGAGCCAGTCTCGCCGCTTCATCGCGCACCTCCTTGCGGCCTGCGTCCCGGCCCGGGGGGCCGGCCTCCGGGAGGCCCCGATCCCTCTGTCGTGTAGTACAGCGCCACCGTCCGGTTCGTCTCGGTGAAGTAGCGCTTGGCAACCCGTTGGATGTCCTCGGGGGTGACGGCCTGGATACGGTCGGAGAAGGCGTTGACGTTGCTCCACTCCCCGAGCGCCTCGTACGTGAGCAGTTGCAGCATCAGGCCGAACTTGGACCGAAGCTTGCGAAAGTCCCCGGCCAGCTGCTGGTTCTTGACCTTCTGCAACTCGCGCTCCCCGACCGGCTCACGTGCAAGGACGTCAAGTTCTGCTAGCAGGGCGGCCTCGACGTCCTCGGGCGTCTTGCCCGGTGCGGCCACTCCGCCCACCTGGAAGGAGCCGTCGTACTTGCGCCCGTCCACGCCTGCTCCTGCCTGAACGGCGACCTGCTGTTCGAGGACGAGCGACTTGTACAGGCGTCCGGTACGGCCGTTCAGTATCGCCGACAGCACGATCAGTGCGGGCTCGTCGACATGCGCGTCCGGCACCGTATGGAAGCGGATCGTTGCTTGGGGGCGGGTCTCGGCGTGTCCTGTGAGCCGCTGCTCGGCCTGTTGCGGTATTTCCCGCGTTCGGACAGCACTGGCCGCGGGGCCCCGGTTCTCCAGCCGCCCGAAGTACATCCTGGCGAGTTCCTTTACCCGGTCAAGGTCGAAGTCCCCGACCAGCGAGGCCACCAGGTTGTTCGGGGAGTAGTACTGGTCGAAGTACTCCATCGCCTCGGCCCGGGTGATCGCCTCGAGATCGCTTGGCCATCCGATCACCGGCCATCCGTAGGGCGAGGATACCCAGAACATCGCCTCAAGCTGCTCGTTGAGCTTGCCGGTGGGCGTCGAGTCGGTCCTCAGCCGGCGTTCCTCGCGAACCACGTCCCGCTCGCTATAGAACTCGCGGAAGACAGGGTTGCTGAGTCGGTCCGACTCCATCCAGAACCACAACTCGAGCTTGTTCGACGGGACATTGATGAAGTAGATCGTGAAGTCGTTGGTCGTTCCGGCGTTCATGCCCGATCCGCCGTTGGTGGTGTAGATCTGCGAGAACTCGTCCTTGACAATCAGCTCGCGCTGTTCCGCCAGAAGCTTGTTGAAGCGCTCGATCAGTGCGCTGTGCTCCGGACTTCGGTGGGCCGGATTCGCCGCGTCGTCGATGAGCCCTCGTCTCTGCTTCTCCAGCAGGACAGCCCGCTCGGCCTGGATTTCTTCCCGCAGAGCGTCGAGTTCCCGAATGATCTCGGTGTCTCGTGCGATGTCCTTGGTGCCGATGGTCTTGGTGCCCTTGAACATCATGTGCTCGAACAGGTGTGCCACCCCGGTGGCCCCGGGCCGTTCGTTCACCGAGCCGAACTTCGAGATCCACCCCGCAGCGACGTTCGGGTCGCCGGCTTGCGGCAACAGCAGGAACCGCATCCCGTTATCGAGCGTGAATTCCTCCACTTCGACCCGCTGGGCGACCAGCGAACTGGCGAGGAGCAGCGTGGCAAGCAGAGCGCGCCGGATCAGAGGTGTCATAGGTCAGTTTCAAGTATGGCGCAGCGGCGAAGAGCTCGTTCCACGGCCGCTTCGCGGCTCTTGCGGCGCCGGTGATATGCTTGCGCCACTGTGAACTGGAACTTGATCAAGCGCGTTGCGGCCAGCCTGGCACCCGGAATCTTCATCATCGGCTACGTTATCGGAACCGGCAGCGTCACCACCATGAGTTCCGCCGGAGCGAGCTACGGAATGTCGCTCACCTGGACGCTCGCGCTGGCGTCGCTGTTCACGCACCTGATGATCGTCGGCATCAGCCGGCTGACGATCCTGTCCGGAGAGACCCTCCTCCACCTGTTCCGCCGACACTTCGGTGCGCCCGTGACCCTGCTGCTGATCGCCTCGCTCGCGGCGACGCAGCTCACGTCCATCATCGGGGTCATGGCGATCGTGGTCGACGTGCTCCGCGAATGGACCGGAATGGCCCTCGGGCGTGCTTTCGATCCTCTGGGATCCGCCGTGTTCTTCACACTTCTCCTCTTGACGCTGTACTGGGTCGGCCGCCACGGCTTCTTCCTCAAGGTGCTGGCATCGCTGGTGGCCGTGATGGGCATCGCGTTCTTTTTCACCGCCGGGATGGTGCTGCCCGACCCGAGAGAGCTGCTGGGGGGCTTCGTGCCGGGCATTCCGGAGTCCGGCAACCCGCGCCTGCTGATCGCGGGGATGGTCGGCACGACCATGGCTTCGGTCGTGCTGTTCACCCGCAGCGTGCTGGTGAAGGAGGAGCGGTGGAAGGAGTCGGACCTGCCGCTGGTGACCCGCGACTCGGCATTCTCCATGACGCTGCTCTTCTTCATCAACGCGGCGATCATGGCTTGCGCTACCGGAACGCTGCACCGCCAAGGGATGGAGATCGAGGCTGCCATCGACATGGTGAAGACCCTCGAGCCGCTGGCCGGCGGCCTCGCTGCTGGCGGCTTCGTGATCGGAATCCTGGCGGCCGGGCTGTCGTCCCTGTTTCCGAACTACCTGCTCGGCCCGTGGATGGCGGCGGACTACCTCGGCCTGCCACGCGACATGGGACGACTCGCTTTCCGCGTCATGGTGGTCGCCGCTTCGCTGTTCGGACTGGTCGTCCCAGTGCTGGGGGGCCGGCCCGTCCAGATCATGATCGCTTCGCAGGCGCTCAGCCCGATTGCGATGCCGTTGCTCGCGCTGTTCGTTCTGATCCTTCTTAACAAGGGGGATGTGACCGCCGACCGGCCCCCGTCAGCGGCGCTGAACGCTGGGCTCGGGATCACTGTGCTGTTCTCGTTCTACATGTGCTCCGTCGCCCTGCGAGGCTTCTTCGGAAGCTGAGTTGGTCCCGAGAGGAGACCGTTACGCAAAGTGCTGGTGACGTTCCACGTGAGTGATCGCGTCTGAAGCGGTTCGGGAGTCGACCATCCTGCGGTTCCGGTAGTAGGAGACAACGTCGCGGATCCGGTAGAGGCTGTGCACAGGGTAACCCTGCTCTCGCAGGGGGCGATCGCCCCCCTGCTGCCTGTCGACGACCACCAGGATGCGGCTCACGTCGAGACCAGCGTCCTTCAGGTAGCGCGTTGACCAGATCTTCGTGCCTCCCGACGCAATGACATCGTCCACCAGGGTGATCTCCCTATTCGGATCACAGACACCCATGTAGGCACTGGTGCCGGAATGACCCCCAGGATAGGCTGCGGGCTGCTTCCTGAGCTGTCCGTAGGCGAGCGGGCGGTCCGTCTCGCGGGACGCGAGGGCGGCGGCCAGGGCAAGCGGGGTTGCTGTGTCAGGGATCCCCACGATCTGCTGCTGTTTCGGGGAGTCCCCGGCCAATTCGAAGATCTTGCCGTGCAGGGCCCGGCCCAGGGCCTGAAGCAGGTCGAGATCGTCGTACAGGCCGTTCCGCAGGTCGACGAAAATCGGGGTCTTGAGCCCGTACTCTTCCCGCACGCGGTCACCCAGGAGGATCAAGCCGCGTTCCCAGAAGGCGTCCAAGAGGGGGTCCGGTGGCATGGCGCTTCGGAATCAGTGTGCCGGAGACTAGCCTACCAGCGAGGTGCGCGTAGGATCATCGAGCGGGAGCAGACGGCAACTCCGCCGTTGCCGGGACCCAACGGGTTCCGTTCTCGCCGCTGCCCGCCGCCCCGGGCCGGCGGATTCACTGGCCGGTTCGGACTGCGGGCATGTTGTCGATGAAGCCCGCCCCATCCTCGCGAAGCTCCGCGATCGCCAACTCCCGCAGTCGTTCGAGCGTGTCGCGGAATTCCGCCTTCATAGCCAGGTTGTCCAGTTCGTCGGGATCGTTCTGGAGGTCGTAGAGTTCCTCCAGGTCCTGCACCAGCGGGCGGACGTACTTGTAGCGACCCTCGACCAGCATCACGTACCAGGGGACGTTGGAATGGATCACGTCCTCGCCTTTGGGAATCACGTTCGTGTCCGAGCCGTACCTGCGTCCTGTCGCAGCGAGCAGCACGGGATGGGGCCATTCTCGATCCGGATCCTCCAGCAAGGGAGTCAGATCCTCACCGTGCATCTCCCAGGGTAGGTCGAGGCCCGCGTACCGGAAGATTGTGGGGACGATATCCACTCCGGCGACCGGTCGCGGGCACACCTCACCTTCCGGTATCCGCCCGGGAAACGACATGACCAGCGGGGAGCGGATGGTGGCGTCATACGGTGCGACCTTCTGCCGGAACCCGTGCTGGCCCCAGGCGAATCCCTGGTCGGACGTCCAGATGACAAGCGTGTTCTCGCGCTGGCCGGACTCCTCTAGGGCTTTCATCACCCGGTCGACTCCCTCGTCCAGTGCCAGGACGCCTTGGTGGTACTGGCGCGTCCACGAGGTCAACGAGCGGCCCTGATGCATGGGTGTGCCGTCCGGCCCGCGCTGCCAGAAGTTGATCTTTTGCGCCCAGTCCGGCTTGCCCGGCCGGGGCGGGAAGATGTCTTTCGGTGTATCGAAGTCAATACCGGGGTATTCGTCCATGTGGCGGTCGGCTGGCGTGAACGGGCCGTGGACCGCCCCGTAGCAGAGCCACAGGTACCAGGGCTTGCCTTCGTCACGTCCGTTGCCATTGATAAGGTCCACTGCCCAGTCCGTGTACTGGTCAGTCGAATAGCGTTCGAGCACCTTTGTCTCGCCACCCTGGTAGGTGATCGGCTGGTTGTAGTAGTAGTTCCCGCTCGTTTGCGGGTACTTCGGCCTGTTCCAAACGATCTGGAAGTCCCAGTCCCGCCCGAATCCCGTGTCGGTACCGGTATGCCACTTTCCGATCTGGGCGGTGAAATAGCCGTTCTCGCGGAACACCTTGGGCCAGAAGGGGCTCTTCTCCGGATCGTACGTGCTACCCGGATACTGTCCTACCATCCGCATGGACTCCACCCCGAACTGGTGGTGTCCGGTCAGCAGCGTCGCCCGGGAAGGCATGCACCAAGTGCCGATATAGGCATACTCGAAGCGCACACCCTCCGACGCAAGGCGATCCATCGCGGGTGTCCGGACCCACGAATAGGACTGCGGATAGGCTCCGACGGTGCGGTACGAGTGGTCATCTGTGTAAATGAACAGGATGTTGGGGCGCTCGGGCGTTTCAGCGGCGCCGGTCGCGAGGAGTGACAAGAAGGCACCCAGGACAATCAAGGCGACGCGCAGCAAAGAGTATCGGTTGGACATGGCGTTCTCCGGATCAGCGAAATGCGAACGGCTCGATTGTACCGCCGCCGAGCCGGCGCGGTTTGCGTGTGAGTCCGGGGGACAAGAGAGGCAGGTTCGGTCTGCTCGCGATTCAATGAGGCCGGGAACGGTCCGGTCCCGAACTTGGCGAATTCTCAAGTGTTCCTTGGGCCGCCAACCGAGCGACGCGCCAAGAACGGGGAATCCACTGATGTGCTGCAGACGGGAGTGGCTGTCGCCTCGCACCAGTCCGCGAACCGACCTCGTTCGAACGCGGTTGCACGAAGGCTGGGGAGGGTAACGGAACCGGCGCCCGGCAAGCTGCCTTGGAATTCGGCTACAGGCGAAGCTCCCATCCCTTGCGGAGCTGAGGCTTCACCCACCGATTCGCATCCTTGTTGTTGCTGAACTCGCCCGCCTCGTTGTCCCAAATGAGCTTGCCCTCGTAATGGACCGCCGCCGCACCGAGCACCAGCCACTCGGTGAACGGCGCGGCCAAGTCGAAACTGGAGCAAGCCGGTGAGCCGCCTTTCGCGGCCCGAATCCAGTCATTCACGTGGGCGGTGGTGTTGCTGCCCGTCGATGCGCCGGGGGACCGCGACAGGTACGCGGTTGGAAGCTTGTACTCGGCCCATCTGGAGCCCGGCAGCAATCCGACGCCCTCTCCGCGTCCGTTGGTGCCGAGGTAGCCCTTCGAGCCGACAAAGATGCAGTTGTAGCCACTGCCTCGAGGAGGTCGCGGAGGCCCCCCTCCGGGTCTGCCGCTCCGTGGCGGGCCGACCTGTGGTCCTTGGCCCTCGATCTTCCGGGCCTGATCCGCTGTCATTCCCTCCGGGAGGTAGGCGTCGCCGATCGTGTTGTACCAGTAGACCGAGACTGCCGGCATGTTGCGCCGGGGGGCGAAGTCATAGCGCAGCGTGAGTTCGTCCGGGAACGTGAACGGAGGCGAGGAGTCCTTCTTGACGCACTCGACGCTCAGGAGGGTCTCGGGACCCAGTTGCAGCCCCCAGTTCGCCGGGCCCAGGATATGGATGCCCCAGTCGCCGATGAGGCCGGAGCCGAAGTCGTGGAAGCCGCGCCAGTTAAACGGCAGGTAGAAGCCGTATCGCGACGGGTCGAACCCCCCGCCGCGCGGTCGCACCGGACCCTCGGCCTGTCCGTCGGTGCCTTCCGTCTGCGCCCTCTGGGGCCGTGGCGGACGAGGAGTGCGGCCAAGGCTCTCGGAACGCACGGCCGCAAATGCCCGATAGTTCTCGTCTCCGGCTGTGAATGGCCGATTCGCAGCACCGCCAAGCCACAGATCCCAATCCAGAGTGTCGGGAACCGGGGTGGGGTCCGCAACCGTATGCATCCCCTGCGGCCAGACTGCGGGCCTGGTCCAGGCATGAACCTCCGTCACATCGCCGATTTCGCCGGACCACAAGATCTCGCAGGCAACCCGCGTAGCGTCGTGCGAGTAGCCTTGGTTGCCCATCTGGGTGGCGACACCGTACCGCGCGGCGGCTTCCTTGAGAAAGCGTGCTTCCCATGCCGTGCGCGTCAGCGGCTTCTCAACGTAGACATGCTTTCCGGCCTGCATGCAGGCCAAGGCGCATGCGGCATGCATGTGGTCAGGCGTGCCGACTACGACGGCGTCGATGTCCTTGCCGGACTTGTCGAGCATGACCCGGTAGTCCTTGTACCTGGCTGCTTTCGCCCAATACGCGAACCCTTCGGCGCCGCGCTCCCAGTCCACATCGGCCAGCGCGACGATGTTCTGCGTTTCGCACTCCGTCATTACCAGGGCGGGCCGGCCGCCGGCCCCGATCGCGGCCACGTTCAGTTTCTCGTTGGGGGACTTGTACCCCAGGGACTTGAGGGAGGGTACGGCCCCGTAGCCGCGTGCCGGAACGGCGCCGGCCAGCAGGCCCCCCAGGAAGAAATGCCGTCTTGAGACTTCTCGGGCCACTTTCGTATCTCCTTTGGCCGAATCGGTCCATGATTCGGATCCAATCCCCGGTCCTTGCCGAACGACTCGGCGACCCACTGCCCGCGGCTTGCGCAACGCACTATTCGGGCTGAAGCAGGACGGGTAACCCAGTCTCCCACACCGCTGCGAGCGATGTGATCTTGCAAAGGGTCCGGCATTTCTGCGAACGATGCAGGTTACGTCTGGTCGGGGCTGCTGGTTCTGCGCGTCGGTCCTACACCCAGACAAAGAAGGGCCGATTCCCCACTCGCTTCCTCGTCTGGATTCGCGCTGCTCCCGGATCCCTCTCGAAATCGGCAGGATGGCCGACTTCCGGCGCGGTCCCGTTGCTGCATTCTTCTGCCGCTACGCAAGGCCCAACTCCGCGCGATCCAAGACGCCGTACTAGCCGAGCTTCCGAGCCTGCCGCGAGTGCTGGTCAACGTGGCCCGAGGAGACGCGGCGGCCATTCCACGAGGACGTCCGCTGGCGCCACGGAACGGGGTGCACCTCGGTGAGCGACGGGTCAGGCGGGCCGCAGTCTTCGCCGTCCCCAGCCTTGCCTCGTGACCTCCGTCCAGCAGGGACCCTTCCCTAGCCCCGGTGTTCAGTTTAGTTCGGCTTCGAACCCGGCCAGATTCCGCGTTCGCTCGCTGAACTCGATCCCGACCAGATGCACCGGTTCGCCCACGTGACGGTACTGGCTGGCTTGAAACACAATCGGGGTTGGGGGGGGGACGCGGGACGCAAACACCCCCACCCAGCGACCCGCTCGGGGCCGCGGCGCTCCACCTACGCTCCTCCGAGCACACCGCTCGGGAGCGCCGGTTCCGGCCCGGGATGGCACTGGCTGTGAATGCTGGCTTGGAGGAGAGCTTCCGAAGAAACCTCGCTAGTGAACGATCACCTGCCCGGACCCAGACTGATGTTGGGGCATGGATAGCACCAATGACGAAACGGGGCGTGACTGCCGGAACCGCGCCTGTACACCAGCTTAGCCGAAGGCGTGTTTCAACTTGAATGATCCGGGCCTAGCCCGGGGGCGGGACTGATGTGAATGTCCTGGTCTGCGCGTATCGAGACGACATTCCGGAGCATCAACGATGTCGGCGGTGGCTGGAGGGGGTCGTCAAGGGTCCGGCAGCATTCGCGGTGTCCGATCTCGTCCTCAGCGGATTCGTCCGCATCGTGACGAACCCGCGCGTATTCAGAGTTCCGAGCCCAGTCGGTCACGCGATCGAGTTTGTCGATCGAATCAGGGACTTGGATCACTGCCTGCGGATCGCACCGGGACCTCGCCATTGGTCGATCTTCACGGGGCTTTGCCGCGGGTCCGAGGCCCGGGGGAACCTGATTCCCGACGCGTTCGTCGCGGCGCTGGCGATCGAATCGGGGGCGGAATGGGTGACCATGGACGGGGATTTCGCACGGTTTCCGGGCCTTCGCTGGAAACGTCCGCCACAGGTGGTCCGCTGACCCCGGCGCGGTCGCTTGGTCAGCAGACCAGTTGCTCCCGCCCGATTCGCAGTCCTTGGACGTTGCCGAGCACGCTCAGGGCGATTGTGTCCTGCTGGAACCATTCGTTCGCCAGGTCGCGGACGCTGCCGGCCGTCACGGCCTCCACTTGCTCGTTGATTTCGTCGAGGGAACGAATCCGTCCGTGATAGGCCTCCTGGCGGGCCAGATTGGCCATGCGGCTTCCGGTGGACTCGAGGCTCAGCATGAGACTGCCCTTGAGATGGTCCTTCGCCCGGCGGATCTCATGGTCCGGGGCCAGATTCTCCTTGAGGTCCGTAAACTCCCGCAGCGTGAATTCCAAGACAAGCGGCAGGACCTCGAGGGCAGTGCCCGCCCCGACCGTCAGGCATCCCGTGTCGGAATACAGGCCCAGGTCGGAGTACACGCTGTAGGCAAGCCCGTGCTCTTCGCGAATCTCCTGGAACAGGCGCGAACTGAATCCGCCACCGAGCATCGTGCTGAGAACGAAGCCCGCGAAGCGTCTTGGATCCCGGGCTGGGAACGCCTCGACCCCGAGAGTGAGATGCACTTGTTCCAAGGCCTGCTTGTCCCGTACAACGATCTCGGGAGTGACAACCGGAGCGGCCTCTTCGCGGCCCTCCACGACACCATTCAGCCCGCCAAGCTTCGCTCCCACCGCTTCCAGGAACTCTTCATGTCCTAGGTGACCCGCGGCCGTCACCAGCAGGTTGGGGGCGCGAAACGAGTCGCCGAAGAAGCGTTGCAACTGCTCCTTGCCGAATGCACGGATCGTTTCGGGACTACCAATTACCGGGCGGCCCATGCCGTGCCGGGACCAGAAACTCCCGGCGAAGATCGTCCCGAGCAGGTAGTCAGGATTGTCCTCGTCCATCTTGAGTTCTTCGAGGACCACGCCCTTCTCGCGCTCAATGTCGGCTTCCGCGAGGGTCGGGTTCTGCGCCATGTCCGCGAGGATGTCCAGCGCGCGGGGCCAGTGCTCGTCCAAGACTTTCGCCGTGAACGCAGTGGTCTCCTTCGAGGTGAACGCGTCAAGGTTCCCGCCCAAGCTGTCGACCTCGAAGGCGATCTCGCGGGCCGAATAGCGTTCGGTCCCCTTAAAGACCATGTGCTCGGTAAAGTGCGTGACACCGCTTTCGGCGTCGGACTCGTGGCGCGAGCCCTTGTTGAGCCAAATACCCAACGACACCGAACGGACCGACGGCATGGACTCACTGAGCACCCTGAGGCCGTTGCCCAGAACCGTCTTTCGGACTCTTGATGGAGGAGGGGAAGCCAAGGCCCATCGTACCAGCGGGCCTGCCCCTCGGCCGTGGCTATTCGATGCGGCGGATCGTGGTCGCAGCAGCATCCTTTACGGCCCGTCACCCAGCTGTTCGAGCATCCAACCGGGACGTAGTCGCACAGCCCGTTCGGGCCGCTCCGCTTGTGCCGTTTCGCCGGTTTCGTGTCGGGAGCGATCACGGGTCCCAGCTCGTGTCGAGCGCGGGATTCTCGTTGCCGGCGCGCAGATGGACCGCTGCGAGCACTCCGCGTCGTTCGTCGTAAGAGCACCACCTGTTGGTAGAATGCGGGCGCTCAGATCGAGCGCTCCCAAACTTCCATGACCGCACGCTTTGCCCCGACCCACCTTCTGCTGCTACTCGGCGGACTTCTTGCCGCTTCGGCGTCGCTTACGGCAGCCGATACGATCTCGGTCCGCGTCCGCTTCGGACTCCTCGACACCAAGGAAACTACTTGGGATGGTTCCGCCTCGGTCACGAACGGGAAGCTGCTGAAGACTCGCGACTGGTACTCACGTCCAGAGAACAGCGTCGATCCGGCCGGATCGTGGAAGCTCTCGACGCACAAGGGCGTGAACTACAACTGGCGTGCGTACGAAAACCTGCCTGACCGGCCGGTCCAAATCTACTACTGGACGCCCGCGGTTGTGCTGGACATCGAAGAGTCGCCAGGCGCCGAGGTCCGCATTTCTACCGCGCAGGGGAACTTCTCGTTCGCGCTAGCCGATGCGCGGCTGGGTATGCCTTTGGAGTTCCTGAACGGTGCCGCTGTCGTTGAGCGTGTTCCTACTGTCGAGAGGATCTCGACCGATGCGTACCAGGACGACTTCGCCGCGATTCTGGGAGGCACCGAAGGAGAAACCCGGGCCGCCTGGATCGCATACCGGGACGGGGCGAACGAGATTCACTCCCGTGTCCACAACGGCACATCGTGGGGGCCAGTGGAGACCGTCACCGAGGAGCCCGGGGACATTCACATGGTCCAGATGGGACGGGCGGGCGACGGAACCGTGTGGTTCGTATGGGCGCATCAGCAGGACGGCAACTTCGACCTTTACGGGCGGTCCCTGCACGAAGGTGGTTGGTCGACCACGATCCGGTTGACCGAGGCCCCGCAGCCCGACATCCTGCCGACCCTGGCAACCGCAGCGGACGGCAGCCTGTGGATGGTCTGGCAGGGTTTCCGAAACGGGCAGGCCGACATCTTCGCGCGACGCCACGTCAGCGGCGAGTGGACCGCGGCCCAACGGGTATCCACGTCGGATGCCAACGACTGGGAGCCGGTTGTGGCCGCCGGCCTGAATGGTGAGGTCCACATCGGTTGGGATTCCTACGGGAACGGCAATTACGACGTCATGCTGCGGACGTGGGACGGCGAGCGATGGGCGGCCAGCCCGGAGCCGATTGCGAGCACTCCACTCTATGAAGCGCATGTCTCGCTTGCAGTGGATGGCGAGAACCGACTCTGGGCGGCTTGGAACGAAAGCGGACTCAACTGGGGCAAGGACACGGGTTTCCTACTGCCCGTCGAAGGCACCCTCCTGTACGAATACAGAGTTATCCGGCTCGCCGTTCGGGACGGCATCGCATGGAAAGAGCCCGTGGCCGACATAAACGATGCAATGCCGGCCCACGTTGACCGATTCCATAATGACTTCCCGCGGCTCGCTGTGGATCCCCAGGGTCGCGCCTGGCTATTCGGGCGTCACCGGACAATCCGGCAGCGTGACATGCCCTTCGACACTCCGCTTCACCGGGCTGCGTGGCAGATCTGGGCGACGACCCTGGATGGCGGCGAATGGACCCCTCCGTATGAGATCCCTTTCACTGCCGGCCGCCAGGATGTCCGGTGGGGGGTGGCGTCCGACGGGGTCGGGAATCTGGTCGCCACATGGGCCTCTGACAACCGGGACTTTTACGAATTCCTGTACGACCATGCCGACGTGTACGGAGCGAAGCTGCCGGCGTTGGGTCGGGCTACGGAGCCTCCGGTTCTGAAGGTGCGACCGGAAAGGGTCGTGCAATACCACAACGTGGCTCCGACAGAGGCCAGGGACTTGAGTCGCCTGAGGGGTTACGAAATCAACTCCGGAGGGAGGACCTACAAGATCTACCGGGGTGACACGCACCGGCACACCGAGTTCTCGATGGACGGGAACAACGACGGCTCGCTGTTCCAGACGTACCGATACGCACTGGACGCGGCCAGCCTCGATTACCTTCTCGTGAGTGAGCATAACTTCCAGGGCGGACCGGACAACGAGTACATCAACTGGGTGCTGCAGCAGGCAGTGGACGTGTTTAGCGTCTCGGGGGCCTTCCAGCCGTTCTACGGCTATGAGCGGTCAGTCCGCTACCCGGACGGGCACCGGAACATCCTCCTGCCCAAGCGGGGAACGCCCACCCTCCCGATTCTCCCGGAAGAGTCGAACCACGCGCAGGGCGCGGGCCGCTTGTACGAGTACCTTCGCGGTAACGGCGGGATCGCGATCTCACACACTTCCGCAACAGGGATGGGTACGGACTGGCGGGACAACGACCCGGAGGTCGAGCCGCTCGTGGAGATCTTCCAGGGCGACCGGGTCTCTGCGGAATACGAAGGTGCGCCCTTAGCCGCTCACCGCGAGCGCCCCACGACCCAGGCCGGCGGATTCGAGCCCGCAGGCTATGTGTGGAACGCATGGGCAAAGGGCTACAAGCTGGGAGTTCAGGTGGCGTCCGACCACCTGTCGACACACTATTCGTACGCCTGCACGATCGCGGAGGAGTTCACCCGCGAGGGCTTGCTGGATGCGATGAAGCAGCGCCACAACTATGGCGCGACGGACAACATCGTTCTCGACTACCGGCTGCAGGCGAATGGGACGGAGCATCTGCAGGGCGATATCGTCACAATCGACGGCCCGTTCCGGCTTACGGTCAAGATCCTCGGCACGAGCCCCATCCGGCAGATCGACATCATCAAGAACCAGGAGTTCGTCTACACGAGCCAGAAACTCCCCCAGGATGTGGAGTTCACATACGAGGACGCTGGCAAGGAGGCTGGCGAGGACTACTACTACGTGAGGGTGCAACAGAACGACGGCAACGTGGCATGGTCGTCGCCGATCTGGGTCACGTCGAACTAGCCAGTCGTTCCGTCAGGAACCTAGGGGGCTTGCGGTGCTGCGTAGCCCGTTCGTACGAGTACGCCAGCGCTATCAGCAGCGGCTCCGACCAAGCCCGCCCGAAGAAGGAGACACCCACCGGCAGACCGAACAAGGAGCCGCCGGGAACAGTCACGTGCGGGTAACCGGCCCGAGCCGCCGCAGACGAGCATCCCCGGAATGAGGAGCGGTCCCCGTGGACGAGGTCAGTTACCCAGGCGGGCCCGGTTGTGGGCGCGAAGAACGCGTCCAACGAATGACTCTCGGCGGTGGTGTCGATCGCATTGCGCGCGACGTCCCGGCTGCGCTCGATCGCATCCAAGTAGGCCTTCTCGGTTAGCGGACCCTTCTCCTCCGCCAACTCCATGATGTCCTGGCCGAAGTACGGCATTTCCTCTTCCCGGTGCTCTTCGTTGAAGCGAATCACGTCATTCAGCGTGCGTACCGCCGTGTCGCCTCCGAGCCCTGCCAGGTAGAGGTTGAGGTCGGCCTTGAACTCGTAGAGCATCAGTTCGAAACCCGGCTGGTTTGTCGCGCTGATTCCGGGAAGCTCATCGATTTCAACCAGTTCGGCGCCGGCTTCGCGCATCGCGGCCACTGATTCGTCAAGGATCGAGTCGATGCCGGTGTGGCGCCCCCAATACTCCCTGAGCAGGCCGACCCGCGCTCCGCGCAGCGCGTCAGCGTCGAGGAACTGCGTGTAGTCGGCACGAGACCGCCCGTCGCTTGACTGCGTCGCAGCGTCTCTCGGGTCGCTTCCTGCCAAGGCGCCCAGCATTGCCGCAGCGTCGGCGACCGTCCGAGCCATCGGGCCGGCCGTGTCCTGCGTGTGCGAGATCGGCACGATTCCGGACCGGCTCACCAGGCCGACGGTGGGCTTGACGCCCACGATTCCGTTGATGGACGACGGGCAGACGATCGACCCGTTGGTCTCCGTGCCCACCGCGAGGGGCGCGATGCCCGCGGAAACCGCCACGCCCGAGCCCGAGCTTGAGCCGCACGGATTACGGTCCAGAAAATACGGGTTCAGGGTCAGGCCGCCGCGCCCGCTCCAGCCGCTGGTCGATTGCCGGGAGCGGAAGTTCGCCCATTCGCTGAGGTTGGTCTTCGCGATCAGTAACGCTCCGGCCTCTCGCAGCCGGGTCGCCACTCCGGAGTCTCGCGGAGCGCCGGCATCTACCAAGGCGAGGGAGCCTGCGGTAGTCTGCATTCTGTCCGCGGTGGCGACGTTGTCCTTGAGCATCACCGGAATGCCGTGGAGCGGCCCGCGTGTTCTGCCGCCCCGCATCTCGGTTTCGAGCCTGTCAGCCTCCTCGAGGGCATCGGGATTGACCTCGATCACGGAATTCAGAGTTGGTCCCGCCTTGTCGATTGCCTCGATCCGCTGGAGGTACTTCTCGGTCAGGGAACGGACCGTCCAGCGACCCGAATCGAACCCGGTCCTGAGTTCCTCCACCGTAACTTCCGCCAGTTCGAAGTCCGCCACGCCGATTCGGTCGGAACGTTGTGTGCGGGTGGCGCAGCGGTTGGATAGCGCCAGCGCCGCTCCTCCCGTGGCAAGTAGAAACTCGCGACGTCGGATTCGCTGGTCCGGTCCGATCATGAGCCCCATCGTAGCCGCATCCCCATGGAATCGACGCCTGGATTTGCTCGCTCCGGGCTGGAATCCCCCTTGGAAAGGCGAAACCGTCAAGGCTGCTTGGCCGGAGAGGTCGCATGCGGTTCGTGTCTCGGCCGTGACATGGCAGTTCGATCACTGCCGCTGGCTATACTCCCATGAGAGCCACCGCGAGTTAGGGCCCGAGTCGGCGTGTCCGGTCGCCAGTTCTGTCCCTCTGCGTTGCACCCGCTCGCCGCTAGCGGCCGGACCAGTCGGCTCAGGGGCGTACCGGGCAGCCGAACCAAAGGAGCTGGGCAGCCTTGACAGGAAAGTTCGACCCCGCCTATCTGACGACGCTCGACGAGATTTATCACCCCCGATGGGTGATGGAGAAACGGCGGGGGATCGAACTGTTGCGGCAGGCCGTTCGGGACGCTTGGCCCTCCGGGCACCCGACCAAGCTCGTCCACGTGTCCGGGACGAATGGCAAGGGGTCCGTGTGCTTCGCACTCGAGCAAGCGCTGAGGTTCGCCGGCCCTTCCGGGTCTTGGACCGGCCCTCATGTCTTCGACTATGCCGAGCGTTTCCACATCAACGGGGCGGAGCCGGACCGCGAGGAGATCGTGGAGATCTATCGCAGCCGGCTGGTTCCGTATCAGAATCAGCTAGCGGCTAGGACCGGGGGACCGGTCCTGACATTCGCTCAGCTGGGGATTCTGCTCTCGTTGTTCCTGTTCGAACGTCATGGCGTTCGATGGGCCGCAATGGAATCCGGCGTCGGTGGCCGTTACACACCCCTGATGGCCTTGGATGTGAAGGCCAGCGTTGTCACTGACGTGGGTTCGGACCATCCGCGCACTTTGGGCGCGAAATTGTGGCAACGGGCACTCGAGAAAGCCGGGGTGGCTCGGGAGGGAACCCCTTTCTTCACTGCGGCGCAAGGGGATGCGCTGGAGTTCGTTGTCGAGACGGCACGCTGCGAACGGGCGGAGGTCTGCCTGCTCGACTCGGATGATCTTCGGAACACGGCAGGGCTGCTTCCCGCCGGAACTCCCCAGTTCGTGGTTCGGAACCACGCCCTTGCCGCGCGAATTGTCCGGCATTTCTATCCGGCCCGGACCTTGGAGGAGGTGCTCGGCGACATCTGTCGCGAGTTGCCGGGACGATTCACGCTGACGCACGACAAAGTCGTGGCGGACGTGGCCCATAACGCCGACAAGACTTCGGCATTGGCTGCAAGGCTCCGGGCTGAGTTTCCGGGGAAGCGCTTCCGCTACGTAGTCGGACTAACGAGCAACCGGGACGCGCTTGCCGTGTTGCAGCCATTGTTTGACCAAGCCAGTTCGTTCACCGTGACATCAGCGTCGTTCAAGGGGCGCGACCCGTCCGAGGTTGCGCGTGAGCTCTCGGAGGGTTTTGACCGCGTCTGTGTCGAGGCAGACCCTTGCGAAGCGTTCCGCCAGGAGCTCGATTCCCTCGGAGGGGACGAGATTCTGGTCCTGACCGGCTCTACCTACGTCATTGATCAGGCGCTGAACCCCGACCCATTCGTTCGCGACACAAACGCATCCTACGGCCGGAGGGAGGCTGAGTGGACTGCGACTCCACCCGATGGACGCCTTCGAGGGGGAGGATGATGGAGTCTCGCCCGTGCGTGCGGCCTTGCTTCGCGCTCCGCATTCGGAGTCGTCGTCAGAATCTGGAGAGGATGGATTCCGTCCCGGATCGCGCAGTCCTGCCTCCTCGACTGCCCGGCATGCCAGGAACCCGGTTCGCGGGCTACCGCGCCTGGATGTCGTACGCGGAGAGCCGGTCCTGGTCCCGCAGGTAGAGCGTGCCGTTCGAGATCACGGGCAGCGTCCAAGTCGGATAGTCGCCGCTCTCGATCTCGAACCGCGAGATCTCCCTGTACTCGCGCGGGTCGGGATCTACCAAGCCGACCACCCCGTCCTCGCCGAGAATGTAGAGCCGACGGTCGGCATAGATGATCTGCCCCTTGCCAACTGAGCGGTCGCGCCAGCCAACCTCGCCCGTTTCCAGGTTCATGGACTTGAGGATCCGGTTCGAGAAACCGTACAAGTAGCCGTCGATCAGCACCGAACTGCCGTAGTGGTTCATCATGTCGCGGTTGAAATAGACCTCGGAAGCCTTGATCGATCCTCCGGCGCTCTCGAGGCGCAACAGGGCGCACCCCGTGCCGTACGCGGACGAGAGGAAGACATGATTGTTGTGGACAATTGGCGTCGCAATGTTGGCTGTCGAGTTGCTCACGGCGCTATAGCGCCATAGCAGTTCCCCGTTCTTCGCCAAGATGCCAACCGCCCCCTCCCCCGTAAACACAACGTAGTGCCGAATTCCGTCGATCTCGGCGACTACCGCTGATGAGTATCCGGCTTCGTCGCTCTGTGACTTCCAGATCTCCGTCCCGGTCAGCTTGTCCAGCGCTACGATCGACCCCCGCGAGCCTCCGGCGTTGACGATAACTTGGGTTCCGTCGACGAGCGGCGACTCGCTGATCCCCCAGCGGATATTCCGGCCTCCATAGGCCTTCAACAAGTTCTTCTCCCAAACCTTGGCGCCGGTCGACGCATTCGCGCAGACGAGATTCCCGTCACCGCCGAGTGCGTAGACGCGTTCGCCGTCGACGGTCGGCGTGCCTCGCGGGCCGTTCCCGCGATTGTTGGAGTACCTTCGACCGTGAAGCGTCTTCCAGACGGTCTCGCCCGTTTCCGCATCCAACGCGATCAGGAACTGCATGCCATCCCGGAGCCCTTGCGTGTAGAGCCTGCCATCCGACACAGCGAACGACGAGTAGCCCGCCCCAAGGGACGCCACCTGCCAATCCAGTCTGGGCCCGCCCTCCGGCCATGCATCCAGCAACCCCGATTCGGCCGACTTGCCGTCCCGGTTGGGTCCCCGCCACTGGTTCCAGTCGCCGGAGGCGGTTGCCAGAACGAGGAACGGGACAAGAAGGAAACCTGAGCGCATTGGAGCCAACAGCCTGCGGGAGACGATCGCAGCAGACTCCCTCGATCCAAGCCTTGGGATGAGGGAATCGATTGCCATTATGGCAGGGTTCCTGGTGCATTTCCGCCGCATCGTTTGCGTTCCGTGGAGCGGTTCGAGATCGTCCCTTCGTGCCCCATCAGTCCACCCAGATGGGAGAACTCCACGCGACTTGCCGGTCCTGGTCTGTTTGCCTCAGCCGGACGTAGTAGAACGACGTACGCCCGGCAGGACGAGCGTTGTCCCGGTACTCTATGTCGGCCACGGCCGATTCCGGTTTCTGGGCCAGAATGACCTCGTTGTTGCGGACGAGTTCCAGTTCCCCGATCGGTGCCGTCCCCTCGGCATGAATGAGGAAGCGCGGCGATCCTTCCAATTTCACTTCCTCGCCCATCAGGTGCTCTCGGTCAGGCCCGATCAGACGGAAATCAAGGACGATGTTGTCAGTCGCTCCGTACGCCCGGCGGGCGCGGATTCCCTCAAGCAGACCCGTCCGGGTGTTCTCCCTAGCGAGAATCATCGCGTACGAGGTGTGGGTTGCCATGTGGTCCGAACTCGCCTGCACGCCCACGCGGATGCCCAGTTTCCAGGCTCGGGAGACCATTCCGTCCGGCTGGTAGCCGCCATGCTGCGTGCGGACGTCCTCCGGGTCGGCACTGCGCCAGCCTCCGACGGTCTCGTAGCTGTTCCGGTCGCTCTGGTAGATCTCGACCAGCGGTTCGACTTCCGCATCCCAATCGCGCCAGTCCGTCCCCATGTTTGTCGCGCTGGTATGGGACATCGCGATCCCGTTGTAGCGGCGCAAGTAGGCGTAGAGCCGTTCCGCTCCGTGAAGATGGTCGCCGTACGGCCGGATCTCGTGACCTTGGATGTCGAACTCCCGGACGCCCCGGTAGGAAAAGATCAGGTTCCGGTGGCCGTTCGGGTAGCCGACGGACCGCTCGTAACCGAACAGCGGGACGAAGATCCTGCCCACGCGGTACACGTCCGCGGCCTTCTGGGTCCGCCACCAGTCGTACTCGTGGCGCGCCCCCCAGATGTGTTCGGTGATCGCGACATAGTCGAAGGCCGCCGCATCGATGGCATACCGGTACGCGTCCTGTAGCGAGCCGTCATTCTGGCCGTCCCAGGAAAACTCGGTGTGGCGGTGCATGTCGCCACGAAGAATGCGGTAGCGCTCTCCGTCGATCATGTATTCGTACTCGCGGACCCGGGCGACGTCCCCAGGCTCGTCCGCATGGACAACCGCTGCTTCTACGGGCTCCGCTGAGAACGGCATCAGCAGCGGTTCGGGGGCCCTGGACTCGGTTGCCGGCAGGCGCGCAAAGAAGACGTCCGGCTGCAGGGTGTCGAAATCCCGGAAGTTCCGGCGGTCCGTCGGCCATGCGGCGACCACGCCTCCTCGCGGGTCGGTCGTGGCCCTCATGCGCGAGTCATTGTTGCCCGAGCTGTAGGGCAGCAGCATCATCGGTGACCATTGGTCACCCTCGTAGCGGGAAGCGTAGATTTCCCAGAGCGCGTAGTGCGAGGGCACGCGTGCCGGATTGTTGACCTCGTAGTTCGTGCGATGACGGAAGAATGCCCAGATACGCCCGGAACCGTCGGCGGCCAGTTCCGGCAGTTCGTAGAAGTTGTGCCTGTCACCTGGAAGCGAATCAGCAAGGCGCGCCACGGGCTCGAACAGCTTGCCCTCCTGCCAGACGGCCATGCGGATCCGGCGCTGCTGATACAGTCCCTCTCCCGGCAGCGTGATGTCGCGCGGATACCCGAAGTCCTTGCCCCAGTTGGGTCCCGCCTCGTCCCAGGCCAGCCAGACCCGGCCGTCGGCATCAGCCGCCATGGCCACATGAGCCTCGAACCTGGGGGTCGCAGCCACGGGGACCGCTTCGCTCCACTCGCCGTCGAGCCGGTGTCGCATTCGAACGTCGTAGCCGTCCGGCCCGTACTGGTCCCACGCGACGAAGACGCTGCGGTCGGTGGCCGCGACAACCGGCTCCCAGCAGTTGCCCCCGTTGGCCGAGACTCGCGTTGGCTCCGACCATCCGGTCGAGGGAGAGTACGACCGGTGGAACACGCTTGCCGCCCCGTTTCGATAGCCCTGCCAAACCAAGTGCAGCGTTCCGTCAGGCGCGGCTGCAACGCGGTGCTGGAGATCGGGCTGAGGAGCCTCGGACAATCGCGCGACCGGAGACCAGGATTCTCCATCGAATGCCCGGGCGAAGAGATCCCAATTGTCGTTTAGCCTCTCGGACCAGATCACCCAGGCGCTCCCGTCCCCGTCAATAGCGATGTCCGTCCGATAGACATCGGCACCGCTCCGGACTACTGAGACTCGGCCGCTCCCGTGCCTCACGTATACGTCATCGCTGTTGCCCGTATACGCCTGCCAGCTGACCCACGGTGTCCCGTCGACGCCGATTGCAAGCGAGGGATAGTCGTTGTCCGTGCGACGCTCGCTGTCGCGGCCTCGGCCCGTGCGTCCCACGAGTGTCGGCGGTACCGTGCGGTGTACGCTCGCCCGGCCTTCGAGGAAGGTCTTCGTCCCCCCTGCCGCGATGTCGGACAGCCGGAAGCTGAAGCCTCCCTCGAGCGTCTCGACTGCCAGTTGAGTCGCGGGCCCCGCGTCGAGGAACGCGTAGAGACTGGGCTCGAGGATCCGCAACTCATCCGGCGTGCTGAAGTACTGCTCGTACATCAGCCTCCTTGAGATCTCGAAGCCCGGACGGCTGGAGGCCTTCCAGCGGTTCGGCGGATCGACCACGTCCCCGACCCGGAAGCTGCGGCCGATCACCGCGAGCAACTTCCCGGACTCAACTTGCAGCGAGCCGTCCCAGGCGGTTGGCTCCGTGTCGGTAAGGCCCAGGCTGATCAGGACAAGGCTGTTGCTGTCAGCCGGGGGATCGATCAGCGAGGTCTGGGTAGTGCTCTGTGCGGCTGATGAGATCGCCGCGGCGAGGAGTATCGAGGCCAAACGCATGGCGACCGCGAGAATACCATCGCTCGGGACTCAGGACATCGAATCCGGAGGAGTAGTCAATCAATCCCTCAAGTAGCAGGGCAGCGGGCCCGGGAGGGAGGAAAGGCCCCCTCAGACCCGCTGGCTTCCCAACATGTCGCCGGAGCCGGCCACGCGAGACGAGTGGCCGGCTCCGGCTCCAACCGGCCTCAGAAGATGATCTTCAGTGCCAGCTGCGCCTGTCTCGGCAGGTTCGCCTGGGACGCAATCCTGCCGAAACCGCCTCGTCCGACCTGAGTGCCCGGGTTGTTGAAGATCGGGTGGTTGAAGGCATTGAACAACTCGGCCCGGAATTGTGCGGTCACCCGCTCCAAGAACTTGAAGCTCTTGAAGATTGAGAGGTCGAGTGACTCGACAAAATCAGCCCGGAGGTTCGGATGCACGCGGCCCAGCGTGCCGAAGGTGAATCGCTCGGGAATCGAGAACTGGTCCGTATCGAACCAAGTCTGCGTCGTCGGATCGAAGTTGTTGTGTTCGATCTTGGCATCGCGACCTGTCGTGTCCGGGAACTGCCGGCCCCCGAAGGAAAAGCTGGTGTTTCCGGGCACGCTGAACCGTAGCGGCAAGCCGCTGTTCAGGGTTAGGATCCCGTTGACTTGCCACTGGCCCAGGATCGCGTTCAAGGCACCCGTCCAGCCGCTGCCGAATCGCTTTCCGTTGCCGAACGGCAGCTCGTAGGTGTAGCTCGTGATGAGGCGGTGGCGCTGGTCGTACGGGGAAATCGATCTGTCGCAGCGGCGGCAGTAGTAGTTCCGCCAGAGCGCCGACGTCCAGGCATTGTCACTGCCATCCGAGATCAGCTTCGAGAAGGTGTAGGCGACCACTGCGTTCCCCCCTCCCTCGAACCGCTTGGTGAACTTGGCCTGCATGGAGTGATATGTTGTATTGCCCCATCCCGGCGCGGAGGCGACAGCCCCCGGGTACTGCGGGTACGGTGTCAGCAGCTGACCGCGCTGAACTCTCGGACGGGACATCACCCCCGCAGGGACCAATCCATGCAGCGGGTTGTCGACGAGGTCCAGGATCCCGGAATCCGGGCTGATGTGGACCGGATCGAGCTGATCCCTCTGCCATCCGTTGCGGAATGGAATATGGGTGCCCTTGTTGCCGGCGTAAGCCACTTCCAGAGCCGTACGTGGGCCGAACTGCTGCGCGAGAGTGAAGTTCCACTGCTGGTTGTACGGCGTCCGCATCAGCGAGGGGATCGGTCCGTTCCCGTTCAAGCCGTTACCCGCCAGCAAGCCGGCGCTCGAGCCTGGAGGCAGGATGACGCCCTCGGGCATCGGGTCCCTGAGCAGGTTGTTCGGTGTCACGCCATCTAGCGAGGCCAGCCAGGGCGTGGTCGTCGCGAAGGGGGAGGTGGGGTAGTAGTTCGCACCCCACGGAGCCATCGCGAAGAACATGCCGTAGCCGATGCGGACCACCGTCCCCGAGAAGGCTTGGTAGGCGAGACCTAGCCGTGGCGCGAAGTTGTTCCACTCGGGGTTCCTGAGGTTCCGCCCCGTTGGAAGGTCTACCCCTGGGAAACGCCAGCCGCCCCTGAGGTCGAGCCCAGAAGGCTCGGAGAGAGGGCTGCGGACGTCGGGATCGAAGACCGAGAAGCGGTCATAGCGCTCCGTGAGGCCTGTCTCCGCATCCCAGCGCACCCCGATGTTGAGGGTGAGCTTGCGCGAGACCTTCCAGTCGTCTTGGATGTAGCCGCCGAAGGACTTGCTGGAGAAGGCCGGCCGAATCCGATTGTTGATCCTGCCGCTAGCGCCCGTTCCTAGCAGGAAGGAGGCGTAGCCGAAGCCTGCATTCGCCGAGACCTTTCTCGGGTCCGGACCCTGTGTCATTCCTGCAGTGAACTGATAGAACATCTGCCAGGACGCCTGCATGTGATTGATCAGGTTGACCCGCCACTCGCCACCGGCCTTGAGGCTGTGGCTGCCGATCACTTTCGAGTAGGTGGCGTTGAGTGTGTGGGACATGTTGGCGGACCGGAAGTTCCAGTGGTGTCGGAGGCCCGGGGCCGTCATCTCCGCGATGTTGAATTCCGGGAACACCAAAAGGTCCGCTCCATTCTCGAGGTTCTTCGGGAGTCCGAGTTCGGACGGCGAGAAGCCCTGGAACCACGAGCCGCGATCCAGGATTGAGCGCGCGAAACCGTACCGCAAACTGAGCAAGGATGTGGGTGTCAGCGTGTTGTTGTAGGACAGCGCGGCGTTGTTGAGTGCCTCGTTGTTGGTGAAGCAGCCGCCGTCGGGGCAGCCCGGGCCTTCCCATAGTTCGGGTGCCGAACTGATCACGTCCAGTACGGTGTGGCGCACGAAGATCCGCTGGTTCTGCCCGAACAGGTGGTCCACCTTGAATACGTTGCGGTTCGAGTTGTTCGGCCGTCCGCCCGCGAACTGAAAGTTGTTCCGGCCCGTGAACGGCTGCCCGGGTACGTTCGGCTCAGCCCCGTAGTAGCTCGCTGTGGCGATCGAGACCGGATCCATCATCGAACTGGGAATCTTGTTATCCGGGAACGGATCGCGGTAGAACTCCCCGGCTCTCTCCGGATCGGGGGAAGTGGAGAACGGATCGTAGATCGTCCGCACCTCTCCTTCCGTGTTCAGGGTTTCCGAAAAGTCCCCGGCTCTCTGGAGCGCCGTGGGCAGGGTCAGCAGCCGGACGGCCTGTGTCCGCTGTCGGCGGCCCTCGTAGGCTTCGAAGAAGAACGTCCGGTTCTTGATGATCGGGCCGCCAACGCTGAAGCCGAACTCGTTGCGCTGGAACGTGCCCAAGTCGTTCCCCGCCCGGTTGGCGAAGAAGTTGTTCGAGTCCATCTTGTTGTTGCGGAGGAAGTTGAATGCCGTGCCGTGCAGCTCGTTGGTGCCCGACTTGGTGGTCATGGTGAGCACGCCCCCGCCGCTCCTGCCGTACTCCGCCGAATAGGAATTGGTCTGGATGCGGAACTCCTCGATGCCCTCGATGGTCGGCAGGGCACTGTTGGCGTTCATGTTGTTGGTGTTGGAGTTCATCGTCACCGGAACGCCGTCCATCATGACCATGTTGCTTGAGTCGCGGCCGCCATTCACCTGGAAGATGCCGATCGAGTGGAAGCCCTCGCGGAACTTTCCGCGAGCCGGATCGCGCGTGAAGACGCCGGGAGTGAGCACTGCGAGCGAGTACACGTTGCGTCCGTTCAGCGGCAGGTCCATGATCTGCCGGTTCTCGACGACACCGCTCAGGGTCGAGTTGGTGGCTTCGATCAGCTGCGCCGTGCCTTCGACCGTGATCGATTCCGTGACCTGACCGAGTTCCAGTTCGATGTCCAGACCGGCCTTTTGCTGCGTCGCGATCGGGAAGGGCTCCAGGATGTAGCGCCGGAATCCCTCACTCTCTGCCGTAATGCGGTAATCGCCGGGTGGCAGCGGAGTTACCAGATAGAACCCGGCCTCGTTCGTTGACGTCTCCAATGTAACGTTGCGATCGATGTCGGTCACTTCCACGTTGACGCCGGGAATGACCGCCCCCGTCGTGTCCGTGACCAGTCCGGAGATGGATCCCGCCGAGGTCTGGGCGAATATCGCACTCGGGACGAGCAAGCACGCAGCCAATCCCAGCAGCGCGCCCATGTGTCGAGTCATTAAGTTCCCCTTTCTACGAGCTCACCTGGACGCGTTTCGCGCCGGTACCCCGACGGACACTTGTCCGTCGGGTGTGACGCCCCTAAGCGATCCCGATCAACCCGCTGCCTGATTCTAGTCGGAACGTCGCCACTGGTCAACAGGGATTCTCGGTGGAAACCAAAACGAGGGCGTTTTCGGGAGCTTGGACGGCCATCTGCGTATTCGAGCGGCCTCCGCTGGAGTATATTGCTATCTGGACCATGCTCTTGTGGGCTGTGTCACGACCGATGATCGCCCAGGTTGTTTCGGCCGTTCCCCATGCCCGGCCCCGATCGGAGTTGCTGGCAGCCGTCACTGCGCTCTTTGCAGTGCTATTGGCAGTCCCTGCTGCGGGAGCGACCTTCGAAGAGGACGTTGCGCCAACGCTGTCGCGGGCGTGCGGACAGTGCCATAGCCGGGAGGCCCGGACCAGCGGGTTCTCCGTCGCTAGCTTGGAGGACGTCTTGAATGGAGGGGCGCGGCGAGGCCCGGCCGTAGTAGCCGGACATCCAGACAAGAGTCCATTGATCCATCTCCTAACCGGAAGATCCGAACCGAGAATGCCGCTTGGCGGAAACCTCGAACCCGCGGAGATCGCTGTGATTTCGGAATGGATACGGACCCTTGACCCGGATGTCGGCGAGGTCGCCGATCGAGGCTTTGAGGAGTTCCTGCGGCGCCCGGATAAGCCGCCCCATCCGAGCGTAAAGGACCGGGCTTGGCCCAGGAACGCGATCGACGGGTTCATTCTGGCGCGATTGGAAGGGGCAGGACTTGGTCCCGCGCCACCGGCACCGGATCGGACGCTTGCCCGCCGGATCCATCTCGACTTGATCGGCGTGCCGCCGACACCGGAGGAGTTGAGGAGCTTCCTGGACGACGACGAGCCCGGGGCTTACGAGAGACTCGTCGAGCGGCTGCTCGCGGATCCGCGCTACGGAGAACGCTGGGGACGGCACTGGCTGGACTTGGTCCGCTATGGCGAAACAAGCGGCTTGGAGGGGGACGGGCTTATCGGCAATGCTTGGCGTTACCGGGACTGGGTGATCCGCGCACTTAACGAAGACCTTCCCTATGACCGGTTCGTGCTCCTGCAGATCGCCGGAGGAGACGAGCACAGCAAGACCCGTAACAACTACGTGCCGGACCCGCAGGGCTACATACCTGCCGGCTTCCTGCGGCTAGCTCCTTGGGACCGTTCGAACCTCGTTGCCGCCGAGGTCCGCCAGAATTACCTCAACGAGGTGACCAGCGCCACGGCGTCCATCTTCCTGGGGCTGACCCTTGGCTGCGCGCGCTGCCACGACCACAAGTACGACCCGCTGCCGATACGGGACTTTTACCGGTTTCAGGCCTTTTTCAGCGCTGTTCAGACGGAGGACCGGCAACGGGTAGTCGGACGACTCGAAGTCCCCTATGCAAACCCGGAGTTCGCCGAACTGGCGGCGCGCAAGATCGCGGAGTACGAGCGCCGCCTTGAGCATGGGCCAGAAAAGCTGGAACTCGACGAACTTGAGGAACGGCTGCGCCATCGACTGATCGAATTCCGCCGCGCCAAGGCGTCGGGTGCGGAACTATCGGACGACGATCTCCGGCTGGAACTGCGGCGCGAGGACAGTCGCGTTTTCGGTCAGCCGGACCGGAGGTTGCACGCCAGGCTTTCCGCCGCTGCGAAACGGACAGGAGGTCCGGAAGAGCAGGCCGCGCTCAGGGCGTACGAAGCCCACCTGATGGGCAGGCTGGAAGCGGCTTATGCCTCCGGATTGGGTGATCCTGAGGGCCGCTTCGAGGCCATTTCCGTCGAAGACGTTCGATCCGCCGTGCGCTCAGCCTATGCGGCCGAGCGCCCGTTCTCCGAGGAGGAGGTGGCCCTTCATGCCCGTCTTTCCGGAACGCTGGATGTGTTCCGCCGCCGTCTCGGGCGCTGGAAGCCCGTCGTCTTAACCGTTCGCAACGCTCCCGGGCCTCCCAGCGGACCTCCCCTTCCTCCCATTCGCGTGCTCCGCGGCGGGGACTACCGCCAGCCGGGCGAAGTCGTTAAGGCCGGGTTCCCGAGCGCCATTCTGGGGCATTCTGAGCCGGCCGAGCTCGTGACGGACCGCTATCGGCAGTTCCCCACACGCGGGAGACGTTTCACGCTTGCCAGCTGGATCGCCAGTTCGGACAACCCTCTGACCGCGCGCGTGATGGTGAACCGGATTTGGCAGCATCATTTTGGCCGGGGCATAGTAGAGACGGCCAGCAATTTCGGCCGCAACGGTTCCGGAGCGACGCATCCGCATCTGCTGGACTGGCTGGCGGTCGCCTTCGTCGAGAGCGGCTGGAGCGTCAAGCAAGTTCACCGGCTGATCGTTCTGTCCGGCACCTACAGGCAGGCAGCCGAGAACCCGGCGGTGACAGGCGGCACCAACGATCCATCGAATCGCTTGCTCTGGAAGTATCCGCGACGACGCTTGGAGGCGGAGGCGATCCGCGACAGCATCCTCCACGTCAGCGGCGGCCTCAGTCCCGACCGGGGTGGCCCGAGCATTTTCCCTCCGCTTCCGGACGACTTGGCGGATTTTGCCCGCTACGGTCGCACGGGCGGGCTGATGTGGGAGCCGAACGAGAGCGAGCACGACGCCAGACGTCGTTCGGTCTACGTCTTTCAGCGCCGGTCACTGCCGCTTCCCATGCTGGCCGCGTTCGACGCCCCGGTTTTCAGCGAGTCCTGCGAGCGGCGCAGTCAGACCACGACACCGCTGCAGGCACTTTCGATGATGAACGGCTACTTGGTCCATGGGGAGGCCGATCGCCTTGCGGGCAGGATCCGGGCGCTCGTCGGAGCAAGCCGTGAGCGCCAGATCGAAACAGCCTTTCAGCTCGTGCTGGGGAGACAGCCGGCCCCTGGGGAGTCTGACCGGTTCGCACGTTTCGAGGGAACTCTCGAGGCCCTGTGCCGGATCCTGTTCAATTCCAACGAATTCCTCTACATCGAATAGTTCGGAGAGCCTCTATGAATGAACGCAAGTCTTTGGGAATCAGTCGCCGGGACCTTCTTGGAACTGCCTACTTGGGATTGGGCGGCCTCGCTTTCGCTGACTTGGTGGCGGCCGAATCGACAACTGCCATTCCGTTGCAGGCCCGGCTCCAGCAATTGCCTGCCAAGGCGAAGCGCTGCATTTTCCTTTTCATGGAGGGGGGCGTCAGCCAGATGGATACGTTCGAGTACAAGCCTGCGCTCGAGAAGTACGCCGGCCAGCGGATGCCCAAGGCGCCGAACACGGTGGGTGAGATTGCCACCTTCTCGGCAGCGCCGAACCGAGTCATCCCGTCGTACTGGAAATTCGGCCGGCACGGCGACTCGCAGCGCTGGGTCTCCGAACTGCTCCCCCATCTGGCTCGTCGCGTGGATGACCTTGCGTTCGTACATGGGGTGAAGGTCGACAACAACAACCACGGACCGGCGGTCTACCACACCCTGACCGGCAACCAGCTTCCCGGAAGCGCGTCCATCGGAGCCTGGGTTACCTATGGACTCGGCAGCGAGAACGAGGATCTGCCGGGCTATGTCGTATTGGGCGACCGTCGTGGAGCGACGATCGGCGGTGCCGGAGTGTGGGGCTCTGGCTTTCTTCCGGCTGCCTATCAAGGGACGCTCTTCCGGTCCGGCGACACGCCGATCGTTGACTTGCGACGGAGGGACGGGGTCAGCGCGAGGGAGCAGCGTGAGGAACTCGAAGCGCTGGGCTGGCTAAACCGTCGGCACGCAGACCAGCGCACCGACACTTCGGAACTGGAAGCGCGGATCGCGTCCTACGAACTTGCGTTCCGCATGCAGGCCCGGGCGCCGGACCTCGTTGACCTTGCCGGCGAGACCGAGGCGACACGCAAGCTGTACGGCTTGGACGACCCGGTAACGGAGCCCTTCGGCCGCCAGTGCCTCCTGGCGAGGCGAATGGTTGAGCGTGGGGTCCGATATGTCAAGGTGCTGCACGGAGCGGGCCCGGATCGCTGGGACGACCATGGCAACATTCAGGGTCGGCTACCGAAGCACTGTCGAGAAGTTGATCGACCCGTCGCCGGCTTGCTGGCCGATCTGAAGTCACGGGGATTGCTTGAGGAGACCTTGGTGGTTTGGGCCTCTGAGATGGGTCGCACGCCATTCGACAACAACTTGGTCACGCCGACTCCGGGTCGTGACCACAACCAGTATGCTCTCGTCGTCTGGATGGCGGGCGGAGACGTGCGAGCGGGTGCGACGTTCGGGGAGACCGACGATTTCTCGGTACGGGCTACCGGGGATGAGATCCCGTTGCGGGATGTGCATGCCACGATCCTTCGCCTGATGGGGCTCGATCAGCAGCGCCTGACATTCCTGCACGAAGGGCGTTACAAGCGCCTGACCGACATCGGCGGCCGCGTGATCCATGAGATTATTGCCTAAAGGAAAATGCCCAATCGCTTCCTTTTTGGCTACTCGGGGGGCTTGAAAACGTAGGGCCGGAAGGCTTCGAATAGACGCCCGGCACCGTCGAGGCCGGTCACCCTCACGGACAGGGTGGCAGGATATCTGGACGCCAAGCGGTCGGGCACTGGGAATCGACCCGACTGTGTCGTTCCCAAGACCCTCGATCCTCTCCCTGATCCGGCCACCTCGCCAGTCCAGAGCCAAAGCATCCGTTTCGCCGCGATCGTGTTCTTCGTCAGCGTCGCGTTGAATTCATGCTCTCGTCCAGATTGGATCTCGTTTCCTTCTGGGAACTGGATCTCGAACGGAACCTCCGCGGCGGAGTGCTCCACCTCCCGGAACTGCGGTGTCTTGGATTCCAGGATGAACGATTTGTTGTAGTCCTGCTTCTTGCCCTCGCGTCGCAGGTAGAGCACCCAATCGTGCCTGTCGTCAGGAGTCTGCGAGCGGTATCGGTCGCCCTTGAATTTCTTCTTCTGGTCGAACCAGGCCCCGTCGGCCGGGTTGTACCAGCTGACCGAGTACTCGTGCTTCGGCATCACCAGTTCGATCAGGCCCGGACGCTCCGCGTAAATGATGTATTCAATTCCGACCGGTTTCTCCTGCCGGTAGGGCACTCTTTGCAGCGCCAGTCCCGATCCGCCGACCACCCGGTAGTGGGGCTGGAGATCGAAGTACCTGGACTGCGCGAAGAACTGCTCCAGATGGGTAAGAGCTTCGGCGGCTGGCGAGTCCGGAGAACCTTCGGAACCGGCGAGAGTGACGTACTGCCCACGCGTCGCAGCGGTCCAGGCCTGCCGGCGCGTCCCGGCGGCGTCGGCCCCCGCCCCGACTCCTGTGTTGACGAAGGGTGCCCGTCGGAGCTCGTACTCGATCGACGCCAGGGACGGCTCCACGCGATTCTGCGTAATGTAGTCCTGCCAGCCGTCTTCCGACAGGGGTGCCGAAGTTACCGTCGCGCCTGTGGACTTGGGGTGCGAGTAGGGGTCGTGTTTCGTGACGGACGATGCTAGGTCGGCTGCCAGTCGAGCACCGGAGTCGTGGCTCTCCCACTCCAGCAGCATCTGCCAGGTGACGCTATAGGCCGCGTACCGGGCGCAGACGTACTGCACGAACCGGTCTCGGTACCGACGGCGTGGGAAGAGGCGCTCCAGTTCCTCTCCCGAGTTCGCGAGTACCAGATCCGTCACCATGCCGAGGTCATGCAGGTACGCAACCCTCCGGTCGAGTTCGCGAAAGTGCTCGACAGTTGGTTCCTCCGGCCCCCTGAACGCCTCGGCGGATCCCCCCGGCTCTCCCAGCACGGAAGTGCGCATGTGGGTGAATCCCTGTTCCACACGACGGTCCGCCAGGGCGCGGAAGCCCTCCCAGGGCATCGATCCCAGGCCTAGGACGGTGTCTCCCATCCAGTAGTGGGGGGTGTTCGTCGCCGGGTACTTGAAATAGCGGGAGTTGAAGACCTCGATGAACCCGGGCGTCTCCGCCGCCACGGCTTGGAAGCTGCCCGTCGTCCTGTCGAGCGCTTGGATGTTCGAGATGATCCGGAAATCCCAGCGGCCCTCGTAGTCGGGCGAGAACCGGATCGTGAAGTCCCGCCCGCCGTCCCAGAACGCTGCCATGACCTTCGTCCGCCCGCCCTTGGGAGACCGGAATTCGGCCCTCAGGGTGACGCTCGTGAACGGATTCGAGCCTTCTGAAGCCTCTTCGGCCGGGATCTCGATACGGATCTCGCACGGGCTGTAGACCGGGACGGAACCGCACGCTTCGAACGGCTCCGCAGCTGCGAAGGCTGTCAGAGAGAGTGCGAGCGGGACAAGCAGCCGCATATACCTTAGAGCGTAAACCTTGCGGTGCGCCCCTGGCCCTGTCACCGGTGCTCGTTCACCGCCCAAGCAGCGTCCAACCTGCTGGCCAGGGCGGATTTTGCGTGGCCATTGCGTCCGAGCGGACCTGACCGGCCAGCGATTTCGCCTACATTGAGACTGTGCTCGCGAAGATCACGAGGAGGGTTAAGCGCCACGCGATGCTCGACGGCTGCTGGCGTGTCGGCGTCGCTGTCTCCGGCGGGGCCGACTCGGTCGCCCTCCTGCATGCGTTGCGGGAGTTGTGGCCGGACCGCCCTCTCGCGGTGATCCACTTGAACCATTCGCTGCGAGGATCCGAATCCGACCTTGACGAGGAATTTGTCCGCGGCCTCGCCGGGAGCCTCGGCCATCCCCTGTTCGTCCGTCGCAACGACGTCAGGGCCGCTGCCCGGGTGCGGGATGGGAACCTCGAGCAGGCAGGCAGGCGCTGCCGTCACGAGTACTTTCGCGAACTGCTCTCCGATCGCGTCGTCGGAGCCGTCGCCACCGCCCACACACGGTCCGACCAGGCCGAGACAGTGCTCTTCCGTCTCTTGAGAGGGAGCGGCGGCAACGGCCTTAGCGCGATTCATCCGGTGCGTCGCCCGGGCATCGTGCGTCCGATGCTGGACGTGTCGAGGGACGAGGTCTTGACTTACCTGCGCTCGTCCGGGCACGCTTGGCGGGAGGACGCGAGCAACGCCGATCCCGGCTTCGCGCGGAACCGTCTGCGACACTTGCTGCTGCCCCTCCTGGCCCGCGACTGGAACCCGAACGTCGAGGCGATTCTCGCCACGACGGCAGACTGGGCCCTTGAGGAGGAGCGCTACTGGCGGGACCGTATCGAGAAACTGCGAGACCGTTGCGTCCGGCAGGTTCAGGGAGCCCTCCTGCTGGACGCTGACGCCGTGCGGTCGCTGCTGCCTGCCGAGCAGCGGAGACTTGTGCATGCAATCGTCCGGTCCCCCGAACTGGGTGCCCGAGGCGCCAGTTTCCGGCACATCGAAGCCGTGCGCTCCCTCATTGCCACCCCGGTGGGCTCGGGTATCATCGACCTGCCCGCCGTGCGGGTCGAGCGTTCGTTCGGAACCCTTCGGTTTTGCGCGCGAGGTGCAGTCCGCCCGTGCAGTTACGACGTGCCCCTGCCTGTGCCGGGCTGCGCTGCCGTGCCGGGCGAGCCGGGTGGATCCCTTCGCGCCCGCCTGCTCGCCGTGCCGGAAACGCAAGTCCTGTACAATGAAAGCAACTCTGCACTTCTCGACTGGGATCGCGTTCCGAGCCCGCTACGTTTGCGGAACTGGCGGGCCGGGGATCGGTACCGTCCTGCCGGGCAAGAATCGTCGCGGAAGATCAAGGACCTGTTCCGCAGTTCCCGCGTCAGCGTCTGGAAGCGGGCGGGTTGGCCGGTCATCACGGCATCCGACGCTCCCGCTTCACACGCGCAGATCGTCTGGGCCCGGGAGTTCGGCCCGGCACACGGACTGTCCCCTACCGCCGCCACTCGGCGTGTTCTGGCCTTGGATGAACTCGGCCGTTCCGATGCGGGTGGCGTATCGAAATCGGTCCGAAATGCGTCTTAAGAGGTAGCGGGTAGTCGCGGAAGAGGGCATGAGGAAGTGAATTCTACTTTCAAGACCGCAGTTTTCTGGATCGTGATGCTCTGCACCGCCGTCCTGCTCTGGAAGGCGGTCAATGCAAAGACCGGCGAGAAGGTCACGACCATGAGCTTCAGCGAGTTCATGGAAGACGTGGAGCAGGGCAACATCCGGGAGGTCACAGCGGCGGGCCAGAAGGTCGAGGGCGAGTCCAGCGCCGGCCAGTTCCAGACGACCATCCCCGCCGACTATCCCAAGGTGTTCGACCTCCTCACGGACCAGGGCGTCACGGTCAACGTCAAGGACCAGGCGTCCCTCGGATTCTGGTCGGTGTTCTGGCGCGTGTCGCCACTGATCCTGATCGTCTTCTTCTGGATCTTCATGATGCGCCAGCTGCAGGCGGGGGGGAACCGGGCCCTCAGTTTCGGCAAGAGCCGGGCCCGGCTGCTGACCGCGCAGCAAAAGAAGGTCACGTTCAAGGACGTGGCGGGCGTGAACGAGGCCAAGGAGGAACTACAGGAGATCATTGAGTTCCTCAAGGAGCCGCTGAAGTTCCAAAAGCTTGGCGGACGCATCCCCAAGGGCGTGCTGCTGGTTGGTCCTCCCGGGACGGGGAAGACGCTCCTGGCGCGGGCTGTGGCCGGTGAGGCTAACGTCCCGTTCTTCTCGATTTCCGGGTCCGACTTCGTCGAGATGTTCGTCGGCGTGGGCGCGAGCCGCGTTAGGGACCTGTTCGAACAGGGCAAGAAGAGCGCCCCTTGCATCGTTTTCATCGACGAGATCGACGCCGTGGGCCGGCACCGTGGCGCGGGCCTCGGCGGCGGTCACGATGAGCGGGAGCAGACGCTAAACCAATTGCTGGTCGAGATGGACGGCTTCGATTCGAACGAAGGCGTGATCCTGATGGCGGCGACGAACCGGCCCGACGTGCTGGACCCGGCGTTGCTCCGGCCCGGCCGGTTCGACCGGCGCGTGGTTGTCTCCCGGCCCGACGTGCGAGGTCGCCAAGGCATCCTGCAGGTACATACCGCCAAGGTGCCGCTCGCGAACGACGTGGATCTCATGGTTCTGGCGCGCGGAACTCCGGGCTTCTCCGGGGCGGACCTGGCTAACCTTGCCAACGAGGCGGCGCTCTTCGCGGCCCGCCAGAACCGCAAGGTGGTCACCATGACCGACTTCGAACTGGCGAAGGACAAGGTGATGATGGGCGCGGAGCGGCGTTCCATGATCCTGCGCGACGACGAGAAGAAGAACACTGCATATCACGAGGCGGGCCACGCCGTCGTGGCGGCGTTGCTCGAGCAGGCGGACCCGCTGCACAAGGTCACGATCATCCCGCGCGGGCAAGCTCTGGGCGTCACGATGCAGCTGCCGATCGACGACAAGCACACGTACACCCGGGCCTACCTCTGCGACCAACTCGCCATCCTGATGGGCGGCCGGATCGCGGAGGAACTGTTCATGGACCACATGACCACCGGAGCCGGGAACGACTTGGAGAGGGCGACGGCACTGGCTCGGCAGATGGTCTGCGAGTGGGGCATGAGCCGCATGGGCCCGCTCACGTTCGGCAAGCGGGACGAGGAGGTCTTCCTGGGTCGCGAGATCACGCAGCAGCGGAATTACTCCGAAGCGACGGCGATCCGGATCGATGCCGAGGTGCAGGGCATCGTCTCGGAGAGCTACGAACGGGCGAAGAAGCTGATTCAGGAGAACTCGGACGGCCTCAAGCGGATAGCCGGCGCGCTGCTGGAGCGGGAGGTTCTTGCTGGTGATGAAGTCAAGGCGCTGCTGGAAGGGCGGGACCTGCCGCCGCTAACGATCCCTGCCCCGCCGGACAACGACCCGGGGGGGCCCGAGGCGCCCGAGGCGATCGCGCCCGAGGTGCCGACCGGTCTCCCCGGGCTGGACGAAGGCCAGCCCTCGCCGGCCTGAGCCGGGACTCGAACCCGCGGTTAGAACGGAATATCGTCGTCGTCCATGGACGACGTCATCGGGCTTTCGGTCCCGGCGTCCGAAGGACCGGGACTGGATGCCCTGCCGGCTTCTTCGTGGAAGCCTCCGCCCGGTCCGGACCCCGAAAAGGGGGTTTCCGTCCTGGAACCGCCACGCCCCGCTCCCGAACCGAACCCTCCTTGTCCGCTCCCGTAGTCGGAACCGCCGTCGCGACCGCCTAGCAGCATCAGGCCGAAGGAGTCGCAGACCACCTCGGTGCGATAGCGCTTGTTGCCCTGCTGGTCCTCCCATGAGCGGGTTTGCAGCCGGCCCTCGACGAAGACCTGCTTGCCTTTCTTCAGGTAGTTCGCCACCCGATCGCCCCGCCAGAGGACCACGTCATGCCAGTCGGTCCGCTCCTTCCACTCTCCGGTACTTTGATCCTTCGAGCGGTACGTCGTGGCGAGAGTGAAGTTGGTGACCGCCGTCCCGCTCGGGGTATGTCGCGTCTCGGCATCCTTTCCCAAGTTGCCGATCAGCAGGACCTTGTTCAGACTGCTAGCCATAGGTTCCACGGTACAATCAAGTGCCCGGCCGGTTCAAGCCGGGCCTTTCGGGAGGAGGCGGGGATGATCGCTCGCAGACTGTTAGCGCCGGTGTTGCTTGCCGGGTTGTCGGAGACTGTCCCGGGTGCGGACGGAGCCGACCTTCTCGTCGTGGAGAAGAAGAACAATTCCGTAGGGTTCTACTCGTCTTCCGGGCACAGGGTGGGAGCCGTTCTTGTCGGCGAGACACCCCACGAAGTGGCCCTGTCGCGGGACGGCCGCTTCGCCTATGTTTCGGACAACGGCGTGCTCTGGATGGACTACGACGGACCTGGCGGCAACACGATCTCCATCATTGACTTGACGGCACGCAGACGCGTCGGGATCCTCCCGATGGGCAAGTTCCACAGGCCGCACGGCATCGCGCTGGACCCGACCTCCAGCAGGGCCCTCGTCACCTCGGAGAATCCGGACCGCATCGTACTGGTCGACATGGACGCCCGCGCGGTGATCAAGGACTTCGACAATGGGGGCGTCGACCCGCACATGGTCACGTTCGGCAAGGATGGAGTCTGGGGCTACGTATCGAACACAGCTACCGCTACCGTCGGAGCCGTGCATACCGTGACAGGTGAGCTCAGGCTGATCGAAGTCGGTAGGGGTCCGCAAGGCAGTCTGCTGTCCCAGGACGGCAAGACGCTCTGGGTGACCTGCAGGGATGAGGGGCGGATCGACATCATCGATACCGCGTCAAAGAAGAATGTCGGCTCGATCGCGACCGGAGAAGGGGTCAACCGGATCGTGGCCACTCCCGAAGAGAAGCTCCTCGTGTACTCGCTCCAGCTGGGCGAGGCGGTCGGCATTGCCGACATCGCGACCAAGAAGGAGGTGGCACAAATCCCGCTCGGCGGCGCGCCTCTCTCCATTTCCCTATCGAGAGACGGCACCTACGCGTTCGCCGGAGTCCAGGACGAGGACCAGATCTGGATCATTTCAGTGCCTGAGCGGGAAGTCGTGCAGGTGATCGATACCCCTCCTGGAATGGGACCGGACCCGGTTCTCGAGATCGGCACGTACTTTCCGACGAAAGCGAGACCATGAACGAAGCCCGGCTTCGCGCACTCCTCGAAGACGTGCAACAGGGTCGGTGCGACATCGATCGCGCTGTCGGCGAGATGCGCCACCTGCCCTTCGAGGATCTCGGATTCGCCAAGGTCGATCACCACAGGGCACTGCGGCACGGCATGCCCGAAGTAATCCTGGGGCAGGGAAAGACCGTGGATGAGGTGAGGGCGATTGCCGGGACCCTGCTCGAGCGGTCGCCGAACTTACTGGTTACGCGGGCGACCGAGTCCATGTTCGAGGCGGTCCGCACGATTGACGGGACGGCCGAGTACTTCAGCCGGTCGGGAGCGATCCGCGTGCACAGGGACGCCAAGATTCTCGGCAAGGGCCGGATCGCGGTTGTGTGCGCAGGCACTAGCGACATTCCAGTCGCCGAGGAGGCACGGGTCACCGCCGAAGTCATGGGCAACGAGGTCGACGCCATCTACGACGTGGGTGTCGCCGGCATTCACCGCCTTCTCTCCAGGATGGATCGGATCCAGGCGGCCCGCGTGGCGATTTGCTGTGCCGGCATGGAAGGGGCGCTGCCCAGCGCGCTGGGCGGCCTGGTGTCCGTGCCCGTGATCGCCGTCCCGACGAGTGTCGGGTACGGTGCCAGTTTCAGCGGCCTGTCAGCCCTCCTCGGGATGCTGAATTCCTGCGCCAGCAATGTCTCGGTTGTCAACATTGACAACGGGTTCGGCGCTGCTTACGTAGCCACCCTGATCAATCGGCTCTAGAGCGGCAGCCTGTGCGAAACTAGCTCCCATGGGATATGGGAGACTGACCCTTGCTGCCGTTCTTGCAGCCGCCGTCATGCTGGTTGCGCCGACCCTCTCCAGCGCCCAGGACGATGGGAAGAAACACCTGCTGTTCCTGGGAGGCTCCGATTTCTTCGCGCACGACTCGGTGTCGCATGCCATGTTCACCATGGCCAAGATCGGGGAGCGGACGGGACTCTTCGACGTCCGGTTCCGAACCGACATGGAACTTGTCACCAAGCAGAAGCTGCGGGGCAACCGAAAGAACCTGGACTACTTCGATGCCGTGATGTTCTACACGCAGGGTGACCTGGAGCTCAGCGACGAGCAGAAGGCGGACCTCATGCGGTTCGTGAAAGAGGATGGCAAGGCGATCCTGGTCGCCCACAGTGGAACGGACTCGTTCCGCGAGAGCTGGCCCGAGTACATCGACATGGTCGGGGGTGCCTTCGTCAACCACCCTTGGCACCAGAAGGTTCGCGTGCGGGTCGAGGACGGCACCCACCCGATCACCCGCCATTTCGCGGCCAGTTTCGAGATCACAGACGAAATCTACCAGCTGGACCGGTATGCACGGGACAAGGTGCGAGTGCTGCTGAGCCTAGACCCTTCCAGCGTGGACTTGTCCAAGGACGGCGTCCAGCGGGCGGACAGGGACTTCGCCATGGCCTGGGTTCGCGAGTTCGGCAAGGGCCGCGTTTTTGCCAGCGTCCTCGGGCACCGCCACGAGGTCTGGGACGACCCCGGAATTCAGCGGATGTGGCGGGAAGCGTTCCGCTGGGCGGTCGGCATCACGGACGGCGAAACCGCCTCGCTGCCGCTCCCGACAGACGACGACTGAGGCCCGGCTCGGGTTCGGCGACGAACCGGTATCCCACCCCGCGCACCGTGAGCAGGTGCCGGGGCTTCCTCGGGTCTGGCTCGATTGAGCGTCGCAGGCGGACGATGAAGTTGTCGATCGCCCGGGTGTCGGTGTCCTCTCTCACGCCCCAAACGTCCTCCAGCAGACTCTTGCGGGACACGTTCCGGCCCTCGTTCGCGATCAGATGGTGCAGGAGTCTGGCTTCCATCAGGGTCAGGTCGCGAACCTCCCCACCGACCACCAACTGCTGCTTGGAGAAATCGACTGTCCGTCCGTTGAATTCATAGATCTCGGGTGCCGGCCGGTCCTGCCCTGCCGAACTCCAGCCGTGGCGCCGGAGCAGACCGCGGATCCGTGCCAGCAGAACGGCCAGGTCAAAGGGCTTCGGGACATAGTCGTCCGCACCCGCGGAGAGTCCTTCGACAATGTCCTCGGGCCTCTTTCTCGCCGTCAGCATCATGACAGGCATGTAGCATCCTCGCGACCGGAGTCTGCGAACGACCTCGAACCCGTCGATGCCGGGCAGCATGACGTCCACCAGCAGCGCGTCGAACGCAGGGCCGGACCGGACTGCCTTCAGCGCCTTCTCGCCATCTTCCGCGACGCAGGTGGCGAATCCTTCGGCCTCCAGGTTGAACTGGAGGCCCTTGGCGAGATGGGACTCGTCCTCGACGATCAGTACCCGCTTCATGCCGGCGTTAACAGTGGCAGCTCAATGGTGAACGTGCTGCCGCGCCCTTTGCCTTCGCTGTGGCCGAAGACCCTTCCGCCGTGTTTGCTCGCGACCGTGCGCACGATGTATAGCCCCAGGCCGGTGCCCTTGGAGCGAAGCGTTCCCGGTGTCCGGTAGAAGCGCCGGAAGACCCGTTTGAGTTCATCGGGTGCGATACCGATGCCATTGTCGCGGATACTGATCGCGACCGTTTCTGTGCCGCGCTTGGCGATTTCGATCCAGATCTGGGCCTGGCTGCCGGAGTACTTGACGGAGTTGTCGATGAGGTTCGACACCGCTGCCCGCAACTCCTCGTTGTTGCCCATGACGCGTGCCGGCTCGCCGTCCGGCATGCGATTGCGGAATCGGAGCACGCCTTCGGGCAGGTCATGGCTTCGCCGCAGTCGGTCCACGCAGTCCGTCACGAGGTCGCGGACGTCCACTTGGGTGCGTAGCGCCTTCCGGCGGGAGCCGAGGGCACCGGCAAGGAGAACCTGCTCGATCGTGCCTTCCAGGCGCGCCATGTCCGCCAGCATGGTGTCGTAGAACTCCTGTTGGCGGTCCTCATCGACCTCCCTGGACCGCAGGGTCTCCAAGAAGAGCTTGATGGAGGCGACCGGAGTCTTCAGTTCGTGCGTTACCGCGTTGATGAACTCGTCGTGCTTCTCGTTGCGGCGGATTTCGCGAACCAGGAACACGGTATTGAGCACCAGTCCCGCAACCAGCAGAAGGCCCGCCATGATCCCGAGGCCTAGCAGAACCTCGCTGCCCCAGCTAGCGACCAGCCAGCCGACGTTCAGCGCGACGGCCAAGGCGACCAGGCAAACTCCGAAGGCGATCCAGAAGATCACCGACCGCTTGCGGTGGCCCGATAGGTCCATGCAGTTTCCATGATACGTACCGCATGGCTCGCCGAGCCGGGTTGTGAGCCGACGGGTCGGTGCCCCTGATTGCGTCGGTCCGCATGACTGACCGAGGCCCGTAGGGAGGAGGTTCGGGCAGCGGGCTCGGTTGTGTCAGCAACCGGAAACCCCGGCGGTCCGCATGGAGTGAACACAGGCACCCCGATTCGTCTCGGATCGGGCTCCGCCGCGGCCCCGGGCCACCAATGAGCCATGGTCGCCTGCCGTCACCCTACCAGGCAGTGCTATCCGTGCGTGGGACATCGCAGAGCATGGACGCCCCCGCACCCCGGACCCGAAATCCGGTCCGGGGCATTGCCGGGCGACTGCTGTTGCGAGGTGCCTACAGCGATTTCCGAGACTTGGTTGGCTTGCAGACACCGGTCGGGGCGGTCGCGGTCGCATGGAGGGGGCTTGCAGTCCCCAAGACAGGCGTGACACGTGTTGGCAGCACGGATTCAGCAGCAATTCTAAATGCCGCCTGATTTGGGTTTTTGCCGCCGCAGATGCCGGATT
>CAYWUV010000034.1:0-59742 GCA_964461235.1 uncultured Bryobacterales bacterium | reverse complement strand
CCGGCATCTGCGGCGGCAAAAACCCAAATCAGGCGGCATTTAGAATTGCTGCCAGAAAATCCTCAGCCTGCGGCCCCGGGGTCAGCGGCCACAGTAGGCGAGCGCCAGCAGCGTGAGATCATCCTCCTGCGGCGTACCGGCGGCATGGGCCCGCACGCTGGCCAGCAACTTGTCGAAAAACTGCACCGGTCCGAGCGCGGCCGCTGCGGCCGCCGCCTCACTCAGCCGGTCCTCGCCGTACTGGTCGCCGGAGGGATTCCGCCGCTCGGACACCCCGTCGCTATAGATCACGAGCTTGTCGCCGGAGTTCAGGCTGCAGGTGTCCTCGGCGAAGTCGTCGTCATCGAACAGGCCGACCGGGCGGCTGTTCGGCGGCAGCCGCTCGACCGCGCCAGAGGCGCGTACCAGAAGAGCCGCGCAGTGCCCGGCGTTGCTCCACCGGAGCGAACCATCCTCCGAGATGACCAGGGCGAAGACCGTGACGAAGCGCGAGTGGCCGAACCGCTCGCAAATGTAGCGGTTGATCCGGCCGAGCGTGCCCGAGAGCGAGAGGTCCGGGCCGGAGCCGAGAAAGAACGCCCCTTGAAGCAGGGAAGCAAGGATCGAGGCAGCAATGCCCTTTCCGGACACATCGGCCACAACGGCGGCCCACGTGCCGGGGGCAACCTGCATCAGGTCATAGTAGTCGCCGCCCAGCTGGGAGCTGGGCTCGCAGTGGCCCTTGGCCACGAGCCAGCCCTCGCCGGGAAGCGTGGGCGGAAGGAGGGCACGCTGGATGCGACGAGCCATCCTGAGCTCGTGCTCGAGGCGTCGTTTCTCCCGCTCCTCCTCGATCAGGCGCGCATTCTCCAGCACGGTGGAAATCTCAATGGCCAGCGCCTGGAGCAGAACCTGGCTGCTCTCCGCCATGCTCGCTTCCGACCGCCCACGGTCCATGTAAAGGACGCCGAGCGTGTCCCTCTTGGCCGAAATGACGCTGGTTTCGTTCTCCTGGGGCACGCGCATGCGAAGGATCGGAACGCAGACAGCGGTCCGCAAGTCGAGGTCGCTCGCGGTGCTGTCCGGATCGGCTTCGCCAGCGTCCGGAGACTCGCCGATCGACATCGAGAACAGTTCCCTGCGTCGGTCAAGGGCATCGGAAATCAGCGACAGCGGCACCTCGAGCTCAGTGGCGGAACGGACCTCTCCGGAAGAGTCGGTGCCCACCTTGGTCTCCAGCTCGCCCTCATCGTTCCGCAGCAGCAGGAACGCGCGATCGGCACCCGCAATGCTAAGCGCGGCCGCCACGACAGCCTCGAAGACGACGTCGACGCCCTCGGAGGCCTCCATCGTGCGAGCCACCTCAAGCGCAGCCGAGAGGCGGCCGAGCGTGCCGGCGGGTCCGGCATTCCCGGAAAAGCTCGAGACCCTCTTGAGGAGAGGAGCTGCCGGGCCGCTGACATCGCAGACCGTAATAGCGAACGAGTCCTCGACGCCGAAGGCAATCCGGTCACCCACGGCCAGCCGGCTCCTCGCCACGCGCTCGCCGTTCACGGTAGTGCCGTGCCGGCTCTTCAGGTCCTCGATGAAATGCTCCCCGTCCGCGAGGCGGATCCGGGCGTGGCGCCTGGAGATCCTGTTGTCGCGGAGCGTCAGGTCGCACTCGTCAAGGCGGCCGATGACGAACGGGTAGCGCGTCACATGCGCCTGCATGCACTCGCCTGCGGGAAGATCAACCAGTAATGATAGGGAGCCGGGCCAATTCACGGGCTCCGAGGCGGGAGACCCGCCAGCTGGAGGGGCTTCCACGCCGTCACGCCTGCCCCGACGCCGAAGCCGGCTGTGCGTCCAAACCGGAAGGCGGCTCGCTCAAGTCACCCTGCTGGCAGTCGGCGCAGTAGCCGCCGACCTCGGTCCGGGCCACGTGGACCTTGAAGCCGAACTGTGCTTCGACCTGCCGCTTGATCTCCTGGAGAGGGTCCCCGAAGTACTCGACCACCGACCCGCAGCCCATGCACACGATATGCGCGTGCTCCCGCTTGAGGCGGGTCTCGTAGTAGTGGTGCTCGCCTTCGTAGTGCATCAGGTCGAGCTCGTCAACCAAGCCTTGCTCCTTGAGGACCTTGAGGGTGCGGTAGACCGTGACACGGTTGATCCGCGGGTCCTTTTCCCTGGCCAGTTCAAAGAGTTGGTCGGCGTTGAGGTGCGTGTGCGAATTGTGGATCAGGCCGAATATCAGTTCGCGCTGGCGGGTCAGGCGAATCCCGTGCTTGCGGAGCGGCTCGCGCGGGCTGATAGTGTGTGCCGCCCCGGTCACAGGACTAAATCTAGCACAGCGGATGGCTTGTACGGCCGCGGATCCAGGGCCGGATCGGCTAGATCCAACAGCATCATGTTTCCGAACACAGCGATGAACCGGCCCAGCAACCAGACCAAGCCGCAAGTCATGCGCAGTCTCGAGGGAGGCATACTTCGAAGCAAATCGTCATTGCCCTCCGATCGTTCGGCTTTTCGGGATCGGACATGCGTGACGTGCGGCGGGAAGCCAGCATCGCAACGACCCCTTGCGGAACACGCGGAAACCTTGGGCGTATCTCACGATCCCGTCCGCCTGCGGCAGGCTTGGCTGCCCAGCGCCCTTGGACAAGACCGCTTCTCGGCACCGGGCAGTACGCTTGTTCCGTCAGTGACGGTCCCGTGGGTTCCTGGGCATCGGGAGAGACGGCAATGCGACGCGCCTCGGCCTAATGGTTTGCGCCGCAAGCAGGGCAAGGAACGGCAACCGATTGGCATCGAAAGACGGTGCGGGTGCCCGCGGGTAAAATGAAGGTATCCCGTTTCCTCTGGCGTCGGGCCGTGGCGCAGCCTGGTAGCGCGCTTCCTTGGGGTGGAAGAGGTCCCGAGTTCAAATCTCGGCGGCCCGACCATGCGGATCGGTTGGCGACGGGCACTGATCCCGGCTGGGGGAGTGCCCTTCGACCGGACTGGCAATAGGTCCGATCCCATAGAGCAGGGCCGGCCCTGCGTGACAATGCGGACACGGAGACCGCCCCACAGGCGTAGCAGGGTCCGACCAGAGTCCGCCGCTGGGACTCAGGGCTCACGCTCCGGTATTCCTGCGTAGTGGGGATTGGGCTCTCGCGGCTCGATTGCGTTCGTCGCCTTGCGCCAGCCAATCAGCTGTTGGTGCAGAGCGCGAGCCGTTGCGGGCTCCACGGTCGCCAAGTTTCTGGACTCGCTGAAGTCGGTCGACAGGTCATACAACTCCAAGCGTCCGTCCTCAAAGTACTCGATCAGCTTCCAAGTGCCTTTGCGCATGGCGCTTGCCGGACTGGCGCGACCCGCCAAGTACAGCGGATAGTGCCAGTAGATCGCCCGGCTGCCGAGCGCTGGCGCCGGTTGTCCTTTAAGAAGCGGCGCGAAGCTCCGGCCGTCAACCGGCTGGGATGACGGCAGCGGCGCGTCTGCCAGTTCGGCGAACGTGGGCAAGAAGTCGACACTGGTGATCGGGGTCGCCGAATCGGTGCCGGCCGGGATCACGCCAGGCCATCTCATGCATGTGGGCACGCGGACCCCGCCCTCGTAGAGCGAGCCCTTGACGCCCCGCAGAGGCCGGTTGACCGAAACGCGCGTGCCGCCGTTGTCGGACGAAAAGATGACCAGCGTGTTGCCGTCGAGGTCCAATTCTTCAAGAGTCCCGAGGATGCGACCGACGCTTATGTCAACCACCTCGACCATGGCTGCATAGGTCGGATCGTAGGGATTGTCGTTCTTCGTCCATGTCGCGAGCTTCGCTTCGTACTTCGCGACCAATTCCCGGCGAGCAACCAAAGGGCCGTGGACATCCCAATGGGAGAGAAACAAGAAGAACGGCCGGTCCCGATTCGCCCTGATGAAGTCAACGCTGACGTCGGTCAGTGCGAAGGACACCTCGGGATCGTTGTAGTGATTCCTCTCCGTTCCCGGTTTGCCGTCACTGCTGCTAACGTCGAATCCCTGGGTGTCGGGCCCGCCATGCCATTTGCCAAATCTGGCGCTCGTATAGCCGCCCCGCTTCAGGACTTCGGCGATGCTGACCACGCTCGGGTCCAGAGTCTCCCGAACCTCGAAGGCATCCGTCTTCGGTTCCGTGACTCCGGCCCGTTCCCAGAAACGCTGCTGGACGGGGACCCAGAGCCTCATCTGGCGAGGATCAATCTTCGACTTGCCGCCCGGCGTGTAGATCTTGTGCCGAGGCGGATACATCCCCGAGATCAAGCTTGCTCTAGTCGGGGCGCAATTCGGCCCGCTGGAGTAGGCACTGGTGAAGATCATCCCCTCGCGTGCCATGCGGTCCAAGTTGGGCGTCTCGTAGAATTCGTCGCCGTTGAAGCCGACGTCATTCCAGCCCTGGTCGTCCGACAGGATCAGAACGATGTTCGGAGGCTGGCCGCTCGCAACCGCGCTCAAGACCAGCGCTAAGACGGTTCCACGCGGGATTGGATTCTTCATGTGGCTCTTCGGCGGCTCGACAGCCTCTAGTCAGGGGCAGTGCGGTTGGCCTTAATCCAATCATCGACTCTCGCGATCAAATCCGGGTGATCTGCGGAAACGTCGTTCGACTCGGAGATGTCCGTTACAAGATCGAACACCTGCCAAACCCCGGGCTCCTCGGACACGAGCTTCCATCGCCCGTGACGAACGGCCCGCTGATGCCCCCGTTGATCCCATTCCCAATAGAGGAATTCGTGGCGTCCCTGTCGATCAGAATTGCCGAGCAGCGTGGGTGCGATGGACAAGCCGTCCACATCGTCCGGAAGCAAGTACTGCGCACCGGCCAAGTCGGCAAGCGTCGGCATGATGTCCGGCGAGTACGTAATGTGGTCGCTCACTGCGCCCGCAACGATCTTTCCTGGCCAACGCACGAGAAGCGGCGACCGGATCCCGCCATCATGCATCGATCGCTTTGCTCCGCGGAGGGGGCCCGAGGAGTCGAGCTCGCCTTCGAACCGGTTCGAGGCACCATTGTCAGACATGAAGAAGACGGCCGTTGTGTCATCGATCCCGAGTTCCTGCAGCAGTTGCAAGAGATCCCCAACGTGCCGGTCCACCATGGTCACGAACGCAGCATGGACCTTCGCAGGATCTGACCAAGGCTCGTCCCTGTAGATTCGGACAGCGGGGTCGTCCTCCGGGATGTGATAGGCGGCGTGCGGGGGGGTCCAAGGTGCGTAACAGAAGAACGAACGATCTCGATTCTCGCGGATGAAATCCAAGGTTCGCTGAAACACGAGGTCATGGGAGAACTGGTATTCGCCCTCCGGCGTCCTTCGCCGCACGAACGGTCCTGTCGGACTCATCGCCTTATAGGACTCGTAAGCGGTCCGTCCCGATGCAAACTCTGCGGGTTCGAGGCCGTACATCCTCGCGTTTGCGAGCAACGGGAATGGTCTTCCGTCGCTGACGAGAAACGGAGGGTAGTAGGTGTGCGCGTGGACCTGGTGGTAGTAGCCGAAAAACGTGTCGAACCCTTGTGCTTCCGCCGCCCCTTCGGATCCCATCACGCCGAGGCCCCACTTCCCGAAGCCCCCGGTCACGTATCCGGCCTGCTTGAGCACTTCGGCGACCGTGACGTCGGAGTCCCGAATGGGGGCGGTATCCGCATTCGCTCGCACTGTCGTGTGGCCGGTGTGCTTGCCTGTCATCAGCGCGCAACGAGACGGCGCGCAGACGGTGTGCCCGGCATAGGCATCGGTAAAGCGCATGCCTTCGCTCGCCATCCGGTCCAGATGGGGGGTCTTGATCGCCTTGGAGCCATACGATCCAAGGTCGGCCCAACCCATGTCATCGGCCACGATGAACACGAAGTTCGGCCGCTCCAGATCCGAGAGCGGCGGTGCCACCTCGCAGCCGAGGGCCGCGGCCAAGAGGGTTACGGCAGCTGTTCGGCTCGATTGGAAAAGCTCCATCCGCATCCTCGGCACCTGACCTTCAGTCATGGTCGCTGACTCGCTCATGGCCCGGCAAGCCGAACGCGTCGCCCCGAGCGAAGCCCGTGCCGTCAGCGGGCACTTCGTAGCGTGGGTTGCCATGGATCGCGACGAACCCCCATGCTCCGTTTCTCCCAATCGAAACGGGTCGGCAACGCCCCACCCTGTAGCCCAGCCATGGCAGAATGTGTGCACTCTATGCACAGACGGGGTTTCTTGATCCGATTGGCAGCGGCCGCAGCGCCGGGTTCGGTCCTCGCTACGTTCGCCGCCCAAGGTCCGGGACAGAGCCGGCTCGAAATAGCCCGCGTCGATCCGCACGTGATTCGCATCGGCTCGCGCAAGAACATCGTGGTCTGCCGGATCGAGACGACGGACGGGCTGCACGGGTGGGGCGAGGGCACGTCGCCGCCGAACATCGGTCCGACGGTTGCCCAAATCAAGTCGCTTGGAAAGCTGATCATCGGCGAGCGCGCCTGGGACACGGAGAGGCTCTGGCGCCGCATGTACATCGTCGAGGAGAACACCCTAGGCGGCACGCTCTACGCCGCCATTTCGGCGATCGACATCGCCCTGTGGGACATCATCGGAAAGCACCTCGGGGTGCCAGTCCACGACTTGCTGGGCGGACGGGCCTGGGACAGGCTCCGCCTCTACACGTCATATCGCTGGGGGAATATTCCCCGAACGGCTCTGGCCTACCGCCAGCGCACGCAGGAGTTGGTGTCAGAGGGAGCAACAGCAGGAAAATACGACCCTTTCGGCCCCTACCCGGAACCATCGCGCCAGCTCCCAACCTCCGTGTTGAACGAAGTGCGGGAGATGATCCGAGGCATCCGCGAGGCGAGTCCGGATTTCGACATTTGCATCGAGTGCCATGGCAAGTTCAACGTAGCGTCTGCGGGCCGGATCGTACGCGCGATGGAACCGTTTGATCCGTTCTTCATCGAGGAACCTCTCCCTCCCGAGAACGTCGAAGCTCTCGCCGCTCTCCAGCGCTCAACCAACATACCCATCGCAACCGCCGAAGGAATCCAGGGGCACTTCCTCTACAGGGAGCTACTGTCCGAGCAAGCTGCGCGGATCTGGCAGCCTGATGTGGCCAGAGTCGGAGGGATCACGGCCATGAAGAAAATCGCGGCGCTGGCCGACACCGGGTACATTACGATTGCCCCGCACAACCCGAACGGCCCCGTCTGCACGGCCGCCAGCATCCATGTCGCGGCCTCGATACCGAACTTCTTGATCATGGAGGAAGGCAACAAGGAGACCGAGCAATACGGGGAGATCTTCCTCGGAGGGTGGAACCAGGGTCTCGACGCATGGAGCATCCCGGCCGGCCCAGGACTCGGCATTGACCTGACTCCCGAGTTCCTGCGCGAATACGAAGTCCAAGCTTGATCCCGGCCTTGCCGATCGCCCGTTCAGGGTGCCACCAGCCGTCGCGTACGGAGGCTACACCCCCACGAGGTGCGCGAACTGGCCGGTGCTGTCTCCGACGGCTTCGGGGCACACGCCCGTCCCGTGGAGCAAAGTCAAGAAGAGGTTGGTCACAGGCGTTCCCGCTGGTACGGGTCAAGCACCCGTCGCGACCGGCAAGCAAGAGCGGAAGATTCCCGTGCGTATAGTTCTTGTTGCCATCGGAAACCCCGGCGGCGTTTCGGCGGAAGGGAGCTTGCGCTGCACAAGCGTCCGCAGCGCGTCGTTTGAGGGGGCCAGACGCGGAGGGACAGGACTCTGAGATCGAGCCCGACCGAGGCCGTCCGGGCATGGTCCAGAGCACGAAGCCCGGCCCGACATTCGACGCAGGCGCGGGCTCCCGTAGCGAAGCGACTTTCCATCTCGCAGACGCGAGCCAGCGGTGACTCCTGTGCGAGGATTATTGGGCTCGCACAGTCACGAGCCGACCAACCGATGCGAAACGCCTTCCGACCCGTTAAGTTCACCTTGCTCCCAGCCGTGGCGGCGCTCTCCCTGCTCGCGGGGGCCTGCTCCTCCGGTCAGGAGAGTTCTTCTCGGTCGCCCAACCTCGTGGTAGTTCTGGCCGACGACCAGGGTTGGGGCGACCTCAGCCTGCATGGCAACTCGAACCTGGCGACGCCCAACATCGATTCCCTGGCACACGACGGCGCCATGTTTGAGCATTTCTATGTCTGCGCGGTTTGTGCGCCCACCCGGGCAGAGTTCCTGACGGGCCGCTACTACGCCCGCGGAGGGGTGCGCGGTGTCTCGACCGGCCAAGAGCGCCTGAACATCGACGAGCATACAATCGCCCAGACTTTCAAGGCCGCCGGGTACGCGACGGGCGCCTTCGGGAAGTGGCACAACGGCACGCAGCACCCGTACCACCCGAACGCCCGCGGGTTTGACGAGTTTTACGGGTTCACGGAAGGGCACTGGGGGCACTACTTCGACTACGAGATGGATCACAACGGGACTCTCGTACGCGGGGAAGGATTCGTGATCGACGATGTCACGAACCATGCGCTGGAGTTCATCGAACAGCACAAGGACGGCCCTTTCTTCGCCTACCTGCCCTACAACACCCCGCACTCCCCGATGCAGGTCCCGGACGGGTACTGGGAGCGATTCGAGTCGAAGGAACTGGAGATGCGCCACAGGGATCCGGACCGGGAGGACGTACCCAAGACCCGGTCCGCTCTGGCCATGGTCGAGAACATCGACTGGAACGTCGGCAGAGTGCTGGCGAAGCTTGACGAGTTGGGTCTCGACGACGAAACGATCATCCTGTATTTCAGCGACAACGGACCCAACAGCTGGCGCTGGAACGGGGGCATGAAGGGACGCAAGGGATCGATTGACGAGGGAGGACTGCGATCCCCACTGGTGCTCCGCTGGAACGGGCACATCGAGCCTGGAACGACGATCAGCGAGGTCGCCGGAGCGATCGACCTGCTTCCGACCCTGGCAGACTTGGCGGGCATCCAGGTTGCCGGCACCAAACCCCTGGACGGCCGGAGTCTGGTTCCACTCCTGATGGACCAGGAGATCGAATGGGAGGATCGACTGCTGTATTCGCTGCGGCTCCAGCGGGGGCAGAAGCGCGTCAGCGTCCGCAATCAGCGCTTCCGGCTGGATTCGGAGGGCCAGTTGTTCGACATTGAGACTGATCCCGGACAGCGGGAAGATGTCGCCGCGGAGCATCCCGACGAAGCAGTCGCGCTGCGCGACGCGGCAGCGGCGTGGATGGAGGAAATCGGCCCGAGCGTCGGGCCCGACGACCGGCCGTTCCCGGTCGGCCATGCGGAGGTGACTCTGCTGCCGGCCCGCGACGGCGTCCCTCACGGGGGCATTGAGCGGAGTGCGAATGCGCCGAACTGCTCTTACTTCACGAACTGGACGAGTCCGGAGGACTCAATCACCTGGGACGTGGACGTCGTGGAAGCCGGCGAGTACGAGATTTCGGTCTACTACACTGCCGCAGAAGCCGGCTCGACAATCGAAGCGGCATTCGAGGGCGCTTCGGTCCGAGGGACGGTCGGCGAAGTCCATGACCCTCCCGCTTACGGAGCCGCGCACGATCGAGTTCCCCGGATCGGCGAGTCCTTGGTCAAGGACTTCCGTCCCCTGCCCCTCGGCAAGACGACACTCCAGAAGGGGCGCGGAATGCTGACCTTGAAGGCCGTTGAAGTAGCGGGCAAACAGGTTGCTGAAATCCGTTACGCAGAACTCAAACGCTTGTAGGCCGAATGGCTTACTCGCCGCGACCCGGGTATTCGAGTGGAACGCCCAAGGCCGCGCTGCCGACAGCTACAAGGGCTCCCTGACGCGGAGGACCTGGCTCGTCTGCACCGGTTCCAGCACCTGAACGGTCCCGCTGGGCCAACTCACTTCGACACGGACAGCGGCACCGGGTCTTCCGAGACCGAAATGAACACCGTCATGACTGGAAGAAGCGTATCCGACCGCAGTCGTCATAACGTTGGTTTGGCCTAGAACCCGGACGACTGCGCCGAGACCGTCCCGGTTCGAGCGCGTCCCTTCCAACCGGACGTTGAGCCATGAGTTGTCCGCGGAACTGCGATTCTCCCAGAGTTCGGCTGGTTCACCGAGCGATGCGACTACAACATCGACCCTGCCATCACGGTTGAAATCCGCGAATGCGCAACCCCGGTGAACGCGGGCGGTCTGCGCGAAGCCGCTTCCGGCTGCCCCCGAGAAGTCCTGAAAGGTGCCATCGCCCAGGTTTCCGAAGACGCTGTTGGGCTCGCGATACGGCGTGGTGTCCTCGAATCGCCGAATGACGTCGTTGACGTGCGAGTTCGCCGTGAACAGGTCCTTGTGCCCATCGTTGTTGAAATCGACAAGGCCGTTTCCCCAGCCGCTGCGCCGATTGGAGATGGCGGCCATCCTGGAGGGGCCCGTCGCATCCTCAAAGAATCCCTCTCCGGTATTGCGGAACAGCGGAAACGTCTCCGCGATCAGGGCCGTAATCGACACGTCCGGCAAGCCATCGTTGTCGTAGTCCCGGAAATCAACGCCCATGCTGGCCACCGGATCGCCGTGCTGCAGCAGTGCAGTACCGGAGAACATCCCCGCCTCCTCGAAAGCCTGCCCTTCACGATTCAGGAACAGAAAATTCGGCAGGTTGTCGTTGGTAACGAGCGCGTCGATCCAGCCGTCTCCGTCCGCGTCCGCAAACGCGACGCTCATGCCGCGACCGAAGTGTTCGGAGATCCCGGTCCGCTCGCTCACGTCCTCGAACCGGCCGTCGCCAAGGTTCCGGTAGAGGCGATTGGAGATGGGAGTCAGCTGCATCGGGTCGCAGTAGGCGCGGAGTCCCCGCCCCGCATCGCCGCAAAATGTGTCGAACTCGAGACTCCAGAAGGCGTAATTGACCACGAACAGGTCCAGCAGCCCGTCGTTGTCGTAGTCGAACCACCCTGCCGCAACTGCCCACTCGCCGGTCTTGAAGCCCGCTTGCTGCGTGGCGTCCTCGAAGCTGCCGTCACCGAGGTTCTCATAGAGGGTGAGCCGAAATACACCTGCCACAAGCAGGTCGATGTCCCCGTCGTTGTCGTAGTCTGCCGTCGCTACGCCCATGTCGTAACCATGGCCCTTGACGCCGGCCGATTCAGTGACGTCCGTGAAGCGAAGCCCCCCCTCGTTGCGGTAGAGTCGGTTCCAGAATTCGGGGCTGTCCTTCTCCAGCGACGGGATCGGCGCACCGTTGGTGAAGTAGATATCGGCCAGACCGTCCCCGTTGTAGTCGAGCGCGGCGACTCCGCCGGCCATCGTCTCGATCATCCGCTTCTCAGGTGTCGGGAAGTTCTCAACAACGAATTCGATCCCCGCTTGAGGCGCAACGTCGCGAAAGTGGATCGGAACCGGCTCGGATGCCGCCAACGTCCCGTTGGGACCCGGGGATCCGGATAGCAGGACCAAGACGCCCAGGGGGACTGGACTGCTGAAGCGACCGGCTACTCGCTCTTGATCCATCGGTCAAATTTGCCGCGGTCGCGTGCGAAGGAACTCCTCCGCATGGCGGTAGAGCGGTCCAGCGCCTCCTTCGCCGCCTCGAGATTGCCGAGCCGTCGATGGGCCTGGAACAGCGAATAGTGAATGTCTCCGTAATAGTCGAGCGCCAAGCCCTTCTCAAGTTCGATTGCCGCTTCCTCGAACCGCTCGGCGCGCATGTAGGCGCGTCCCAGACTGGGACGCGCCTCGATCAGGTTCGGATCAAGCCGCAGGGCACCTTCGAGGAAGCGAATCGACTCCTGGTGCTGCTGCTTCGCTATGAACAGGCGGCCCATCATGTACAGGGTGCGCGGATCGGCTGCGTTCAGTTCCAATGCCCTTTCCAGCGACTGCTGGGCGTCGCCCAGAGAGTTGTTCAAAAGGTAGAGCAAGCCCAGGCTCCGGTGCAGCTCGGGCTCGTCCGGCTTGAGTTCGATCGCTTTCCTGTACTCGGCAGCGGCTTCATCGTCGGCCTGCCTCTGTCGATGGGCCTCTGCCCGCAACTGATGCACCCGCCAGGACCCCGGCGCGAGCGCCTCCACCCGTCGGAAGCACTGGTCGGCCATGGACTGCAATGAACGAACAGTCCAGTAGACAGCTTCGGGCGATAGTTCCACGGAGCCACGCATGGCGTGGGTGAATGCGGTGGTTGCCCGTTCGACCTGTCCGAGCTCGAGATAGGCGCGTCCCATCATGAGGAGTTCGGACCTCGCGAGGGAGGGCCTCGACTCGAGGGCCCGTACGCATTCCTGATACCTGTGCGCACGACACAGCTCGCCGGGCTGGGCAGGGCCGGGTTCAGCGGGTGGCCCCCTGTCGATTTCTTGTGCCAGGAGCGAGCGGTGCGACCCAGCCTGGACGATATCCCCCGCCTCCTCCAACAGTTCCGCCTGCAGAAACCGTTCCGGACCTGCATCGGCCCGCGGCAGCTTGCCGATCAGTTCCAGGGCGGTGTCGGGCGGGATCCGAAGCGTCGGGAAATCCGCCCGGCTCGCCAGCCATTGCCGATTCCCTTCCCAAATCTGCTCGACCTGAGCGAGAGCGGCACCCATTTCGCCCTTCTGCAGACTGAGCTCGGCCAGTCCCAACCGCGCTGCCTCCGATCTCGGATTCGCTTCGAGCTCGGCCCTGAAGTGCCGTTCCGCCGCCTCGGAGTCCCCCAATCGCAGATAGGCCCGGCCGGCCGCGACGTGCAAGCCGGGGAGACTCGCGTTCCGGGCGAGCGCGGTCTCATAGTAGGTCGCGGCCGCGTCCCAAGCCTGGCTCAGGCCGAGCATGTCGGCTCCCAGCCGAGCGGCCCACACCGAATCAGGGCTGGCGAACACCAGGCTGCCCGCGAGCTCGCTCATCAAGTTCAGGTACTCACGGCCGAGTCGGTACCATGCCTCTGTCTTGTCTGGATTGTGCGTGAACGCCGCTTGGAACTCCCGGACAGCTCCCGCATAGTCTCCCTGTGCCACGTAGCAGGCGGCCAACGCTGCCCTCGCCTCCAAGTTGGCCGGACTGTCTTGGAGACTGCGTTCCAGCGAAGGGATGGCCTTGGCGGGAGAGCCGAGTTTCAAGTGCCCCAAACCCAAGAAGAGATGAGCGGCCTGTAGGTCCGGGCTCGTTGCGGCAACTCGCTCGAATTCGGCGACCGAGTCCTTGTACTCGCCCTGCAAGAACAGAACCAGGCCCAGGTTGGCCCGCGCTTCGGCCAATTCCGGCAGCAGCTCGAGCACTGCCCGGTATTCCGCTTCCGCCGAGGCGAACCGGCCTGCCCGCATGGCTTCATGACCGGCCGCGAAGCGCGCCGAAACCGCATCCCTCTCCGTGAGCGATGCGGGCTGCGCCGATACAGTCAGAGCAAGGCAAAGCCCGGCCAATAGCGATACAGCTATCCGCCTGACGGTCATCCCTGCTTTAGGGTATCCGGACGTGACCGGACGCGAGAGTGGCCAGCCACGATTCGACCGGGCTCGGGGAGAGGCGGGGGGGTGGGTGACCATCCTCCCCGCCAGAATCACGATTGGAGTAGCGGAGCCGTCAGAACAGCACTCTCAACCCGAACTGCACAAGGCGCGGCACTCCTCGCGTGCCGCTGATGACCCCGAACTGGGGTGTTCCCAGCGCAGTGCCGGGATGCCGGAAGATCGGCGTGTTGAAGAGGTTGAAGAACTCGGTTCGGAACTCGATGCCCAAGCGTTCAGTGATCTGCGTTCGCTTGAAGACCGCGAAGTCCCACTGGGCGATTCCGGGACCGCGCACGTCGGGCAAGACGCGAGCCGAGTTGCCGAAGGTGAAGGCTGGAGGCTGGCTGAACACGTCAGTCCTGAAATACTCGTCCAGCCGCGTCTGGGGATCGCCCGAGAGTTCCGCGCTGGTTCCGTTGTTGTTCGGGAACTGCGAGCCGCCCCAGGAGTTTGAGAGATTCCGGGAGGTGCCCACGCCGATCGGGAACCCCCGCTGGACCGTAGTCACACCATTGATTCCCCACCCGCCGATGATCTTGTTGGCCGCGCCCGACAGGTTTGCACCGATCGGCTTGCCTCTCCCGAACGGAAGGTCGAGCACGTAGCTGAGCACGAAGCGCTGCGACACGTCGAACGCCGCCAAGGACTTCAGCGAGCGCAGATCGTTGTTGTTGCCGCCCGTGGCCCAGCCCTGGGCGCTGAATCCCTCGAGGCCGTCGAGCCAGCCCGTGAGGGTGCCTGCGTCGGTAATCAGCTTGCTCGCAGTGTAGGAAGCGAGCAGGCTTGCCCCCCCGGCGAAACGGCGCTCCACCTTCGCCTGGAACGAGTGGTACGTGGAACTGCGGTTGGTCGGGCCAGCCATCTCAACATTCGTGAACTGCGGATAGGGCCGCAACAGCTGACCGCGCGCGACCGTCGGCTGCGAAAGGGGCCCTGTCGCGATCGACGTGCCATGGAAGGGGTTGGCAACCTGTTCGTTGAGCTGCGTCCCGAGCGAAAGGTGCTGATCGGGGAGCTGGTTCACCGTCTGGGCGTTGACCGGCAGGCTGGTCCCCTTCGAACCCGCGTAGGCTAGGTCCACAAGAGTGCCGCCAAGTAGCTGTCTCTGGATATTGAAGTTCCATTGCTGCATGTAGCTGAGCGGCTGGTTCGGTACGGGCGACCGGATCCCGAGACCTCCAACCAGCGTGTTGAGGAAGGTCGTGTCCCGGCCCGGTGGCGAGAGGACGCCGTCCGGGAAGGGATCGCTCAGCAGCCGGTACGGCGTGACGCCTCCATCGAGCGAACTGATCCAAGGCGTGCCAATGGTGTTGACAACATCCTGGTTCGGAGCGATGGCAAAGGCAACGTCGTTGGGAAGCCAGAAGATTCCGTAACCCGTGCGAATCACTGTTTTTTCGTCGAGGCGGTACGCGATTCCCAGGCGCGGAGCGAAGGAGTGCCGGTCGTCCAGCCGAGTGCGCGGCGTGCGCAGGTCGGAATTCACGAGCGCCAACTGGCCCCTGAGGTCCAGGCCGGCCTCGGACGAGAGCGGATTCACGGAGTCGAGCGCGAGGGCAGTCATGTTGTCGAACCGCTCCGAGAAGTTCCCCGAACGCTCCCACCGAACGCCGATGTTGAGGGTCAACCTGTCATTGACCTGCCACTGGTCGTTGAAGTACGCGGCACGGTAAATCATCTGACCAGCCACAAGCCCCGGGGTCGTGATCCCGCGATTGGTGCTGCCCGTACCCAGCAGGAACGACGCGAATCCCCATCCCCCTACCGGGTTGAAGGGGTCGTCCGCAGTGAACTTCGAGTTGAAGTCGAAGATCCCGCTCGGCGTATTGCTCTGCGCGTAGTTATGGGTCAAGCGGCGCACGTCGCCGCCGATCTTGAACGTGTGTCGACCCCGAATCAGCGTCAGGCTGGGAAGAAACGCGAGGTTCTCCTGGCGGCCGATGATGATGCTGCCAGTTCCCTGGCTGCAGAACAGCCCGTAGCTCTCCACGCAGGGGGTCGGAATATGGCGAAAATTCTCTGGAATCTGGCTGACAAGCGACGACGGCCACGCAAATTGAGTCAGATCGATGCCCTGGCTGGCCGGGGAGCGGTCGTAACGAAACCGAGTCCACGCTGCCCGGAGGTCAAGAATCGTGGTCGGTGACAGCAGATACGTGTCGGCAAGGACGATCTGGTTCGTCGTGAACGTTTCCGGTCCCGCGTCAATGTGCGCCCCTGTACCGTAGGGGTCCACGCCAATCGTGAAGTTGTCCCACCATGTCCAGCGCCCCATCACGCGGTGCTTGTCGCTGGCGGTCCAGTCAATGCGGTTGTTCAGCTGCTCGTTGTCTCCGCCGTCGCTTGCGTTCGCCGCATAATTCAGGTTGAGACCCGGCTGGTTGGGCTGCGACCAGAGATGGCTGAGCGCCTTGGCAGTTGCGTCCTGCCTCGAGTCGGGAACCAGATTGTTGGGGAAAGCCGTCCGCGGCAGGTCATCAGCACTGGTGACGGAAAACGGGTCGTGGATCATCTGGTCGAGTTCCGAGAAGTCGCCGCGCTGCATCGAAACGGTCGGCGAGTCGAGGAGCAGGGACCGCCCCTGCCGCTGGCTATAGCTCTCATAGGACGAGAAGAAGAAGACCCGGTCCCGCACAATCGGGCCGCCGACGTTGCCACCCCACTGGTTTTGCACGAAAGGTGGCGTGTCGATCCCGCTGGCGTTGTTGAAGAAGGTGTTGGAGTTCAGCACCCTGTTTCTGAGGAACTCGTACGCCGAGCCGTGGAACTCGTTGCTGCCGGACTTGGTGGCCATGTTAATGACACCGCCGGCGAAGCGGCCGAATTCTGCACCGAGGTTGTTGGTCTGGATCTTGAATTCCTGCACTGCGTCCTGTGTTGGCACCAGCGCCGTCAGGTTCGCGTAGCCGATGTTGACCGGAGCACCGTCAAGCGTGGTCGCGCTCTGATTCGACTGACCGCCACCGATCTGGTAGTTTCCCCAAGCAAAGATGTTGACACCCGTGGGACTCTGCATCGACTGACCCTGCGGGACCACGCCCGGTGCCAGCGCCACTAGGTTCAGGACATTTCGGCCGTTCAACGGCGTCTCGGTCACCTTGCGGGACTCGACCACCTGGCCCAGTGACGACGTCTGGGACTGCAGCAGCGGCGTGCTCGACACCACCTCTACAACCTCAGTCACCTCTCCGATCTCCAGCAAGGGATCGATGCGGATGCTGGCCTCGACCTCGACCACGATCGGCTCCTGAGCGAACTGCTTGAAACCCTCCGACCTAGCTTCCAAGCGGTACTGGCCGGGTATGAGATTGACGAACCGGTACAGGCCCGAGGCCTCGGTCTCCTGGACCCTCTGCTCGCCGGTTGCGAGATTGGTAAGGGTGACGCTCGCCCCGGGAATGACAGCGCCCGTCGAGTCCTGAACGGACCCGACGACGGTGCCATAGAACGTCTGGGCGAATGTCGCGGAAGGAACGACTGCAAGACACGCGATCAAAAGAAAGAAAACGACGGACTGCCTCACTGAATTCTCCTTTTTTTCATCAGCCGATCTAACGGCTCAGGCCTAGGCCCAAACCATATATAGCAAAGGAGCAGGAAATGGCGGCACAGCGAATTCCGAAAATTCTGGCCGGTGGCCCTGCGGGTCTGGTCCTGGAAACGTCCCTACCTCGCTATCCTCTCGTTCAGGGAGATAGGGTTCGGACTCCCCGAGACAGGAGGAACGCATGTACGCAGAGGGGAAGCGTCGCGAAATCCAGTTGCTACTGGCGGCGGGGGTGCCTCAGGGCCAGATCGCCAAGCTGACGGGCGTGTCTGTACGCACCATCCGCCGGATCGGGCGCGAGCCAGCGGAGCCCGCCCTGGCCGTTGCCGAGCCAGCAGCGACGGAACCAGGCGGGCAGCAGCCACGGACCGGGCCGGGCCGGCCCTCGACCGTCGAGCCGTACCGCGACACGGTGACGGCGATGCTGGAACAGACGCCGAAGCTGAAGAGCCTGGAAGTGCTGCCGAGGCTGCGCGACCGCGGCTACAGCGGCGGCAAGTCCGCGGTCTACGAACTGGTCAAGCAGCTGCGCCGGCAGGTTGCGCGACCGACCCCCCGCTTCGAAGGCGTCGCGGGAGGATTCAGCCAGCACGACTTCGGGGAAGTCTGGGTCCACTGGACCGGCGGCGACCGGACGAAAGTGCGGTTTTTCGTCTCGCGCCTGAAATACTCGCGATACGTGCTGGTCACCTGCGTGCCGAACCAGCGGGTCGAGACCGTGGTGCGGACCTTGACGGCGCACTTCTGTCAGTGGGGGGGATTGCCGTTGATGGCGCTCTTCGATCGCCACTGGACAATCGCTGCGAGATCGGATCCGAACACCGGCGCGGTGCTGTCCTGGAATGCGACCCTCGCGGAAGTGACATCGCGGCTGAGCGTGGCGATCGAGGTCTGCTGGCCGGCCCGTCCGAATCAAACGGGAGCGGTGGAGCCTTTGGTGAGCGAGGTCAAGAACTCGTTCTTCAAGCAGCGCCAGTTCGTGGATGAGGACGATTTGGCCATGCAATTGCAGGTCTGGCTGGAGGAAGTTAACGAGCGGCGTGTCAACCGGGCCACCGAGCGGATTCCCGGCGAGTTGCTACGGGAGGAGGAGCTGGGCCGTCTGCGGCCTGTCAGGCTGACCGCGGAGCAACTGGACCTGCGCTATGCCGTGCGGGTCGGCCCGACCGGAATGGTGACGTTCGAGACGAATCGCTACTCGATGCCGGCCGAGGCGCTTGGCTCCTCGGCGACTCTGCGCCTGTTCGCAGATCGGGTGGTCATCGAAGCGGAGCGCTACCGGGCCGAGCATCCGAGGCTGAGCGGGCGCAACCAGGTCTCGAGCCTGGCGGAGCACCGCGGCAGGCTGCTGGCGGCGGCCAGCGGCAAGCGCGGCTGCATGTACCTGAAAACACAGCATTTGCTCGAACTGGGCCGGGATGCCGAACGGGTTCTGACCGAACTCGCTCACAGGCGGTCGGGGCGCTGGCTCGACGATGTGGAGCACCTGCACGAACTGCTGCAGGCCTGTGGCGGCGACGTCCTGCGGGAGGCCTTCCGGCGGGTCACCCGGCTTCCCGAGATCTCCGTGGCCGCCGTCGTACGGGAAGTCCATGGCCAAGCCCCGCTGTTCGCATGCTCTAGGGGGGAAGTCTATTCGGGATGCAAGGGGAGCGGCTAAATCCGAGGAGGAATCTCATCAGCTTGTAGTCCGCGTCCGCCCTTGCCTCAGCCCGATCCCGTACAATTGGCGCGTTCCGGAATGTCCGGTAACAGCAGCATGCAACTCCATCTGAACCGTCGCGGCTTTCTTTCCACAGCGGCTGGCACGCTCGTCGGCTGCACAGACGGGGGAAACCCGGACGAGAGCCGGGGGCACCGGCCCCCGAACATCGTGTTCATCATGGCCGACGATCTTGGATACGGCGAACTGGGCTGCTACGGGCAGGACAAGATTCGGACCCCCCGGATCGACCGGATGGCCGCGGAAGGCATGCGCTTTTCCGACGCGTACTCTGGATGCTCGGTGTGCGCCCCGGCCCGAAGCGTGCTCATGACCGGCCTGCATATGGGTCACACTTCAGTGCGATCGAACCCCGGAGGGGTGCCGATCCTGGATGAAGACACGACGGTCGGGGAACTGCTCCAGGCCCAGGGCTACACGACGGGATGCTTCGGGAAGTGGGGCCTGGGAGACATCGGCACGGATGGCGTGCCGTGGAAGCAGGGCTTCGACGAGTTTGTCGGCTACCTCCACCAAGCGCATGCCCATTACTACTACCCGCTCTACATCTACGACAACGACAAGCGCCTGCCGCTGGCTGGCAACGAGGGTGACGGACGGGGCACCTACTCGCACGACGTCATCGCGGACAGGGCACTCCAGTTCATCGAACGGCATCAAGACCAGCCGTTCTTCTGCTACGTGCCGTTCACCATCCCGCACTCGGAGTACACCGCGCCGGATGACGAGGTGTATGCCCAGTACAAGGGTCAGTTCGAGGAACTCACTCTCCGCGAGAACCCAAACCGGCCGGGCCGCCTGATTCGGCCGGAAGAACCTCATGCGACGCTCGCGGCAATGATCACCAGGCTCGACCGGGACGTGGGCCGCATCCTGGACCGGATCGCGGAACTCGGACTGGATGAGGACACGATCGTGTTCTTCACGTCGGATAACGGGGCTGCGGCGGCCTTGTGGACGGACTACTTCCTCAGCAGTGGCCCGCTGCGCGGCGCCAAGCGAGCCTTCTACGAAGGAGGCATCCGCGTGCCCATGCTCGTGCGCTGGCCTGGCAGGGTCGAACCGGGTTCGACTAGCGATCATGTCTGGGGCTTCCACGACTTCCTGCCGACGGCTGTGGAATTGGCCGGAGAGGACCCGCCGGACGGGATTGACGGTCTTTCCGTCGTTCCTACGCTGCTAGGCGAGGGGAAGCAGCAGATCCACGAGTACCTTTATTGGGAGCTTCCGCGTTACGACGGCGAAACGGGCAAATTTCGGGACGAGACCCCTTCGCAGGCGGTGCGTGCGGGGAAATGGAAGGCTGTGCGTGCGGCACCGGACGCGCCGCTGGAGTTGTACGACCTAGAAACGGACCTGTCTGAGACGCGGGACCTCTCGTCGGACCATCCGGATGTCCTGTCCCGCATGGAAGAGCTCCTGCAGAATGCGCGTGCGTCCCCGAGAACGCAGACCCAGCCCGACCATATCTGGTGGGAGAGCAAGGGCTGATTCACTGGGAATGGCTGGCCCGGCCGGCAAGGGGCCCTCGCATCGCCCGACTGCGGCCCTGTCTCTTGAGGCGCCCGAGCAGCGTCGTGAGCCTGTCTGCCGTTTCTGCTTCGTGCTCGTACCGGTTCGCGGCTCCGTGTCGGTCCGCCTAGACTTTGGCAAGGCCATGCCGCTTCAGATTCCGCAGCACGTCGAAGGAATCGAATCCCTCGCCCGCTTCTCCGGGGCGCTCGTAGACCGGTCCGTCAAGGCAGGCGGGGTCGGGACCCCACTGTTAAGCACGGGAATTGCGTAAACGGCAGACCGCGGGTCGGGACCGACGGCCATTCTGTCGTTCCCACGCTGCCAGGCAAAGGGAAGCGGCAGGTCCACGAGTACCTTCATTGGGAGCTTTCGCGTTACGACAGCGAAACGGGCAACTTGCGGGACGAGAGCCCTTCACCGGCGGCGCGTGCGGGGATACGGAAGGCCGTGTGCGTCCGGAACCGGATGCGCCGCTGGAGTTGTACGACCTAGAGACGGGCCTGTCCGAGACGCGGGAACTCTCGTCGGACCATCCGGATGTCCAGTCCCGCATGGAAGAGCTCCTGCAGAATGCGCGTGCCTCCCCGAGAACGCGGACCCAGCCCGACCACATCTGGTGGGAAAGCAAGGACTGCTTCACTGGGAATGGCTGCGCCGGCGAAGAATGGCCCCTTACATCGTCCGACTGTGGCCTTGGCTCTTGTAGCTTTCCAGCAGCGTCCTGAGCCTGTCCACGACTTTCGGTTCCTGCTCGTACAGGTTCACGTCTTCGTGGCGGTCCGCCTCGATGTCATAGAGCTGGCCGGGCGGGTCCCCTTCTTTCGGGCCATCCCATTGGTTCGAACCCGGTCCTTGGCCATCGATGAATTTCCACTTGCCCGCGCGAATGGCGAACGTGCCGTCCACGGAGTGATGCACGATAGCTTCCCGCAGCGGTGCCTCGTCCTCGCCGAGGAGGACAGAAAGGATACTGACGCTGTCCTGTCCGGCGTCCCCGGGAAGGTCGAATCCGACGATGTCCGCCGCGGTCGCCATCAAGTCCGTCAAGCAGATGGTCTGATCCGACTCCGCCCCGGCAGCAACCTTGGCGGGCCAGCTTGCAATGAAGGGCATCCGGTGGCCCCCTTCCCATACGTCCCGTTTCTTGCCGCGCTGGCTGGCATGGTTGGCGTAGTGGTCAAACTCCTCGATGTGGCTCGGGTCCCATTCGGCGCCGTTGTCGCTGGTAACTATGAACAGGGTATTCTCGAACTGTCCCGTTTGTTTCAGGGCATCGATGATGAGGCCGATCTGGGCATCCACCTGCACGACGAAGTCGCCGTACTTGCCCGCCCCGCTGCGCCCGACAAAGTCCTCGGTCGGCACCCAAGGCCAGTGCGGGGCGGGCAAGGGGAAGTACAAAAAGAACGGCTGGTCGGGATTCACTGCGCGCGCCTCGATGTAGTCAACGGCATGCCGAGTCAAATTCGGCAGCACGTCGAAGAAATCGAATCCCTCGGCCGCTTCACCGGGACGCCAGAATACCGGTCCGTCGAAGCGGCCGGGCTCATGGACCGTGGCGGGCTTCTCGCACGCATTGTTCTCCAGGTAGACGTACGGGGCCATATCGAGAGAGGCCGGGATGATGTACGAGTAGTCGAACCCTAACGTCGCTGGCCCGTTGCTGACAGGCTGCGTGAAGTCGATTTCCAGCCCCTCTGGCTTGGCAAAGTCCGTCGCCCCCTGGAAGGCCACGGACTTGTCTCCCTCGTCCCAGCTCTCGGGTTGCGATATGGCCGCCCAGTCCAGTCCCAGATGCCATTTTCCGATGACCGCCGTGTGGTATCCCCGATCCCTGAGCATGCTGGCTACGGTCATTCGATCGGGCTCGATCAGGGCGCGTGAGTACCCCGAAAGCACTCCCTTCTTCAGACGGCTCCGCCAAGCGTACCGCCCGGTGACCACGCCGTAGCGGGTCGGCGTGCAGACGGCCGATCCGGAGTGGGCGTCCGTGAAGCGCATACCCCCGGCAGCCAGAGCATCCATCGACGGCGTCGGAATCTTCGAGTCCGCATTGAAGCTGCCCGGGTCACCGTAGCCCATGTCATCGGCCATAAGAAAGATGATGTTCGGATGGCGCTCAGGCGCGGGCTCGCCGGAGCACGATGCGAGAGCGAGTGCTGCGGCGGCAGGTGCCACGGCAGCGGAAAGGCGAAGCTCGAAGGACTGCATGGGCCTCTGCCGATTGTATGGCAGAAGGTCGGCTGGACTCGCCGCCGGAGACAGGCCGGAACAGCCTCGCCCGAATGCGTCGAGTGCGGTCGGCTCGGGCTGTAATACACTTGCTTCGCCGTGCCGTTCCCTTCATGCCGACTCCCCGCACTGGCTGCCTTGCTTTGGACCGCCCCCCTCGCTGCCCAGGAGAGGCCGAATTTCATCGTCATATTCGCGGACGACCTCGGATATGCGGACCTGTCGTCCTACGGAGCTACAGAACACCGCACGCCCTTCCTCGACCGGATGGCGGAAGAAGGTATTCGCCTCACCGATTTCTACGTGCCGATGCCTTTCTGCGGGCCGTCCCGGGGCACGCTCATGACGGGGCGCTATCCGTTCCGTAACGGGCTGGTCGCGAATCCATCCCCGGACATGGGCCGCAACACCGTGGGCCTTCCCCCATCGGAGATCACGATCGCCGAAGCACTGAAGCCGCTGGGCTACGCGACGGCAGCGATCGGGAAATGGCATATGGGCCACATCGAAGAGTTCCTGCCGCGCAAGCAGGGCTTCGACGAATACTACGGCATCCTCTATTCGAATGACATGCGGCCCGTGCAGTTGGTCGAAAACGAGACCGTTGTCCAGTACCCGGTGCCCCAGACCCAGCTGACCCGCGACTACACCCAACGCGCGATTGACTTCATTGAGCGAAACCGCGACCAGCCATTCTTCCTGTACCTGCCTCATGCGATGCCGCACAAGCCGCTGGCGGCCTCCGAGGACTTCTATACACCGAAGACTCCGGACGACCTCTACAGCGATGTCGTCCGCGAACTGGACTGGTCGGTAGGGCAAATCCTCGCCAAGCTACGCGACGCGGGGATGGACGAGAGGACGTTCGTTTTCTTCTCCTCGGACAACGGGGCTACCTTCGGGGGCAATAACAGGCCTCTCCGGGCGATGAAGGGTTCCAGCTTCGACGGAGGCGTCCGTGTCCCGGCAATCGCGCGGTGGCCGGGCCGAATTCCCACAGGACAGGTTTCGTCGGAAGTCCTAGCGTCGATCGACATCTTTCCGACGATCGTGACCGCGGCCGGCGGAAACTTGCCCGATGACCGGGTCATCGACGGTCAGGATATCCTTCCGCTTCTCGCGGGGCGGGTCTCGGAGTCCCCCCACGAAGCCGTTTACGCGATGTCCGGCCAGACGCTGCGAATGATCCGGACCCGGCGCTGGAAGCTCCACGTCCGGCAGCCCACCCCGGGCTTCCGATGCATGGACGACGCGTCGGGCTGGAAGGACCGCCGGGGCCCGGACGGCATCACGATCATTGCCCAGTTCGAACAGGCAAACCCATCCCAGTGCCCCGGAGTGCAGACGGGGCCGCCCCCGAAACCCATGATGCTGTTCGACATGCGAGCGGACCTCTCCGAGCAGGAGGATGTTGCCACCGAGCACCCGGAAGTCGTCGAGCGTCTGGCGGCGCTCTTCCGCCGCATGGATGCCGACGTGCCGGAGAGCTTCGAAATACCGCCACCCGTGCCGGAACTCCTCTGGCTGCATGGCGGGGAGCTGAGATACGACCGCGAAATCATACCCCTCCCAGTCCGTTGACGCGGGCTGTCGGGCTCGCCCGCCAGCCACCGGTCTACGCTTCGATGATGCTGCCGAGAACGTCGTAGAACTCTGGGAAGGACACGCTGGCCGCCTCGGCTCCGGCGAGGCTGGACTGCCCGTCGGCGGCAAGGGCGGCAACGGCGAACGCCATGGCGATCCGGTGATCGCCGCATGAATCGAGTTCCGCCGCCATCAGCCGCGATCCTCCCTCGACGTCCATCCCGGTCTCGTATTCGGTCACGCGGACTCCCATCCGCCGCAGATTTTTCGCGACCGTAGCAATGCGGTCAGTCTCTTTGACGCGCAACTCGCCCGCATCGCGAATCCGCAAACCGTGCTGCGAAACGGCGCCAAGTACCGCCAGCATAGGAATCTCGTCGATGACGGCGGCCGTGGTCGCTCCTGCGATCTCGCCTCCCGTCAAGGCAGTCCCGCCACGGACTTCCAACGAGCCCGCTCGCTCCCCGCCCTGCTGGGATTCATCATCGACTTCGATCCGGGCACCCATTGCGCGGAGCACATCCAGCACTGCGCTGCGTGTCGGGTTCAGGCCGACCCCCTCGATCCGCAACCGGGACCCGGGAAGCAGCAGAGCGGCCGCCAGAAAGAACACGGCAGAGGAGAGGTCACTCGGAATCCGCATGTCACAGGCAGAGAGGCTCGGCAGGCCGACCACAGAGATTGCAGGTCCTTCAACCCGGATTTCTGCGCCAAACCGGCGTAACGCGATCTCCGTGTGGTTCCTTGTTTCGACAGGCTCGACAACCGTTGTAGTCCCCGTTGCGCCAAGGCCCGCGAGTAGTACACAGCTCTTGACCTGTGCGCTCGCAACGGGCAGGTCGTAATGGATCGGGCGCAGCTCGCCACCGCGGATCCGAAGCGGCGGGTACTGCCCGGCACGCGCGTCAACGCGAGCTCCCATCCGCCGCAGAGGGGTGATGATGCGCTCCATGGGCCGCTTGAATAGCGAGTCGTCGCCTCGGATTCGGGACTCGAACGGCCTGCCCGCGAGAATGCCCGACAGCAGGCGCATGGTGGTACCGGAATTCCCGGCATCCAGGTCCGAAGCCGGCGCGACGAGCCCGTCGGCACCTACGCCCTGGATCCGCACCGTAGTGCCCGCATGCGAGACACGAACACCCAATGCGCGGGCGCACTCCAGGGTGGATGCGCAGTCAGCCCCCGTCGAATAGTTCGAGAGGACGCTGGTGCCATCCGCAAGGGAGGCGAGCATGGCGTAGCGGTGCGAGATCGACTTGTCGCCCGGGAGGGAGATGGTTCCGCATACTGCCGAAACCGGCCGGATTGTCCGCGCCATCGATTCCTCCATTATCAGAAACCGGTCCGGGGCAGATTCGGGCGTGGATTCACGTCGGCGGGACAGGATCGCGTTGGGAGGCAAGCGGAACTTGCAGGACGACTGCTGAACGCGTTTCTGGGAGTCTGCTAACTCTTGCACCCAAACATTGAATGTGATAATGTTCTCAATGGAGAAGGGCTGCACTCCCTGCAGCATGCATTGCGCGGTGCGAGGCTGAAAGGGAGCCGTTTCCCGGCTTCCGGGAAGGTACCGAAGCCATGAGCGCCATGGACCGGTTCGTGGACTGCGGTCTCACGACCCAGACGTCCAGCCCCTTGTTGGGCAGAGGGGGTCGAGACAGGACTGCCATCCGGAATCCCGAGTGCATCCGCACCAGCGCCTTCCGGACTGGCTCAGGTCTCGCGTTACGGACCGCAGCCGTCCTGATTATCGCCGCACTAGCGATACCCCAGGCAGTCGTCGCGGCCAAGCGCCAAGTGGCAGCGAACCGGTACAAGACCGCATCGCAACTGTATGACGATCTGGGCAAGGTTCCGCAACCGGAGCTGGGCCGTCAACAGTACGAACTGGTGATCGCCGCCTTCGAGGCGGTCCGTCGCGCCGATCCATCCAGCGGCTATTGCGACGACGCCCTGCTTGCGATCGCCAAGGTGTACGAGGGCATGGCAGTCCGGTTCGGCGGGGACTCGTATTTGCGCAAGGCGGCTGAAACGTACAAGCTCCTCGCAATCGAGTACCCGCACAGCAAGCACCGGGAACCTGCGATGAGCCGGGCTGCGAGCCTCTCCAGCATGCCGCCCAGTCAGAGTCTGCCTACTCCCCACTCGCCGGCCAGCGCCGCTGCCCCGGTGCCGGCGGTGCTTCGGGACGTCGCGGCCCTTTCGGACGAATTCCACGGGGCCGGCAAGATCGTGGCTCCGTCGGGCTCCCAACCCACAGGCGGCATGGCAGCGATCTCGGAAATCCGCCATCACAGCTACGAGGACGGCACTCGCTTGGTCCTTCACTTGGATGGGCAGGCTCCGCTGAAGTACGACCGTCTCCAAGGGCCGGACCGGCTATACATCGACATTTTCGGCAGCCGGGTCTCCGAAGCCCTGATCAAGGGAACCTCGATCGAGATCAGGGACGGACTGATCTCCGCGGCCCGACTCGGGCAGAACCGCCGCAACAAGGCGCGGCTGGTGCTCGACTTGCGCAGCGAGGTGTCGTTCGATGCCTTTTGGCTGGACCAACCGACTCGCCTGGTGGTGGACGTGCGTGCAAAGGGAGCCGCGCGAGCGGCTCGCACGATGCACGCTCTGAACCCGACTCCGGACAGCGAGACGCCCCCGACCGTGTCCCTCCGGCCCCAGCCGGCCGCCAGAACGTCGGAGGGCAGGTTCAGCCTGACTCGCGCCATGGGCCTGAAGAGCCGGCGGATCCTGATTGACGCCGGTCATGGGGGTCACGACACCGGGTCGGTTGGCTCGGGCGGACTCCAAGAGAAGGAGGTCGTCCTGGACATCGCCAAGCGACTCGGTGCACTGCTGGAGGGCAGGCTGGGTGCGGAGGTGATTCAGACCCGGGAATCCGATGTCTTCATAGAACTTGAGGAGCGCGTCCGAATCGCTAACGAGCAGAATGCGGACTTGATGATCTCGATCCATTGCAACTCCACTACCACAACCAGCGTGCGGGGGATCGAAACCTACTACCTCAGCTTGACAACGGATCCCTGGGCTCTGGAGGTGGCTTCCCACGAGAACGCCTCAGCCGATTACAGTGTCCATCAGCTCGAAGACCTGATTTCGAAGATCACGCTGGGGGAACGGACAGAGGAATCGAAGGACTTCGCGACCCGCATTCAGACCAGTCTCCACAGTGGACTATCGCGGCACTCGTCCAAGATTCGGGACCGGGGGATCCGCAAGGCCCCGTTCGTGGTGCTGATCGGAGCGGAGATTCCAGCCGTGCTGGCAGAAATCGGCTTCATCAGTAACCGGCAAGACGAGCAGCTCATGCGCCAGTCCGAATTCCGCCAAGAAGTGGCCGAGCACCTCTTCCAGGGGATCGCGGACTACATGCGGAGCCTGGGCACGCCGACCGTAACGAAGTCACTGTCACCCGGCTCGGCGCAACGGGACTGAACCGGCGTCCGACCGTTCAGGGGTCAGGACTGGCGTCCTTCATTCCGCGACGGAGCGCAGCGCCTTCCTGCTGATCGTCGTAACCGGTGCGCTCCGAAGGTCCTCGGCGGACATCCAGAGGAAACCGCGGCCGGGTTCTGCCGGGGCCGATGCTTCGTACACGTTGCACGTGTACCGCATCGCCGTGATCGAGTGCGAAAACGTGCCAACGAGGGTTGGATTCACCGCAGCCAGCGCGTTGAGGCCCGCGAGGGCCTGCACCGGGCCCTCTACGGACGGCAGTTCCCAGAATCCCGGCATGATCGAAGCGTCCGGCGGCCGCTGGCGCACCAGTATCCGGCCCTCCCGGCTCACGATGGCCAACGAGATCTCGACGGCCCTAGCCGTGCGGCGAGGCCCCCTTGCCGGCAGGTCAGGCGCCGTTCCGGCGGCTAAGGCCACACAGGAATCGGCCCACGGGCAGACCATGCATCGCGGGGACCGAGGCACGCACACAGTCGCTCCGAGTTCCATCAGAGCCTGCGTGAAATCACCGCGCTCGCCCGGACGCGTCGCTTTCGCGAGTTCCTGCCCGAACGCCCTCAATGCCCGCTTCGCAGCCGAGCCGCGAATGTCGCGCCGGTCGTCCGCGAGCCTCGCCAGAACACGGAACGCGTTGCCGTCCATGGCCACGCGAGGCTCGTCGAGGGCAATGCTGGCGATCGCAGCTGCCGTGTACTCGCCGATTCCCGGGAGGTCCAGGATCGACGCGTACTCAGCGGGCCACCGGCCGCCGTGCTCGCTGACAATCCGGCGGGCCGCCTCGTGGAGCATGCGCGCTCGCCGGTAGTACCCCAAGCCTGCCCAGCTTGCCAGAACCTCCTGCCGGGTCGCCGCTGCCAGTGCGGCGACGCTCGGATAGCGGGCCAAGAACCGCTGGTAGTAGGAGCGGACCGTCGCAACCCGAGTCTGCTGGAGCATTACCTCGGAAATCCAGATCCGGTAAGGATCCGTCTCGCCTCTCCAAGGCAGGTCCCTGCGGCTACCGCGATACCAGTCCAGCAGTTGCCGAACCAGCGTGCCGGGTCGAGTCCTCACGATCCCATGAGCGCGGTACGCAAGCAATTGCCGATCATCCTCAATAAGAAAGTCGCCGCTGCCCGCCTCTGAGCCTTCGCTCAAAACGTCTCCGTGCCTCAGCTACGGTCCCATTGAGTCGCCGAAATACACGTAACCCCGGCAGGGCGGCACACCCCCCCGGGGCGATAGTGAACGGCCTCTGTCGAGGCCACCCGCTCAGCGGGTCGTGCCCGGCCCCAATTGGACGGGCAACCTAAGAGTCGGAGCCCTAGCTAGCGGCCTTGACGCTCTCGACCGACGTGATCTTCATCCCATCGACCGCGCCCATCACGGTGACCTTCGCGCCGGCGTGGTCCTTGATCTTCGCCTGATCGGCGACCTCGTAGATCTTGCCGTCCTCAGTCACTACAACCGCCGACTCGCCGCCGCCGATGCAGCCCTTCGCACAACCTGCGTGAGCCTCGCCGGCCTTTCCGGCCTTGGCGCACTTCATGTCGGTCACGTAGCCAGTGACCGAACCGGCCAGGCAGAGCGAAGTCACGGCAAGCGTCAGCACGACCAATGTAAGGATTCTCTTCATTTTTGGTTCTCCTTCGTCCCAGCCGAACAGCCGGCCAGAACCGTTAGGATACGCTAGGCCAGCACGTACGTCAAGACCCGGTGCCGGCTTTTCTTGCGCGATTCCGCGTGAACTCCCCAAGGTGGACCGCCGGGATCGTGATGGCCGCGTCTTTGACACATGCGACGAAGTCTATGTGCCCGATCCTTACGTGGCCCGACCCGCGATTTGGAAAGAGGCAACGCTTCGCCTGCCGATTCTGCACATCAAGGCACAGGTCAGCATAGGAAGCCGAGCCTCTGCTTGAGAGACTAGCTCAATTCTGGCGTCAGGGCAACTCTGAGACCCGGGCAGGCGACACGATTCTGATTTCGGCCAAAGAGCGGACTGCTTGTTCTTGCTGGAAACCGATTACGGTTCATAGGGCAAGCCGATTGCTGAATTCGTGTCTGGAAGTCTCTGGTGCTTCCAGACACGGAGGCTCTGCGTCTGCTGCCCGACCCGCCACCGATTCCCTGGCCGCCCGCCACCAGCAATTCCTCCAGCAGACCGCCCGCTCGCTGACTTGCGCCCGGGCTCCCACGTGGCCTCCTACCCCAAGTGCGGCAAGCCCAATTGCCGCTGCTCCGGCCCGAACCATCCCGGCCACGGCCCCCGCCGGATTCTCACCCACAGCGTCAAAGGCAAGACCCGCACTCGCAGCATCCCTCCGGACCAGCTCACAGCCACCCGTGCGCAACTCTCCGAGGGCCAGCGCTTCCGCCGCCTCGTCGCCGAGCTGATGGAGGTCGGCGACCAAGCCTACCAAGCGCAGCTGGAAGCCAATTGCCTCGCCAAGGACGCGGCACCCGCCGGCAAATGAAGCCCAGCGCGCAGGACCTCGTCGACGCGGTCGAAGGCGAACTCGAGCCCTTCGTAGGCCCCAGCTGCGCCGGCCAGCTCGACTTCGAGGCGCTGAAAGCCTACTTGCGCAGCCAGGCTCTGGAGTTCGCCGTTCGGACGCTCGCCGGGCGTCGCAACCGCGATGGCTGCAACAGGCTGCAACAGGCAGGGTGCCGGCCCGCTATGCCGGCGGCTACGCCAAGACCATCACCACGCTGCTCGGGCCGCTGTCGCTGCCGTCGCCTCGCCAGCGGATTCTCCCCGCTGGCTTGCCGTCGCGTGGCCGGCCTGACCGCCTCACTGGTTAGCTTCGCCGAGTCCTCCGTCCTGCCGCCGAGTTGGCCGGAGCGGGGCTGGGCGCCAAGCGCGTGAAACGCACCGCCGGGGCGCTGGGACCCCAGAACGACGACAACGAGCGCTCCGGGGAAGTCTTCGCGAGGGAGCCGCGTCCCTCGCCCACGATGTACCTCGGCATCGAAGGCACGGGCGTGCCGCCGCGCAGCAGGGAGACCGCCGGCGGGTTCGAAACGGTGCTTCCCGCCCGTGCGCTCCGTCGGCGATTGCGACAAGACCCGGGAGTGTGTCGGATACATGGAACGCAATCGCGACCGGTTGCGCGACGCGGAGTTCCGTGGCGCCGGACTGTTTGCCCGCTCGGAGCGGGGGTCGTGGAGAGCGGCTGCAAGAGAAATGTCGGCATGCGCCTGAAGAGGTCCGGAATGCACCGCACCGTCGACGCTGCCAACCAACGCCAACCTTGCACTACGCTGCGGCACCCAATCGGATCGTTACGGGACGGGGAAGTTTGGACCCATCGATCAGCCGCAACCTGAGCGAATCTCAAGTCTCTGGCGTACACCCGGGCACCTTGAGGGGGTTCTGGGCTTGCGATTCCTGCCGCTCGGAGAGCAGTTTCCGGAAGCACGGAAGAGCGGTGTTCCCTCAGTATCCGTTGGATCGCAGAACTCCGACCAATTCCTCGACTGCGTCCGCGCTGGCATTGAGGGCGGCGTGCTCGCCGGCTTCCAGCGCGAGGTCGTACACATGTTCCAATCCATGAGAACCGAGTTTGCAGGGCACGCCGACGAAAATCCCGCTCCGACCGTACTCCCCTTCGAGAAGGGCCGCGCAGGGCAGCACCTTCCGCTTGTCCTTCAGGATCGATTCGACCATCTCCACGACCGCCGACGAGGGCGCATAGTAAGCGCTGCCGGTCTTGAGATGCTTGACGATCTCGGCACCACCGTCCCGTGTACGCTGCACGATCTCTTCGAGCTGCTGGCCCGGCAGGATCTGGTCGATGGGAATGCCGGAAACACTGGTGTACCGAACCAAGGGAACCATCGTGTCTCCGTGCCCGCCAAGCACCATGGCCACGACATTTTCCACCGAAACTCCAGCCGCCTCGGCAAGGAAAGTGCGGAATCGCGCCGTATCGAGCACCCCCGCCATACCGATGACGCGATTTCGGGAGAACCCGGACGTGTGATAGGCGACGTGACACATAGCGTCGAGCGGATTCGAGACAATGATCAGAATCGCATTCGGGGAGTACTTGGCGGCCTGGCCGATGCAGGATTTCACGATCGAGGCGTTCTTCAGCAAGAGGTCGTCACGGCTCATTCCCGGCTTTCTCGGGAACCCCGCCGTCATCACGACCACGTCCGAGTTCGCGGTGTCCTCGTAGTTGTTGGTCCCGACGATTTGGACGTCAGAGCCCTCGACGGGGCAGGCCTCGAGCATGTCCAGCGCCTTGCCTTGAGGGACTCCCTCGATTATGTCGATCAGGGTGACGTCGGCAAGCTCCTTGTCGGCAATCCGCAGAGCGCAACTCGCGCCGACGTTTCCAGCGCCGATGACTGTGACTTTCTTCCTCATCGCGTTCGATTCCCTCTCGGTCAGTCCATGTGCCGTATCACCGCCGCCCCGAACTCGCTGCAGCGGACTTTCGTCGCACCTTCCATCAGCCTGTGCAAGTCGTAGGTCACAGTCTTTGCCGCGATCGCTCCCGTGATGCCCCGCTCAATGAGGCTGGCAGCTTCGTTCCAGCCCAAGTGCTGAAGCATCATGACCCCGGAGAGGATCACGCTGCTGGGGTTGATCACGTCCTTGTCGGCGTACTTCGGGGCGGTTCCGTGCGTCGCTTCGAATACGGCGTGGTCGTCGCCGATGTTTGCCCCCGGCGCGAGGCCGAGGCCGCCCACCTGAGCCGCGCAGGCGTCGGAAAGGTAATCCCCGTTCAGGTTTGTCGTCGCGATCACCTCGTACTCGGCGGGCCTCAGCAGGACCTGCTGGAACATTGCGTCAGCGATTCGGTCCTTGACAAGGATCCTGCCCTCGGGCACTGAGCCGTCTCCGCCGTCCGCCCACGCCTCACTCTCAGTCACGCAGTGCTCGCGGAATTCCTGGGTCGCCACTTCGTAGCCCCAGTCCCTGAATGCTCCCTCCGTGAACTTCATGATGTTGCCCTTGTGGACCAGCGTCACCGAGGAACGCCCGTTGGCCTGAGCGTACCGGATCGCGGCTCGGACGAGTCTCTTGGAGCCGGTAACCGAGACGGGCTTGATCCCAATCCCGGAGTCCGTGCGGATACTCCTCCCCATCTCCCCGTTCAGGAACTCGATGACCCTGCCGGCCTCCTGCGTCCCGTTCTCCCACTCGACGCCCGCATAGACGTCCTCCGTGTTCTCGCGGAAGATCACGACGTTGAGCTTGCCCGGATCCTTCATCGGCGAAGGAACACCCGGGTACCACTTCACCGGCCGAACGCAGGAGTAGAGCGTCAGAATCTGCCGCAACGCTACGTTCAGGCTGCGGATTCCGCCTCCCACAGGCGTCGTCAGAGGTCCCTTGATGGCAACCTTGAACTCACGGATCGCATCGACTGTGTCGGCGGGCAGCCATTCACCCACTCGGTCGTGAGCTTTCTCACCGGCCAGGATCTCGTACCAGGCGATACGCTTTGCCCCTCCGTAGGCTTTCTCGACGGCAGCATCGAAGACTGCCCTCGACGCCTTCCAAATGTCTCTACCAGTGCCGTCCCCTTCAATGAACGGAACAATGGGGCTGTCCGATACGGTGCATCGGCCGCCAGCCATGCGGATGGGCACTCCGTCCGAAGGGACAGGGATACCGTTGTAGTCGGGCATCGCGTTTCGAAATTCCGTGGAAGCAATCCCGCCGAGGGTCCGACGGCGGGCACAAGGCCGGCCGCGAAGACCGGCAAGCAAATTGAAATTCCATCGTATCACCGCCGCTTCGGGGCGGCAATGGCGGCGGGTCCGGAGCGGATCCCAAGGGGACAGGCCAGAAGTTGGGCGCGGCAGTCCGCAGCAGCTTGCGGGCTGGGAGAAACGGAGTGGACGGCGTCGTCAGCACGGGTACCAAGCGCCAGCACGAGACAATCTCGACCAGACTCTCCATGGGAATCGCTACGGCGAGGCCGACGCAGACCCAAGCGGCTGGAGTCTCCGGCTGCACGGCGCGCGAGCGCTGGATGGCAGCGGTCGCCTGTCAGTGCGTCCGCCGAAACTCCGCCCAGTTGGGCCTATCGCACCGGGAAGAGGCGCTGCCCTCGAAGGCGGTGCCGGCTCGTCGGCTAAGCAAGCGAGCCCGAATCCCTATTTCTGGAATACGCGGAAGATCTTCCGCAATGGGTCGTAGAACTCATCCACGACTCGTTCCTTGAGCGGGATGATCGCGTTGTCCGTGATGGTGATGTGTTCCGGACAGACTTTCGTACAGCACTTCGTGATGTTGCAGTACCCAATGCCGTCGGTTTCGCGGAGTTCCCCGAGACGGTTCTCGGTGTCGAGCGGGTGCATCTCAAGCGCGGCGGCATACACCAAGAACCGGGGTCCGATGAATTGGCCGTGCAGGTGATGATCCCGCAGGACGTGGCAAACATCCTGGCAGAGAAAGCACTCGATGCATTTGCGGAACTCCTGAACGCGGTCGACGTCGCGCTGGGCTATGCGCCAAGTTCCATCCTCGGCGTCCGGCGGCCGCGGGGCGAACGGCTTGATCCGCTTCTTCACCTCGAAGTTCCATGAGACATCCGGAACCAGGTCCTTCACGACCGGAAAGGCCTGGAGAGGTTCGATCGTGACGGGCTTTTCCAAAGGGACTTGATCCAAGCGAGTCATGCACATCAGCCGGGGGGATCCGTTCACCTCCGCCGAGCAGGACCCGCACTTGCCAGCCTTGCAATTCCACCGGACAGCCAGATCGCCGGCCTGCTCGGCCTGGATCTTGTGCACAGCATCCAGAACAACCATGCCATCCGAGACCTCGCAGTTGTAGTCGCGGAATTCGCCTGAGCCCGCTTGTCCTCGCCAAATCCGGAATGTCGCCGTGGCCATGTCCAGTCTCCTCACTTGTGCTCGTCGATGATCTGCTGCAGTTCATCCGGGATGGGCGCGATCGGCTCGCGCGAGACCTCCAGGTCACCCTCCGCACTCTTGCGAAGCACGATGTTCAGGGTCCCGTCAGTCTCGTCCTTTTCCGGATAGTCGAGCCGGGTGTGGGCGCCTCGACTTTCCTTGCGTTCCAGTGCCGCCCGGGCGATCGCCTCCGAAAAGGTGAGAAGGTTCCTCAGATCCAGGGCCGTATGCCAGCCAGGGTTGTACTCCCTGTTACCGCTCACGGCAACTCGGCCCGCTCGGTCGCGCAGGCGCTCGATGCTGGACAAAGCGTCCTGCAAGTCGCTCTCGTTTCGGACAATCCCTACCTGCGCCTGCATCAACTCCTGAAGGTCCTGCTGGATTGCAAATGGGTTCTCGGAGTTCGCCGTGTCGGCGTTGCGGTCAAACGGCTCCAGAGCGATACGAGCCACCTCGGCGACCTGGTCGTCAGAGATCTTCCCGGCTGCGTTCTCTTCGGCGAAACGGGCGGCGAACTCTCCAGCGCGCTTGCCGAACACCAACAGGTCGGAAAGGGAATTGCCTCCCAATCGGTTGGCTCCGTGCAGCCCGCCAGCACACTCCCCGGCTGCGAAGAGCCCCGGCACGTCGGACATTTGCGAGTCTGCGTCCACCCGCACGCCACCCATCACGTAGTGCGTGGTCGGGCCAACCTCCATCGGTTGCTCGGTGATGTCGATGCCTGCGAGTTCCTTGAACTGGTGATACATGCTGGGAAGCTTGCGCTTGATGTGCTCCGCGGCGTTCGGCAGCTTCTCCTTGGTCCAGGCAATGTCAAGGAAGACGCCTCCGTGGGGACTTCCCCTTCCTTCTTTGATCTCTCGGACGATGCAACGCGCCACATGGTCGCGGGTCAGCAATTCCGGCGGACGACGCGCATCCTTGTCCCCTTGGGTGTAGCGCCAGCCCTCCTCCTCGCTGTCAGCAGTCTGATTGCGGTACAGGGGCGGGATATCGGCGAACATGAACCGTTCGCCGAGCGAGTTTCGCAGAACTCCGCCTTCCCCGCGGACTCCTTCGGTCACTAGAATTCCGGCTACGCTCGGAGGCCAGACCATGCCCGTGGGGTGGAACTGGACGAATTCCATGTCGACCAGCGCCGCGCCGGCGCGATAGGCCAAGGCGTGGCCATCGCCGGTGTATTCCCAACTGTTGCTCGTGATGCGGAACGCCTTGCCAACGCCACCCGTGGCCAGCACGACGGCCTTGGCTCGAAAGACCTTGAACGTGCCCCGGTCGCGGTCAAACGCAAATGCGCCGACCACGCGGTCCCCGTCCGTCAGCAACTCGATGACGGCGCACTCCATATGGTCATCGATCCCTTGGTGCACAACGTGGTCCTGCAGCGTGCGAATCATCTCCAAGCCCGTGCGATCGCCAACGTGCGCGAGCCGCGGATAGGCATGGCCACCAAAATTCCGTTGCAGGATGCTCCCGTCGGACGATCGATCGAACAGCGCCCCCCACGCTTCGAGTTCCCTGACGCGAGCAGGGGCCTCTTTGGCGTGGAGCTCGGCCATGCGGCTACTGTTGAGGTATTGACCGCCCCGCATGGTGTCGGCGAAGTGCACCTTCCAGTCGTCACGGTCATCGACGTTCGATAGGGCCGCGGCGACGCCACCCTCAGCCATCACCGTATGAGCCTTCCCGAGAAGCGACTTACAGACAAGGCCTACGGAGGCACCTTGGGCCCGGGCTTCGATAGCCGCCCTTAGGCCAGCGCCCCCGGCCCCGATCACAAGGACGTCGTGTTCGACTGGCTGGTATTCAGTCATCAAAGGACTCTCCAGTCCGTCCAAATGCCCATGGAGCAGAGGCGGACGTACAGATCGGAGAATCCGACCGAGAAGAGACTCATCCACGCCCAGCGCATGTGCTGGCGGTTCAGGCAGCTCACGCAATCATACGTTTTGGCTAACTTAGGGGTCCTTGAAAGCAAGGGCCTCCGCCCCCCCAGCAGGTGCCGCAAGGAGTGGCAGCCAAATGCGTACCCGGAAAGCAGCGTGACGTTTGCGACCAGCACGATGCTGCCCACGCCGATGCCGAACTCGACAGCACCCGTTGCGGGGTCCGTGAACCACAGCGCCTTCCAAGCGTCGTAGGTGAGCATCACGATGAATCCCAACGCGATATAGAGAAAGTAGCGGTGCACATTCTGCATGATCAACGGGAAGGAACGCTCGCCACGGTAGCCCGAGCGCGGTTCGCCGACCGCACATGAGGGCGGATCGGCCCAGAACGCCTTGTAGTAGGCGCCGCGATAGTAGTAGCAGGTCAGGCGAAACCCCAGCGGGGCCCACAGGATCAATAGCGCGGGCGAGAACGGCAGCCACGAAGGCCACCATCCGGGCTTGGGACCGAACCAACTATGCTCGGACGCACCAAAGATCTCCGGTGAGTAAAACGGCGACAGGTACGGACCAGCAGTGTAGTGATCGCCTTGGAACGTCGCCCACGTGGCATACACAATGAATGCGGAGAAGCACAAGAAGACGGTCAGTGGCTGAATCCACCACGCGTCCGGGCGCGAGGTCTGCCCAAACCCACGCCTGCCTAGAGGAACATCAATTGTCGCCATCGACCCTCCAATTCGCGCCAATCAGAACATCGAATCATATCGGGGGCTCCTCGGGGTTTTCAACCAACCTCGAAGAGCTAGCTGCGGGACACTCATTCGATCCGGGGGCGATCTGGCGGGAACCGGCCTGGAATCGAGTCATTGCTAACCGCAGGCCAGCCTCCTCCCTCACCCAATATAGCGTGCCGGTCAGCCCGCATCCCGGCCCGCATCGAGCCCTCCCCGGCAGGCGTTCCATTAGACCGACGTCGCAGCATCACGGCTGCCGGTGTCGCCGCCACTGAGGGGCCGCCCCGCAGCTTCCGGCGCAAAGGCGATGCCAAATGCGACCGGACCGCCTGCCGTTCCGCGCGTGAGCGCGGTCGCGTCCACGGCACTCGGCTCGCATTCGAGTTTAGGGGTAGCGGCTGCCGCGCCGCACCTAGGTTGAGGAAGCCTCGGTCGTGCACAACGAGGCCGATGAACTTCAGCCCGTGCGAGGACTTGCCGGCACACCCGTCGGTGTCCGCGCATCCCGCCGAGATCCGACCGCTCAGCGCGAGCCATGCGCAGCTCAGTTCGGGGTCCAAGTCTCCAGCTGGGTGAACGATGCGATTCGTCCGAAATCCCGGTCGAGGTGCCAGACTGGAACGTTGTGTTCAATCGCGATTGAGGCGATCAGGCAGTCGACCCCGTGATCCCTCGACGCCTCGACGCGGCGTATAGGTCCGCCGCGTCGAGGAACTGGCCCACTCGAATCGGATCGCCAATGCGAGGCGGCCCAAGCATTTGCCATCGGATCAACTGGGCTTGCCGTCCCGGCCGCAGGCCCTGGAGAACCTCCTGAATCACAGGCCCACAAGTTGCCATGCTCAGGAAGTCGTCCGGGCGCCTTCGCATCCTCCCCGCGAACAATTCGATCCAGAAAGACGTGTCGACGAGAACCATCTACCGATCCGTTGCCGGCGGTCGGCGGGAGTCCGACCGAATTTCAGGAAGGTCTCCGAGCCACTCCACCTTCCCGATGTGATTCGCCAAGCCCTGGATCCTCCGCATGCGCAGCGCTTCTTTCAAAGCCAGGTTGACGGTCGCAGAGTAGGTCTTGGTACCCAGAACCCGAACCGCCTCCTCCAGGAGATCCTCATCAAGCACAAGATTTGTGCGTTTCATGTGTAAATTGTAGTGGGGAGCTCCTGGCTCGAAACCCTTCTCGTTCCGTTTCGATGGATGAGGAGCTCCGAGCCCGACGGGCCATGGCTGTTCCGGGTGCGTCAATCGGCCCCCCGGAAGGATCGTAGGCTCGTTACCTGGAGCCGGTTCACAGGCGAAGCCCAGCGACCTCATCCGGCTTTGGCAGAGGGGCCTTGCCGCTAGAGCTGAGTACGGCCCCCGACCGTTGCCACGACCCGGCCATCGATGATTCTCCCTGCTGACTTCGAAACTGTCGGAACCACTGGCCCTGCAGTGGTGGCTCGAAGGACTCACGAGCCCTGGACACGGTCGGAGAGCACGCCGTGACAGGAGGCCCTCCGGGTACGGAAGGGGTACCATGGAACTCTCTGAAAGCGTTCAACGTATGAACCAAACGATGAAGAAACGTCCACCGGAGACTACTGAGTCGGCCCGCCGCCAAAGTAGGCGCGGAGCCGAATCTCCACGAGGGGTAGTGGCCGAGTGGACCGTGACGATCCTTCTCCTGCTTTTCGGCACCACGACGCTTGTCCAGGCGTTCGTGATCCCAACCGGCTCCATGGAAGACTCCCTTCTGATCGGAGACCATCTTCTTGTCGACAAGCTGGCCTACGCCCCGGACGGTGCCATCAGCCAGTACCTGCTCCCCTATCAAGACGTCGAGCGCGGCGACATCGTGGTGTTCCGATATCCGATCGACCTGCACCAGACCTTCGTTAAGAGGATCGTAGGTGTCCCCGGCGACCGGATCCGCATCCAGGACAAGGAGCTCTGGATCAACGGCAGGAGGGCGGAGGAGCCTTACGTTGTATTCAAGAGCGACTACACCGACGCCTACCGGGACAACTTCCCATCCGTCCCCACCTCGATGCAGATCTACGAGCCCGCGATGCGCATGTTGCGCGAAAACGTCCGAAACAACGAGGTCGTGGTGCCCGCCGGCAACTATTTCGCAATGGGGGACAACCGCGACCAGTCCCTAGACAGCCGGTACTGGGGCTTCGTACCCCGCGACCACATCATCGGCAAGCCGCTCATCATCTACTGGTCCTACGATGCCCCGACGTCGCACTTGCAGGATCCTGGCATCTCCCTCGACCACCTGCGGGACCTGGCCTTGAACTTCTTCACTAAGACTCGCTGGAAAAGGACGTTCAAGCTCATTCGCGCCTACGACCTCAGGCTGCGCTAAAGGTCGAGCGACCCCGGTCGGGATGGACGAACACCTCCACGCGGTGATCCTGGCCGGTGGCCGAGGTGCCCGCTTCTGGCCGCACAGTCGGGCTGCCCGCCCGAAGCAGCTGCTGGCGCCCTTAGGAGGTCGATCCCTGCTGCGACGCACCTTCGAGCGAGTCGGCGGGGTCGTCACGAACGAACACACCTGGGTCGTGACCTCAGAAGCGCTGCTGGGTGCGGTCGGCGCGGAACTCCCGGAACTGGATCCTGCCCGGATCATCGGCGAGCCGGTCCAGCGCAACACGGCCCCTGCGATCGGACTGGCAGCGGCTTTGGTGCTGCAGGAGGATCGCGACGCTGTCATGGGCGTCTTCCCGGCAGACCATCACGTCTCGGACGAGATGGCATACCTCAAGGTCATTTCGAGAGCCTTCGAGGCGGCACGAGGCGACAGGCTCGTCGTGTTGGGCATCGCTCCGACCTCGCCGGAAACCGGGTACGGGTACATCGAATTCCCATCCGGAACATTGCCTGGATCGCCGGATCTCACCCCGGTCCGGCACTTCCGCGAGAAGCCGGATCTCGAAACGGCGAAGGCTTTCCTGGCTGCCGGGCAGTACTTCTGGAATAGCGGCCAGTTCTTCTGGAGGGCGGACGTACTCGCCGGAGAGATGGCGAGACACTTGCCGGCTACTTGGGCCACTGTGGCCGGCATCGCGCGAGACGGGACTGCCGGGCTGGCCGGACGGTTGGCAGAGGGCTACGCGCGCTGCGAGGACATCTCGGTCGACCGTGCTGTGCTGGAGCGGTCGGAGCGGGTCGCCGGCTTCGCCGTGGGGTCTTTCGGTTGGACGGACCTAGGCAGCTGGGACGCCCTCTACGCCCTGCTGCCGAAGGACCGTGATGGCAATTGCAGCCGGACAGGCGGAGTCTTTGTCAGGGCGGGCGGCAACTACGTGGACGCGCCGGGCAAGCAAGTGGCCATGCTAGGGGTCGACGACTTGGTCGTCGTCGACACACCCGACGCATTGCTGATCTGCCCTCGAGGCGGGTCGCAGGACATCCGGAGCCTGCTGGAGGCCTTGCGCTCAGCGGGCCGGGACGACTTGCTTTGAAAGTCCGTCTGCGCCAGCGAACCACGCTCGCAGGCGCTTGGGCAGTTCAGGATCGCTCCGGAGACGCGCCAAGTCGGCCGACGTGTCCACGTCGTAAGCGATTGTCCGCGTCGTGGCAATGGATAGGCCCGCAGCCTCGACCGCGCGGAGGCAACAAACGAGCGTGTCGCTCCGCGACCACCGGACGCCGGAGAACATCGCCGGGGCGGTTCGAGTCGCCGCTATCAGTGTGAAGCCCCCGTCTGTGGACGGTCCCAGAACCACCTCGTTGCTCGAGAGGGCATCAAGCGCCTCGCGGACCTGCGTGACGGGCAGGGTCGGGGCATCGCTGCCAACGATCACGGCGCACCGGAAGCCCTGACAATGCAATTCGTCGAGACAGTTGCGCATGCGGCTCCCTAGGTCCGCTCCGCACTGCAGCCGGAACCGGTCGCGTCCCGCCAGTTCCTCGAACTCAGGCCAGTGCTGGTCGCAGTAGAGGAAGTGCTCGAGCCCGGGCACGCCTTCCAGGCGTTCCCAGGTAGCCCGGACGCACTCAAGGTGGAACCGGGCCGCCTGGTCAGGCGACAGCGTACCGGCAAGCCGCGTCTTGACCCTTCCGACCCGGGGCGCCTTCGCGAACATCACCATCGCCGTGTCGTGCAGGCGCGGCATAGAGGAGTCCAGTCCAATGCTACACTTCGCTATGGCTCGTAGCGAATGACGGGGCATTCCGACGAGGGCGGACCGATGACCGCCCTGCTGGTGGATGACGAGCAACTGGCCCGCGAGGAGCTGGGTTTTCTGCTGCGGTCCTTCCCGGAGGTCAAGGTCGTGGGAGAAGCGGCCGACGGCCCGGGAGCCCTCCGGGAGATCGAGGAACTCGAACCTGACATTGTCTTCCTGGACGTCCAGATGCCGGGGCTGAACGGGCTTGAAGTGGTGCGCGAGATGCTCGCTGGAGGGCGACCGCTGCCCCACGTCATCTTTGCCACGGCCTTCGATCACTACGCAGTCGAGGCGTTCGAAGTCAATGCAGCCGACTACCTGCTCAAACCCGTCGAGAAGGACCGCCTCGGCAGGTCGATCCAGCGCGCCCGCGACCTCGTGCGCGTCCCGAACCGCGACTCAGAGCGGATGGCGCAGATCCTGTCGAGGATCAGCAGCCATGCGACCGCTCCAGCGAAAGTCCTGGTGCGGTCAGGCACGCACATGATGCTGGTGGATGCGTCAGAGGTGATCTTCGCGACGGTCCGCGGTGGCACGGTCCACATTGTGGCGACGGAGCTCGAAGGGCACAGCAACTACAAGACCCTTGAGGACGTGCAGTCGAAACTGGGTGACCCGACCTTCTGGCGGCCGCACCGGTCATTCATCGTGAACATCAATCGGATCAAGGAAGTAGTGCCGTGGTTCAAGTCAAACTACCAACTGGTGATGAGCGACCGCGACCGTACGCAGATTCCTGTGAGTCGCGGGCAGACGAAGCGGCTGCGCGAACTGTTCCGGCTTTGAGGCCGGCAAGAGAAACGGGAGTCCGCTCCGCTCCAGCGGAACGGAGAGACCGGAGTCTGCCAGCGTGAGAGCACCGCAACCGGAACCCTGCCTGCTGGCCGTCGCGGCTGTCAGCCTGATTCTGCCCGCAGTTCGGGCCCAATCGGTCACGGGAAGCATACGGGGTGCCGTTCTCGATCCTTCCGGAGCCCGGGTGGAGGCGGACGTGACGGCAAGCCGCATCGAGACCGGTCGGGAATCCGTGTCTCGCGCGATGCCGGACGGCAGCTACCAATTCCCGGCACTGGAGCCGGGAACCTACGAACTTCGGCCTCGTGCCGAGGGTCTGGCGGCGCCGGCGGTGAGGGTTCAGGTACGAGTGGGCACAAGCATCCGGCTGGACCTGCCGATGCAGCTCGAGACCGAGCGCACCAGCGTGCTCGTGCGCGACGCGACTCCCTTGCTGGAGGCTGGAACGGCCGCGATCGGCTCGGTCGTGAATCGCGGCGAAATGCGGGACCTGCCCTTGAACCAGAGGGTGTTCCTGCCGCTGACCCTGCTAGCGGGCGGCACCCACGCGAGCGCGCCCGGCTCGGAGCTGTCGAGCCAGAACGACAGCGGATTCCACGTGTCGGGCGGTCGCGAGGCCTCCAACAACTTCTTGCTGGACGGAATCGACAACAACGACCTGTACATCAACCGGCTCGTGATCGGGCCGCCCCTCGACACCATCCGAGAGTTCCGACTGCACGCGAACGGCTACAGGGCAGAGTTCGGCCGCAGTGCCGGCGGGCAGGTCAACGTCGTAAGCCGTTCCGGAACGAATCAGCTGCGCGGTTCAGTTTATGAGTATTTGCGCAACGAGGCGCTCGACACGCGGAACTACTTCGACCCCCCTGATCAGTCGGCACCTCGGTATCGGCGCAACCAGTTCGGAGGGGCGCTCGGGGGGCCAGCCGGGCCGAGGAACGCCTACTTCTTCGCGGGAGCCGAGGGCACGCGCATCCGGGACGCGGTGACTCGCACCGCGTCGGTGCCGACCCCCGATCAACGCCGGGGCGACTTTTCCTCGCTGCCGGCCCCCGTGATCGATCCGTTCGCGAGGGCCCCCTTCCCGCAGAACATCGTCCCGCCCGCACGGCAGAGCCATGCCGGCCGCGGAGTGGCCGAGTACTGGCCCGATCCGAACCGGCGGGAGCCGGTCCAGAACTACGTCTCCACCCCGGTAGGGGACGGACTCGTAAACCAGGCGATGGGGCGACTGGACAAGGACGTGGGTTCCGCCGGACGTGCATTCGTCCGCTATAACCTGAGCCACAGCCGGAGCTTCGATCCCTTCTCCGACAGCGAAGTCCCCGGATTCGGCAGCTTCACCCTTGACAGGGCACATCACCTCGCCGCGTCGTTTACGCATGCGTTCTCGCCGCGGACGCTGCTCGAGGCCAGAGCCGGATTCAACCGGCTGCGTCGCGAGGTGCTGCACCAGAACATCGGACGGGACATTGCCTCCGAGCTTGGAATCTCGGGCCTGCCGCAGGACCCCCGCTTCGTGGGTTTCCCGGGCGTGAATGTCGCCGGCTTCGCGAGCCTCTCCGACGACACCGCACTCCCGATCGCCCGGACCAGCAGCACGGCCCACCTGTCCGCGAGCGCGACGAGGGCGGGAGCCAGACATAGGATCAAGTGGGGCGGCGAGCATCGGAACACCCGGATCGACGGCACACAGGGGCTGTTCGGGCGCGGCCAATTCAATTTCCTGGGCGCCATTTCCCAGAACCCGGTTTCCGACCTGTTGCTGGGATTCCCCACTTACAGCATCCAGACGGTCATCGACAACGACTTCCGCCAGCGGGCCCAGTTCTGGAACGGATACGCTCAGGACGACTGGAACCTGGCTCAAGGGCTAACGGTCAGCCTCGGAGTGCGCTACGAGTACAACGTCCCCGCGTACGACGCGGATGACCGCTTCAGCCAGTTCGATCTCGAAGCCGCAAGGCTGGTCGAGCCCGGCAAGACGCCTCTTGGACGGGCTGGTTACGCGTCGGACCGCAACAACTTCTCCCCCCGCGTGGGGATCGCCTGGAATCCGGGCGATTCGCTGGTGCTTCGCGCGGCCTACGGTGTCTATTACGAAGTCAGCGTGCTGGAGGCAAATTCGGGACTCTACTTCAATCCGCCGTACTTTGACCTGAGGTTGTTCTTTCCCTCGCCGGTGGCGCTGCCGCGCCTGGAGAACCCGTTCTCCGGGGCCGGATTCGCCCCGCCCGCGTCGGTGAACGCGCTCCAGCCCGACTTCCGGACGGGGTACGGCCAGCACTGGAATGCCGGTCTCGAGAGAGCCTTGCCAGGCCGAATCGTAGCCCGTGCGACATACATGGCATCCAAGGGATCGAAGCTGCTGCGCCGACGAAACCTCAACCAGCCCGGACCGGGTGACGGGGAGGTCGACGAGAGGCGGCCGATCGCCGGTTACGCGAACATATCCCTCTTCGAGTCCGGCGCTTCGTCAACCTACCACTCGGGCGTCTTCACGCTGGAGCGTCGGTTCGATGCCGGAACCGGGTTTCGAGTCGCCTATACCTGGGCCAAGTCGATTGACGACGTCTCGGCGTTCCTTGGCTCGGCCGGCGACCAGTCGTTCCCGCAAAACAGCCACGACTTTCGGGCCGAGAGGGGCCTGTCGAATTTCGACCAGCGGCACCGACTGGTGGCATCGCTCCAGTTCGCCGTGCCGAGCCGTCACTGGCTGACCGGAGGCTGGAGGACATTCGCCATCGCCACACTCGCGAGCGGCCGCCCGGCAACGCCGCAACTTGCCGAGGACCGTTCCAACACGGGCAACACTGGCGGGATCTTCGGGTCGGACCGACCGCATCTCGTGGGCAATCCCGACCCCGGCCACCCGAATCCGGACCGTTTCTTCGATCCCGGTGCCTTCGCGCTCCCGCCGCAGCTCTCGTTCGGCAACGCCGGACGCAACATTCTCAATGGACCGGAGACGGCCTCGCTGGACATAGCGATGGTCCGGTCGGTTCGGCTGGCGGAAGGCGCGACGGCGGAATTCCGGATCGAGATGTTCAATGTTGCCAACCATGCGAACTTCGATCTGCCCGAGCGAACGTTCGGTCTGCCGACGTTCGGCCGGATCTTCGCCGCTGGACAGGCCAGGCAGGTGCAACTCGGCCTCCGACTGACGTTCTAGGACGGTTTCCGGCAGTCAGGGGCAGTTGGAGGGACTGCACGCCCTGCGCACCGCGAACGTCTTGCATCCCAGCAGCCGTATGCCTCCCCCCAGCGTCACGCACGAACGTCCAGGAACCGCTGGGCGCTCCGGGCCGGACACGCGCCAGGTTCCAAGGTCGGCACAGCGGTCGTCGGCGAGACGTACCACAGGGCAACCGAAGCGGGGCCGAATCGATCTGGAGCAATTCGTCGTATTCAACCAACAGTTCCTGGCCCTCGTCCGAGCCGGCATGCCGATTCCCCAGTCGCTGGATCTTCTCGCCGGCAACGTCCGCAGCAAGTCGCTCGCCGCACATGTCGAAGCTGTCCGGGACGACGTCCGTGTCGGCGTCCTGCTTTCCGATGCCTTTGCCAAGCGAAACGCCTTCCCTCCCATCTACGTGACGTCGCTCCTGGCGGGTGAACGGTCTGGAGCGCTGGAATCCGTATTGGAACGTTACGTGACTTACCAGAAGCTCTCCCTGTCGATCCGGAAGAAACTGCTGGTTTCGCTGATCTATCCGACAGTCCTGGTGGTACTGGTGGCAGTGCTGGTCGTGTTCCTGGTGACGTATGTCGTGCCGGAGTTTTCGCAGCTCTACGAGACGATGGACGCGGGGCTCCCGGCCTCGACCCAGTGGCTGGTGGCGGTCGGAACCACGGCCCAAGAGAACGCCGTGCCGCTGGTCGCGTGTCTGGCCGCGCTCGGAGCAGGCGTCGCGTGGGGATTGCGCAGAGAGACTACGAGGTCGGCACTGGAACGCTTGACCTTGCGCGTGCCAGTGCTGGGCCATCTTTGGATCCGTTACCAAGTCGCCCAGCTGGCCCGATTGCTGAGCACCTTGCTGACGGGCGGGATCCCTTTGGTCCGTGCTCTGGAAACCGCAAGCGACTCGATGGGGTCCGGCGTGCTGCGCTCGACACTCGCCACGGTCAGGGAGCGCGTCCGGGAAGGCCAGGCTCTGGCTGCCGGCTTGGCTGCCAGCGGGATCTTCCCGCCACTGGCTGTAGAAATGGTTCGCGTCGGGGAGACAACCGGCGCCCTGCCCCAGATGCTGACGTCCGTCGCGGAGTTCTTCGACGAGGAGGTGCAGACCAAGACGGCCGCGCTGCTGAATCTCGTCGAGCCCGCGATCATGATCTTCATGGGGCTGTTCGTCGCGTTCGTGCTGATCTCGCTGTATCTGCCCATCTTCAGCTTGGCAGGACAGCTCTAGGACAGCCCCCCGACAGTTATCCACGCTAGCGCACGCGCGGGCGTCTAGCTTCTGGGGCTATCGTGCCCCGTCTCGAGCATGCCTGAGATCGAAGCATTCAGCGACGTCATCGAGGCCACCGCAGAACGGGACGCTCGAGCCTTGGCGGCGCGCTACCGCTACCCGTACCTGGACCTGGCGTCCGCCCACATCGACGGCAACCTGTTCCGGTCCATACCGGTAGACATGATGTTCCGGCACAACTTCGTGCCGATTTCGGAACAGAACGGGTCTCTGGAGATCGCGATCGCCGACCCGAGCCGGCTCCCGGAGCTCGACGAGATCGCGTCGATGCTGGGCAAGAAGCTGCGCATCTCGATTGCGACCCTAGCCCAGATCAACGACCTGCTGAACAAGACCGAGCAGTCCCAGCGGGTGCTCGAAGAGGTCACCGAGGAGTTCAACCTCGAAGCGCGTGCCGTCGAGGATCCGGAGGAAACGCTCTCGATCGACCGGCTGACCAAGGGCAGCGGCATCGCCCCGGTCATCAAGCTGATCGACTCGACCATCTTCAATGCGCTGGAGCGGCGCGCGAGTGACATTCATATCGAGACTCGAAACGCGGACGTCTCGATCAAGTACCGCATCGACGGAGCCCTGCACTTCGCAATGCCCCCGATTTCGAAGGAGTGGCACGAAACCGTCCTCTCGCGAATCAAGGTGATGAGCGAACTGGACATAGCCGAGCGGCGCATCCCGCAGGACGGCCGGTTCCGGGCCCGTTACCGGGGACGGCAGATCGACTTCCGCGTCTCGATCATGCCGACTGTGCACGGCGAGGATGCGGTTCTGCGCATTCTGGACAAGCAGTCCATGGGAGAGAAATTCAAGCGCCTGTCCCTGGAGGTGGTCGGTTTCAGCCCCGATGACCTCCGGCGATTCGCCCACTATATCCGCGAGCCATACGGCATGGTGCTGGTCACCGGGCCCACCGGATCGGGAAAGACGACGACTCTGTACGCGGCGCTGAGCGAAATCCAGAGCGATGAGGACAAGATCGTCACGATTGAGGACCCCGTGGAATACCAGTTGCACGGGGTCACCCAGATTCCGATCAACGAGAAGAAGGGCCTGACGTTCGCGAGGGGGCTGCGGTCAATCCTGCGGCACGACCCGGACAAGATCATGGTCGGCGAGATCCGCGACCCCGACACCGCGCAGATCGCGATCCAGTCCGCGCTGACGGGTCACCTCGTCTTCACCACCGTCCACGCGAACAACGTGGTGGACGTCCTGGGCCGTTTCCTGAACATGGGCGTCGAGGCCTACAACTTCGTCTCGGCCCTGAACTGCATCCTCGCGCAACGGCTGGTGCGCGTAATCTGCCCGCACTGCCGCGTCCGGCGCCGGTACCCGGCCGAGCGGCTGAATGCATCGAATCTCCCACGTAGCGAGTGGGAGGATTTCGAGTTCAGCGAGGGAGAGGGCTGTATTGAGTGTTCCGGGACGGGATTCCGCGGCCGCACGGCCATTCACGAGTTGCTGGACATGTCGGACCGCATTCGCGAGCTGATCCTGGCCAAGCGGCCAAGTTCCGAGATCGCGCGGGCCGCGCGCGAAGAGGGCATGCGGACCCTCCGCGAGTCCGCCGTCGACCGAGTGCGGCGGGGGATCACCACCCTCAAGGAAATCGACAAGGTGACGTTCATCGACTGACCATGGGCTTCCTGCTTCAGTCATTGGACCGAGTGCTCCCGGATCCGCAGCCAGCCTTGGTCTTCGAGATCGGGGACGGAGCCCTGCTGGGAGCACGGCGCTCCGGGGCGTCCGTGCGAGCACTCGCGGAACGACGGCTCGCCGATTCGGACGACGGGGAGCCCTCCGCAGCCGCAGCCGCGATGACACAGGCAGCATCAGAAATCCTGACCGAACTGGAGCCGATCCCGAGCCCCCACATCGCGGTGCTTCTACCCGATTCCGCGACGCGGCTCTCGGTTTTCGAGTTCGACAAGTTTCCGCTACGATCTCAGGAACTGCGAAAGGCGGTCGAGGAGCGCTTTGGCCACAGCCTCCCGTTCGAACCTAGCGACACCCAGATCGCGTTCCGGACCCAGCACATAGGGAGTCGCGATTCCGTTCTCGCAACAGCGGCGTCGGTCGGTTATGTCCGTGCTTGCGAGGCAGCGTTCGAGGAGGTAGGCCTGCTTCCCGGCTACGTGAGCCTGTCAACTACGGCTGCATTGAACCTGATTCAGCCAGGCCCGATGGCTTTGCTGATGCAGCTTGGGCGTGCAGCGTTGACGATGGTCGCCGTCGAGCACTCCGTCGTTCGCCTGGTACGCCGGATCGCCATCGCCGACACTTTCGAAGCAGAACAGGGCTCCGCCCTCGACGAGGTCCTCGCGGACCTTTACCCGACCCTTGTCTACATCGAGGAGAATCTTGGGACCCGTGTTTCCAGACTATTTCTGTCGGGATTCGGAAGCCTCCTGAGCCCTGCCTTGGGGGCCATGCAGGCCGAATTCGAGTTCCCTGTCGAGCCACTGCTCGGTGCTGACGACACGGGCGCGCCATGGGGCGCGGGCCTGATGGGGTACGTTCATGGCTGATCTCGTTTCCGCACTGGCCCGCTGGCTCAGCCGAGCCGGGACACCGAACACGAGCCTGAACCTCGCGACGAACCCGGCCGGCGGCTACCGGGCATTCTTCGCGCTTGCGTGCCTCGGGGCCGCCCTGCTGCTGGCGATCACCACGACTCTGGTCGTGATGCTTGCCAAATCCGAAGGCCCTCCCGAGGGGCTGGTCGAGCGTGAGCGCCAACTCCTGTCCGAGCAGCGGGAGCTTGCTCGGCAAAGGGTGGAAGCTTCCGCACAGCTGCAAGGCGATCGAACCGCCGAGATCCTCGAGCGCACCGCATTCCTGAACGAGCTCTTGATTCGGAAGGGCGTCTCGTGGACACATACGTTTCTCGACCTGGAAGAGGTACTGCCCGCCAACGTGCGCATGCTGAGCATTTCGCCTGAGGTCGCCATCGGCGACACAATCCGGCTGGACATGACTGTGAGCGCGAAAACTCCCGCGGATTTCATCGAATTCCTCAAGGCTCTGGAAGGGTCGACCTTGTTCGGCTCGCCATCGTTGCGGGGCAGCGCGCCTCCCTCGGAGGGTGAGCCGACATTCCGCTACCAGCTCGCGGTGGAGTATGAGCAGCAACTCTGAGCCGAGGCGTCAGACCCGCGTTCCGGTTGCGTGGTACCGCCGCATCCCTCCCCGCCGCGTGCTGGCGGCACTGGGCCTGCTCGCCGGCTGCGATCTCGCCTTTTATGCCTTTGTGGTCCGCCCTTCAGAGCAAGAGGAACGGCGGCGCATCGCGCGCAACGCCGAGCTCACCGCCGTGGTGCAGCAAGCACGCCAGGACTTCGAGACCGTCGAGCAGGCAGCCGCGCGCATCAGCACGGCCGACACGGAGGGCACCGCACTCGTGCAAGAGATCGCTCTGGCCAGGCGCAGCGCCTTCTCGTCGCTGCTCACGGAGCTGGGCGAGGCGTCCTTGCAGGCCGGCGTCGAGATCCGGGAGACCAGCTATTCGGTCGAGCCGATCGAAGGCACCGACGAGTACGGCATCCTAGCCGTGAACGCGAACTTCCGGGGCAGCTACGACAACCTGGTGCGGTTCCTGTACCGGCTGGATCGCTCGGAACTCTTCTTCATAATCGGATCTCTCGGCGCAACGCCTCGCGACGAAGGAAACTCGGCGGAGCTCCGGATCAACATGCGGTTTGACACGCTGGTAAGGGACCTGTAGGCAGCCCCGATGGAACTCGGCGCGAACAGGAAATCCGTGACCCAGCTGGCATTGCTGCTGGCGCTGCTCGCATTCGTAGTGTACTTCCAGTTCCTACGCGAACCAGGCGTTCCGGCCCAGCCTGCCAGTCCGTCGAGGGCCGCGACCAGTGCACCCAGCCAGGCAGCCACGCGACAGCCTCCGGAAACGCAACAGCCGCGCAGGCGCTTTCAGCCCAGGCTGGGCGGAGCCGGGCGGGAAGACACGCCGGATCCGATGACAGCCGACTCGACGATCCGCAAGGACCGGCTGGACCGGCTCCGGGCGATCGAAGAACCTTCGGTCGAGCGGGACATCTTCAATTTCGGGCGCCCGAAGCCGGTCACGATTCAAGGCCCGACCCGGGAAGAGTTGGCCGAGGCCCAGAAACGCCTGGCAGAGACGCGGCGCGCACCCGCTGCCCCTCGGGCGAGCCCTGTGAAGCCTCCGCCCCCTCCGCAGCCGCGTGTCGCGCCGCCGGACTGGAAGTACTACGGGATGGCGAGCCTGCCCGCAACCGATGCACGCCGGGCCTTCCTGCTCGATGGCGAGGAGATCCTGGTGGTGGCGGAGGGAGCCAAGGTCCGGGACAAGTACCGAATCGCGACGATTGGCCTCTCGGAGATCGAGGTAGAGGACATCCAGGCCGGCCAGGACTTCTCGATCCCCCTGGAGGTCGCGAGGTGACAGGGCGCGCGGCACCCGAGCGGACGGGCGAGGGTGGGTATGTGCTGCTGGCCCTGCTAGCGTCTTCCGCAGTGATCGTCGCCACCCTGGCCCTCGGACTACCCCGGATGGCCATGCAGAGTCAGCGCGACAGGGAGCAGAGGCTCATCGAGCGGGGGGAGCAGTACCAGCGGGCCATTGAACTGTACTACCGCGAACACAACAAGTACCCGGAGGAACTCGAAGACTTGGAGGATACTGACGGCGTCCGCTACTTGCGGCGCCGGGATGACGATCCAATGGGAGAGACTGGCGAATGGCGGATCATCCATATGGGGACCGACGGCCGTTTCGAGGACTCTCTGCTGTACGACACCGTCAAGGAGCAGCCCGGTGGCGGGCAAGGGGCCTTTGGCGCGCTGACCGGCGACACGACGGCGCCGCTACCGGGCGAGTTTTCGCCGCCCGTTCCCGGGAACCAAGCGGGCCTTGTGCCCGCCAGCACGGACGGATCCCCGGACCCGCGGATCGGTCAGGGTCCGCAGCCGCTCGTGGGATCAGCCAGAGCTCGCACGGTGCGAGAATCCGCAGCACCTGACCTGGCTGCCCGCGACCGGTACAGCCAGGGATTCGATTTCAACACGGGCCAGGTGCCGGTCGGCAAAACGGAAAGTGAGGAACCCCAGGATCGGAGTCGCATGCTGCCGAGCATGGTCCCGATGGATGAGAACGAGCGGTCAGCCGAGGCCCGCTACGGACCGAACGGCCTGCCGATCGGGTCCGCCGGCGGAGTGCCGGGCACGATCCCCGGTTTTCCCCAGGCATCCGGCAATGTTGGGACGCCTCCGGGAGTGCCTGGTTCGCCGGCCGTGGCCAACCAGCCCGGTCGCGCTGCCGGTTCGGGTGCCACGGAGATGATCCATCGGCTACTGACGACCCCCCGTTCGGCCAGCCAAGCTGGCGTCCCCGGCGCACAGCCCGCAGTAGCTGTTCAGCAGGTCTTCGAACGGGGCATCGCGGGCGTTGCCAGCACGAGCGAGGAACTGGGCGTCAAGGTCTACGAAGGCAGGCAGGCGTACAGCGAATGGGAGTTCGTATTCGACTATCGCAAGGCAGCCGGAATCGCGGGCGAATCCCCTCAGGACCAGCCCGGAGGAGGCCGGGCGCCCCCGGGGACACAGTCGGGCTCCAGCTCGCGGGGCATCTCATCGAGGAGCGGCATCCGTCCCCGACGCTGAAGCCGCGACAGTCCTGATCGTCCTCCCGGTCGATCACCCCCGTGTCGACGCACGGTCCTTCTGCGATTCGACAGCCGGACCGCTGCAGGATCGTGTCGGAGGAGTGGGGCCGGACTCGTTCAGAAATCGAACCGAAGGCCGAAACGCACGGACCTGGGAGCGTTGCACTGCGAGAACACCCTGCCGAAGGAGGCGGCGCTCCAGTTCCGATTGGGATTGCAGAACACGACGCGGTTGAACGCGTTGGCAAGTTGTGTCTCGAACCGCACCTTGAACTTGGCGTTCAGCCAAGCATCCTTGTAGAGACTGAAGTCCTCTGCTACCTGGCTGAAACCCCGTACGAAGTTCATCGTACGGGACGCATTCCCGAATTCCAGGGGGCCCGGATCAGCGAATGCAGCCCGATCGAAGAAGCGGTCCGCAACGTCGTTGAACGAACCCGAGTGGTCGATCCTGACCCGCTCGGTCAAGATGTCGGGGCGCTTCTGGCCATTGAACAGGAACGGCTCTAAGTCGTTTGCCATCACGACGTTGACCGGTGTTCCCGTCTCGATCCGGAGCATGCCGGACAAAGACCATCCTCCGAGCACCTTCGCCACCAAGCCCTCCCGTCGCTCACGGAAGAAGGGCACCTCGTGCGTGAAGGCCGCCACCACACGGTGCGGGACGTCATCGAAGCTCAGGCCTCTTTCCAGCGAATGAGTGTCGGTAGGATTCTGGGGGCCGTGGCCGAGACCGTCCCAAGGTTCGCTCCTCCCCGCGCCCATACCGGTGAGCTTCGACCACGCGTAACTGGCATGCAGCTGGAAGCCATCGGAGAACCGTCGCTCGAGCCGGGTCCGGAGCGCGTGATAGAAGCTGTTTCCGGCCGGCACGTTCAGGTAGCCGATATTGAACATGTGCGGGAACGGCCGGAGTGACTGAGCCACGGAACCGGAGAAGCCTCGATACGGCATTTTCGTACCGAACGGTGCGGATCCCAGACCCGCTCTCGAGGACAGCAAGCTTGGCCCGAGGTCCAGGACCGACGTCGCGTTGGCGTTGGCGGCCGGCCCGAGAACCCGGCGGTCGGCGATCAGGCGACTCCCGCGGTTGCCCTCGTAGGCGAGGTCGAGCGATGTTGAGCGCGAAAGCTGCCGCTGGACCGTGAGCGACCACTGCTGGACTCGCGGGAGGGTCGCACGGTCCCTCGTCACCGCAACAGGAGATGTGTTGTTGCCGATCGCAGGATCGACAGCCGGCGGCAGGACGATGTTCGCCCGGGGGAAGCCGTCGTCAAGGAAGTAGGCGGGCCGGCGTCCGTTCGTCAAGTCGTTGGCCGTTGCATGGAAGCGGAATCCGAGGGTGTTGACCGAATCGAACTGCGAGTGCGGCACGGTGGAGTAGTAGATCCCGTATCCTCCTCGGACAACACTCCGTTCGCCGAGACGGTATGCGAAGCCGACGCGGGGCCCGAAAGCGTCGATCGGCGGGGACTCCAACGTCCTAGACCCCGTCCGGCCCGGCCCGTCGCCGGCGAATATCATGGCTCCCAAGCGACCGCCGGCACCCGGATTCGGGACGTTCGGGTCAAACGTCGACATGTTGTCGTCGCGTTCGCGGATCGCCGATTGGTAGTCGAAGCGGAGGCCGAGGGTCAGGGTGAGGACGGACGTGACCCTGATCTCGTCGACCACGCTCCACGACACGATGTTCTCCGTGATCGTCGGGAAGTCAGGAATCTGGAAATGCGTCGAATTGACCTGGCCCAGCAGGAACGAGGCGAAAGGGTCTCCTGTCTGGGGCAGGTTGTTGCCTGCCGCATCGTACCCGCCAGTGTGGATACGGTGAAAATTGAAACTCCCCGCTACATTGCTCGCCCAACCCCGGAACGGGTACTTGTGATGGCGGAACTCGCCGCCGATCTTGATCAGGTGCCGAGTGCGAACCCACGTCAGATTGTTCGACACGCTGTACCGGTGGTTCGCTAGGAAGCTGGTCCTTCCCAGCTCGCTGCCCAGCGTTGAGTAGCGCGTGTTCCCGACGAAACTCAGGGCTGGAGGGCCCGCATCCTCCGCGAGCAGGCCGTTGCCCCCGGAGCCCCATAGTCTCTCGGCCCAGCGCGCCCCGGCCGAAAGCGAGTGGCCGGTCACGTGGAACTCGTCGTAGCCCACAACGGCTTGGTTGAGGAGACTGGGCGTGGCAATCCAGTCAACCTTCACCCGGGCATGATGCGTCGTCACGTCTTCGTGCAGTCCCGCACCGTAGTACTCCCGGTTCCGGTCGGGGAGCCCGACCGGATCGAACTCGGACTCGCATCCGGCGGGACCGCCACAATTCCGGACCGCCGGGTAGCTGGTCCGGCTGAAGTCGAGACTCGAGCGAACATCGGCTGTGAACGAATGGTTCAAGCGGAAATGATGGCTAGGAGCGTCAAGAACCCAGACTTGGCTGCCGAACGGGTTCCCCTGCACGTTGAATTCTACGCCCGGCCGCTGAGGCTGGGCGATGAACGGCATCAAGCGCGAAGCAACCTGGCTGCGCAGCGGATGGGCGGCGGGAATCCGGTTGTTGGGCAGCGGGTCCCGGACAGGAATGCCCTGTACAGTTCGAGTTGATGCCGGATCGAACACCTGGCCCTCGAGGACAGGCCGGCCGAGGGCATCGTTGGACAAGAGGCGACCCGCCATCAGCCGCCCGAAGTCCCCGTTCCGGAACGAGCTGACCGGGACGGAGTTGCCGAATCCGGATTGCGCTCGATCGCGCAGGGCAAGGTTCTCCCAGTGGTAGGAGAAGAAGGTCTTGTCCTTGATGACTGGCCCGCCTACGAACGCCCCGTAGCGGTTCCGGCGGGACCGGCTTTTCTTGCCGAAGAATCCCCGGGCGTTCAGGCTATCGTTCCCCACCTCGTGATAGAGCGCACCATGGAACTCGTTGCTGCCTCGCTTGGCGGGAGACGTGAAGAAGCCGCTCCCACTTCCAGTGGACTGACGGCGGGTGCTCCGAGCCACGACGATCCGCTCGCGACTCGGATCATTCAGCCCGCTACCAGGCAGAGCCGGAAGCACGGAGGGCGCTGGACCACCGCACTCGAACCGGTCCTCTCCTTGGTTCGCCGCCGCGGATCGGCAATCGTCCTCCACGCTGCGGACGGCACTCGCTCCTGGTGTAGCTAGGCTTGGCCGAGCCAACACGGCGTCCTGGCGGAAAACCAAGCCGCCCGAAACCTCGATCCCACCCCGGGCAAAGATCTCGAAACCCCCGGCCTCGACACGGATCGAGTAACTTCCGACCGGGATGGGCGGGGACTTGTACGATCCGAGTCGATCAGACCGCACAGTGGTGGAGCGGCGGGTCGACTCGTCAGTGATCGTTACAGGAACATTGGATGCCGCGGCCCCGGAAACGTGTCGGATCGTTCCTCCGATGTATCCCCATTGCTCCGCCCGCTCCGAAGCTGGCGCCACGCACGTGGCCAGGAGCAAACCGACAACCGAGATGCGCCAACGAGGATTCACAGCATGATTTCGGAACGCCCGAGGTCCGGCCGGGGCTGGCGTGCACGGCCCCGAATCCATTGTCCGCCAACCGGCGGCCAAGGAGCAATGCAGCGACTACAAAGCAACAAACCGTTGGCAGTGTTGGGGATCGAGCAATTCCTCAGGGAGCGGGACCATGATTGCGGACACGGCTAGAGAAGTCAACCGGCTGCGGACAGCCGGGCGTCGGAGGGCGATCGCGGGAGGACCGAGACGATCGGCGAAGTGGCCGGCGGTCGGTCGCGGGCAATGATGGAGCCGCACAGCCGAAGCCACGATCTAGGTCGTCGATCGGGGCCCCGAGGCTCGACGGCGGCCGTGAAACAAACTCCCGCGACAGTCTATGGTCGCGGCCCGGAAGCGACGAACTCGAGATGAACCCTCCAACGGTTCGATCGGCCTGCTCAACGATGCCCGATTGAGCGCCCGCCGAATCCGGCCGCTCCACCCGACAATCAGGCGGTCCGACTCGAAAAACCGCGTTCGGGCATCCGGAGTCCGCCCCGTCAGGCGAGCAGCACGGACTCGGTAGCGGCCCTAGTTCTCACGGCTCATCGCAGCCTCAGGACGAAGAGGAGCCACCGGGCGAGACCAGCCGACACCCCCAAGTCCGGGAATGCCATGACCTGGAAATCCGGCGAAAGCGGGGGCCGGCACCTGAGCCGGCCCCCGCTTTGAAGACTAGAAGACTAACTTCAGCCCGATTTGCATAATCCGCGGAGCGCGGGCGCTGGAGATGATGCCGAAGTTCCGGTTTCCGACCTGCGCGTTGGGAAAGTTGAAGTTCGGGTGGTTCGGGAAATTGAACGCCTCAGCGCGGAACTGCAGCCCGTACTTCTCCCCGAAGCGTATGTTCTTGTACAGCGAGAAATCCCAGCCGATCGTGCCCGGCCCGACCAGGATGTTCTTTCCGGCATTGCCGAACGTAAACGGCTCGTTGGGCACGAAGGCGCCCTCGTTGTAGAACCGCGACGGATCGGGGTTGTCCAGCTTCCATGTAGCTCCGGACACCACGTTCGGACGGTCGCCTCCACCAACGTTGGCCGGGTTGCCGGCGACCGTCAAGTGCTGGGGCGTGCCGGAGGTCAGCGTCACGATCGACCCGACGGACCAGTCTCCCAACACGGCATTCAGCCCGGAATTCCAGCCGCTGCCGAATCGCTTGCTCCGCCCGAACGGCAGCTCGTACACGAAGCTCCCGATGAAACGGTGTCGCATGTCCTGCGCGCCATTGCCCCGCTCACGCTTCCAGTCGAGCGGGTCGAGGACGAACCGCAGGTTGGAGCCCGGGGCGTCGCCGGAACCGGTCACGCCTCGGGCATCGCCGATCACATGGGACCACGAGTACGACAGGATGTAGGTCAGCCCCTGGGAGTAGCGCTTCTCCAGTTTCGTCTGCAATCCGTGATACAGGGTGTTCTCACGGAATGCGTGCCGGTTCATCCGGCCCAGGGTAATGAACCCGCCCGGCTCCGTACCTTCGAAGCAGAGGTCTGCGCGACACGACGCAGGAATCTCGGTCCTGGCCCATGGCCGCCGCGAATTGGGGCTTCCGGGCCCCGGACGCGGAAGGTTCTCGTCATAGCGGCCGACCATGTGGTTCATCTTGTTGCCGAAGTATCCGATCTCCCAGAGTGAGTCTCCTGGCAGGGAGAACTGCAGGTTGAAGTTCCAGTTCTGCGCCAGCGGCCACTGGGGGTCGACCTCGAAGGAGGACATCTCGACGCCTCTTGCGTTCCTGGGACTGATGGTTCCGGGCGGCAGGCCTTCCGAATGCCTCAGCGTCGGCTCGATTCGACCGGTAACCAGGCTGGACTTGATGTGGAAGGGCGGCATTGTCTCCATGAACTCGCCACCACCGGTATTCGACATGTTGCCGTAAAAGACCCCGTACGCCATACGCATCACGGTCTTTTCGGTCAGCTTGTAGGCCAGCCCGAAGCGGGGGGCGAAATTCGTTTTGTCGGTGGTCATGAGCGCCCGGTTAAAGCGGTCGCTCCCATTGAGCCCGGCTACGTGGATGAAGCCGCCGTCACACCCTCCGGGCGTGACCCGGGCTTCCAGGGAGCACGGCCCGAGATTGAAGTTAGCAATGCCGTCCCGCGTCTCGTAGTAGGGGGGATTGAACTCATAGCGAACACCGAGATTCAGGGTGAGCCTCTCGTTCACCTTCCAGTCGTCTTGAGCGTAAAAGTGCAGGAAATTCGTGCGCATGTTCATGTAGACAGTGTTCGAGGCACCGAACTCGCGTGCGTGGCCCAGAAGGAAATCGCCCATGGAATCGCCCGTGCCTCCTCGATTAGAGGGCGAACGCTCGGTAAAGCGGCCGTCGTACCAGATCGTGCCCATGGTCCGTTGCGGATTGTCGATGAAGCTCTGCAACCACCAAGACTGAACGCCGAACTTGATTGCGTGGTTGCCGTGCGTGTAGGTTGTGTCGGCCGAGGCCTGACGCGTCTGGGATTGGATGAGATTGGGGCGGAACGTATTGTTGCCAAGTTGCGAGTAGCCAGTGAGGGTCATCTCGTTCGTCCCGCGAAGGTGCTGGTTGAAGCCTGGAATTCCCAACTTGGCGTTGATGTTCTCCTCGATGTCGAGATGCGACTCGACATCCGTGTCCAAGTAATTCCAGCCACCGCGGAAGGCAGTAATCAAGGAGGGTGACCAGACCTTCTGATACGAAACAACGGAATTGTTGCTCGTGACGTTGACGGTACCCCCACGGGACATCGAACCGAAGTCGGGAATCGCCGGGTAGCGTGGCGTGCTGCCGATGTTCTGCTCCTGGCTACTCCAGCGGGCAAAAAAGTTGTCCGTGGAAGTGAGGTTCTGGTCGTAGCGGATGTCGAACTTGTGGAAGTCCTGGTTCCGTGGCGTGACGTACGTGTAATTGCGGGTACGGTTCGCGTTTTCGGGATCCGGGTACCAAGTCCGCATGACGTTCGTGACGCGGTCGAACCGGGTCTGGGGAATCATGTTGTTGGCGAACGGCTGGCGTTCCGTTCCATCCCAGGTCAACGGGTCATGGACGATATCAAAGCCGCTGAAATCGCCATTCTTGACGGCGGGACTGGGAACGGTCGAAACAAAGGTGCTCGATTCGCGGACGTCCGTAAGTTCCATGTCGCCAAACAGGAACGCCCTGTTCCGCTTGATCGGTCCGCCCACGGCAAAGCCATATTGTCTGCGCGCAAACGCTGGCTTGTCGCCCGCCGGTGCAAAGAAGTTCCGGGCGTCCATCGCCTCGTCACGGAAGAATCCAAAACCCGTACCGTGCAGCTCGTTCGTGCCCGACTTGATCGAGAGGCTGACGATGCCAGCCGAGGTCCGGCCGTACTCGGCCGCGAATCCGTTCGTGATGACCTTGAACTCCGAAATCGCATCGATCGAAGGCTTGACGGCCTCCTTCTGCCGCCCCTGGGACGCGATCGACTGGTTGTTGTTGTCCATCCCGTCGATGACGAAGTTGACTTCCGTGCCCCGCTGGCCCCCAATCGAGACGCCTTGCCCGCGGGAAAGGACCGTGCCGGACGAAATGACTGCCAGCTGGAGGTAGTCGCGACCGTTCAGGGGAAGGTCAACGATCTGGCGGTTCTCGATCACGGTTCCCGCCGAAGCCTCGCTCGTCTGGAGAAGCGGGGCGGATGCCTCCACCTCGATGACCTCGGTGACCGCTCCGATCTCGAGAGTGATGTCAAGCTGGCGGGTGTCACCGATCGACAGGGCCACTCCGCTCCCGGAGTACTGCTTGAAGCCGTCCGCCTCGGCAAGGATGATGTATTCGCCGATCCTGAGGGGCGGAGAGCGGTAGGTGCCGGTCTCGCCGGATTCGGCCGTGTACTCGGTCCCGGTGGAGAGATGGGCAAACGTGATGCTGGTTCCGGGAACAACCGCACCGGTGGCATCCGTGACGGTGCCAACGATCAGGGCTGTATCGGCCGCCTGGCCGTACAGCAAGCCGCTGGAGGCGGCAACAGCGAGTAACGCGATGAGCGCACGAAATACAGGCCTCATGATTGATTGGGTTTGGTCTCCTCCAAGAAACGAACTGAAACGCCCCCGAAGCAAGGAATAGTGCCTGTAGCGGCTTTAACTCTTCGATTCGCCAGTTCGGGCGATGATACGTTACCACAAGCCCCCCGACGCACGCAACAGACAGTCAGACCAGCCAGCGGTTCTAAATTTCCGAGGCGCAAGTGGGCTCTTAGCGTCTCACC
>CAYWUV010000033.1:0-60637 GCA_964461235.1 uncultured Bryobacterales bacterium | reverse complement strand
CAGAAGCCGTCAGGGCCTTAAGTTAGCGGCCAAAACCTTAAGTTAGTGACATTGGCGGCCGGCCAGGGGGACCTTGCGCGGCACCGGCCCTCTCACGGGCCGCTGCGGACGACGAGTCGCTGACCCGCGAGAACGGCGGCGCCTTGGGTGACCGCACTCTCTCTAAGTTCCGAACCGACGATCCTGCAATGCCCGCGAAAGTACGGCACGACTAACGGGTCCATACGGGCCTGAAGCAATCTCAGCAAGCGGTTGCTTGACGTGCCTACACCCCCGCCGATTACGATGCGCTCGGGAACCAGCAGATTCACGGTCGCGGCCAGAGCAGAGGCTAGGTGCGTTGCGGCGTGTTCGATCACAGTCGACGCGAAACGATCCCCTGTCTCCCAGGCCTGCACGATCGCCTCACTCCGGAGCGTCCGGGACGGATCGACGTCGGAGAGGCGCGACGACTCCCATTGGACCAGGTGACGTCGGGCCAGCAACGCCGCCAGCTTGGCCAGTCCCGGGCCCGAGCACAGCGCCTCGACGCAGCCCCTGTTCCCGCAGGCGCAGAGCGGCCCGTCCGGATCAACGACCACGTGGCCGATCTCTGCCTCCCCGAGATCTCCAAATGCGAGGATTCTCCCCTCGTGGACGTAGCCGCCGCCGACGCCTGTGCCGAGAGTAACGTAGAAGATCGATTTTGCACCCCGTCCCGCCCCGAAGTGAGCTTCCGCCAGGGCCGCCAGCTTGCAATCGTTCTCGACCCACACCGGAACTCCGAAACGGCCCTCCAGTTCACGAACGACATCGACCTCTTCCCAGCCATCCTCGTGCAGACAGAGATGCGGGGCGTTTGCGGATCTGCAGACCGTGCCGCCAAATCCAAAGCCGATCGACCTCAGAGCCAGGCCCTCGGACTGGGGTTCGTACAGCAGCCGTTCGGCCGCCTGAACAATGCGACGGAAGCTATCCGGAGCCCGATCGCTGTCTCCCCGGCGAACTGACACGGTCTTCTTGATCCGCCAGTCCCCGCCAGCTATACCCGCCACGAGCTTGGTGCCACCCGTCTCGAACGCGAGGACTAGGTTGCCGGTCATGCCTGCCTGAGGATCCATGCGAGCATCGCCCGGAACGCCTTTCCACGGTGGCTGTGTTCCCACTTCGTCTCGGGGGAAAGGCGTCCGAAGCTCTTGCCAAGGGGAGGGAAGTGGAAGATCGGGTCGTACCCGAAACCCCGTGCCCCGGAGTGCCTGTACAACACTCGTCCCGTCGCTTCCCCTCGGAACATAGCGGCCGGCGCCCCATCGTGGAGCAGGGCGATCGAGCAGACGAAGCGCGCGGTCCGCTGCTCCGGGGGCACGCCGGCCAGATTCCGAAGCAGCAGCCGGTTGTTCGCGATGTCGCTAGCACTGTCGCCAGCGTAGCGTGCCGAGTGGATCCCCGGCGCCCCCTCCAATGCATCGACCTCGAGGCCGGAGTCGTCGGCGAAGAGCCATTCCGCTTCGTTCGCATTCGCGTAGCACCGGGCCTTCTGCAAGGCGTTCTCCTCGAACGAGCTCCCGGTCTCGGGGCATGCTAGCGATTCGCAACCGCGCACAACGACCCCATCGCCGGCGGCCCGCCGGAACTCCCGCAGCTTGTGCCGGTTGGAGGTGGCGCAGACGAGTTCTAGCACGCGGTCAGAACTCCACCAGCCTGCGCTGCGCATCGATGAGCGACGCGATGCCTTGACGGGCGAGGTCCAATTGCGAGTCGAGCAGGTCCCGAGCGAACGTCTTTCCCTCGGCGCTGGCCTGGACCTCGACGAATTCCCCTCCGGACGTCATCACGACATTCATGTCGACTTCGGCCTGCGAATCCTCCTCGTAGCACAAGTCGACCATCGCGGTGCCGTTGACGATGCCGACACTCGTGGCCGCTACGTAGTGGAGGATAGGGCTGGCCTGTACAGCCTTGTAAGTCACAAGGTCCTGGATCGCGATGGCCATAGCCACCCAGCCTCCCGTTATGGCCGCCGTTCGCGTGCCCCCGTCGGCTTGCATGACGTCGCAATCAATGATGACGGTCCGTTCCCCGAGCCGACCAAGGTCAACGGCCGCCCTCAGGGACCGTCCGATCAGTCGCTGGATCTCCGACGTCCGGCCCGATGGACGCCCGCGCTGTACTTCACGAGCCGTGCGAGTCGAAGTCGAGCGGGGAAGCATGCTGTACTCGGCGGTGATCCAGCCCCTGCCGGAGCCCTTCAGGAAGCCCGGTACAGTGCTCTCGACGGTCGCCGTGCAGATGACCTTCGTGTTGCCTACCTCGATGAGGGCCGATCCTTCTGCCGTGGCCAGGATGCCGGGCTGGATCCTTGTCTGTCTCGCTTGCTCCGGACGCCTGCCGTCGATCCGCATCACGGGCCCATTGTCCCCCAATCCTCTGTAGGGATTCCCCGTCGCGGTGCAGCACCGGTCCGGGATGCCGGGCGGTCTCGGAACGCGCGGCTAGGCGAGCAGTTCGGTCTTGACGTCGCCCTCGACGTCCGTCAGGCGGAAGTCGCGACCGCTGTGGCGGAACGTGAGTCGCTCATGGTCGAGGCCCAGTTGGTGCAGGATCGTCGCATGGAGGTCGCGAACGTGGATCCGATTCTCGACCGCCTTGAATCCGAACTCGTCCGTGGAACCGTACCGGACGCCTCGCCGGAACCCACCGCCAGCGACAACTACGCTGAAGCCGTGGTTGTTGTGGTCGCGCCCGGCATGGAGTTTCGTCACGCCCGCGATCTCGACTGTCGGCGTCCGGCCGAACTCCCCACCGATCAGGACGATCGTCTCGTCGAGCAAGCCGCTGGCGTCCAGGTCCTCAATGAGTGATGCCATGGCTCGATCAGACGTTGCGGCCAGTTTCCGCATCTTCTGGATGTCGTCGTGAGTGTCCCAAGGCTGCATGTTGCCGTAATAGACCTGCACTACCCGGACGCCCCGTTCGACCAAGCGCCTGGCGATCAGGCAACCGTGGGCGAAATCTCCGTCCCCGTATCGCTCGCGTGTCCGCTCGGATTCTCGGCGCACGTCGAATGCGTCAGTCGCCTCCGACTGCATCCGGTAGGCGACTTCCATCGCATGAATTGTCGCCTCCAGCTGCGGTGCCGGGCCTTCACGCTTGAGGTGGATCGCGTTAAGCCGTCCCAGCAAGTCGAGCTGCTTGCGCTGCGCGTCCGTCGAAATCGAGGGGTTCTGCAGGAATGGGACCAGCTTCTCGGGCGCGACTTCTGTGTTGCGGATGTAAGCCCCTTGGTAGATCCCCGGCAGGTACGCCGATGTCCAGAGTTGGGGGCCAACGACCGGATAGCCCGGACACATCACCACGAAGCCGGGTAGGTTTCGGTTCTCCGTGCCAAGGCCGTAGGTGAGCCAGGAGCCGTAGGAAGGGTGCCCTGCAATCCGCTGGCCGCAATTGAACATGAACAGAGACGGCTCGTGAAACGGCACATCGGTGTGCATGGAATTGATGACCAGACACCTGTCGATCACAGAGCCGAGCCGCGGGAAGATCTCGCTCAGTGGGATTCCGCTCTTGCCGGACGGCGCGAACTCAAACGGGGACTTCATCAGCGAGCCAGTCTTCCTTTCCGTGCGGAGGTTCCCGCCCGGATAGGGCTCGCCGTGGTACTTGGCCAGCTCCGGCTTGTGGTCGAAGCTGTCAACGTGCGAGGGTGCCCCGTTCAGGAAGAGGTGGACCACGTGCTTCGCCTTGGCCGCAAAGTGCGGTGCCTTGGGGGAGAGGGGGTTCGTTCCCGATTGGTCCGCTAAGGCTTGGGAGAGGCCAACCATGCCGAGCCCGGCCCCGGTGAGCTGCAGCAGATCGCGTCGGGTGTAGCTAGTTGACATAGCGGAACTCATTCGAACTGAACCACGTCTGGACCAGACGAGGCCAGGCCTCTCCCGAGCCGGAGACAAAGTCCCGGTTCAGCGCTAGCTCCTCGTCGGTCGGAGCCCGCCCGAAGACGAGCTTGTACCCGAGCTCGATCCGCCGGTCGGTTTCTGGGCCGGCCTCCACCTCGAGACGCTCTGCGAGGGCCTCCGCCTGGTCCATGAGCAGCGGGCTGTTCAGGAAAAACAGCCCCTGCAAGGGGGTGTTGGTTCCGAATCGTTTCGGGCTCGTGCGATTCGGATTCGGAAAGTCGAATAGGCCGAGGTGCACGTCTAGGCGACGTCTGCTGACGAATCCGTACACGGTGCGAGGTCGCTGGGGCACCTCGCTCCACCCCTGGGGCGGTCCCCCGGATTGGGCCGACAGTCGGCCTGCCAGGAACAGCATCGAGTCCAGCATGCTCTCGGCATCGAGCCGCCGGCGGTTCCCACGCCAGAGAAGGCGGTTCTCGGGATCGGCGCGACGACTGGCCGGTATGTCGACAACTGCTCGCTGGTACGCGTCAGTCAGCAGGATCTCGCGGTGAAGCGACTTGACCGACCAGCCCCCGTCGACGAAGCGCGCTGCCAAGTAATCCAGTAGCTGGGGATGGGTCGGTCGCTCTCCCATCATCCCGAAGTTGCTGGGCGTGCCGACGATTCCGCGTCCGAAGTGCTGCAGCCAAACACGGTTCACCATCACCCTCGCGGTCAGGGGGTTGTCCCGCGAGGCGATAGCGCGGGCCAATTCCAGCCTCCCACTGCCCGATGTGAAGACCTCTGGCTCGCCTTCGCTGAGGATCCGCAGGAAGCGGCGAGGGATTTCGTCCCCAAGGTTCTCAGCGTTGCCGCGGATATGGACGTGCTCGTTCGCAGGCTTCTTCTTGTCGGCCAACGTGTGCAGGAATGGGTACTTGGGAGGCAGGGCCGATTCCAGTTGCGCCACGACGTTCCGGGCCCTAGCGACGTGGTCCTTCCAGACGCCTGAGAGAAAGCGTTCCAGTCCCTCCCCCTTGTGATAGAGGATTCCCGTCTTGGCCGGCTTTGGCAAATCCCTCGCGTTCAGCGAGGCAATGTCGTTCCAGAGGTAGAAGTCATCCCGTGGAAGCGCAAGCAGGGCGGTCCGGCGGATGTTCCTTGCGGAGTGGTCCCCACGCAGACGGATGTCGTTCTCGCGCTCGATGCGCTTCTTTTCAGCAATCAGGAAGACGACCCTTTCCTGGATCCTCGCCCCGAAGTCCTTTACGGCATCGACGGGGCCGTCACGGCTCACCAGCTCTTTCCATTTATCGAGTAGCGGATGTTGCTTCGGCCATCCGTTCAGGTATGCGATCCAGCGTTCAAGAGTCTCCGTGTCCAGGCCGTGCTCGGCGGCATGGACTGCGGTGTCGGCATTGCCGGGCCTCCCAGCCTCCCAGGCAGCGAGGACATAGTCGCTGGTTCGAGCGGCAAGCGCGTCCACCAGTTGCTTGGACTGGGTGTCCAGAAACGCCTCCAAGCGTTCGTTGGCCTCGTCGAGTCGCTTCTTGGTTTCGCTGTAGGACTTCACAACGGCTTCCTCTGCCAGAGGATGCTCCTGCAGCTCCGAACTGTTGAAGACGCCGAGCAGGGCATAGTAGTCCTCGGTCGGGATCGGATCGAACTTGTGGTCGTGACACTGGGCGCAACCGACCGTCAGAGCAAGAAACCCTCGCCCGGTCACGTCGATCCTGTCGTCCTGGAACTTGGGGCTCAGGCCAAACATTCCCAGGCCGGCCACCAAATCCTCGCGGGACCACCCACCCCTCTCCGTCTCGTTGAGCTGATCGGCAGCGAGCTGGGCCTTCACGAACAGGTCGTACGCCATGTCTTCGTTGAAGGCCCTGATCACCCAATCCCTGTAGCGCCAGGCGTTCTCATAAGGCTCGTCCTGCGTCGAGTTGAGCCGGTCGTCTGAGTATCGCGCTACGTCCAGCCAGTGTCGCCCCCAACGCTCACCGTAGCGGTGAGACGACAGGAGCCGATCGACGAGCGTTGCGAACGCATCAGGGGAACTGTCCGAAACGAAAGCCTCTACTTCTTGCGGGCTTGGCGGCAAGCCGACCAGGTCATAAAAGACGCGGCGGACCAAGCTGCGCCGGTCGGCTCGCTGCGCCTTCTGGATGCCCGAATCCGCTAGAGCCGCATTCACGAATCGGTCGATTGGAGTGCCCGGCCCCGGGGGCGGGTCGACCGTTTCGACTGGCCGAAACGCCCAGAACTGCCTGTGTGCGTCCGTGATCATGAGCTTGTCGCCGGGTCCGGCCAGAGTGAGTTGGTCGGTCTCGGGCCATGCCGCTCCGTTCTCTACCCATGTCGTAAGGATCGCGACTTGCTCGTCCGAGAGCGGCTCGGTCGGCGGCATCTTCAGCTTGTCGTCCGTGTAGCGCACCGCCCGGATCAACAGGCTTCGTTCCGGCGCCCTCGGTTCGATTGCAGGGCCGGACTGGCCACCCTGCAGGAGTGCTTCCCGCGACACCATCTCCAAACCGCCCATCTTGGTCTGGGTATGGCACGCGAAGCAGTTCTCAGCCAGGAGGGGGCGCACGTGCATTTCGAAGAACTCGGCACCGCTCTGCCCGTTAGCGGCAGGGAGCCCCAAGCATGCCAGGAACACCATCAGGGCGACGCGGGCCATGACTCGCGTTGCGGACCCTCGCGAGCAGCCAGTTCCGACCGGCTGTGATTCGGCGGATGATCCGGGGTGGCATCCAGTTCGCATGGCCACGGCGGCTCCCGCAAGAGGCCTCAAATGGCGGGACAGCCTGTTCAGAGGTGCGGGAACCGCTCCTATCCTACAACGAATCACTGCCCTTTGCGGGCGTGCTGGGTCCTTTGGTCGAGGGTATCCGCGGAGGCAGAACGGCTCCCGGCTTGTGGAGGGCAAGGGTTCGGTCCGAGGGTGCAACGCCCGTCATCGGGCAGCAGAGGTCTTCCGGGCAAGTGGACTGAAGGCGCTCCCGAAGCCTGGCCCGGGCCTCGATTCTGGTGTTGTTCTTCGCAAAGTCGCCGCGTGGCGCCGCTTGTCGACTCGTCAGCTCACCTGGACATGCGCCCGGGCATCGTCAGTCGAGAGCTAAGGTCTGCTCGAACCGCTGTCCAAGGGTCAATCGACAGAGAGGCTAGCCGACGGTTCCGAACGGCGTGCGAAGCAGGTGTATAGTAATCTATCGCTTGTAGGGTTCCGGGCCTTCCTGTGGACGAATGAACCTGCCCAACCTACTCACTGTTTCGAGGATTTTCCTTGTACCGCTCCTCGTCGCTGTGCTGCTCAGGAAGGAAGCGGTCGAACTCGACACGGGATGGCTGGTGGTCACGCGCGAGGTGATCGCGCTGCTAATTTTCCTGGCTGCGGTGCTCACGGACTGGCTTGACGGATATCTGGCGCGGAGGAGGAGGCAGGTCACCACGACCGGAAAACTGCTGGACCCAATTGCCGACAAGATTCTCGTCTCCGGGGCACTGATCTCCCTCGTGGAGCTGGACCGTGTCGCTGCTTGGATGGTCGTGCTGATCGTAAGCCGCGAATTCGCGGTCTCCGCCCTCAGGAACGTCGCTCTGGCCCAAGGCGTGACGATTGCCGCCAGCGAATACGGAAAGGCGAAGATGGTTGCCCAAGTCACGGCCGTATCGTTGCTGCTGCTGGCGCCGCAGTCCCCGGTGATCGAGCAATTGGGGTACGTCGCGCTGTGGCTCGCGATTCTGATCACGTTGTTGTCGATGGTCGAGTACTTCCGGGTTTTCTGGCAGCGTCCGGACACTCGATCCAAGATGGCCGGCGAGCGATCCACCCCGTAACGGGTGTGCGAGCCGTTCGGATTCCAGCGTCACTCGGCGACGAGAATTTCGGGATGCAGCCCGACTGGCTGCTCGCTCACGGCGGGAACACTCAGTCGGTATTGGCGAGAAGCCGTTTGAATCGGAACACCTTTCCCCGGCGGTTGGCCATCAACTCGGCGTGCACCGAGAACACCTCGCTTACAGTCTTTGGCGAAAGAGCTTCCAGTGGCGGACCGGATTGCTTGAGCGTGCCGTGCTGGAGCACGTACACGAAGTCCGTGGCCCGGACCACACTGTTGAGGTCATGCAGGGCCATGAGCACGCACCGGCCGGCCGACGCCATGGTCCGGGCGTGGTCCAGAATGGCGAGGGAGTGCTCGATGTCGCGGCTCGCCGTAGGCTCGTCGAGTAGCAGGTACGGTGCGGCCGTAGCGACGCTTCGTGCCAAGAGGACTCGCTGGAGTTCCCCGCCGGACAACTCGTTCAGATAACGGCCCGAAAGGTGGGTGCAATCCATCACTTCAAGTGCTTCCCGGATCGCCTTCTGATCGGTGGCGGATTCTGCCTGGAACCTGCCCCTGTGGCAGCAGCGCCCCAGCGCCACGCATTCACGAACGGTGAATCCGGCGGCGGGCGGCGGCTTCTGGGGGACGCAGGTAACCGTACCGGGCAAGCTCCCCGCGCGCGATCGACTCGATCGGCCGACCATCGAGCCGGATCTGTCCCTCCGCCATCGGAATCAGTCCGGCCATGAGCCGAAGGGCCGTGGTCTTGCCAGCTCCGTTGGGTCCGACCAGGGGCATGACTCGACCCGGGCGCAACGCGGCGATCAGGCCACGAACAATCCAGGTGCCGTCAATGGCGTATCCCACGTTGATGGCTTCGAGCATCTTCAGACCGCCTCCATGTGCTTTCGGCGCATTTGCAGGGGCCATACGAAGAACGGAGCACCGAAGGCAGAAGTCACCACGCCCAGCCGCAGTTCGGTCGGAGCGAAGGCAGTGCGCGCACTCACATCGCAGATCACCAGGAACGCCGCGCCGATGAGAGCGGTGCCCGGCAACAGGTACTTGTGGGCCGGCCCCACGATGAGCCGGACGATGTGGGGGCAACCAGTCCGACAATCGCGAGAACCCCGCTCACCGCGACCGAAGAAGCGATGCGCAGGGACGCACCGATCAGGACCGACCGCTTTGTCGATTCCACCTCCGCTCCGAGGGACTGCGCGGATTCCTCACCCATGTGCGTGAGGTCTAGACTTCTCGAACAGAGCACAATCATTGCTGTCCCGGTAATCGCAAACGGAAGGGCGATCCAAACGTGGGTCCAAGTGCGGCTGTCCAGACCGCCCATGATCCAGTAGAGGACTTGCGCAGCCACCTGCCAGTCAGCGAAGCGCAGGGAGATCAGAAGCTGAACGATTGCGTTGAAGAACGCCCCGCATGCGATGCCGGAGAGGATCAGCGTGGTCACTGGGGTTCGGCCGCCCCTGGTGGCGATCGCATAGACCAGGAAAACGGCAAGGAACGCCCCGGCGAACGCTGTCAGTGGCAACCACAAGGCAGACTGAACGGCCAGCCCGGCGACCAAGGCCAAGGCGGCCCCGCAGGCTGCACCCGAGCTCGCCCCGATAATTCCTGGACCGGCTACCGGGTTGCGGAACAGGCCCTGAAGAGAAGCTCCCGCCACGGACAAAGCGGCTCCCGAGAACACCCCGACAAGGAGCCTCGGCACTCGCACGGACCAAACGATGAACTCGTCGGTCACCGTGATCGCACTGTCGAAGGGCCACGGGCGTGCCAGCAGCACCTGGGGGATCACGCTCCAGTGCACGACTGTCGATCCAACCGAGATTCCGGTAACAGCGGCGAGCCCGAGTAGGAGGGCCGCAATTCCGAAGAAGGTCCCGGGTCTCGTGCGCGACTTCAATCTCGATCTCCTGAAGCGGGCTGGCCGGTCCGCGTTGCCGGGTACAGAGCATCCGCAATCGTTCTCATTGCTCCAAGGATGTGATGTGACATGGCAAGCAGGTATCGGTCATCAATCGCGATCAGTTGGCCCGAACGACCTGCGGCCTTCAGTGCGACTGCCGGATCCTGTGCCAACTCGGCCAACGCTTCACCCCGGTCTCGGCCCCCGTACCAATCACGACCCAGTCCGGATTCCATCGGACAATCTGTTCGGGGTCTACCTTTTCGGACGGTCCTAGCCCGAATTCCGAACAGATGTTGATAGCGCCCAGGGTCACGACGACGTCCTCAACGAGCGACCCGGCGCCGAAGCAGTGGTAGTACGAAGTGAGCCCCAGCACTCGAGGGCGAGCCGCTAGCTGCGGCACTCCGCGGACCAGGTCGTCAACCGCTGCGTTGAATCCGCGGATCGATTCAAATGCTCGCGATTGCTGGCCGGTGAGTTCGCCGATCAGCCGCATGGCTTCCACGATGTCCTGCAGTTCCGAGAACATCGTTCGCATCGTGAATACCGGCGCGTGCATAGCCCGCGCCCTCCGCACGAAGTCCGGCGAGGTGTTTTCAGACACCAGCAGCAACGACGGGGCAATCGCCGCGAGGGGCTCACCGTCACTCAGGGCAGACAGGCCCAGCCGGCGGACGTGATCGTGAACGTTGCTGAACTCCGGTAGGTGGGCGAACTCGCTGATTCCGGCGATCTGTGACTCGGGAAGCACCTCGAACAGAAGGTGGTCGATGGCCAGAGCACGCGACGCCACGGTGGCGGGAGGTGATTCGAGGGTAAGCGAGTATCCGTGATAGTCGCTCCACCGCATCGGATAACCGGTGTGGTGGGTTTCACCTTGCGGGGCCGGCAACGGTTGGCCGTTCAGCGCGAAGGCGCCTCCGTCCTCGCCGATCCAAGCAACGATCCCTGCGGCCGCAACGAAGGCAACCATGAGCTGAAGCAACCAGAGTCTCTGGGGCATTCCGCACGCTCCCTCGAGCGCCGAGACAGAGCCGTCTCGGGGCAGGGAAGTCCGGGCGTTGTACCCGACTTCGACGCGGTGGAGACCACTGACGGAACCGACTGCGGGCCCGAGTCGAGGGAGCCCGATGCGAAGACGGCAGAAGCCTGCCCGCTCCCAATGATTGCGGCGGGCTGCGACGGGCTGGCCCGTCCTGCAGAACCCTCTGTTTCAGCACAGGGTTGGGCAAGACGGCCGGCGGCCGTAATCGGGAATCCGCCTCATGTCCCCCGACGGGCTCGCCGAGAGCTCGCGGAGTTGGAAGCCGGTCCTCGACCCGGACAGGTTCAGGGCCCACTCCGCGCGGCGGGTCTTCCAGCCCATACGCCATCTCTTCGGCCCTTGGGCCAGCAGCGGGACGCGGGGAATCGGTGGAGCAGGAGAATGTTGCTCGGCAATTCTGACTCAGGCCCCCGTTTCCCGCGGAAGTTCTGCTATCCATTTGCAAGTAGGTCTCCTGGCTTGCAGCTCTCTGCGGTTCGCGACCGCAATTGCCCTCACAGCGCCTTCCCCGGATGCCGACCCGAGTGGTGTCCTGCTGTGGTGACTCGCTGCTTACGGTGGCGGGACCGCGCCGGATTCGAACCGGCTTCCCTGCTTATGCCCCGAAAAACACCTGCAAACGATTGGCTTCGAGCGTCCCGGCTCTGGATAGGGTCCTAGGCTTCGCCAGCGTCACGCGTCAACTCCCGGCTATCTTGGCCGTCCCCGGCTGCGGACGGGAGCGGGTAGATTCATCCTATTGCGGCAGCAGCTTTTCGATCGCCTTGATGAAGTTGCCTTCCAGATTGTCGAACCAGACCTGCTCCGACCCTTGGTGCTCCTCGCGAATTATGCCGTCCTTGTCGAGAAAGAGGAGGTAGGGGTAATAGATGCGAGTCATGATCGAGACTCCCGAAATCCTGGAGAACTCCTGGCGTGAAGAGAGCGTAAGCGGAAAGCTGGCCTGAAAGCGCTGCGAGAACTCCCGCAAGCCCCGATTGTCGGTCGGGTTGAGGGAGAGGCCCACGATCTCGAATCCCCGCTGCTTTAGGGAACGGTACAGCGGGTCGATGATCTGCGCTGTTCGCTGGCAATGAGGGCAGTCGGTCGAGAAGAACATCAGGACCGCCGCTTTGCCCTTGAGAGCGTCCAACGAGACCTTTCTGCCGTCATAGGCGACCCCTTCGAACGGCCTTGCGGGTCGCGGAGCGGCCAGCACCGTGGCCGACAGGCCCAGAACCACCACGATCGCGGTCAATGAACGAAGCATTCTCATCCCCCTCCATTCTGGCCGGACGGCAGTCCCTCAATGCTCCGCACCGTGCGACCCTGCAGCTCGACCAGCACTCGCCCGGCCGGGCCGAGGCCCTCACAGCGGTCTTGGCCTGAGTCGACCAGTTCCAGCCCGTCCCATTTTCGCTCGCAGATTTGTCGATAGAGCTGATAGAACTCGCTTGCGGCCTCGGAATCGGCCCACCGCACCGCATACTTAAGCACTGCATCCCTGGTGCGCTTGTTTTCGAAAACCTCGAATTGGCCGCCGTTCCACTTGTCCAGCAACTCGGTTCGGTCTCCGGGGCCGAGATGGTGTTCGAGTAGGATCCGGTGATCCAACTGGCCGAAAGTTCCCTCGTAAACCCGCTTGAACCCTCTGGACAGCGTCACTCCCGGAGGTTCGGGCGGGGCAGGCACGGTCCCCTTGAGGTACAGGTCCGGTTGTAGGACCTGCTGAGTGGTTTGGGGTGGCTGTCGGAAAACACGCTTAAAGCCCTCGGTGCCGAAACGCTCGATCATGTCGTGCTGGAAGAGGAACCCGTCGGTGTAGGGGAAGATCAGGATTTCTCGGAAGTAAAGGGGCGTGCTCTCGTAGACCGGGAACTGCTCAGCTTCGAACCGGGTAGCCGTCGCGGTCGTGATCGCCAGCATCCGGTTCCCTTCCAGCGACCTCCCTGACTGGCGCATCACCCATTCGGTCATGACCCAGGACGCTTGTCCTTCTACGACTGCCAGCCGAGCTAGCTGTCCTTCCGACTGCTTGGCGCCCTCGACGTACTTGCGGAGATTGAAATTCTGGTCATCAATCGCATGAACAAGCTCGTGGACGACGGCGAATTCCCGGGCATCAGCCGGTGCCCATTCCGACAGGTACAGGACTCGCTGCTTGAAGTCGTAGAGCGCCCATGCCTGCTCGCTCATGAGGTCCAGCACCGTCTTCTGGTAGTCGAAGTCGTCCGGAACCAATCCGAACAGTCGGAGGAACAGTTCCTCGCCGTGCAGCTCGCGCGGGTTCTGTTGCTCCCGCATCCGTCTCTCGTAAAGGGCCAGGAACCTGGCCTTCGAGATCGTCTTGGCCCGCACGGGGCGACGTGGTCCCATGCGCATGATCCCACGTAGGTCTTCCAGAAATGTGTCGATTCGATCGAACGGCTCCGCCTGCGGGCTGGAAGGGGCAGGTGTTTCGTCCGATGCCCCCAGCGCGATGCTTGATGCCAGGCAGGCGTAGGCGAGTATGATGCGCGTTCGGCCCGCGGGACGGGAGCTTGATCGCCGGACGGACGGCGCGAATCGGGCTGTCAGGCTGTGGATCATCTCGAATGCCAGAGAGACCGCGCTGCGGAAGACTGCCTCCGGATCACGCTGTCATTGGTGCGGAAAGGGCCCGACTCGTCAGCGTTGGCCGCCTTGCTCGTCGCTCTCGTCTTCGACTACGTCGCCAAACGTGATCACTGAGGTTCCTTCGAAGCGCTTGTAGTTCTCGTACTTGATGATCATCCGGATCCGCTGGGGACCGGAGTCGAAGTCCAACGTGTCATCCGCACTGGTGTAGACGGGAAACCAGTACGTGTCGTCGACCTGGTCGCGGTAGGTCTCGAAGCGCGGGAACCGTTCGCCCTTGTTGCTCTTGCCAAGCAGCCCCACGCCCTTGCCGTACGTCTTGACGATCTGGAGCCCGATCGTGTCAACCCAGATCTGGCCCTCGAAGTATCGCTTCCCCTTTTCCATTTTCTTCGGCTTGACGGAAAACATGTAGGTGTCGATCTCGTCAACCAGTTGCTCGCCCAGATAGTCGATCCGGTACTCGGAGGCGTTGTCCCTGGTCATCACGAAAGGCTGGACACTGCGAAGGTCCTCCATGTCGTTGGGGGTCATGATGATGTTCTTCAACGTGGGCACGGGAGCATACACAACGCGCTCGATGCGCTTCCCGTCGCCTCCGAATAGGATGTCCTGAACCGACTCGTAACGGCCGCGGACCCCGCCGCTGTTGTTGTACTCGAGGATCTTGACGGTCTGCCGGTAGATGTACGACTCCCTCGCTCTCGAAAACTCCGTCTCTTTGTCGATGAACTTCTCGATGATCTGCTCGACAGGAATCTGCGGCTCTGACTTGGCAGCCAGTCCGGGCTGTGCCATTGCTCCCAAGCAGACAGTGAATATGGGGAATAGAAATCGGGTCCCGGCTGGCATGGCGGCCTCCATGGCTATTGTACAGACGGGTAGACGTCTCCCGAGGGCCGAACGTTCCTCCTATTCCCTCATCGGGGCTTGACCGGACCCTCTCCGGGCCGACACGACGATGGACCCGAGTCGTATGCGAGGCGGCGAACGGCATTGCAGCGGCTCGGCGACCGAGTCTGCACGTGGAGCGCTAGCAACCTGTTGCATGGATAAACTGGCCTTACCCCGCTTCTGGCTCTTCGGTCGGCCTCCAAGCGGAACCTGGTCCGACCCGGAGTGCCATTGCCGAGCGGCCTGCTTCCCGGTCGCTTCGGTACGATGGTGCTCATGCTGAACCGCACCGTCGCGCTCGTCATCGCCTCCGCGTTTACGGCCGGAGCGGCCGTAACGCCCGTACCCGATTCCGTAGAGCCGGTTAGGACCGACGGAGCCCAGCCTCGCAACGTCGTGTTCATCCTAGCGGATGACCATCGGTACGACGCCATGTCGTTCCTGAACCACCAATTCGCCAAGACCCCGCACATGGATGCCATGGCCAGGGACGGGGTATACCTCAAGAACGCCTTCGTTGGTACGTCGCTTTGCTCGCCTAGCCGAGCGTCGATCCTGACGGGGCTCTACACATTCCGTCACCGCGTGATTGACAACAACCGCATGGTGCCCGAGGGAACCCTGTTCTTTCCGCAGTATCTCCAGGAGGCGGGCTACGCCACGGCCTTCATCGGCAAGTGGCACATGGGCGGGGCCGACGATTCCCCGCGGCCCGGATTCGATCACTGGGTGAGCTTCCGCGGGCAGGGGCACTACTTGCCTCCGAGCCCCGACTACACCCTGAATGTGAACGGCGAGAGAGTGAAACAGCAGGGCTACATCACCGACGAGCTCACCGACTACGCCGTTGCCTGGCTGAAGGAGCAGACGCAAGCCGAGAGACCGTTCTTCCTGTACCTCTCCCACAAGGCCGTCCACGCCAACTTCACTCCTGCGGAACGGCACGAAGGCAGTCTCGACGACGCTCCCTTCAAGCGACCTGCCAGCGAGGCGAACACGTTCGAGAACTACCGGGGCAAGCCAAGGTGGTTGCGGGACCAGCGCAACAGCTGGCACGGAGTGGACTTCCCGTATCACAGCGACCTGGACGTCGAGCGCTACTACAAGCGCTATAACGAGGCACTGAGCGCCGTCGACGACAGCATCGGGCGCGTGATGCAACAGTTGCGTGACATGGGCATCGGCGACGAGACGCTGGTGATCTACATGGGCGATAACGGATTCATGTTCGGCGAGCACGGGCTGATCGACAAGCGCGTCGCCTACGAGACGTCGATCCGTGTGCCTATGCTCATGCTTTGCCCGGATCTTTTCCCCGGGGGGACGGTCGTTGAAGAGGTCGTAGCGAATATCGACGTCGCTCCGACAGTCATGGAAGCCATGGGACTGGAAAAGCCCCCCCACATGGATGGGCAGAGCTTTATTTCGCTCGGTAGGGGCCAGGACGTTCCTTGGAGGGATTACTTCTTGTACGTCTACTACTGGGAGAAGAACTTCCCGCACACGCCCACACAGTTTGCGCTCAGGGGGGACCGGTTCAAGTACATCACTTACTACGGACTGTGGGACACGGACGAGCTTTACGACCTCCAAGCCGACCCAGGGGAGACCCGGAATCTGCTCCATGATCCGGCGTTCGCCTCGACCGCAGAAGAAATGGAGTCGAGCCTTTACGAAATGATGGCGGAACTGGGCGGCATGTCGATTCCCATGAATGCACCGAGGGGGAGGTCGCAAAACAAGCGACTGAGACGGCGAGGCGGGAAAAAGGCAGGGGATTTTCCCGAGGTCATGGTCCTGGATGAGCCGGTGCATCGCAACGCCCAATAGGCCTCGGACCGTCTGTGGCTGCCCGGTTCATGGGCGGGGCGGACCCTGTGCTAGCATTGCCTGTCACTTATGGCCGAGGCATCGCACCATGATCCGTACGCTCTGCCGCCTGAGCACGTGTCGGACCCCCCCCGCGCCCTCCGCGGAATCGTCCGCCTGATCGGGCCCGGACTCATACTCGCAAGTTCGATCGTAGGGTCCGGGGAACTGATAGCGACCACCGTCCTCGGGGCCGAGAACGGCTACATCCTGCTGTGGCTCATCGTGTTGAGCTGCCTTGTCAAGACTGTGGTGCAAAACGAACTGGGCCGCTACGCGATCGGTACCGGCAAGACAACACTCGAGGCATTCAACGAGATCCGGGGCCCGCGTCTCAAGGTCTCGTGGTTGGTTTGGATGTGGTGCGTGATGGTCACCTTCACGCTGTTCCAGGTCGGCGCGATGCTTGGCGGGATTTCAGAAATCCTTAATCGTGTGATCCCGGCCGTTCCCATCACTGTGTTCGTCTGGGTCCTGGCCGGGCTCACGATGATCCTTCTAATCGTAGGCAAGTACGTGTTGGTCGAGAGGGTCGCCATGGGGCTGGTCGTCAGCTTCACTGCGCTCACTGTGAGCGGCTGCTTCCTGCTCTTCAAGCTCCCGCAGTACTTCAACTGGGGCGACGTGCTGACCGGCCTGACGTTCCGACCACCGGAAGGGGGGATGGCCACCGCCGTGGCCGCTTTCGGAATCACCGGCGTTGGAGCTACGGAGTTGGTGATGTACCCCTACTGGTGCATCGAGAAAGGCTACGCGCGCTATGCCGGAAGCCGTGACGATTCGCCACAGTGGACGAAGCGCGCTCTTGGCTGGATCCGCGTGATGGGTTTCGACGTGCTGTTCTCGATGGTCGTGTATACGTTCGCGACCGTGGCCTTCTACTTTCTCGGGGCCGGCGTTCTGAAGGGGATGGGCCTTGTTCCTGAGGGTTCTGAAATGGTGCGGGTCCTGTCCAGCATCTACACCGAGACTCTGGGAGGGTGGTCGTTCGGGCTCTTCATGGTCGGTGCGTTCGCAGTGCTGTACTCAACGGTATTTGCCTCGACCGCTGCAAATTGCCGGGTGTGGGCGGACTTGATCGGCATGCTGGGTGTCTACGACCGTTCCGATTACCGGCTCCGGCTCCGGGCGATCCGGACGTTCGTCGTCATCCTTCTCGTTGTGCCGTGCCTGTACTTCATGTGGATCAAGGAACCGGTCCTCATGGTCAAGATAGGCGGCATCGCTCAGGCGATCATGCTGCCGGTCATCGGAGGGTTCGCAGTCTACCTCCGGTACAGGCGGATGCCTCGGAGCATCCTTCCCAAGGCTTGGATCACGCTGTTCCTGTGGCTTTCGGCAATCTTGATGACCCTCCTAATGGGCTATTCGGCGATAACGCGCCTCTGACAAGCTTCAGGCTGCACCGCCTGCGCGTTGCTGGGGGACGTCAGGAGAGCCTCGGGTTAAGGCTGGTCCGGTTTGCGTCCCTGCGCGTTCCCGCTCCCGCAACCAGCAGTGAGGATTGCGACGGACTCCTCCAGCCATCCTGATTGCCAATGATGCTTCCGCTGCGGACCGTCGCGGTAGGAGTGGGAAATCCCCAGGCTGTCGAGAAGGTCGTGCATCGCGGAATGGTGCTCCCTGAATCCCGCAGCGTATCCGGTCAGTACCAATCGGCAACGCTTTCGGAAGACCTCCGCCTGACGACGGACCAGGCTTGTGAGCCTGTATTGCTCGAAGTTCTCCTGACTGCCGAAGATCGGGCCCATTCCGTACTTGTCCGGAGCCGCCTGCATCAAGGGTGCGTCCCACGCGGCGGCTCCGCCGAAAACGTCGGGATGGCGTAGCAACAGCGACCATGCCCCCCAGCCGGACTTCGAGAAGCCGACCAACAGCCTTCCTTCGGGCCGCGCGTCCACGGAATATTCGGTTTCCACCAAGGGCAGGATGTCCTCGAGCAGGTAGGCTTCCTGCCGCAATCCGGGATCCGTAGGGTGATCGGCGTACCAGGGTAGCGCCGAGAATGTCGGCAGCACTACGACGACACTGTGCTTGTTCGCTAGATCCAGCCGGCGAATCTCTTCGGCAGGGTCGCCCCATCGCTCTTCCGTGCCCGCCTCGACCGGAAGCACGTACAGCGCCCTGAGGGGGCGATCGGCGACTTCGCCGTCAGGGATGAAGACACGAACGAGCGTCTCGCCGGCTTGTCGAGGGCTCTGAACAGTGTGGACATCTTCGCCGGCGGACAGCGGCCTCAGCGTGGATGCCGCAAGTAGCAGTACGAGCGCCGACAGGGCTGGCGAGACGGAACCACCACGTCGACGAAGCAGTTGAAGAACATTGTGCATGGCGTTGCTGGCGGGAAGTTTACCTGACTGCCATGCGATGCGCAAGGGTGCTCGGGCAGACCGTTTCGATCAGACCGGGGAGGTGACTCGGCGACGGTCTCTACGGCATCAGGTTGTCCGGAAGCCAGAGCGCGATCTGCGGAAACACCGTCGCCAATGCAAGCGTGGCCGCGTTGGCTGCCAGAAAAGGGACGGCTCCGCGGAAGATCCGCCCGATTTCGAGGTTTGCTACGGCCGCGCAGACGTTAAGGCACGTTCCCACCGGAGGCGTGCACGCGCCCACGGCGAGCCCGGACACTAGCAGGACACCGAACAGAATCGGCGAAACCCCGAGTCCTTCCAGTGCCGGCGCGAAGACCGGGGTCAGCAGCAGAATTGCCGGGCTAACGTCGATGACAGTCCCGGCGGCGAGGATGATCAGATCGATCATCAACAGGGTGCCGGTTGCTCCCAGCCCGAGATCGACAACGAACCCCGCGACCGACTCGGGCACGCGCTCGAGAGCGAGAATCCAGATATAGACCTGCGAGAGGGCAATGACAATCATGATTTTCGCACTGGTAAGGGCCGAAGACCGCAGCGACTCCCAGAATGACTCGAAGCGGAGCGCTCGGGTGAGCAGGAACCCGGCCAGTGCGGCGTAGAGCACTCCCAGAGCGGCCGATTCGGTAGCCGTTGCAATCCCGAAGACCACTGACCCCACCACGACGACAGGCATAAGGAGGACCGGTAGCGACCGGACAGTGCGCGCCAGTGCCGAGCCAGCGGACCCCGTCTCGCTGTCGCACTCGACGCTGCCCTGAACGAGCACCAGAACTAGACCCATCTGGATGATCCCGACCATGATGCCCGGGACCACGCCGCCCAGGAACAGTTTGCCGACAGATTGCTGTGCCACGACCGCGTACAGGACCATGGGGATGCTCGGCGGAATCACCATTCCCATCGTCGACGAGGCCACTGTGATGCCTGCAGCCACCTCCTTGCGATACCCGCGTCTCTCCATCTCCGGTATCAGCACGGAGCCGATCGACGCGGTGTCGGAGGCCGATGAACCGGAGATGCCGCCAAACAGCATGCTGGCAAGCACGTTCACTAGTCCCAGCCCGTTCCGGAAGCGGCCGGCGACTAGCATGCTGAAATCGATGAGCCGCGACGTGATCTGAGCCGCGTTCATGACCTGTCCCATGAGGATGAACAGCGGCAGACTCATCAGCGCGTATGAATCGAAGCCCGCAAAAAGGCGGAGGGGAAGGACCAGTATCAGCTGCGGGTCAGCGAACGCGATGTACAGCAGGGCCGAGAGACCGAGTGCGTAAGCGATTGGAATGCCAACGGCGATGAGGGCCAGAAGGCTGGCCAGGAGCAGTGCGATCAAGGCCCCGTCTCCGGGCGGATGACTCGCAGCATCCTGGAGCAGCTGTACAGGGCGGCGAGCCCGCACCCCAGAGGAACGCTGGCTTGGGCCAGGAACCTCGGGATCTGGCTGGCGGGCATCGGGGTGTGCCCTGTGGCGCCGATCCACGGAATGCTCGTCCCTGCGACGGCCAGATTGAGAAGGGCCACGAGCGCCAAGGAGACAAGCTCGAGAGCCTTCGTGCCCTGTGGGCCAAGCCGATGGGACAGCAAATCGACGCGAATATGCTCCTGTCGCCCGACTGCTACTGCGGCTCCGATTGACGACAGATAGACGAACACCACCGTGGCCATCTCATTGGCACCGACCAGGCCCGTCTGGAACACGTACCGCATCGCGACCAGCAGCGTGATGATCAGGAACACGCCGAGCAGTCCAGCGGCCAGAAACGTTTCGAGTGCCAGCGTCAGGCTACGTTCGAATTCCCGGACTCTCATTGCCTTCACGCGCCCTTGGCCGCCCTTCGAGCCGCTTCGATGTCGCCCCAGGTGAAGTATCCCTTGTCGACGAGGATTTGGTAGACCGGCTCAACCGCCTGGCGGAAGCGCTGCAGGGCGTCGCCCTCGATCCAGTTTGTCTTGAGCACCTCGGAGAGTTTTTCGATGTAGACTCGTTCGCTTTCCCGGTTCATGCGGTCACTGTAGGCGATGGCTTCGCGCGCAGCATCGTCGAACACCGTCTGCAACTCGGGTGGCAACCACTCGTACCAAGCCAGATTGACGATGAACGGATCAGGACCCGCCATGTAGTTCGAAATGCTCAGGTACTCTTGCACCTCGTGGAAGCGCATTTCCCAAATGTTCGAGACGGCATTGTCCTGGCCGTCGATGACGCCCGTGCGGGCAGCCTGGTAGACCTCCGTGAATGGGATCTCTTGGGGGTTGGCACCGAGGATTTCCGTCGCGATGATGTTCGGCTCCTGGGGTGGGACGCGCAGCTTGAGGCCCCGGAAATCCTCCGGCCCAAGAATCGGGCGGACACTGGTGGTGTGGGATCGAAAGCCTTGCGAGATCCCACAGGCGGGAACGTGGAAGCCGTTGGTCCTTCCCTCTGCGTTCACGCTCGCCATGAACTCGCTGTTGACGAGCCGCAACGCCTCATCCCAGTCTTCCACCAGGAACGGTAGTAGAAGGATCATGTACCTCGGACTGACATCGAAGAACAGGCCTCCGCGTGTCCCCTGAAGGACGTTCAGGGCCACCATGTCCATCAGTTCGCGTTCGCGCCCGAGGCTGCCGCCGAAGTGGTTGTCTACCTGAATTCGTCCGGCTGATCGAGCCTCGACGATCTCTTCGAAGTAGACCATCGATTGGCTTCTTGGGTGCTGGACCGGCTGCGAATTGGCGTATCGGAACAGGAACGTGACCTGTTCGGAGGCACACCCGGCTAGGCACAGGGCGACGCCGGCGGCCAGCAGGCTCAGAAGCCGAACCTGTATGTACATTGGATATCCAGATTTCAACCGTCCGAATTCAGATCGTAGAGCGCGCCCTGGGTGACCAGGTAGACCAGGTCAACCGTGATCCCCCCCGGAGTGCCCCTCTGGGAAGCCCTGCGCTCGAAACCGTCCGTCTTGCCGGAGATCCGCAATGCCAACGAATCCCTTGACCACTCCAGGGAGAAGGATTGAGTGGATCTGCCATCGTGTTCGCGAAGGCTGATCACGACCGGTGCCTCCCTTTCGCCAACGCGCCACGTGTGGATGCTGAAGTACCCGGCGAGGAGCGCCCCCGATCTGAGCAATGCCGCTTGGCGACCGTCCGGAGCCACGGCCAGGGAGTGCCCCGGCATGAGAAAACTCCACTTCTCCGATTCGTCCCGAGAACCGTAAAGTGCCGCCTCCGGCCGCAATGATGAATTGACCCAGCTCGCTACGTACCGTCGTAGCTTGTGCATAGGCGAAACAGCCCATGGATTCCATCGCTCATAAATGATCCACCGTCCCATCCATTTCGGCCTCACGACAACGTGGCCTGCGGGAATGGGGGCCTCGCGAAGCTTACCCCCTCGTACGGTGTACAGCCTCTGCCGCCTCGAAGTTCCTAGTTGCTCCTCGGTCAGGTAGATTGTTCGCTCTCCCGCAGTGTGGCTCCAAACAACGGTGCCTGTGATTGTGGGACCGATGGACTGGCTCGCAGGCTGGCTGGGTGCGGCCGGGTCGACTGGCGCACTCAGAAACTCCTGGCGGTATTTCTCGACAACCGCGTCTGGCTTCTTGAACTCCGGCAGTGCCTCTTGAAGCCCAGAGCCCCACGTCCCGGGACCCATCACCGCGACGCACGTGCCATGAAGGATCAGGGCAGGGGCAAGGACCGCGGCCGAGACCGCCAGGATCCATCCATGATTTCCCTTTCCAGGCCGCATTACGAGCGTGCTCCTCCGATCATCGCAGAGTAGCCGGAAATCGGAGGTGAGCGAGCCGGCCGGCTACCCCGGCCAACGGACTCGGCCGGGTTCGAGTCCGTCGGACTGGCGCGAATGCCGGAGCCGGACCACACTCGCTTGATGGGACGGCTACCGACCGATACGACTGCCGTTGAGCACGACGGAAGTCTCCCCGGTTGAGTTCGACTGGATATACACCAAATCTGCCCATAGATAGGATTCAAGCTCCGAAGTGCTGTCATAAAGCCTTATCTGATAGCATGTTACGGCCTTGATACGTCTGTTTCATGGCTGCCTCACTCCCTATCTGCTATCAGATGGATAGATGAAAACCGGACTGGACAAGTGGGATAAAATGTGATATACTGATTATTGGAGGTTCATATATGAAGCAAAACACTTTGGCACTGACAGACTGTCGGATTCGCAAGATTCGTCCGGGGACCAAGACGGCCTACTACTCAGACGGAGGCAGACGCTACGGCCTTCGCCTTCGCGTGCTTCCGTCCGGCACGATGGCATGGACGCAGAGAATCAGCATTCGAGGAAAACGGGTTGACTTGGGATTAGGAGGATATCCGCTCACGTCGATTGACGAAGCGAGAAAACTGGCCTTCGAGAATGCCAAGCTCGCCCGGTCCGGCCTTGATCCGCGAACGGCCAAGCCTCTCAACTTCTCTCAACTGGTCCAAAAGGAATATGGCCGTATTGAAGGCTCAGTCCAGGCCAGAAGCCTTGAGCAGATGAAGAGCATCCTAGATCGGTACGCCATTCCTTCACTTGGTCCGATTCCGGTAACGGATATCTCTCCTGCCGATATCGTCCGGGTTGTTCAGTCGATATGGTCAGAGAAGCATCAGACGGCCAGAACGTTGCTCCGTCACGTCAACAGTTGTTTTGCCTACGCAGTGGCTTGCCAAGTCCTACAATCTAACCCGGCCGAGCATGTCGCGTCGCTTCTGCCGAAGCCTAGCTTGAAGCTCACGAAGACCACGAATCGCAAGGCGATACACCATGGCGAACTAGCCGAAGCGCTCTCGCGGCTCGAAGGCGAGAAGTGCTCCGAGTCAATAAAGCTCCTGATTCGGTTTGTCGCCTTAACAGGAGCGCGGAAAGATGAAGCGAGATTGGCCAAATGGTCTGAGATTGATCTAGGTAACGGCCTTTGGTCGATTCCGGCTTCCCGAATGAAGGCCAAGGCCGCGCATACCGTCCCGCTGAGCCGGCAAGCCTTGGAGATTCTTGAGCGGCTGCGAGCCGTGCGGCCATCAGGCTCGAAGCACGTTTTCCTAGGTCGTGGCGGAGTCCCAGTGGGCACGAATTCCGCAAGCCGCAAATGGAACGAACTCACCAAGACTGATTTGCACGGCCTACGATCCAGTTTCCGTAACTGGTGCGCGGAAACTGGGGTATCACGGGAAGTCGCGGAGAAGTGCTTGGCTCACGCCGTAGGAAGCCAAACAGAGCGTGCCTACAACCGGACTGATCTTCGGGAGCAACGGGCAGCGGTAATGCAGAAGTGGGCAGATTACATTCTCGGATAGGTCGAAGTCAGAATTCTGACTTTCAGACGGGGCAGCCTCAGGTTGCCCCGTTTTCTTTGCGCGTGAGCGCCCAGAGGCAAAAGCAGCCTAGCCTACCTACTAGCGCTGCCGTGCGCTTAGACGCGATTCTGACGCAATTACGGGGCAAGTCTGGCCAGAGATGCTGACGGCAGGATCAGACGTTCCAGGCGGGGCAGTGAAAAAAATTTGTAACAGGGACTTGACAAACTCATTGCAGCGTGCTATCCTTACTGAAGTCGCAATCGTCCGCTAACACGCTGGGAGCGGCGACATTCGCTCCCAGCACCTATTCCGGGCGAAGCGCGAATAGGTTAGTTAAATGACGTTTAGCGAAGCACTCCCAGAAACAGAGCAAAGCAACCCGTCAGAGTGGTCGGTGATCCGGGGAGAATGTACCCGGGCGGACGGTGGCACGAAACTGATCTACAAGGGACTTACCATGGGAAGCAACCAAAGGTCCCAGCGTCGAACGAATCCATTTAGGCGTGGTTGTGGCGAGAGACAGGAGTTTGGAACTAGTGCTGTGGTCTCTCAGCGTGGAACACCAAGCGATTGGTGGCGTGATGAATGGAGCGTAGTAACCAAAGAGCCCACTAGTACATAGGGTTAGGTTATTCGCAGTTCTGACCTTGGGGAGCGGTTTTTGATCGTTCTCCTAGGGCAGAACTGCGTTTGAAAACGACCTTCGGGCAGGGCAGCCAGCCGCTCGCGTCGGGTCGGGAGATGATATGACGAATAGAGAATCTAGAACTGGAAGTCAGAATTCTGACTTCGACGTAAGAGAAGAGGAGATACGAAAAATGGTTTCAGAAGGCTATCGAGATTGGCTGCGGGTTCAAAAAACGGAACCCGCTAGATGGGAGGTTCGATTGTGGGAATTCCTATTCCGGGGCAAAGCCGGCTAGAGTCTCGGCTCTGGATTTATCCATCCCAGCGGACACCATCGAAGCGAAGGCCCGAGCGCGGCCTTGCAAATCTGAGGCTCGAAGCTCATCCCAACTTATTTTTACGGGAGTTTCAAGCTTCGCCGACAATTCTTCCGCCACCAACTCACCGAGTGGAGCTACAGTTCCGAATAAAAACCGTCTCCAAGCCTCTCGCTGGCTTGTTCCGTCAGCGTCGGCCATCATGAGAGAGGCAGGGATTCCGCAAGCTGCGTAGATCGCTTGGTCCGTCAGTGTACTGAGACTGACTAGGCTCGCTGGCGGATTCGGGCCTAGTCGAATTGGTGTCCAGTCGCGAGCCGGGGCCTGTGCTTTGCCATCTCCCCAGCCTCCGCTTGTGGTTTCGGCTAGTATCACGTCTCCCTTGGCTGCCCCCAGTTCTGCTTCGAGTTTGGATTTGTCTCCCGATTGCGGGAGCGCGATTATGTTTCCGACTGGGCTGGTTACTTCATTCGACAGGGACTCTGTGACGCCAGAGGCTAGGGCCCCAGTGGCGAAGGCGACTTCGAGCGGAGACAATCCGCGCCAAGGCCGCTCAGCTTCGCGACCATACATGATATGTACTACTCCATCTTGGCCGACTCGCTTGGTGGTCAGTTCTGAAGGCGCTGATAGGTTCAACTCGTACCTCCAAGTCTGGGGATCGTAAGACCCGGAAATATCGAAACTCGCGGCTGGGTGGAGGACGGCTCTGGAAGCGTTAACATCCAACAGCGCCACAAATTCGCCTTCCCGAATCAGGGAACGTCCTATTAGGTTGAGAACAGAAGGCGTTAGTGCGCCTTTGTCATTTTTGACCTTGGCTATGGCGAAAGCTTTCCCCACGGCAGCCGCCGATGCTTCTAGGGCAGACAAACTCTTAGGGTTGGCCGTGGCGGTTCTCCCAGCCGCGGATTGAATCAGGGTTATAAGGGTATCTGTGTAGGCAGCGTCGCGTTGCTCTAGATCGTTCATAGTGTTATGGAAATATCTCCCCCCCCTACTTCAGGCCCGATTGGTCGTGCTGTACGCCAGTACTGTCCCGGCGTACCTGAGATCGTTAACGAAACCGGATCATTTTCCGTAAATGAACTGTACGCTCCGAGCAGCCCGGAGACTTGGATTCCAGAAGGCGTCCCAGCCGCACTGCTCAGCCAAAATCCTAAGTACAGGTAATCGTTCCCGGAACGGATCGGGATGGCGACTCTGGGAGTGGTTCCGATTTCGGTAAACTCAGCCTCACTGAACGTGCTATCGGCTGACCAGCCAACGCGCATCGGATAGCTTGGTGTTGCCTCTCCCGTCGGGAGGTTGTAGGTTCTGGAAGATCCGTCGGAGTATTCGATGGTTACGGTAGTACCTTCGACAGTGACGTTGACGACGCTAACGGTTTCCACGCGCTCGCCACGCGAGACACTGGACGCTTGGGGAACATGCCACGGGGAGAGAAGCGAAGCGGCTCCCGAGTTAAAAAAAGCACTCGCGTAGTTCTGACGGCTCGCCACTTGGGGAGCATCGTAGAGATAACCGCTCATTCGAATTACACTTTCATCTTTCGTACTCTGGGGAGCCTTCGGAGCGTAGCGCTCAACCCGATCTATGGAGACTCCCATAAGGCGGAGTGCGATGTTGCGCTCCGCTTGCGACGGTCCAAGGCGGATCGCTTCTACTAGAGATTCAATAGTTAAAGCCATACTTTAGGTTTTTCCCTCCTGAACAGTTCGTAGACTCAATAGTTAAAGCCATACTTTAGGTTTTTCCCTCCTGAACAGTTCATACGCGAGCACAGGCCAGCCTTGAGAAGCGTCGGTTGCCCCGATCAAAATGGCGCGTACGCTCGCCTTCTCAATCAGGCTCGTACCGTTCACAACGGTGAACGTGGATTCTGTTTCGTCCCAGACTGGCCGCGCTAGTAGCGAGACGCTTTCACTTTGGGATTTCAGAAGGCGTCCGATTTCGTTATCAGGAACATCGACTGAGATTTCTAAAGCGTCGCGAGTGTTTTTCAGTTGGAGTGTGCCTTTGGACTTCGAGCCGATCGCATTCGCATAGTTGCCGTGGATCGCCAAAATCTCGCTATTGCCTTCTGCGGCTTCCTTTAGGGAGTCGGCCTGAAACTGCGCATGGGTACAATCTTTTTTGCACCGACACGCGAGTTTCTTTTTGTAGGGAATTTTGCCCCTCAAGCGGCCTTGCCTTCTCCGAACCTCTACCGTGGTACCTTCGTACGCTGGCCGATCCACAATTCCGATCCCGGCCAGCCTCGCCTTGTGAATCACGCGGATTCCATCCTCAAACCGGTCCTCTACTTGGTCAAACTCAATCGACATTCCCCGTAGAATCTTTCGATTCACCAATTCCAGGGCGTCATTTCCGTCTTGCGTGTTGGCGATCTTCGCAGATATCTTCAGCGAATCCTGAGAATCAAGAATCTCTAATCCCCCATCGGGAAATCGGGCAAGTGGTTTCTTCCGGTCATGCTGTACGTTAAGTATGACGTCCTCTATGTTCCCGAACGCTCCGGGCTCAAAACGCTCTGCCCCGAACGGCAGCCTAGCAATCTCACCGTAATTCATGGCCGTACCGGAAATGGTGCGGCCATTGCTCCGCAGTTCGGTATAGCGAATTTCCATTACGCGAGCTTAAATGCTTTCCTCTGGAAGCCATCTGCCCGTACAACCTTGAAGTTATAAAGCATGATCGCTGAGATTTTCACTTGGCCTTGGTCTGCCTTTGTTACCCTGTCCGGGATGATGGTGACGCCATTCCAAATCGGGCAAACCGCATGGCGATGCTGCATTCCCCTCGCCACGACTGCCTGTTCTACATTTGAGGCTGGGGCGGGAACATGGCTCGAAACCTTGACTCCGCCTGAAATTCTCATCACCGAATCCAGTACACTATCATCGGCGGTATTGGAACGGTACAGCGTAGACATTTTCTGGTACGTCTTGGCGCCCACTAATAGCTTTACTTCGCTTGCTCTCGAAGCGTAGCGACCATCGATTGCATCATAAATCGCGGCTCGATAACTTGCAAAATCGTCTGCCGTATTCGATGGCGTGGGATCAGTTCCAAACTCAAGCAAGCCTTCGTCTGTGAGCGTAAGTACTTTAGAATCAATACCATCCGAGAGACTGTCACTAAGGGACTGCCGTAGAGCAGAGTCCATCCCGGCGAAGATCGCGCTATCTTCAACCGAGTAAAAAAAGCTAGCCTGAAGCCGTTTTGGTTTCAATACCTCAGCGTCAAATGTACCGGTCGTCTCGGCTGACGTTCCGCCTTTGACTGGACTATTGACCGTGGCTTGGTTTGTCATGATCGGATAGACTTTTTCGCCGATTCCAACGGTAGGCATATCCACGCCTAAGAATCTGGCCGAACTATCTGGGAATACAAATTTTATAATCGGGTCAGAATTTCTACCGACATTGCCCGGAGCTTCTGTTGCTGCTCTCATTTCGAGACACTGGAGCGGTATTTGATTGAAACCTAGGTGATAATGCTCTTGTAATTCTCGAATTTCACCGTCAGTATGGGATTGACTCATGGCACAATCTACAACCGAACCGACGTTCGAGTTTTCGAGCAATCTATTTAGTTCCCGATCTTCTGGCCGCGAGTGGGTTGGCTGATCTTCAGCCACTTTTAAGGCTCGTAATCGAGCTTCGTTGTTACGATATTCCGTAGATAATGAGTCTATTTCGGATCTTTGCTCTGTGGTTAGGTCTTCTGTGTTTCCTAGATCGTTAAGTTTTTCCCTTAATTCCGAGTTTCTGATTTCTAATTTCTGAATTTCTGTCATTAACCTTAGTGTCTCATGTATTTTCGTGAATATCTACAGACCAAAATCCTTAATCGCCATATCGTAGGCCGCTTGGATGTTCCGATTGTGATGTTTTTTTATCAGTTTATGAAGTAACTCCTGTGGTTTAGACGCTCCCTGAATTTGACTTTTGAATTTCAAAGGTCTGGCGTGATAAGCAGTGTTCGACACGACGAACGAATGGGCGGATTTTCTTCCGGTGCGCCAACTTCGCTTCAGTTGCCCGGTGCGCTTGGGCAAGGCGCGTTTCAGTTCCACTAGCGCGGTTTTTCTTGCCAGTCTCAAATAATGAAACAAGATTCGTGCAACGAATTGATCTTGGTTTGCTAGAAATTTTAGGACCTTCGTGGGATACTTCGTGACGGTTAACTCGATTTTCACGACGGCCATTTTATACGTTTCGACCTCGCCATTCGTCAATATCGGTAGTATAGTCGCTACGGTAGATCGAAAGCCGCTGAAAACGCCTTCGGCCTTCTCCACTGTACGCATCGTCGATTTGCGAGATGAAGTACATTTTGCCATCATCCAAAACCAAGGCCGTGCGCTTCGAGTCTGGCAGGAAGTCGGGGAACTCGTCGGCTGGCAAGGCTCGAATTACCAATTCCAGAGTTTGATGCTCGCCAACCGTGAGTGACGGGAGGATGTTGACCATCGTGCCTTCATCTTCGACGTTACACCAAATCTCCCCGTCGAAGCTCACCGTTTGGACTGGATCTTCGATTCCCAGTTCGTCACTTGATGGACGTGATGGAATGGTTTTAGTTATGACTCTAACTCTTCTATCTAAAGGCATTTTACTATCCTAAGCTCTAGGCGCTGGGAGCAATAAAAAGGAGGAAATGCCGCTGCTCCCAGCGTGCGTACTATCGCGACAACCAGATAGTAGCACAGTCGGTGGGGTTTTGTCAAGGGTTTTTGGGATTTTTTTTCCTGCCCAGCCTGACTCTGGCTGTTGACACTCACCACAGTTCCTCTATAAGCTCCCACCATGCATCCCTCAGCGGCCTTGGCGTCCGGGCTCTGCCTTCGGCCTTGGTTATTCTGATATGGCATCCACGACATAAAGCGGTAACGTTGTTCGGATCGCGAAGCGCTCCGCCTTTGTGGACTGGCCGAATATGATGCACTTCGAGCAAGCCGGCCTTACCGCATGCCGTGCATCGGTAGTTGTCACGCTCCAGAATCGACCTTCGGAATCTCTGGTAATCGGAGCCGTACAGGTCGGAACGCCTACGCTTTCTGGACACGGGTTATTCTCACTGGTTCGCCTTCGGATTTATCCGCTTCGTAAGCGCGCGTCCCAACCGCCACGGCCAATATGGTCGCAGCCGCAGCATCGTCGCGAGCCTTGAGCCTCCTGCCTCCCTCGTGTCCCTTGGAGAGTTTGCAGTTGCCAGCCGGATCGTTCACGATCCGAGCTTCAGCCATCGCGGATCGGAGCAAAAGGGATGGCTTGACCTTAACTCTGCCATCAAGGCAGCATTCCCTAAATTTCCTCACGTCGGCTCCTCCATCGAAAAATCCCTGCCTCCTCACTACCAACGCAGCCGAATGGGGATAGCTGGCATCTTCGAGTGCTTGCCGTAGTTCGGCCTCACGCCAAGTGTCACAGACGATTAAATCTGCGTTGCCCCATCTTTTCTGAGTCTCGGCTAAGACTTCGGGAATGCTGGCGACTCGTCTCCCAGCATGGATCAACTCCCCCCGGTCGGCCATTCTCTGATAGAGATTCCCGACGCCATCTCGAAGGCCGCGATCTGCCAGATTAGGCGTGTCCGGGAAGGCCGCGAAGCACTCCAATCTGCCGGATGCTGGCCAGTACGCAGCCGCAGCCGACATGGCCGCAGAACTGCCCAAATCCAGACCTAGAGCCATCCTGCCTTCTCGGGGAGGAAGCGTCTCAGTCTCCAATTCACGCCAAGTCTGAGCCGTAAGCAAAACCGCTTCCAAGACTTCGGAGCAACCCATGTTCAGCCTCAGAGATTTGAAGCTCTGGAGCATCGCGGGATCTTTCCGGGCTTGCTTCGCTTCCGTGCGAATCGCGGATTCCAGGTGGGGCATGGCGTCCAAACTGGGATTTGCACGACGCCAGACTTTCTTTGTAAATAGCTTCGAGTCGGGGAGATCGGAAGCGACGTGATGGGACTGGGAGTAGGCCGCTCCGCCATCCAACATGGCTGAAAAAAAATGATCTTCGCTGGCCGGGCGAGTGCCCAGCACGAATAACCGAGAGTCGGGAATCTTTCCGAGGGATGTTCGGAGAGCCGCTAGCATCGCATCTGCCGTAGATCGCGGCCACTGAGAAGGCTCGTCCGCAAGTACCATGACAGGAGCAAGACCGTGCGCTCGCTTCGGATCAGAGCCTATGACCCGAACCCGGGCTCCCGTCTTGCGATCTTCGAGCATGGCTGTATTCACTGTGTCCTGACTTCGCCAGAGCTTGCGGCTCGCCAGATCATGGCCAAGGCTCTCAAGAAATGCGCGACAGTGTTCGTACGCAATGCGAGCCTGATTGAAGCTGGACGCGACGATCACCACTTCTCCTCTGGGTTGAACTAGTGGACCCGCAACCGCCGCAGCCGCGATTCCTGCCAATAATGTTGTTTTTCCGTTTCCACGACCTATACTTAAAGCCACGTCTCCTGAGGTACTAAATGCCCCGTTAATGAATCGACGTTGCCACGGTAAAACGTCAAATGGCTCTCCAACATTTGCACCTTGAGTGACTTTTAATGTACCAAGATATTCTATAATTTGGCGTGGTAAAGTGGGCATTAAATGCCACCATTAGTGTTTCGGGAGAAGACCCTACCCGATCGCCCTTCTCTGGATCTTCGGCTTTCGTTCAGGGTCCCAACGGTTGTTATTCGCCATTTCTTCGCCATTGACTCCTAAAATATCGAATCATGGCAAATAATATCTATGGACGGTATCAGGGCTAATGTTCAAATGATATTTGACCACTAGAAGTCAGCACTAGCCCTGCCCCGAATTTGAGCCGGCCATGCCTCTAAATGATGGTGACTCGACCTTAAAAGAATGGCCGGCAGAGAAAGGAGGAGGAAGAACGCCGGCCATCCGTTGTTCAGTTTTGTTATAGGAGAACATCATGAACTCTTTGATGGTACCGCAAAAAGATCGCTATTTCTATGGACAGCGGAAATTTTCTATGGAGACAGAACACTGGCAGCCGCAGATAGGTCGCGGCTGCCCTGAAACAGGGAGCAACAGGCTTGAAGGGGAGCAGTAACGAAGTGGGAGATAAGGTGGGATAGGCCATGCCTACCAATAGGTGTAAGTGATTGATAACAAAGGGGATAGTCAAGCGATAGGTCGTGATCGACTGGGTTGCAACCCGTTTCGACAGACTCAGTCAGGGGCGCATCGGAGGTCTAGGGAGACCTAGCCGGAAGGTCTGCATGAAAGTTCAACGGGCCGTTGCCTTGGCCTAGGGCGGGAGCTGTCGCGATCGCCTTGGAGACGAACTGCTTCGCTTCGGCAACCGCGTCAACGACAGGTCGGCCCAGAGCGAGCAGGGCGGTGATCGCGGCCGAGTATGCGCATCCCGTTCCGTGCGTACTCGTCGTGTCGATCCTTGTTGCGGGGAGCAGTTGGGTCTCGCCGTCGCACCACAACAGGTCGATCGGGTCGCCTTGGAGGTGCCCTCCCTTGACGAGAACGTTCCGCACGCCGAAGCGCGAGATCCGTTCGGCGGCTTTCCGCATGCCCGACAGGTCGGTGATGTCCGTCCCCGCGAGCATCGAGGCCTCGTGCAGGTTCGGTGTCACCAATAGGCAGACCGGCAACAGCCGTTGGGTCATTGCTTGCACCGCGTCACCCGATGTCAGCCTCTCGCCATGGGAGGCGATCATGACGGGATCAACGACAAGCGGCGTACCCGCATTCTGCGCCCAGGCCGCCACCACGGCAACATTCTCAGCGTGTCCCAGCGCTCCTCCCTTCGCCGCTGTCGGGGGAATGTCTGCCTGCACGCAGGCGAGCTGATCACGGGTGAATTCGGGCTCGAGAGAACGGACCGCCTGGACTCCACGCGTATTCTGCACGGTTAGGAGGGTGGGAACCGCTAGGCCGAAGACCCCGAATTGGTGGAAAGTCTTGAGGTCTGCTTGCAGCCCGGCGCCGCCGGACGGATCGGAGCCGCCAATCGTCAGCGCGACCGGCACTGAACTGAGCACGCCGCAGTCTAGCACTCCCGTCGGGTAATCGACTAAGCGACCGGGGAACGGAATCGGACGTCGAGGGTGGGTGGGGCCGCCGTCCTTGCAGGTCCGGCTACGACGAGGCTACGGGCATGCAAGTGGCCAGGTGGGGGGGCAGGATAACATGTCGTCCATGCGCATCACTTGGGCACTGGGGTTCTTGGCAGCGTCGTTCGGCTGCTCATCAACGCACGACCCGACAGCGGGCTCGACGCCGAAGGGACCGAACATCGTAATACTGCTGGCCGATGATCTGGGCTGGACGGACGTGAGCTTTCATGGGGGCAATATCGCCACGCCCAACATTGACAGAATCGCGGCGGAGGGTGCGGAACTGTCTCGTTACTACGTCGCGCCAGTTTGCTCGCCTACACGCGCGGGCCTGATGACCGGTCGCTACCCGATACGGTTCGGTGCCATGCGCGCCGTATACCCGCCCTGGAGGAAGGGCGGCATGGACACGTCCGAATGGACCATTGCCGACGTGCTGGCCGAAGCGGGGTACAAGCATCGCGGGATTTTCGGCAAGTGGCACCTCGGGCATTTCGAAAAGAAGTACCATCCCCTCCGAAGAGGGTTCACCGAGTTCTACGGGCACTACAACGGGGCCATCGACTATTTCACGCACGAGCGGGAAGGAGAGGTCGACTGGCATCAGGGCTTCGAGCCTAGTAACGACCCGGGCTACGCCACCGACCTGATTGCGGACGCGGCGACGCGGTTCATCCGTGAGCACGCGGCCGATCCGGAACCGTTCCTCTGCTATGTGCCCTTCAATGCGCCGCACAGCCCCTACCAGGCGAAGGAGGAAGACCTGCCTAACTATGCGAACCTGCCGCCAGCAAGGGGGTACTTCCAAGCGTTCGAAGACGAGAACATGGACTCCAGCCATGAGGCCCGTCACAGGAACCGCAGAATCCTGGGCGCGATGATGCACTCTCTGGACCAAGGGATCGGCCGGATCCTCGATGCAATTGACGAGACCGAAATCGCGGACAACACCCTCGTCCTCTTCAGTTCCGACAACGGAGGCGTCCGGGGCGTGGGCGAGAACACGCCCCTGCGCGGCGGAAAGGCCACCCTGTTCGAGGGTGGAATCCGGGTGGCGGCGGCCGTGCGCTGGGCCTCCGTGATTCCGGCTGGTCAGAGGATCAACGTCCCCCTCGCCAACATCGACATCTTGCCGACGCTGATGCGCGTCGCTGGAGTGGAACGCTACACGGGCAAGCCCCTCGACGGGCTGGACGTGTTTGACGTGTTGACAGGCAGGCAGCCCGAATTGGACCGCGAACTGTTCAACTACATCGGACAGGAGGGGGCCGATCAGGAGTACGTCTCATACATGACCAATGAGTGGAAAATGCTCGTGTACGGACCGGACGTCAGGGACAGCGGTGCGGACGAATCGGCGCGCCAACGCTTCCTGTTCCGCATCGATGAGGACATCGCGGAGGAACGGAACCTAGTTGCGGAACATTCTCAACTGGCAGAGTCCATGTACCAGAAAATCAAGGAGTTCCGGTCGTTGCAACCCGAGGACGCCGTTCCACCTTACGGTCAAGGCCGTGGCGATCCGTCGTTCGTGGCACCGGTACGCTGGCAGATGTCAGGCGAATAGGTTCGATCCATGGCCGGGCCGGCACCGCTCCGCATCAGGAGGACGCCGTGGTGACCGCCGGGTTGTGGATCGGGCCTCGCCATGCCTCGAACTTGGGCATCAATTCGCCTGGATCGCGGAATTGCCCGCGAGCGATCGAACGTACGGCCGTCAGCCCCCGCCTCTCGGACGGAGTATGCCGTCGATTCCCTGAATCTTGAGCTTCTTCATGCGCGTGTTCGCTTGGCTTCGCCTACCGCCAATGACTACGACGCGGTAGCGGGAGACGCCAGCTTGCGAATACGGCTGGACGTCGGTTCGATGACCCCACTTGCTGACTCTCTCCGCTAGGGCTTGGGCGTTGGCTCGGTTAGCGAACACACCAATCTGGATATCGAACTGACCTCTCGCCCGCGCAGATGCCGGTTGTCGCGCCAGCCCGCGCTGACCCGAGGCCTCCCGGGCTCCCCGACCTGGTGGGCGAACTACCGTCAGGCGCACGCGCGCCGTGCCCGCATTGATCATCCGGATCTGTGCCGCCGCTGCCCGGGAAAGATCGATGATGCGCTTCCCTACGAATGGTCCGCGGTCGTTGATGCGGACCCGGGTCTCCATGCCATTCGCCAGGTTCTTGACCTTCACCCACGTGTCGAACGGGAGCCTCTTGTGCGCGGCCGTCATCTTGTCCATGTCGTAGACCTCGCCGTTGCTGGTCCGCCGTCCGTGGTAGGGGTTTCCGTACCAGCTAGCAACGCCCGTTTCCGTCCATCCGATTCTGGGATTGATCGGTGGCGGAAGCTTGGCCCTCCGGGCACTCCTCGGGCCTCCGCACGCCGAGGCTACGAGAACGGCCGCCAGAATCGCCGCGAGGAGTGGCCGGCTGGGTGGGCCGGTGCCTCCGAGGGGGCCTGCCGGAGGTCTCGGCGTGTCACGGACTCCCTGTGATACCATTCGGCCTCCGTGTCATTCCGCAAGCGAATGTTCCTGTACGCGGGGCTGGCAGCGCTGGTCGCCTTCTTGGGCGCCTGGCTGGTCGGCCAGAACCTCGCGGGGGGAATCGCGCTGGTACTGGCCTTCGGATCGTTCGCCGTCTATTTTCAACTCCATCCCAAGCTAAACATAATCTCATTTACCTTCTGGGTATTCACGTTGACGACGTGGGGCCTGTATTTCCCGGCCCATTTCACGTCTTGGGGGGACTTCCAACTCAGCCGCCTCACAGTCCCGTTGATCCAGCTCATCATGCTGGGCATGGGAGCTACGCTCAGCGTCGGTGACTTCCTGCGGGCGCTCCGAATGCCGCAAGCCGTGCTGATCGGCATGGGGCTCCAGTTCAGCGTCATGCCGATTCTCGGATGGGCGATTGCAGTGTCTTTCGGATTTCCCGACGAGATCGCGGCAGGAGTCGTCCTGATCGGCTCGTGCTCCGGGGGAGTGGCCTCAAACGTGATGGCCTTCCTCGCCAAGGGCAACGTCGCACTCTCAGTGACGATGACGGCCTGCTCCACGCTGATGGCGCCCCTCATGACGCCCCTGGCCATGGGACTGCTGGCCGGGCGTTTCATTGAGATCGAGTTCCTGGCAATGATGATTGCCGTTGTCGAGCTTGTCATCCTGCCCGTGGGGGCGGGCTTGGTGCTCAACCGCGTGTTGGCGGGGAGGCGCGACCTCCTCGAGCGAATGTTGCCTGGCGTGTCGATGGCGGGAATCTGCTTCATTCTCGCGATCATCGCCGCTGGGTCGCGCGAGGAATTGCTCCGTAGCGGTGCGGCCCTGCTCGCCGCAGCCCTTCTGCACAATCTGGCTGGATATGTGTTCGGCTATTACGCCGCCGGAGCGTGCAGGTTGAAGGAGACGGATCGCCGCACGGTGGCATTCGAGGTCGGGATGCAGAATGGAGGCATGGCTGTCGGCCTCGCGACGACAGTGCTGAGGAGTCCGGCAGCGGCTCTGGCTCCGGCGATTTTCGGAACGTTCATGAATGTGACTGGATCGGCCGTCGCCTCGTGGTGGCGCGACAGGCCCCCGGCGGACGGAGCGTGAATCTAGAACTCGAGATATTCCGGAACCTGTTCATCTCCATCGCCGAGGAGATGGGCATTGTTCTGCGGCGGACGGCGTTCTCCCCCAATATCAAGGAGCGTCGCGACTACTCCTGCGCCGTCTACGACGCTGAAGGGCGGACAGTCGCAATGGGAGACCACATGCCGGCGCACCTAGGGGCTATGCCTGCGTCTGTCCGGGCGGTCACCGAGGAGGTCCAGCCCGGGCCCGGCGAGATCTACTTTCTGAACGACCCGTTTCGCGGCGGCACGCATCTTCCGGACATCACCTCGGTTTCGGCCCTGTATCCGGAGGACGGGAACCGGCCCGCGTTCTACTTGGCAACTCGCGCCCACCATGCGGACGTCGGAGGCATGGTACCGGGTTCGATGCCATTGGCGACGGAGATCTACCAGGAAGGCCTGCGCATCCCGCCCGTACGGCTCGTCACCGATGACGGCTACGACCGGGCGCTGCTGTCCATCCTCCTTGCGAACGTCAGGACTCCCGTCGAACGCCTCGGTGACCTCGGAGCCCAGGTCGCAGCCCATCGCGTAGGGGAGAACAGGCTCAGGGAGGCGGTCGTGAGGTACGGAGTGGCCGAGTTGGCGCGGCAAATGGCCGTCTTGCAGGACTATGCCGAAGCGATTATGCGCAACCGCCTGGAATCCATACCCGACTGCGAGTTCGAATTCACTGACTGGATGGACGACGACGGGTTTGGGTCCGATCCGGTCGCCATCCGCTGCCGGCTGGAGATCCGGGGCTCCGGGGCCACTGTCGATTTCCGGCAGTCCGACGTCCAGGTCCGTGGCGGCGTGAACGCCAACCGGGCCGTCACGACCTCGGCGGTCATGTTCTGCTTCCGTTGCCTGGTGAACGACAACGTCCCGTACAATGCCGGCATCCTTCGCCCGATCGAGATCCTGACCCTGCCCGGTACGGTCTGCGACGCATTGCTTCCCGCAAGCACGGCGGCAGGGAACGTCGAAACCTCGCAGCGCATCGTTGACGCTGTCCTCGGAGCCCTGCGGCGGGCCCTGCCGGGCGAACTCCCCGCTGGTAGTTCCGGAACGATGAATAACGTGAGCTTTGGCGGCACAGACCGCGACGGCAGTCCGTTCAGCTATTACGAGACCATTGCCGGCGGGATGGGGGCTTCGGCTCGGTCTGACGGCCTGAGCGGAGTCCACACCAACATGACCAACAGCCTGAATACGCCGATCGAGGCGTTCGAGGGTCAATACCCCGTCCGCGTTGTTAGGTACGCCTTGCGGCGCGGCAGTGGAGGTGCCGGGCGGCACCGGGGCGGTGACGGAGTCGTGAGGGAATACGAGTTCCTGTCTGACGCATCGCTTGCGATTCTGTCCGAACGGCGCAAGCAGGCCCCGGCCGGTGTGGAGGGCGGGGAAGCCGGCCTGCCCGGACGCAACCTGCTGAATGGGAGCGAGCTGCCGTCGAAGGGCAATTTCGAGGTGCGGGCTGGCGATCTCCTCCGCATCGAGACACCGGGCGGTGGAGGCTACTTTTCTAGCGCGAAGTTGCCGACGAAGAGCGCGTCGATCCCGGATGCGTAGAAGCTCCGCACGGCCGAACGGGGATCGTTGACCAATGGCTCACCGAACAGGTTGAACGAGGTGTTATACAGCACAGGCAGTCCGGTCTTCCGGCCGGCCTCCTGCAGCAGCTCCCAGTAGAGCCGGTTGTCGCTCTTCCGCACTACGTGAACCCGGATCCGCTCGCTGTCCAAGAGCGCTGACTCGAACGTCTTGCGATGGGCCGGCTTCACTCGCGAGACCGTGGCCAGGTAGCGCGACGCCGCTCGCGTTTCGAAATACTCGGCGGCAGCCTCCTCCGGAACGGACGCGGCGAACTTTCGGAACTTCTCTCGACGTTTGATGTAGACGTTCAGGTTTTCGGTCGAATACGGATTGAGCGGCGAAGCGAGGATGCTGCGGCCGCCGAGTGCCCGAGGACCGAATTCCGTGCGGCCTTGGAACCATGCCAGGATCTCGTCATTTGACAGCCGATCCACCGCCGAAGTCACCAGTTCGGCGTCCGTGAGCAAGTAGCTGTAGCGCACCTTGCAGTTGTCCAGGACTTGCTTGATCTGCTCACTGGGGTAGAACGGTCCGAGAAAGAGATCATCCATCGGCACCCGCTCGTTTCGCTTGAGGACCCTGTGCCACGCGTGATACAGGCTGCCCACCGACGTTCCGGCGTTGCCGGCCGCTGGCTGCACGAAAACCTGACCGAACCGACCGCTCTCCTCGAGAGACTGGACGAGGAGGGCGTTCATGGCAATGCCTCCGGCCAAGCACAGGCGGTCCGCATTGCCGGTGAGTTCCATGACAGACTCCGTCACGGCGGCGTGGACGCTGGCGGCAAGGTCGCGCTGCATCTCCGGGGAGACAGACCCCGTCGAGTCCAGGCCAACTGCGCGATAGAACTTGTCACCAAACGCCCCGTGCGTCGGCCGGGAGGGATCGAAGTAGCTGTGATTCAAGCTCGGGAGGCGGCCGGTGCCCGCGCCCATCATGTCGCGGAATATGTCCTTGTATCTGGGCTCGCCTGCTAGCGAGAGCCACTGGACCTTGTGCTCCTCACGCCCGGAACGAAACCCGAGCAGTTCGGTCACCCGGCTATAGACCACGGCGGGGGAATCCGGAGCATACAGATCCTCGACCGGTTCCAGAGAGGTTCCGTTCCCGTGCCAGACAGCGCCGCACCGCATGTCTCCGTGCCGGTCCAAGGTGAGCACCCGGGCTTCCTCAAACGGGGAGGCGTAGTAGGCGCTGGCGGCGTGTGCATCGTGGTGGTCCGTCACGACAATCCGGGCCTTGGGGAACATCGTCTTGAGGTGGATGTGAAAGCTGGTGCCCGTACTGCCTCCCAAGGGCCGTACCAAGGCGACACAGTCCACCTCGGACGGTCGGGCTCCCGCCATCTCCAGGCAGGCCGTGATCGCCCTCGACGGAAGCCCTCCTCGATGTGCCTCCCGGGCGAGCTTCTCTTCCTCGATTGCGGCCAGCACCGTGCCGTCCCGCATGATTGCGGCCGATCCGTCGTGCAGCCAGCCCCCGATTCCCAGCAGCAGCATGTTTCGATTCGCCCCCCCCGTACCTACACAGCCCGTAATCGCTCGAGCGCTTTCGACTTGCCAACCAGGGTGAACACGCGGAATGCGCTCGGACCCACTGACTGGCCAGTCAGGGCAGCACGGGAGCCGTTGATCAGCAACCCGGCCTTCAACCCCTGTTCCCGGGCCAGGGACCGCACCTCCATCTCCACCGATTCTTCGTCGAAGACCGTTAGCGCTTCAATCCGGTCCGCCAGGACGCGAAGCCAGTGGCGGACACCGTCCTTGTCGAGGTTCAGTCGGGCCCTGTTGTCGAAGTCGAAGTCATCTTGGAAGTAGGCTCGGCAGCGCACGGGGAATTCCGAGAGGAGGTTCAACCGGGACCTGAGGTCGTCGACGGCGCCGCGGAACCAATTCCGGCGACTGTTGCCGAATTCGTCCTGCCACCAGCCCGCCTCAATGAGCACGGTCTCGACATATGGCAACAACTCCTCGACCGGCATCGTCCGCAGATGCTGTCCGTTCAGCCACACGGCCTTGGGGTCCACCTGGGTCTCGCCGGGCTTCTCGCCCACCTTCACCACGGCATTCGTGCGGAGCACCTGATTGATTCGGAATGCCCCGACAAGATCCTGCAGTGAAAGGACTTCTCGGTTGTCCTTCGGCGACCACCCTAGCAAGCTCAGGTAGTTGACGAATCCTCGTGGCAGGAATCCCATGTCTCGGTAGTTCGTCACGCTCACGAGCGAGCCGTGCCGGCGCTTCGACAGCTTCGAGCCGTCAGGACCGAGCAGCAAGGGCAAGTGGCCGAATTCGGGTCGCGAGTGTCCGAGGGCCTCCAGGAGCAAGATGTGCTTGAAGGTGTTGGTCAGGTGGTCCTGTCCTCGGATTACATGGGTGACCCCCAACTCGCCGTCGTCGACGGACGAGGCGAGATGGTAGGTGGGCTGCCCGTTGCTGCGCAGGAGAGCGAAGTCTTCGATGTCGGAGAATCTGCGGAACTGCTTTCGGAAGACCAGGTCCTTGAAGGCCACCCCACGAGGGTCGTCGTGCGGCACGCAGAATCGGACTACGAACGGCTCCCCGGAGGCCGCCCGATGGGCGCTCTCCGCGCTGGGAAGATCGCGCATGCCCGGGTTGCAAAGCCACGGCTCGCCGTCCGATCGAACCGTCGTCGCGTCGGTTTCGGGAGTGAAGTCCCGGTAGGCCGCGCCCTTCGCCAAAAGGGCTTCCGCGGCGTCGACGTGTGAGCGGCGACGTTCCGATTGGTAATGCTGCTCGTCCCAAGGGAGGTCCAGCCATGTCAGTCCATCCAGAATTGACCGAAGCGACTCTTCCGTGTTGCGACCCGTGTCGGTATCGTCAATGCGAAGAATCACTCGGCTGCCGGTCGAGCGCGCGAACAGCCAGTTGAAGATGTATGTCCTCGCTCCGCCGATGTGCAGGAATCCAGTAGGCGAGGGCGCAAATCGAACCCGGTTCATGGATCGAGAGGGAGCGCCGCCGCGATCCCGTCCGCCGGAGCGCTGTAGCCAGTATATCGCCGCGAGGTGGATGCCCTATTCCGGCACGATCACGATCTTGCCGAAGTGCTGCTTAAGGTGCATGCGCTCGTGAGCTTCCCGCACCCCGCTCAGGGGGAACGCCTGGTCGATGACGGGCTTGAGAAGCCCGCGCTCGAAGAATCGGAGCAGGTCATAGAGCTCGCCCATGGTTCCCATGTAAGAGCCGTGCAGGGTCAGGTGCTTGGCGAAGAGGTGGCCGAGGTTGAGCTGAGTCTCGAAACCCGTCGTGGCTCCGCATGTCACCAAACGCCCGTGGCGGGCCAGGGACGCGGTTGATTGGCCGAACGTCGCCGCACCGACATGCTCGAAGACGAGATCGACACCTCGCCGAGCCGTGATGCGCTTCACTTCGTCCTTGATGGATTGCTTGTAGTGGTCGACCACGTGGTCGGCTCCCAGTTCCTTGGCCATGGCCAGCTTTCGATCTCCCCCAGCGGTGGCGATGACACGGCAGTGGTGGAGCTTGGCGATCTGGATCGCGGCGATTCCCACTCCGCTGGAGCCGCCGATCACGAGGACATCCTCGAGCATCTGGATCCTCGCGATGCCGACCAGCATGTGCCAGGCGGTCAGGAACACCAACGGGACAGACGCTGCCTCCTCGAAGGTGAGCTCGCCTGGAATGGGGAGCGCATTCGTTTCGGGAATCGCTACGTACTCTGCGTTGAGGCCCGGGTAGACTGCGCCGAACAGGCCGTAGTCGGCAGCGGCGTTATCAAGGCCGTGCGCAGTTTCGTGGCTGCCCGAAAGCGTTCTGCCCGGTGCGACGAGGATCCGATCGCCAACGCGGCGGCGCGAGCAGAGGCTGCCGACTTCCACGATCTCACCCGCCGCATCGCTTCCTAGCACCCACGGAAAGGCCAGTCGCAAGTTGGGTAGGCCACCCCGGACCCACAGATCAAGGTGATTCAGCGAGCATGCCCGCACCCGAACCAGAACTTCGTTCGCTTTCGGCTGGGGAGGCGGAGCGTCCTCGTAGCGGATCACATCGGGTCCGCCGCACTCGTGAATTCTCGAGACTTTCATGGTGCGAAGTGGGCCTGGCGGCCAGCCCTCGATTATAGATGCGGCCTCCGAAGTTGCTCTCGCGCATCGTGTTCGCGATGCTGGAGAGAGATGAGAATCCGGGATCTCGCGCGCCGGGTGTTGAATGCCACGCCGGGGTCCCCGGACTTCGCCAACGCCTCCCGAACCCTTGCGGGCCTGGCCCTCTGCCGTGATCCGGCGGTCTCGGCAGCCGCAACCGAGGCGGTCTTCGGGAAGATTGTCGAACCATGGTCCGACCGGTTCGATCCATCCCATTGCGATGCCTACATCGCATTCATGTCCGAGGCCCTCTACGCCCCTGGCTCCCCTATTGCCGGCGTCCTGGCTGACCTCGGTTACCCCGGCCCCCGGGATCTGGCGGCGAGGTACCACAGGATTCGACGCGGCGGCGCGGCAGTGCCGTTGCGCAAGGAGCGGGTCAGGACGGTAGTCGTCCTCTCTAGAATCACACTGGGTGCCGACATCGCCGTTACCAGCACGGTGATTCGGGCAGCTCTCGAAGCCTTTCCGGCCGCCCGGGTGCACCTGCTCGCTCCCGAGAAGAGCATCGACTTGCTCGCCTCCGATGACCGGGTTCTGGGCCGCTCGATGTCCTACGGTCGAAGCGCGTTGCTAAGCGACCGGCTGCAGGTCTGGACGGAGGTCCGCGAGCGGGTAGACGAGAGCATCGTCGGCCTGAACACCGGAGAGTGGGTTCTCGTTGATCCCGACAGCCGGCTGACTCAACTCGGTCTCCTGCCGCTGGGAGACGACCGCTTCTACCATTTCTTCGAGAGCCGCTCCGCTTGGCCTGAATCCGCGGCACCAGTGGGGTGCCTTGCGGCGCGCTGGTGTGCGTCCAACTGGCAGGTCGGCGGGGACGAAATCATGCCGTTCGCGAGAGTGCGCTCGAGTGGCGACGGACTGCCCGGGCAGCTCCGGGCCGAGCGCAACCGACGGATCGCCGCCGTGAGCTTCGGAGTGGGAGGAAGAAGCGCCAAGCGACTAGGGACTGGCTTCGAGGACGGTCTGCTCGAGCTCTTGCGAGCCTGTGGCTACCTCACGGTCCTCGACTGCGGAGCTGGGCACGAGGAGGCACGCGACGCCGACGCCCGGCTCCAGGCGTTCTCGGGCTCGAAGGTACACCGGGACGAGGGAGACGCGGCTCAAGCCGGGCTCGCCGAACTGCTCAGTTGGAAGGGCAGCTTGGCAGGTTTCGGCCAGCTGATCCGCGCTTCCTCGGTCTATATCGGGTACGATTCCGCTGCCGCCCATCTAGCGGCAGCTCATGGCGTTCCGGTTATTTCCGTGTTCGCCGGAGCCCCGACACAACGCTTCAGGGATCGATGGACGCCGTTCGGCCCCGGGACTGTCCGGGTGATTCCGGCTGAAGCGCCGCGAGACAGGCCGTCCATTCTGCGACAGATCGAGTCAGTGCTCCACGAGCTTGAGGCGGAACCTGACGATACCTAGCATGATTGGAATCGATGCTGGAAACTGTTTCGATCGGCCCCCGACCGGCGTCGCGGCCTACGCGCGAAACCTGACCTCCCATCTGGCCCGCGCGCACCCCGACCAACACTTCCGCTGGTTCTTTCGCAGCAACCGCTACTTCCGAACGTTTGGTTCCCGTCTGCCTCCGAATGTCAAGCGGCGACTGCTCGAGGAATCGGCCCTCCTTTGGACTGCCCGCGGACTGCGGCTGTTCCACGGCTTAAACCAGCGCCTGCCGAACGGACTCCGAGTGCCGAAGGTTGTTACCTACCACGACCTGTTCGCGATGACCGGTGATTACTCGACCGAGGATTTCCGCGAGAGATTCTCTCGACTGGCCCGCGAAACGGCCGAACGTGCTGACCACATCGTTGCCGTCTCGGCCCACACCGCAGAGCAGGTCGCCTCCCGACTCGGTTACTCACGGTCTCGCATCACGGTTGTTCACCATGGCACGGCACGGTTGGAGGTGCCGCCGCCAGCGTCTCGAGAGGCCATTCTCCGTGACATCGGAGTGTCCCGGCCATTTGTGCTCCAGGTCGGAACGCTGCAAGTCCGGAAGAACGTCGAACGGATCGTAGCCGCGTTCGAGGTGGCGGGCGGGTCGGCCGAACTCGTGCTGGCTGGCTCGCACGGCTACGGCGCCGACGGAATACTCGCCCGAATCGAGCGGAGCCGTGCCCGCGACCGCATCCGCTTGGTCGGACATGTGAGCAATGACGTGCGCGCCAGTCTGTACGCATCGGCTGAAGCGCTGCTATTCCCGTCCCTCGAGGAAGGCTTCGGGCTTCCGGTCGTGGAAGCCTTTTCGGTGGGCCTGCCCGTGATCGGGTCGGATGTCTCTGCAATTCCTGAGGTTGCCGGAGAGGCTGCAATTCTCGTAGACCCGCTCGACACCGACGCGATCGCGGGAGCCTTGCAGCGGGTCTTGGGCGATCCCGCCGTTCGGGACGAACTGCGCCGAAAGGGATTGGAACGATCCGCGCATTTCAGTTGGGAACGGTGTGCCAGGGAGACCTGGGACGTATACGAAGCCTGCTGGGGGCGGTGCGGCTCGGCATAGGGGATTCGTGGCCGGCACCCAATCCGTTAGCCAGGCAGCTGCTGTCCCGGTCTTGCCCCCTTCGCGGAGCGAACGGGCCTCCATGCGGTCGGTAATGCTGTGCTGTGTCTGCCCGTCCGGTCGCCGTGCGATACTTTACGTGTGCCCGAAGCTCGAGCTACCTCGGGATGAGACGTTCCGAGCGCAATTCTGCAACTGATGCTGCACCGGGCGCATAGAGAATTCCCCCATGTCGTCTAGGCGTGAGGCCGCCAAGGCCAAGGCACCCCCGCAGCAGGCTGTTCCCTTCTCAACCCGGCTTCCTCCGGTGGTGCTCGCCTGGCTGGTCCCCGGGGCGGGACACTTCCTTCTCAAGCGCCAGTTGCACGGCATCATCCTCTTGGTGACGATCGCCAGTATGTTTCTCGCCGGGATTCTGATGCAGGGCCGGATGTTCGAACCGTCGAACGGAGACCTCTTCACGACCGTGATGACCTACGGCGGATTCATAGGAGATGTCTGCAATGGTTTGCTGTATTTCCTGACCGTCATTGGTTGGGGCTACGACCAGCAAGCCCTGCCCGGGGCGGTGCACGATTACGGAACGAAGTTCATCGTCTGCGCCGGACTTCTCAATCTCCTCGCAATGGTCGATGTGTACGAGATCGCTTCCGGCAAGAAAGAGGCTGCGTGATGTTCAACCCCACCCACCTGCAGGCAGCGGTTCTGTTCGCTGTGTTCGCATCGGTCGTGATGGGGATCGTCGGCCGCTCGACAGATCGCGAGCGCTTTTCGTATGCGCTCTACTGTTTCGCCTATTTTCTCGGCGCGATCTTCGTGCTGGGATGGTTGATGCGGATCGGGCACGGCTAGTGCCGGAGCCTTCGGACAGCAAGGGCGGTCGCGTAGCTTTCTACGATTTCGACGGAACACTCGTTTCGGGCAACGTTGTTACCCGCTACGCACGCCTCGTGAGGGGGCATCCCGACCGCGCACAAGCTAGGCGACGGTACGGTAAGGCCCTGCTGGGCGTACCGGTCTGGCTCGCGCTCGATGCAGTGTCGCGGCGCGCATTCAATTCGGTGTTCTTCCGCCAATACCGAGGGCTGGAGGAGGAGTGGCTGCGGTCGGAGGCGGTGGGGCTCTTCGAGTCCGCAATCGGCAAGGAGCAATTCCCTTACGCCATGCAGCGGGTAGCACTCGACCGAACTGCCGGCTATCGAACCGTGTTGGTCAGCGGTGGCTTGGATTTTCACCTCGAACCAGCAAAGGCCTATTTCGGCTTCGATGACCTGCTTGCGAACCGCTTGCGCTTTCACCAGGGGACGGCGACCGGAGAGCTGTTCCCCCCGCTGTTGGCCGGCGAGTGGAAGGCCACGGTCATCCGGGACTATGCAGCCGCGCGGGGATTCGACATGCGAGACGCCCGGGCCTACTCGGACAGCGGCTCGGACATTCCCATGCTGAGGGTCGTCGGCAACCCCGTGGCGACCAATCCCGACCGGCGCTTGAGAAAGGCAGCCCTGTCCAGCGGATGGGAGATCGTGGACCTACGACGGTCGCCGAATCCGACGCACCGACACGCGTCCCCGATCCGCGCATAGCGGACTCGGGGACGGGTTGGGCTTGGGGTCATTGCCTCACCCTTGCGAATGAGCCGAGATACAGAGCGGAGCGCCCTGCAAGCGCGTCGAACCACGGAGAGGGAGGACGCCACCCGATGCCGTTTCCGGGCACGCCGGTATCGACGCGCCGCAGCGTTCGTGCTGCCGCCGGGAAAGAACGCCAGTGTGGGCCAGGCCTTTCGCAGTCCCACGACAATCACTCCCGGACGGGTGTCGTTCCGCTTTCGATTCGCACAAGCGTTCTCCGTCGCCGAGCGTCCGGCTGCATCGCCTGTCGACAGGTCCCGTTCGTGCTGCACGGGAGATGTCTAGCCTGAGCCTGACGTATTGGCTTCCCAAGCGGGTAGACTCATGAGAGAAATGAGCGCTTCAGCTGCCAGTCCCGGGCCGTCTGCGGAAGGAGTTTTCGGGGACCCGGTCCCGAACGCCGTCGGTCGTCTGGCCTTGGTTCCGCATGATCGTTGCGTTCGCGAATTGAACGGCACGTCCACGGAGCGCCTTCTTTGGTACGGCGAAGACCTGATCCGGGTGAAGTTCCCGGCGGGGTCTCGGGTCGTGTACCCGAAGCCGACCATCCCAGGACTGAAGGATCGCGACGCCGCGATTCGGTACGCATTGGAGCATCCTGAGCAAGCCGATCCGTTGACGGCGCAGTTGCGGGCGGGGATGAAGGTCACAATCGCCATCGATGACCTGTCCCTGCCTCTTCCCAAAATGAACCGTCCGGACCTGAGGCAGTCCATCTTGACCCATGTCCTCGCAATGCTCGAGTCGGCTGGCATCCATGACGTGGAGATCGTGATCGCGAATTCCTTCCACAGGAGAATGGAGCCCTTCGAGGTGCGCTGGAGCGTCGGCCGGCAGATCTTTGACGCCTACTTCCCTCATCGACTGTACTGCCACGATGGCGAGGCTCCCGATGGGATGGTCGAACTCGGAGAAACCGAACTCGGAGAAAAGGTCCGGATCAACCGGAGAGCGGCAGAGTCAGACCTGCTGATCTACGTGAACATCAACCTGGTGCCGATGGATGGCGGGAACAAGTCGGTTGGAGTCGGGCTGTGCGATTACGAATCGCTGCGCGCTCACCACAATCCGGCGACGATTCGGGCCTCCGACTCGTATTTCGATCACACCCGCTCGCCCCTCACGGACTCGTGCAATCGAATGGGACGGATCGTCAACGAGAAGCTCAACGTCTTCCACATCGAGACGGTGGTGAACAACCAGATGTTCGACCCTCGCATGGCATTCTTCGTGAAACCGGAAGACGAATGGAACGCCTTGGACAAGGTGTCCTTTAGGGTAGCCCAGATCGGGCTTCAGGCTCTCCCGAGGGCGACGAAGCGCAAGTTGCTGTTCGCTATCCCTGCACCGTACGAACTGATCGCCATCCATGGCGGGGCGACAGACCCGGTGCACGAGAAAACCCTCGCTTACAACTACCAGCAGTACTGTGTCCCTGTGGACGGCCAGTCGGACGTTGCGGTCTTCGGCGTGCCGTTCATCTGCCCGTATAACGTGCATGCGCCGATGAATCCGCTCTTGGTGCGATGCCTGGCGCTGGGCTACTTTTTCAATATGTACCGCGGAGCACCGATCGTGAAAAAGGGTGGGGTGTTCATCCTGACGCATCCCTTGTACAACGAGTTCAGCGCCTCCCATCACTCCGCCTACCACGAGTTTTTCCATCGGTGCTTGCCGGAGACACGAGACTCCGAAGCCTTGGAGCGACGCTACGAGCTGGAGTTCGCCAGATGCCCGGAATACATCGACATGTACCGCAACGGCTACGCATACCACGGAGTTCATCCGTTCTACATGTGGTACTGGGCCGAAAACGGCGACCATCACTGCGGGAAGGTGATCGTTGTGGGTGCCGAGGACAAGACGGCTGCACAGGTGATGGGTTGGGAGTGCGCCGATTCGCTCGATCACGCCATTGAAATGGCGGAGAGCTACTTGGGCCGTAAAGCCAGCGTGACCCACATCCATATTCCGCCGATCAACATGGTCGATGTGGCAGCCTGAGCAGTTGGGTCATGGTGTTGCGTGAGTCGATCTGGCGGGGTGGCGGGTCCCCCGACGGGTAGCGGGCGCCCAAGGTCCGGGGCCAGGACCCGGGAGGCTGTTGCCGGGTGTTTGGCCGCAGGTCGCCGGAGGGTTCTGATCCAAGTCGCAGGGTGCGGGTGGACCTCGCATCTGGGGAAACCGCGTCTGGAGAACCAAGACCGGGCCGCAGATCCCGATGGGGTGGAGGCGGTTTCGTCCATGTCCTTGACCTCGTACAGGCTGTCCGTTTCGCCGACGTGTTCAGCTTGACCGCCAAGGCATTGCAAGACGGGCACTTGCAGCCAAGGCGCACCTAGTTCGCAACGGCAGGACGGACGCAGAACCACCCGCCAGGTCCCGCAAATTCATGCCGGCGTCGAGCGGCCTTGAGGGAGGGCCTCGCTCCCTGCACGCACCCCCCGATAGAAATCTTTGATGGGGTTAATCCTCGAAGCGGCGGTCGCTTTTGACCTGCATACAATACCTTCACGGCGTTCGTACGCTGCGTCGTGACCGACGGAAGAGCCGAGCGGCTCGTTGCACGGGTTCCCTGAGAATGGATCGTGTCGAGTTGCACGAGGTCCTCGCGATCGGCGGCGGAGCGCCCTTCATAACGATCCAAAAGGGAGTGTGCAGATGAAGAAAACCAAAACAATCAGCTTGATGCTGCTTGCGATGCTGCTAGTGCCGGCGATGGCGTCGGCCCAAGACGGCATCGATACCGGAGACAACGCCTGGATCCTCACCAGTTCGGCGCTTGTCTTGATGATGACCGGTCCGGGACTGGCGCTCTTCTACGGAGGGCTGGTCCGCAAGAGGAACGTCTTGGGGACCATGATGCAATCCTTCGCCATGATGGCGATGATGACGCTGCTGTGGGCGTTGTACGGGTACAGCCTGTCCTTCGCAAGCGGCAACGCCTTTTTCGGGGGGCTGGACCACGCCTTTATGGCCGGCGTCGGAACCGAGCCGAACGGGACGATCCCGCACTTGACGTTCATGGTGTTCCAGCTCATGTTCGCGATCATTACGCCGGCGCTGATCACCGGGGCTTTCGCCGAGCGCATGAAGTTCTCGGCCATGGTGCTGTTCCTTGCACTGTGGGGCACGGTGGTGTACTTCCCGATGGTCCACATGGTGTGGGGTGGCGGATTCCTTAGCGGAGACGGAGCGATCCCCACGCTCGACTTTGCGGGCGGAACAGTCGTCCACATCTCATCGGGCGTCTCGGCCCTTATCGTGGCTATCTACCTGGGCAAGCGACTCGGCTACCCGTCCGAGCGGATGAGGCCGCATAACCTCACCCTGGCGTTCATCGGAGCGTGCTTGCTCTGGGTCGGCTGGTTCGGCTTCAATGCCGGAAGCGCTCTAGCCGCCGACGGCCTGGCCGCAGCAGCATTCGTGAACACGCATTTCGCCGCGTCCGCCGCAGTGGTCGGATGGCTCGTCGTTGAGTGGCTCCGAGACGGGAAACCGAGTTGTCTGGGCGGAATCACCGGAGCGGTGGCGGGGCTCGTCGCGATCACTCCTGGATCGGGCTTTGTGGGTCCGATGGATTCGATCCTGATCGGCCTGATCGCGGGCGTGGTCTGCTACTACTGCGTGGCCGTGGTGAAAGCCAAGCTCGCCTACGACGATTCGCTCGATGCCTTTGGCGTCCACGGAATCGGCGGGACGGTGGGCGCGCTCCTGACCGGCATCTTCGCCCGCGAGGCAGTGGGCGGAAGCACTGGACTCCTTGAGGGCAACACCGGGCAATTCGTGAACAACGCTCTGGGTGCGGTTGTGACCTGGGTCCTCGCGGCAGTCGCTACCATCATCATCCTGAAGGTCGTGGATATCGTGATCGGCGTTCGCGTCTCCGAGGCGGAAGAGCAGACCGGGCTCGACGTCACGCAGCATGGCGAGGAAGCCTATCAGCTGTAGAAAGCTAGAATGAGGAGGAACTTGTCATGAAGAAGATCGAAGCAGTCATTCAGCCCTTCAAGCTCGACGATGTCCGTGAAGCCCTTAAGGCGATCGGCATCGATGGAATGACCATCTACGACGTGCGCGGTCACGGGCGCCAGAAGGGCCACAAGGAGGTCTACCGCGGCCAGGAATACGAGGTGGACCTGCTTCCCAAGGTCAAGGTCGAGGCGATCGTGCCCAGCGATCGGGTCGACGAGACGGTCGGAGCGATCATCGAATCGGCCCGAACCGGCAAGATTGGTGACGGCAAAGTGTTCATTTCAGACGTCGCCGCAGCAATCCGAATCCGCAACGAAGAGCGGGACGACGACGCCCTGTAGGAATCGGCGATTCCTGAATGTGTCCTGCCGGCCTCCGAGGGCTCTTTCGGGGGCCGGCATTTTGTCTGCCTTGTCCCCGGTCCGGCCGTCTGTCTGATCGGAATACGATATGAACGGTCTCGCGACGTACCACGTGCAGCAGATGGAGCGGATCGGCTCCGATTTCTTCGAGGACGGCGATGGGCTTCGGGCCGTCGCGAGGCGAACTGATACGGTCGACGACATCGTCGTCGGACGGTTCGATGAGGAGTTTGGGGCTGAGGGCGGGGGAATCGCCGCCATCGCAGTTGGAGGCTATGGTCGCTGCGAGCTTTTCCCCCACTCCGACATAGATCTGCTCCTGCTCTTCAGCAAGGCCCGCGAGGCGGAACTCCGTCGCGACAAGATCGCTACATTGCTCACGACCCTGTGGGATTCAAAGCTACGTGTGTCCCACTCGGTTCGTGATCCTCGCGAATGCGCGAGGCTGATGAGCGACAACGCAGAGCTTCACATCAGCTTGCTCGACACCCGTTTCGTTGCGGGCGACATGGGCTTCTTCAAGGACTTCTGCAGGACAACCCTGCCGAAGTTCTACCTGAGAGAGCAGAAGTCGATCGAGCGTATGCTCTCGGAGACCGCCCGAAAGCGGCACGAGACCTTCAATCGTACGCTCTACCACTTGGAACCCAATATCAAGGAGAGTCCAGGCGGTTTGAGGGACTACCACCTCGCCTGCTGGATGGCCCAGCTCGAAAACGTCGAAGAAGACCGGATTCCCTGGAGCGAGGAGTTCCTTCCGCACCAGCGGGGCTGGGACATCGATGCGGCCAAGAGCTTTCTGTTCGCGGTGCGGTGCTACTTGCACTTCTATTACGGGCGGGACAAGAACCTGCTCAGCCATGACATGCAGGACGCGATCGCTCACGCCGGCCGGGACAAGATCTATTCCGGCACACGCGGAGCTGCCGATCTGATGCGGATGTATTTCCGTCACACCCGCCGGATGTTCGGACTTGCATTGCGGTTGATGGAAGAATCCGCGGTTCCTTCGAACGCGCTCTTGAAGATCCTCCGCAGGAGGACCTCCCGCTTGTCCAACCGTGACTTCAACGTGACCCAGGGCAAGTTCTACTTCCAGGACCCGCACGGCCTGGAAGCGACGCCCCAGCTAGCGCTGCAAGCGTTCGAGTTCATGTCGCGGCACGGCGTCCCGCCAGCGAGGCAAACCGAGATCCGGATCCACGACAGGCTTCCCCACTTGCGGGAGCACTTTGCCTCCGGCGGATCGCATTGGCCGCCGCTACGCCAGATCCTCTTGCTGCCGCATGCCTACCAAGCCCTGGAACGGATGCGCGAATGCGGTCTGCTCTATGCGCTGCTCCCTGAGTTCGAGCTGATTGACTGTCTCGTTATCCGCAACTTCCACCACCGGTTCACTGTTGACGAACACACCCTGGTTTCGATCCGAGTGCTGAAGGAACTTCCGGGAACCTCGGATCCGATCGACTCGCGCTTCGCGAGCCTCTTGGGCGAGGTCAGCCGTGCGGACCTACTCTACCTCGCCCTGCTGTTTCACGACGTCGGAAAGGGTGTCGAAGGCAAACCCCATGACGAGGCCAGCGCCGAACTCGCGGACGAGGCCATGCGTCGCATTGGCGTGGATGATCCCGAAGACCGTGACACCGTGCTACAGCTTGTCCGTGACCACGGGATGATGTCGGTGGTCATGACGAAACGGGATATCAGCGAAAGCGCAGTGCTCGACAGATTTAAGGCCCAAGTCAAGAACGTTGAGCGACTCAAGCTGCTGACACTCATGACCTATGCGGACAGTTCGGCCGTGAACTTGGCCTCGCCCGGAAACTGGAGAAAGACGCTTCTTTGGCAGTTGTACCTGGGGACGTTTGCCGTCTTCCAGCGGGACCAGGGGGACCGGCGGATCCATCTCGGCACGGAAGCGAACTGTCTTACGCTGGCGGCCTCGGACGCGGAGAGACAACAGCTCAAGCGGTTTCTGGGCGGCTTCCCGGAACGATACCTCCGCACTCGCGATGCCGAGCAGGTTCTGGAACACTTCCGAATCGTCAGCTCCTTGGAACAGGGGCGAGCCACCGTGGTTTCCAAGCAGGTTGACAACGCTCTCGAAATCGTCGTGATGGCACCGGAACGGCCATTCTTGTTTGCCTCGCTTTGCGCCGCGATGGCCGGCTTCGGATTCAACATCGAGCAGGCGGAGGCGTTCTCGAATGAGAGTGGGCTGGTTCTGGACACTTTTCGGGTCACCGCTGGTCCGGCTGCGGCCGATTCCGAGGTCGACGCCGGCGAATTCCAAGGTTTCGAGCAGCGCTTGCGTCGAGTCGCTGAGGGCAGTCTTGACGTCAACGACGTTCTCCGAAAGCGCACCAACATCCGATACCGCAGGCGAAAGATTCAGGAGACCCGGGTCTCCTTTGACAACGCCACGTCCTCCCGGGCTACGATCTTCTACGCACAGACAACGGACCGGACCCGTCTGCTTTATGACTTGGCCAGCACTTTCTCCGAACACGCGTGCGACATCGACCTGGTGCTGTGCGAGACCCAGGGCCACCGCGTGGATGACGTCTTTTACGTCCGCCGGGATTCGGCAAAACTGCCTCGGGAAGCTTGCGAAGCACTCAAGGTATCCCTGGTTCAGGCGTGCGATCAGGAACTCCGTCCGTAGGTCAATCGGCCGGAGCGCCCCGTTGCGTCACTCGGTCTCGTCTCCGTAGTAGATCCGGTCAACGACCTTTACGGCATTGCGAAGGACATCCGGCTGGTCGACGGTCAGCGAATGGGCACCGGACTCTAGGGCGAGCGTAGCTGCCACCGTCAGCGCTGCCGTTCGCTCGGCCGCGGTTGATCGGACTGATTCCACGAGGAAGCGTTTCCCGGCAAGGTCAGCATGAATGCCTTGCCCTCGGGGCCCCAGGCCGCTGAGAGCGCGGATCAGCACGAAGTTCTCGTGGCCGCGTTTGCCATGCTCCAAGCCGGGGTCCAAGACTATGCGCCGGGGCTCAAGTCCCGCCTTGTGTGCGCGGAGCAGGGAAGCCCGGAGGTCGGTTCGGACTTGCTCCGTCAGTCGAGTGAGAGGCTCCAAGCGGGGCCATTGCGAGGGAGTTCCGCGCATGTGGCCGAGGATCAGGCCAGCGTCCGTCTCGTTCAATGCTGGCGCCAGCTTCGTGTCGAATGCCAGCCCAGTCAAGTCGTGCACGATGGAAGCGCCAAGATCAACCGCCTTTCGGGCAGTCTCAGCGTTTGCTGTCACGACGCTGATTCGTGCACTCAGCCTAGGGCCTAGCTTGCGCAACACCGGCACCAGGAGAGGCAGCTCCTCGTCCGCGGATGGCAGGGAACTCGTCAGTAGCCGAGGGCCTGGATTGACCTCGACGATATCTGCTGTCGACTCCTCGAGTGCCAAGGACGAATCCAGCGCGAATGAGGGATCGGCCCTGTGAGAACGTGTGCCGGCGAGAAGGTCGACGCGTCCGGTCAGCAAGGTGCTGACACCGAGCGTCAGTTCCTCTCCCATCACGCGCCAGAGGGCCTTGGTGCGCTTGAATGCCATGTTCTAGCCAAATTCGAAGCCGGCAGTCGCGACCACGCGGCCGGGCGGAACCCTTTCCGCAGTGCCGCCGGAAGCCTCGTGAACCATCCGGACCAGCCGCCTGGCCGGACGGAATCCAAATCGGGCAGCCAGCCGAGGCGCTGCCGGGTTGGCGGGCAGCAGGTCCCAGTATGCGTGTTGGCTGTCCCGTCCCGCCAGCAGGCTGGCCAAGAGCGATTCGGCTTCAGACTCGGACGAGGCCACGCACGGGCCGAGGAACCACGCCCTGGAGCCCGGCCTCCCGAAGGCGAACCCGGACGCTGATTGAACGCCATCCACCGAAGCATCTGCCGCAAGGTCGTGCATCAATGCTGATCGGTCATAGCCGCAAGCACTCCGGTCCAGGGCTGCCAGTGCGTCTCCCCAAGAGGCCGAACGTGTCTTCGCTCCGGGCTGTCTGGTCGGTGGCGACGGCAGCCGCTCCCAACGCTCAATCAACTCTTCGTCCTGGAAGCCCAGTTCCCTATACAAGGGGAGCCCCATATCCGTCGCATCCAACCGCGTCGTGCCGATGTCTCGGTCCCGGAGCCACTTCATGGCGTGCTCCATCAAGCCTCTCGCGATGCCCCGCCGACGGAATTCCGGTAAGACGAGCACCATGCCGATCCATGCCAAGTCGTTCCCATGCCGGAGCGCGGTCGTTGTGCCCGCCAGGACGCCTTCTCGGTCGTCCACGAAGCATCCTTCGGGCTCCAGTCGGAGCAGTCTCAACCAGTCTTCTTCGGTTTGGTTCCAATGGGCGGCTTCCTTGAGGTACATGGCGCCCGCGATGTCCGTGGTCCGCATCTGCCGGATCATGAGTCGTTGCCCTGCCGCCACTTGTAGAGTGCCGCCACACCCAACAGCAGACCGGCCGCCACGGCAATCCACACCATCGCAGTGAAGTCGCCGTCATGGGCCTCGGAACCGAAAAGCGTGCTCAGCAGGAGGGCGGGCATCCGTGCAGGTACGCAAACCGCGAGGAACACGGGCAGGCGCAGGGCAGTCAGACCCGCTCCGTAGCTCATTGCGTCCTTCGGCATTCCCGGTAAGAGGAACAGCACGAAAATCGCCACCCGGCCATTGCGGGAACGCAGACGGCGGTCCACGTCTGCGAGTCGCTCAGCCCCTAGGATCCTCTGAATGACCGGCCGACCCACGGCTCGCGCGAAGCCGAAGTCGAATGCGGAACCCAGCAAGATCCCGATGATCGAGTACAGGAATCCCCACCAAGCCCCGAACACATAGCCAGCGGCGATTTGTGTGAGCTCGCCCGGGATAGCGAAAATCACGACCTGCAGGAACTGGATCAGGATACAGATCAGGGGACCGGCGGCACCTTGCGTGCGCATCCAGTCCACCAGTTGACGACGGTCCGCAAGGCGGCCCAGCCAGCCGCGCCGCCAAGCCAATAGCAGCGTTGCCGCCAACCCGGCTACGGCCACCGCCGCCCAGAGCCGGTTCGTGCCCCGGCTCTCGCGCGCCTCTGTGGCGCCAGAATTCATACCGTATTCTATCGGCTATGGCCTTGCACGAGCCGATGACGCTAGCGACAGACTACGCGCTGGGCCTGCTTTGCCTGGCACTGGCTGTTCGGCTCTTTCGAGCGGGCCGGGATGCGAGTCGGCTTTGCTGGTCCGGAGCCTTGGCAATCTGTGCTGTATCCGCTTTCGTAGGAGGGACTTATCATGGATTTCTTCCCTTCCTGGATGAATCGTCGGCCAACGTCCTTTGGACTGCGACGCTCATGGCCATTGGGTGCGCTGCCTTCTTCGGTACTGTCGCTACGGCCCGTGCCCATCTTGTTTCCAACTGGCGGCTTCGAGTTGAGTTGGTCGCGGTCATCCAACTCGCCGCCTATCTGTTCGCGACGACGCGAACCAACGAATTCCTGATTGCCATCGTCGATTACTCGATTTCCTTCGGGTTCGTCCTGATCGTGCACGGAGTGATGTGGATCCGGTCGCGGGACGCAGCCGCCGGCTGGATCGTCGGCGGCGTGCTCGTGTCATTCCTCGCAGCTGGGATCCAAGCTGCGGGACTCGCGCCTCACCCGAACTTCAACCACAACGACCTGTATCACGTTGTGCAAATGGCTGGCATGTGGATGCTCTATCGGGGAGCAGTCGGCACTTCGGCCCGAATGCGAGCGTAGACCCAGGGGTGTTCGTGGGCGCAATGCCAGACCATGTGAACGGCCCTTCAAGGAGCCGCATCCGCGGCACCGCACGGGCGAACCCGCAGTACTCCCTGACCGGAGACACCATCATGGTCGCGGTTGCGAGGCAGAACCGATGCCCTGCCTCAGAAGACGGAGCAGGGGCTGGGGTAGCCCTGGTGAAGTCGCTGAGTGCTGAGTTGGTCGCTATTCGGACCAGCCGTGGGCGTCCTGCACGGCGACCATGACGCCGAGGATATCATTCCAAGTCTGGGGGTTCATCATGACCTCGTTGGGGAACATGCAGCCGTCCCAGCAGATGTGGCGGCAATTCTTGGTCAGATCTCCGCCGCCATTCCGCAGCCAGAAACCGGCGTGCCGGGTAATGTCCAGCTTGCCGTTCGGATCCAGTGCCTGGCAATGCCGGCCTGTCCGGTCATGGCTGCCACTGCCGAACACCGTACCGTCGTTCTGAGCGACGTGGAAGTCATTCGTCCACGGGCGGAGCGCATTCGTCACGGTTCGAAGTGCATTATCGAGCATGCCGGCATCATTCCATGCGAAACCCTGCGGCAAAATGGCGTGCTCAGGTGCGTTGTACCCGAGCGTGTAAAGGAGGGTATGTGCCATGTCGGCCTGGAATCCCAGAGCGTCGTCGTCCACACCTTCCAGTACCTCGAGCATGTACTTCCAACTGTGCATCGCACCCCAGCAAATCTCTCCCTCGGCGGATAGCCTTTCGCCATGGTCCTTGGCAATGGCAGTGGCCTGACGGAAGGTCTCGACCACATTCGCTGTGTTGCCGGCAGGGTCCTCGGCCCAGTCGCCTACGCCGCTGGCGGAATCAATCCGCACGACGCCGCAGGGCCGGATCCCCCATTCGCGGAGCCTTTGGGCGATCCCGCACCCTTTTTGGACCGCATTCAGGAATGATGCCCGGCCCTCGCCGGGATCGATCGCGGCACCGCCGCCCGTCGGTCCCCATACGGGTGCCACGACGGACCCGATTACAAGTCCGCGGTTGGAGAACTTGTCCGCCCAAGCCTTGAGGTCGTCATCGGAGATGTCGATGCTGATATGCGGGTCGTAGAGGAAGAGATCGACGCCGTCGAACTTGCGACCGTCCACCTTCGCGTTAGCGGTCAGGTCGAGCATCGTGTCTAGGTCGATCGGAGGCTCGGAGTCCGGTCCCTTGCCAACGACTCCTGGCCAAGCGGCGTTATGGAGCTTAGGGAATCTGTTGAGGCTGCTCATGGCGAAATCGAATCAATCATACCGCAGCCTCCGCTCCGAGCCGGGTCTCGAACTGCCGCCTGGTTCGGGCTGTTGACGGGCGCTTCAGGATCCCGACAAACGCGCTCCTCCCGTCCCCGAATCAGTGGGACGACAGTGGCTGACATAGGTCACGTGAGGGCATAATATGACATACACGACCAAGACGCAGATCTACTTTCCAGATGAGGATCTGAATGAGCTTCGCTTGACTGCATAGCGCACTGGTCGGAGCGTTGGGGACTTGGTGCGTGAAGCGGTTCGACGAGTGTGGCTCCGCCCGGATTCGCAAGGTCCAGTTGGCATTTGGGATGGGACGCCAACGAGAACGTCGGTCGAGCACGATGTGATCTATGACGAGCTCTGATGCGAGCTCGCTCACCAGTATTCGTCGACACGAGTGCTTGGATTGCGCTCGCGCTGAAGCGGGATCCCCTGCACGCCAGGGCGGCAGTGGCATGGGAGGCAATGATGGACACTCACGCGCAAGCTCTCACGTCGGTGCCTGTGATTCTGGAGACGGTGACCTTCCTTGAGAGACATACCGCCCGGGATGTTGCCCTGAAGTGGAAGGACTCCTTGGACTCGGTCAGGGACTTTCGGGTACTCGCATGTGCCGAGGCTGACATGCGGGAAGCCTGGCAGTACTATGCTCGTGGCGACCTGCACAAACTCTCGGCTGTTGATGCGACAAGCTTTGTCTTGATGTCGAATCACGGAATCAGATGTGCATTCGCATTCGACCATCACTTTGCGGCGGTCGGGTTCTCCATCGTGGGTTGAGTGGGCGGTTACTTGGGTGCGAAGACTTCGGATGGGCAACCTCCGGCGATCCTCGATTGGTTTGCGCTGGAGCGCAGCATGATGACACCCCGCCACCTTCGGCACTTCGGCGAGGTTGGCGTCGACACTTGAACCGAGGCCCTTCGGACCCGCAACAGCGAGCCCATCCAGTCGCGTCCCGTTCCGCTAGCCCGGCTTTGTCAGGCCAGGGACGATCTCATGCGAATTCGGGTCTCTCGGAAACCTAAGTTGTTGATTTGACGGACCCGGATTCCTCACATCCGAAATGTAGTACCATAATCTTTCGAGATGGATTGACTTGCCCCCCAAGCCGTGATTCACTGCGGGTATGTTTGTCTGCCGCACCCGTACTCGCTCCCGCGACGGCAAGCCCTACTTCACCTTCCGGCTGGCCCGCTCCCAGCGCATGGGCGCCAAGGTCCGCCAGCGCACCCTCCTCAATCTCGGCAGCCGGTTTCCCATCCCACAACCCCTCTGGCGCACTCTCGCCCAGCGCATCCAGCAGATCCTCGACCCGCATCCCGGCCTGCTCCCGATCGTGTGCGAGCCCGCGGTCGAATCCGAGGCCCAGCGCATCGCGGCCCGCTTGCTGCAGGAAGGGGTGTCGCTGACCGCGGACCCGCCCACCGAGCCACAGCCGGCCTTCCACAGCGTGGATGTCGACTCGCTCCAGTTCGCCCGGCCACGCTCCATCGGCGTCGAGCAGGTCGCCCTGTGGGCGGCCGACCAGCTCGGTTTGCCCGACCTGCTCCAGCAACTCGGCCTGTCCGGGCCGCAACGGCAGGTGGCCCTCGCCCTGCTCGTGGCGCGCATGGCCGCCCCGGCCTCCGAACGCGCCACCTGGATCTGGCTGCGGGAGCGCAGCGGCGTCGGCGAACTGCTCGGCTGCGATTTCGAGACCATCGGGCTGAGTGCCCTCTACCGGGCCGGGGATCGCCTGCTGCAGCACCGCAAAGCGTTGGAATCCTGCCTCTTCACGCACACCATGGGATGGTTCGACCAGACCCCGGCCGTCACCCTGGTGGATCTCACCAACACCTACTTCGAAGGCGAGGCCAAGGCCCAGCCCCAAGCGCAGCGGGGCCGCTCCAAAGAGAAGCGCAGTGACTGTCCGCTGCTCACGCTGGGGCTGGTACTGGACGGCAGCGGATTCGTGCGGCGCTCGGAGGTGCTGGCTGGCAACGTGGCCGAGGCGGGGACCTTGGCCGACATGCTCGCAGCGCTGCAGGCGCCCGCGGAAGCGGTGGTGGTGATGGACAAGGGGATGGCGCCCGAAGAGAACGTGCGCTGGCTGCGGGCACAAGGCTGGCACTACGTGGTGGCAAGCCGGGAGCGCAAGCGGGAGTTCGAGGCGGAGGGGGCGGTCGAGATGGAGACCGCGACGGGGACCGGAGTGCGGGTGTACAAGCAGGAGGGGGAGGCTGGGGAGACGCGGCTGTACTGCGAGTCGGAGAGGCGCGCGCAGAAGGAGCGGGCGATGGTGGATCGGGCCGGGGAGCGGCTGGAGAAGGAGTTGCAGAAGTTGCACGAGGGCTTGTCGAAGCCGCGGAGCACGAAGCGGCTGGAGAAGGTCTGGCAGCGGATCGGGCGGTTGCGGGAGAAGTATCCCAAGGCCTCGCCCCATTACCGGATCGAAGTCGATGGGGACGAGCCGGGCCGCAAGGCGGTGGCGGTGAGGTGGGAGCACCAGCCGGCCGGGCAGTCGATCGCGACGCATCCGGGCGTGTACTGCCTGCGAACGAACGTGACGGACTGGAATGAGCAGGAGTTGTGGAGTACGTACATGATGCTGACGGATCTGGAAGCGGTGTTCCGGTCGCTGAAGAGCGAGTTGGGGCTGCGACCGATCGACCACTGGAAGCCGAAGCGCTCCGAGGCCCACCTGTTCATGACGGTACTGGCGTACCAGCTGGTCCAAGTGATCCGGAAGCGATTGAAGCAGCAGGGGGAGCAGGCGAGTTGGACGACGTTGCGGAGGCGGCTGGGAGGGCAGCAGCGGGTGACGGCGGTCTTCCGCCGGGAAGACGGTCGGACGCTGCACGTGCGCAAGGCGACCCAAGCGGAGCCCGGACAGCGGGCGATTTACGACGCGCTGGGGGTTGCGGCCGATCCCGGCGGAGTCCGCAAGATGATCGTGTAAGTGGGCTGCCGTAACAAGAATTCAGGAAATGTAGTGCCAGACGCCAAATTTCGAAGTTGCAAGTTGCTGTAAAACAAGAACTTATAAATTGGGTTGTAGAGTCGGGGAGAGGCGCACCCTCGTTAGCGTGAGGGAGTAGCGGTTGACCGGCCGCTTTCGCGATCCGCCGGTGCCTCA
>CAYWUV010000032.1:0-60874 GCA_964461235.1 uncultured Bryobacterales bacterium | reverse complement strand
CTTGTGACATGTCGAACTTCTTGCCATTGTTGACCGAAGACTGCTCGAACCAGAGTGCCGGCACGACCGGGGTGTCGCTGGAGATGATCATCTCAATCGCCTCGTCGTCGACAAACGTCCCGTGCTCAAGCGTGTCATAGCCAGCCCGCAGCGCGTTCTTCACGCCTTGGAGCGCGCGGCAATGCCCGGTGACTTGCAGACCGTGGTTGTGCGCCGTGCCAACGACGGCGTACATCTCTTCGAATGTCATCGAGAGCGTGTGGTGGTCGTTGACGTTGGGTGCGGCGGCGTCTCCGGTCGGGTAGGTCTTTACCCACTCGACGCCGTCCTTAACAAGCTTGCGAACCGCGGCTCGCGCTTCCTCCGCCCCGTTGACGATCAGCACCAGGCCTTCCATACCGATCTTGCGGTATTCCGGATTCCAGTCCATGATTCCGCCCGCGCCGCAAATCTCCCGCCCCGAAGCCGCAAGGCGCGGACCTGCAATCATGTCCTCTTCGAGCGCCTGTTTGAGCCAAACGTCGATGTTGAACAAGCTTCCGCCGCTACGCGCCGCCGTATAGCCAGCCTCGAGCGCCGTCTGTACGTTCTTGACCGCTCGTATGGTCACGTACTCGACCGGATATCGGATGTCGAGGTCCTGAAGCTCCCGAACATTGAAGTACGTGGGGTGGAAGTGGGCCTCGATGAGCCCGGGCATGATCGTTCCGCCGGAGGCGTCGATGGTTCGCGTGTTAGGCGGTGTTTCCGGCGTACCGGCTTCCGGCCCGGCGTAGGCGATCTTGCCGTCTTGAATCACAACGGCACCGTTGGGTGTCGCCGGTGCCCCGCTTCCGTTGACAAGCTGACCGTTTCGGACGACCATGCAGCCGTGAGCTAGCTTCATAGCGAACAGCATCATAACAACGGAGGCCCAATGCGCTTTCGAGCTGTTCTCATCTGCAAAATCGCTTGGGTCAGGCGCAAGACGACGTTCGCCGCGACCAGTCAGACCGGCTCTCACAGGTACTGCGGGGAGACCGACTGGCTCGGTGCGAATGGTTGTCGCTCTAGTCCGCACCGTTGGCTATCCTCGTAGGCGAGATGAGGCCGTCATGCGTCCCTGTTGTCCCCCTGCTCGCGCTGTGGTCGGTCGCGTGCTCGACTCCGCCGGATACCGCGTCGTCAGCCGATCCACTCAACATCCTGCTAATCACTTCCGACGACCTAGGACTACAACTCGGCTGCTACGGCGAGACGCGCATCGACACGCCTCACCTCGACGGCCTGGCTTCCGAAGGTGTTCGCTTCGAGACGGCGTACGTCGCCCAGGCGTCGTGCAGCCCCTCGCGTAGCGCTATGTTTACCGGCCTCTATGTCCACGCGACGGGCCAGTACGGGTTGGCGAATCGCGGTTTCCAGATGCATCCCGAGATGTTCGACCGCACCCTGCCCAACTTGCTGAAGCACCAGGGCTACCGCACCGGCATCATCGGCAAACTACACGTCAATCCCGAGCAGACGTTTGACTTCGACAATCGCGAGACGAACTACAACGAGGCTCGCAGAGTGGGTTTGGTCGCTGAGCGGGCAAGCCGGTTCTTTGCCGATCCGGCACCTGCCCCGTTCTTCCTGATGGTCAACTACACTGACCCGCATGTCGGGCGCCGCGGGGACGGCAGTCGCTACTTCCCGCCGCAAGTCGACGGCTTTCCGAAAAAGCCGGTCGAGCCGAGCGAGAAGACACTATTCGGCTTCCAGCGCATTGACACCCCCGAACAGCGGCAACGAACGGCCGACTATCTGAGCGCGGTCAGACGCCTGGACGACGGTGTCGGGCTGCTGCTGGCGGCGCTTGGAGAAGCCGGGCGCAACGATGACACGCTGGTCGTGTTCGTCTCCGATCATGGCCCGCCTTTTGCGCGGGGCAAGACGACGGTTTACGAGGCAGGCCTGCGCATCCCTTATATCGTCCGCTGGCCCGGCCTCGACTTTCGCGGGGACAGCCCCGAGATGGTCTCCACGGTCGACTTGGTTCCGACCATCCTCGAAGCCGCACAAGCGCCGATCCCGGAGGATCTCCACGGCCGTTCGCTACGGCCGTTGCTTGGCGGTGATGGGAGCGTAGAGTGGCGCCAGTATCTAGTCGGCGAGTTCCACTACCATGGCTCGCAGCCCTTCTATCCGCGCCGGGCAATCCGAGACGAGCGGTATCAACTGATTCACAATCTGCGAGCGGGGGAGGCCAGGCCATCCAACGGCATCGACGGCGACCCGGCATACTCTCTGTCCCAGCAGGCCCGCTATGTCGGGACGGACGTACGCCGCGCGTTCGATACTTTCGCGGACCCTCCCGAGTACGAGCTATATGATCTCGCGGCTGATCCAGGGCAGTTCCACAATCTCGCCGGGGAGCCCCGTCTGGCCGAGGAGCAGCGGCGATTGACGGTCGCGCTGCGAGCTTGGCAGGCTGACACCGAAGATCCGTTCCGCGATCCCGAGTTCGTCCAACATGTTCTGGAGACCGCGGGCCCGGAGGCCGAGGCCCGCATGCGCTGACTTGAAACCTGGACCGTTTCTCAGCGATTCCCGTTCAGGGCTGCTGGCACCAAAACGGTCCCAGCGTTTGTCAACTGGGCTCGCCCCACTCGATGGGCCGAGAATCGAAAAGCGACCAGTAGCCCGGCACGGCAAGCTCTAACGCGGGCCGCGTCGTAAAAGCGACCGGTATACTCTCGGCATGCGTTGCGTTGCGGCTACTATTCTTGTCCTTGCAGGTTGCGCCGCTGATCCTCGAGAGCCGGAGCTACCCGTGCCCGATCCGCTGGCGGACGCCGGCGTCTTCTCAAGGTCGAACTTGGTCGCTTGGTGCATTGTGCCGTTCGACGCGACGAAGCGCGGTCCTGCGGAGCGCTCCGCGATGCTGGGACGGCTGGGGTTGCAGGCAGTCGCCTACGACTATCGAGAGGAGCACGTCCCGAGCTTCGATGACGAGATCGCAGCATTGCGCGAACACAACATTGAACTGTCAGCCTGGTGGTGCGGTGGAGTCGACCCTCACGATCCGCTGGGAGGGTCCGTCGGTCTCGCGCTTGAGACCCTTCGGCGCAATCAAGCGTCGAGCGACCTTTGGGTCGCAATGCGCGATCAGGCGTTCCAAGGGTTGTCTCAACCCGAGCGGCTGACCTTGGCAGCCCAAGCGATCGATGCGATCGCGACGGAAGCGGCCAAGCTCAAGTGCCGCGTCGGTCTTTACAATCACGGCGGTTGGTATGGAGAGCCTGAAAACCAGATGGCCGTCTTGGAAAAGGCCCAGGCAGACAACGTAGGGCTGGTCTACAACTTTCATCATGGCCATGAACAGTTCGATCGCCTAGGCGTGTTGTTTCCGCTGATGGCACCACACCTGCTGTGCGTGAACTTGAACGGCATGACGCTTGGCGGCGCAAAAATCGTGCCGCTAGGCTCGGGCGCTCGCGACCGCGAGATGATCGCTCTGATACGGGAGTCCGGCTACGAAGGTCCCATCGGCATCTTGGACCACCGCACCGAGCTAGACGCGGAGCAGTCGCTACGCGAGAACCTAGAAGGGCTTGCCAAGCTGATCGCAACGCTCCCGGCCGACAAATAGCGGACTACCCGCGGTCAATCAACGCCGCTTTCTCGGGACCAGTCCCATGGGAGCGCTGTCTTGCGCACACCCTGAGCAGTCGTCCACTCTCGTTTTCGTGATGGCCGGCGACTACGAGCTATATCGAGCGATTGGTGAGCCCGAGAGTCGGAATCGCCGTGCGCAAACCGCACTGTCGATCAAGGCTCGATTGATGAGCCAACCCGAACCGGGGCGCAGGTCGCCGGTGGCACCGATGCTGGCTCGTCTTTGCTCCAAGAAACGGATGGTGGTGGAAGGGCCCCTGTCTTGAAAATGCTGTGTATCAAGAAAGGGGCGGCCATTGAGGATGCACTTACAAGGAGTTAGAGGGCCACCTCCCCGACAACAGGGCCGGACACAAAATGATGCCGTGCACCCGCACACATTCGATTGGCACTAGAAGATGGGCAAACTGCAACCCTACGAAAATCTCAACTGGAGTCTACCCCGATCTAGGGCCAAGCCAAGCTGCAGCCGACTTCGGCCAGGCCGGATACGTCGTGATCGGCAACGGAGTTCGTTCTGGTAAAGGCTATCGGGCTTCGACGCATCTGTTCTCGATCGGCACCAACCGCTTGCGGCGGAATTCCTCGAACTGAGAGATACTCGGGCGTCAGCACGGGTCCAATTCCGATGAGACCATTGGGGGAATCCTGCGGAGAGACCGCAGTCTGGCAATGGTGCCCGGGGACTTGTCCCATACGCTCTGCATGCTTCACGATCTACGGAGGGGAACTACCGATTCAAGCTTGGTCAGATCAAGCCCGGTCCCTCAGCAATCAGGACATGCAGGAGTACGCCCTGAGGGTCGCTCGATGAGAATCTCTGGTGCCCTTTGACTCGGATCTTCAAGGCGGTCTAGGAACTCCATGGCAGAAGGACATCACGCCAGACTCACTTCGTTGGTCACAGCGGTACCCGCGCACAAGATCACCCAATCGGAGGTGGTGGAGTTTTTCCGGCGGTTCTTTGATGCATCACTCGTGAAGAGAAAGCGCCTTGAGCAGGTCTATCTCAACGCCTCCATCGAAACCCGATATGCCTGTGCCCCGGTCGAGTGGTACGAGCAGCCACACAGCTTCAAAGAGAAGAACGACATGTACGTTCGGAACGCCGTGGGCCTACTGAAGGAGGTAGCGGTTGAGGCTCTGGCCGCGGCAAATCTAGAGTGCGGCGACATCGATGTGCTTGTGACTGTCTCGACTACGGGCATCGCAGTCCCGTCCCTGGATGCCAGGCTGATGGAAACGTTGCCATTCCGTCGCAACGTGCAGCGCCTTCCAATATTCGGTTTCGGATGTGGTGGTGGCGTCATGGGACTGGCCCGAGCGGCGGCCCACGCCCGGACCGGCAACCGGGTGCTGTTCTTGGTGGTCGAACTCTGCACCCTCACGTTCTGCCCCGACGACAGATCGAAAGCGAACATCGTGGCCACGGCCCTATTTGGCGACGGTGCCGCAGGTGCCGTGCTAACCGGGGACATGGGGCCGGTGATCTCGGCCAGCGGCGAGCATACTTGGCGGGACAGCCTCAATGTCATGGGCTGGGACGTCACGAACAACGGGCTCGAAGTCATCATGTCTCGCAGCATCCCGGACATCGTTTACCGCTACATGAGGGATGCGACCGACACGTTTCTCGCTTCAGTGGGCTTGACTCTCGCTGACATCGACGACTACGTCTGCCATCCCGGCGGAGCCAAGGTGCTGGATGCGATTGAAGCCGCATTCGATCTCCCGGACGGAGCCCTCGGGGCGTCCCGTGCTGTTCTGCGCCAATACGGGAACATGTCAGCGGTAACCGTGATGTTCGTCCTCAAGAAGGTGCTCGACTCTGCAGCGGCCGAAGGGCGAGACTGCGAGCCGAGACGGCGTCTGCTAACGAGTCTGGGGCCAGGGTTTTCCTTGGCGTTCCTGGTGTTGGAATAGACTTGCTGTGTCACCTCTCAACGACCTGTCTCTGCCCCCTCAATTGGGCATCGGGCATCGCCGTAGGCAGGACGGTTCCGCCACTGGTGATTTTCCGACTCCAAGTGTCCTCAGACCCGACCGTCGACTGCAGTCGATCGAGCGGATTGCGCAGAACCGTTTGAAGGCAGTCTTGGGCGAGAAGCCGCGCCCGTGGTCAGGGTACTTGGTCTGTGTGGCCACAATCTCCTTCGCCGAAACCGCGCCCGGCTCTGATCGAGCCGATCACGCTGGCCCCACCCAAGGAATAGGAGCAGCGTGCTGAGTCCGGACCATACCTGGATTCCGCACCACGGTCTGGGCGAACGTTGCTGAGGATGGCCAAGCGCCGGTTGCTCCAGAGAGGACCCAGGAATCTCACTTCCGTCTGTCATCTGCTAGCAGCGCGGACAAGGGGCGATTGAGGACTCGACGAGCGGCAGCTGTGACGGTTCTCAAGTTTCCTGTGCGACGCTGAATCCAACCTGCTTGATGCCGCCACTCTTTCTCGTCGTCGGATTCTTGGTCTCGCAGCGAATAGCGGAGCTGGCTTATGCCCGTCACAACCGCCGGGCACTCTTGGCACGAGGAGCCGTTGAATTTGGCCGAAGGCACTATCCCGCATTGGTGGCCCTGCACATCGGCTGGCTGCTGGCACTGATTGGAACGATCGACCCATGGGCCCCCGTATCGATGCCTCTGCTGGTTGCCTTTGTCCTGTTGCAGTGCGGGCGGGCATGGGTAATCGCAACCTTGGGTTCGCGGTGGACAACCCGAGTCATCGTGCTGCCTGGCGCGGAGCGGATCCGACGTGGCCCATTCCGGTACGTCGATCATCCCAACTATCTGATCGTTTGCGGGGAAATCGCCGTGGTCCCGTTGATGTTCGGGGCATGGGTAGTGGCATTGATCGCGTCCGCCTTGAACCTGCTGGTGCTTCGCACCCGACTCCAAGTCGAGAACAAGGCGCTTGCGGACACATACGGCGGGTCGTGACAGACATTCTCGATTCGCAAACCATGCGCGATAACTTGCATCTGGACTGGGTTACGAGATGGTGATCTCCCTCCAGGAACTCTTGCTTCCCCTTCCGGACGAAACGAACGACGCGCTCTCGCCGTACGCAGGATCTGGCCGCGAGGGCGTCGAGCAACCCGCACCTCGCGCCTTGCACCCACACAGATCTCGACACGATGATGCAGACCGACCCAAGGCCCCGCTGGAGGCGATCTGCTCGACCACACGCTGGCGGACGACGCTCTGGGGGAAGACCCTATCGGCATCGAGCTCGGCGAAAGGAGGGCAGCAGATCGAGATTCTCGGCCTCCCCAATCCAATCGGTCGACGGGATGGCCCCTATCCGGACGTACCTGCGCAGTCGTCGCCGCGCAGGCTGCTCAACGGCAAGAATCAGTAGTCCTCCCCGACAAGACTTCGTTCCACTGAGCGCTGCCAAGATTCGAGCTGCTCAAGCATTGCAGTGGCTCGTCTGGGCATCGTTGCAGCCAGGTCCCTCTCTTCCTTCGGATCGGCCACTACGTCATAGAGCTCCGGTTCCTTGCTTGCCGTTCGAACCAGCTTGTACCGTCCCTCCATCCACGCAGCGACGCCTCCGAAATCTTTGGTCCGCGCGACAGGATGCTTGAAATTCACGAAGTCGATTCCCGGGTTCCGTGTCGTCGGGGTCGTGCCACGGGTCAACTCCGGATCCATCCAGCGTTCGTTGTTAGCCTCGGTACTCCGGTCGAAACGCCAGAATCCGATCGGAACCGGACGCTTGTCCATGTTGTTCGGCAAGATGAGAGGTGTGATATCCAAGCCATCCAGTGGGCGGTCAGGATCTGGATGTTCGAGCCCCAGCAAGCCCAGGACAGTCGCGAACATGTCGGTAGTCACGACCGGGACTGACGTTCGTCGGGGTGTCTTGATAACAGAGGGCCACTCGATGATCGCGGGGACGCGCAGGCCACCCTCGTATAGCGAGCCTTTGTGACCGCGCCATCCCCCGTTATGGAGTCCGTCGCGCTGGTCTACCGGGATCCCTTCCACGGTGATGCCGTTGTCTGATGTGAACCAGAGCAAGGTGTTTTCGGCCAGTCCATGTTCGCGGAGCCACTGCCGGAACCGGCCGAGGGCCCGGTCCATGGCCGTGATCTCGGCGAAGCGGTTCGCCAGATCGGCACCTGGAACGTCACGATACAGCTCAGCGTCCTCCGGCAGGGCCCGGTAAGGACTGTGAGGCGATCCGAACCATAGCGTCACGAAAAACGGGTCGGACCCTTCTGTGCGAATCGATTCCAAAAAGGAGATCGTCGCGTCGACACAGATCTCCGAACTCTCGCCCCGGACAATCTCAGGCGGCTCTCCGTTGCGGCTCAAGGGCGGATTCAATTCGAAGAAATTGTCGTGCGCCAGGTACTCCTCGTACCCCATTCGCGCAGGGTTCGTGGGCGAAGCGGCCTTGACCGCGCCGACATGCCACTTTCCGAAGTGTCCGGTCCGGTAGCCAGCCTCGCGGAGGATCTGAGCGATAGTGACCTCCTCCGGGCGGGTCGTATGGTTGGGAGCGAATACCCCGGACCGGTTGGGATGGCGGCCGGTAAGGATCGACGTTCGGGTGGGCGAGCAATTCGGAGCGGCTGCATAGAAGCGGTCGAACCGCAGGCCGGTCGCGGCCATCTCGTCAAGGACGGGGGTCTTCAGGTGCGGGTGGCCGTTGTAGCCCGTCTCACCCCATCCTTGGTCATCCGCCAAGACCAATACGATGTTCGGCTGCTGGGCTGCGGCCAGCTGCAGGAAGACAAGCAGACAGAGAAACAACGGCATGGATAGGAACCGAGCTGAGCAATTCAGTTTAGTGGGTAGCCATATATGGAAGTCTCGCGAATCGATGCACCCCGCACGCGATGTTGTCCAGATTTCCAGGAACGGTCATCAGGACCGTTCGGACTGCAGGTCCGTCTTGCGCCGAACCACTTGTCCGGCAGGGCGCACCCTGCCCCGCAGGGCACTCCCGGCCCAACGAATTGAATGAGGAACTCGGGCTGCTCCGCGCCGCGCTCGGACGAGGGCGGAAGCTGAGCCAAGTTGACGATCGCACTTCGCCGAGCGATACGAGAGAATCTGAAGAGTAGCCAGAATGCCCGCCAAACTCGGCCAGTTCCGTGATCTCCTCCAACAGGCCAGCGAACCGCTAAGGCCCGTGATGGATCGGCTGCGAACACTCATTCTAGACATCCATCCTGAGACCTGCGAGGTGGTCCGCCTTGGCGAAAGGTCGGCCACCTATGGCTGCGGACCGCGCAAGATGATCGAGGGCTACGCCTACATCATGCCGTTCCGCTCGTGGATCAATTTGGGCTTTTTCCGGGGCACCAGCCTTGTCGATCCACAGGGTCTTCTGGAGGGTACGGGGGCGAAACTGCGCCACGTGAAGATCCGCACGGTCAATGACGTGCAGCAACCGGGAATCCGGGGACTGATCAAGGAGGCCTATGCCGAGCGAAGGGAGGCCCTGGACTGACGCTTGAATGAGCCAACTGGCTGATAGGGCTTTCGCACTCCCTTCGGAAGGTCGACTCCAACACACCGCAGGCCCCCCGCAGCCACGACCATCGTACTCCGCCACCGAACCGTGTACTCTCAACGACGTGACCCTTCCACGGAGCACACGAAGAGACGTGACCCGCGCAATCGCGCTCGGAGCCATCGGGATCGTCGGACCGCGAGTTGCACGCACCGCGCCGTCCGCCGACGTGTCCGAAACCCGGGTCATCAGCAAGAACCCTGATCTGTATCACGGCTGGCCCAGCCTGGCGCGTCGGGCAAACGGCGAACTTCTCGTCGTGTGCTCCGGAGGCCGACAAGCGCATGTCTGCCCGTTCGGCCGCGTCGAACTGATGAGATCCCGGGACGGCGGCGATTCCTGGAGTTGGCCGAGAGTACTGATGGATACCGCTATTGACGACCGGGATGCGGGAATCTGCGAGACAGGGCAAGGTTCCTTGCTGGTCACTACGTTCACTTCGCTCGCATACGTGCCCCGACTTGAGGAGGTCGAACGCCGCTCAAGCGAGCGGTTCAAGGACTGGACGCCTGAACGAATCGCACAGTGGAAGTCAGTGCACGAGCGCCTGTCCGCAGCAAAGCGCGAGCAAATGCTGGGGACATGGATGCTCCGGTCGACCGACGGAGGCATTGAGTGGTCCGCACCCTACCGCGTTCCGTTGAACAGCCCGCATGGACCGGTCTCCCTGTCTGACGGCAGGCTCCTCTACGCAGGGAAGAGGCTCTGGCACGAAATCAAGCGCATCGGGGTCGCGGATTCATATGACGACGGCCGGACATGGCGCTGGCTTGCCGAAATCCCGACCCGCGACGGGGACAGTCTCGCGGACTACCACGAACTGCATGTGGTCGAGGCAGGGAGCGGGCGCTTGGTGGCCCATATCCGGAACCACAACAAGGCCAACGAGAGGGAAACCCTCCAGACAGAATCGACGGACGCCGGACATTCCTGGGCCGTGCCGCATCCCATCGGGGTTTGGGGCCTCCCGTCGCACCTGCTCCGCCTGAGGGATGGGCGTTTGCTGATGACGTATGGCCACCGCCGCCCACCGTTCGGCAACCTAGCGCGGCTGAGCGAGGACGAAGGCCGGTCTTGGTCCGCTCCCCTGACGATTTCCGGAGATGGCCCCGGGAGCGACCTCGGCTACCCGTCGACGGCGCAGTTGGACGACGGAAGTCTGGTGTCGGTCTGGTACGAGCAACTGGCAACCTCGCCGTACGCAGTGCTGCGGCAAGCCAACTGGACGATTGCCGGATAACGCCAGATCCGTGGCGACCAAGCACTGATTTCCATGTCGGCTTTCGCTACCCTAGGGCCGGCGTCGCGGCCGTACGGTACACGCCGAAGGCGCCAACATCAAGTGCGGTGCCGAGTCGAGCACTCGGCGCAAATGGCGCAAAGCCGGGGATACCTGGTCGCGCCACCGGGCCGCGCGCGTGGCCCGAGGGAGGTGACGGAGTGTCGGTGCATCCGATCCGCCAACTGGCTTGCGCTGCCCTTGCATCGTTTCTGGTATCTGTCGGTGCAGGCACGGCCAGCGGGCAGCAATCTTTCAGGGAAGTCGAATGGCCGCAACCGGCAACTACCGCCGCGGGAACGCCCTCTCCGTGGCACTTTGGCGAGGTCGCGGCAGTTGCCACGACAGCGGACGGCACGATCCTTGTACTCCATCGCGGCGCTAGTCCGGTGATGGAATTCGACGTCTCGGGCGAGCTTATCGGCTCGAGGGGCGACGGTTCGATCAGCGAAGGCAAGGTAACAGGAATCGCCCCCGAGGATCGCGCGCCCGGCGGGTCCGGGTACACAGTGGTGTACGGACCGGCTGGATGCTACGCATGCGGCGCGCATTCCATCCGAGTGGACGAGGAAGGCAGCATCTGGATCGTCGACGCAGCGGCGCATGCGGTCTACAAGACGGACTCCGACGGCAAGGTGGCCATGCAACTCGGGGAAAAGGGCGTTGCTGGTACGGACCAGAGCCATTTCAACCTGCCAACTGATGTGGCGTTCGGCCCAGATGGGGCCATTTACGTGAGCGATGGGTACGGTAGTGCCCGCATCGTGAAATTCTCTAGCGAGGGAGACTTCCTGCTGGAGTGGGGATCCCGGGGAACGGGCCCGGGCGAGTTCGGGTTGCCTCACAACCTTGCCGTCGATGCGGAAGGACGGATCTATGTCACCGACCGCGACAACCAGCGAATCCAGGTGTTCGATTCGAATGGCGGCTTTCTCGACCAATGGGAGGGTGTAGGAGGCATCTCGACGCTCTACATGACCGGCGACCAGCGCATTTGGGCCGGTGGCGTCCTGAGGAATCTGGACGGAACTGTGGCTGCCAGGCTTCCCGGCAACGTCGGGGGCCACGGCACAACGGTTGCACCCGACGGGAGCGTGTTCATCGCCCAGCTCAGCGGGGTCGTCCAGAAGTTCGAGCCCGGCCCGCGGTAGATCCTGATTCCGTCCCGGAACTCTCGTCGCCGACCGTAAGTCCGACGAACAACGATGGGATTCGAACCCGTCTCTTGGTCCTTCCTCCGCTCGCAGCCGGGCCAACGTCCCCTTCCCCCAAGGCAGCCGTCCCAGCAATGCGCTGGAACCTGCAATCGTTCCTGGAGTCGCAGGGGGACTCGCGGATTACAGGCTACCGCTGGTGGTAGTCAGTCCGTTCGCCACGCGGACGGTCCTTGAACTCCCGGACGAGTCGTACGAACGCATCGACGACCGCCTCGAAGATGGGACCGCCTTTCTCGACGGTGGCGATTGTCGGATCCCCGTACGTTCCGGACTTGCTGAACCGCGTCCATTCGTCCATCAGGTGCACGGGCGACCCGTCCATCAGGTCCATCCATATGAACTCGGACTCGGGCATCCCAATGTCCTTGACCGCCTTCTCCATCTGCACCTTATCTGGAGCCAGGTACAGGTACACCGAGGTCTCGAGTTCTCCGCCGTGGGCCATCCCGCCGCGCCCGGACTCCCGGTGCTTGCGGATTTCCTCGCGCGCCAAGCTGGGCCAGATGAACGTCCCGCAAAGCGCTTCGGTCTCCAGGATCGTGCGACGAGCGACGAGGTCCAGGATCGGCATGTTCGAACCATGCCCGTCGGCGATCAGAATCCGCTGGAACCCGTGGTGGGCAACGCTCTTGGTGACGTCGAGCACGAAATGCAGGAGATGCTCCTGCTTGATGTCGATCGTCCCGGTGAAGTCCATGTGATGCGTCTCGAACCCGTACGGGATCAAGGGCAGCAGCAGGATGTCGCCATCCGCCCGTTTCGCAGCCTCCTCGCAGATGCTCCAGATGAGGAAGTTGTCCGTATCGAGCGGTAGGTGGTGTCCGTGGTCCTCGACGGAGCCGATCGGCAGGACGACGACAGGCTGGTCCCGGACACGACTGCCGAGTTCCTGCCACGTGTGGTGCTGGTAGAGATACGAGGTCTTGGGCATCGACTCAGTCCTTGACGCGTCGCTCCGGATCAATCAGGAACCAGAGGAACGCCCCAACACCATACACGACAGTCGCAGCCCAGAACATCGACTCGAACGACCCGAACTGCGAAGCGAGCCAAGCAGCGGAAATCGGCGAGATCACCGCGGAGGCGCTCGATGCAGTGTTCATGAATCCGGTCGCCGTTCCACCGTAGCGATGGCCGACATCCACGCAAACCGCCCATGCCACGGGCAGAGTGAGATCCTGCGCGCCTTGGGCGAATGCCATCCACAGCACCGCCGCCAACGGCTCTCTAGCGACCGCCGCCATGGCGAAACCCAGTGCGGCCAGCGCGAATCCTCCGATCCCGACCACCCTGCGCCCCCACCGCAGCCCGGTACGGCGGACCAGCCAGTCTGAGAAGGTTCCGCCGGACACGCAGGCCGCCGCTCCCACCAGCAACGGAATCGCCGAGTAGAGGCCCGAGCGCTCCAGGGTCAGTCCATGCTCATCCATGAGGTATGTCGGCAACCATGTGACGAAGAAGTAGAACCCGTAAGCGGAGCAGAAATACATGGCGAACAGTGCCCAGAGGTTGCCGTCGGCGAGCATCGATCGCCACGGTATCGCTGGAGCTTCGGCCGGGGTAGTTCCCTCCGACCGGATATACGCCAGTTCAGACTTCCCGACACCGGGGTGGTCGGCCGGATCGTCGGTGTACCATCGCCAGAAGAGCCAGCACCAGAACAGTCCGGTCGTGCCGAGCACCACAAACGTGGACCGCCATCCGATCAGGGCGATGAGAAGCGCCGCAATGGGAGGAGCGGCAGAGCCCCCCAGGCGGGCTCCCATCCACATGAGGCCGGTGGTTCCTCCGCGCTCGCTGGCCGGGAACCACCGGGCGAGGGCGCGGGTGAGCGTCGGAAACGCCCCGGCCTGCGCGGCACCGAACAGGAAGCGAATCCCGGCCAGCGTGAAGAACCCCCGCACTGCCCCGGTCAGGATCGTCAGGAGCGACCACAGGACGACGATCGGAGCCATCAGGCGCTTCTGGCCGAAGCGGTCGCCGAGCCATCCGGTCGGGATCTCGAACAGACCGTACGCCAACGCGAACGCGCTGAAGACATAGCCCATCCGGACGCTGCTCAGTCCGAGGTCGTCGACCATGAACGGCGCAGCCACGGAAATGCACACCCGGTCGAGGTAGGTGATGAATGCCACCGTGATCGCGAATGCCAGCGTGAGGCGGCGGGCGTTAGTGTCAGTTGTCACGGAGGCTGCCGGATTCTATCACCGCAATCGCGTTGGACCGGGTCCAGCGGGGGCTGCCTAATCCAGTCGCTCAACTGAGACGAAGTACGCTCCGTGCGTGCGGCCCCCCGGTTCGGTGAGCCACGTCTGGAGTTCTGCCGGACCCGCCGAGAGCTCGACCTCAAAGGAAACCTCCGTGACAGAGTCCGGATCCGGAATCACAGATTCGCGAGCGACATCGCCGATCTTCAATCGAGCCCGCGTGGATGCGATGGACCGGCCCAAGTACCTGGGCCAGCGCGACACGGTGAACCGGTATGCTCCCGCACGATTCACATCCACCAGCCACGGCCAACTCTCAAGCTTGCGCTGCTCGAGATGACCGCGGCTCCACACCACGTGGCTGCCCGGCGCCTGCCATTCCTGGCTGGTGAGGTCAGCCGGGTTCTCCGCGTCGTGGCCAATGACGATCCGGGTAGGGCGCATAGCTGGCTCGAGCGACTCGTACCAGCCCTCGTGTGCGGCTCGCAGACGGGTTACCGTCTCGGGATGCTCCAACGCAATGTCGCGGACCTGAGACGGATCCGATTGCATGTCGAAAAGACTGCGGCCTCCGACCAGGCGCCAGCGCGGGGTCATAACGGCTGACCCCTCCCAGCGATCGCCGGGCCTGGCGAAGCCGACGCCCCCGTGGATCTGGGCGAAGACAACTCGGTCCGGCAGCCGAGCTTCGCCCCGGAGCAAGGCAGCCAGCGAGAGACCGTCCATCGGGGGACCGACCGGTCGATCCAGGGCGCACAACTCGATCAAGGTGGGGAGGACATCGATATGCGCAGTGAGAGCATCAACATCCCTGGGCTGGCCGAGGGCGCCGCCAGGCCAGAGAATGAATAGCGGCACGCGATGCCCCCCATCGAAGGCGGACGACTTTCGGCCCCGCATGCCCGCGTTGAAGCCCCGCTCGGGAATTCCGTCGACGCCATCTTCGAAGCGGGCACCGCGTGCTGTGCCGTTGTCCGTTAGGAAGATGAGGATCGTGTTGTCGGCGATTCCGAGATCCTCGATCCTGGCGAGAAACCTGCCCAGGTTCTCGTCGAAGTTGGCGATCATCCCCTTGAAGGCCGCATCCTGCTTCTCCTCCCCGGACTGCTCGTACGGATCGCTGTAGCGCGGGTCGACAAGGTACGGGCCGTGAGGTGCATTCGTCGCGATATAGGCAAAGAACGGCTTTCCGGACTCGGCTTCGATGAACCGGATGGCCTCTCGGAACGACACGTCCGTGCAGTAGCCCTCGAACGACACCCACCGGTCGTTCACGAGGTAGGTGTCGTCGAAGTAGTCGTTCCCGTAGTAGTCGGAGATCTGGGTCACACCTCCGCATCGGTGCCAGACAGCGTGCTGAAAGCCCTTGTCGATCGGCCGGGACGGATAGTTGTCGCCGAGATGCCACTTCCCGAAGAGGCCCGTCCGGTAGCCGTTCGCAGCGAAGACCTGAGCCATCGTCACTTCTCGCGGATGGATCGCCGTGCTCCCGTGCGAAGTCCGGTACGCGCCAGTCCGGGCCGCGTATCGCCCAGTCATCAGCGCTGCCCTGGTTGGCGTGCAGAACGGGCTGACGTGAAAATCGGTGAGCCGGATGGATCGGGCATGCAGTTGATCCAGGTTCGGGGTTCGCAAAACCGGATTCCCGTGGACGGACAGGTCTCCGTAGCCCTGGTCGTCCGTCATGATCACCACAACGTTGGGGGGTGCGGCGAACGCACTGCCGAAAGAAGCGGCAAGCAGGAGCCCGATCACGGCGAGGCAAGAGGTGAATGCGGGCCGAATCGAGCCCACGGCGGATAGGTCCAAGGCCTCTTGGGGTCTCCAAGGCGTGCGCGTGCCGAGTGTGAGGTAGACTCCCAAAGGGACCGAATCGGGAGTCTGCGGATGCGGGGCCGGCCGGGAATGCACCCGACCTACATCTGAGAGCATGACTTCCATCGCCAAGATCGGGTCGGCCGTCCGCACCGGCCCCGCTACCCGACCTGAGCGAAAGCCTTCTTCATCGCGACAGCCGTCGCTTCGCTGGTTGTCTCGTCATCCATCTCGTTCAGCCGCTGGTTGAACGGCTCCGCACGGATCGGACCGTCGTATCCGATCTGTAGCAGGGCGCCGAGGAACGCCTTGCCGTCGATCACTCCGGTGGCACCGGGCAGCTCGCGCTGGTTGTCGTACTGATCCTCCGGCTTGATTCCGGCGGGAGCGTCATTTAGGTCGGCCGAAACCACTTGGTTGTTGGACAGGCGCACGATGTGCTCGGCGGTCTCGTGGGCCGTCCACCAGTGCCAGCTGTCGATGACTACGCCGATGTTGGACCTGCCGGTCGCATCAATCAACTGCAGGCATTCGTCCATCGAATGTACGAACGCGTGCCGGCGGGACGTCCAGAGCCGCTTGGTCCCGATATATTCGAGGCCGAGCCGGAGACCCTGGTCTTCGAGCACCGCGCCGACCTCTTTGAGGCGGCGCACATGGAGCTTGAAATTGTCAAGGTAGTTCAGTCCGTCGCTCGACGAAGCAATCGCCGTTCCAACGCGAGTGACACCAGCCTGCCGCAGTGCCCTGGATTCCTTTGGAAGCATCGCGAGACCGCTGGCGTAGGTTGCCTGATCAGCCCGCAGACTGGCCGACAACCGAGCAGCGGCCCATTGCAATTCGCTTGCTGCCAATGCTTCGACATAGCGGCTAGGTCCTTCCGCGGCCAATTGCTTGCCGAATGGCTCCACCGACTCAAAGCCGTACTTGGATGCTAGCTCGATCGAACGGCCCTGATCCGCTTGAATGCCGATGCTGCCTGGGACGAGCGCGATGGTGAATCTCCGTCCGGCGGCCCGGGATTTCCGTGCCGCGATACCCGCCACAGAAATGAGTCCCAAGCGGATGAGGTCACGTCTCGTTGGCCTCATGGCGGAGCCACTGTACCAGATTGGCTTGGCGACAAGCTCCGTGTTGCTGCTTCAATGGGACTAGTCCGGGCACTAGGCCGGAACACTCGAATCCGGGGAATTCAGATGCATCACCACAGGATTGCCGCAGTCCTCACCGTCGCAGCCGCGGCCCTCTCCTCGCACGCTGCAAACTGGGACCGCTGGCGCGGCCCGGATAACTCCGGCGTGGCACCCGGACAAGCACCGACGGAATGGAGCAGCACGGAGAACGTCAATTGGGTTACCGAGATCCCCGGCTACGGTCATTCCACCCCTGTCGTCTGGGGGAATCGGGTGTTCCTCACCACAGCGGTCCCAACGGAGACGGTCGCGGAGGCGGCCAAGAGGCAAGGCCTGGCAGCGGATACGACGGAACGGCTTCGGGAACTCACCGGCGGCAGGGAACTGAGGGAACTGAGCCGCGAGGAGCGGCAGCGCGTCAATCGCGAACTGCGCCGGACAGTCCTCGCGATTCCGGAACACAGGTTTGTCGTCATCGCCCTCGAACGGAGCACCGGCAGGAAGGTCTGGGAGCGCACCGCAGTCGTAGCAACGCCGCACGAAGGTCATCACCGCCGCTACGGCAGTTTTGCCTCCGACTCGCCTACGACCGATGGAGAGCGGGTCTACGTGTCGTTCGGGTCGCGCGGCCTCTACGCATATGACCTGGACGGGAACCTCGATTGGAAGAAGGACTACGGCGTCAAGCTGAGGATGGCCGGCCGGTTCGGGGAAGGCCGATCGCCAACGATCCACGGGGAGACGCTGCTGCTCTTGTTCGACCACCAGGGCGATTCGTTCATCTCGGCGTTGGACAAGCGCACCGGCGAAGAGCGTTGGAGGCGGGGCCGCCCCGAGAGGAGCGCTTGGTCCCAGCCACTGATTACCGAGCATGAGGGTCGAGTGCAGGCAATCGTGTCCGCTTCCGGAAAGATCCGCAGCTACGACCTGGAATCCGGGAACCTGATCTGGGAATGCGCTGGGCTCGGGTCCAACGTCATTCCGGCGGTAGTCCGGCAAGAGGACGTGGTCTACGCGATGAGCGGGCATCGCAATCCCAATCTCCTCGCGATCAAGCTGGGCGGCGAGGGGGACATCACCGGATCCGAATTCGTCCTTTGGGAAAACCAGCGAGGCAACTCTTACACCCCTTCCCCCGTAATCCACGAGGGGATCCTCTACTTCGTCTCCGACCGCGGCTTGATCACCGCACTCGACGCCCGGACCGGCGAGCCACACTACCGGCAGCAGCGGCTGCCGGGCTCGTATTCGCTCAAGTCGTCTCCGGTCGGCGCCGGAGGGAGGCTCTACGTCGCCACGGAGCAGGGCGACGTTCTGGTGGTCAGGATGGGACCGGAATTCGAGCTGCTGGCGACCAACTCCTTCGAAGACGAGATCTTCATCGCCTCTCCCGTGGTCGTTGACGGAACGATCCTGCTGAGAGGCCGGGACAGAGTCTACGCCGTGGGCCGGAGCAACTGAGGCCGAAACGCGGCGGATTCCAGTATCCGGAGGCGGCAGCCAACCTAGATCGCGTATAGCGTGCTTTCGCACAGGATGTGGGAGAGCCTTCGATTCCTCCTATTCGCTCAAGCCGACTCGTCTGGGAGTCACCGTTGCACAGCCGATCGACTCGGGGTTGGCTCCTGCGAATCCCGTCCTCGAAACGGCATCTCGGACACGGTAACAGGTGCAGTCTGGGCCGGCATGGCCGGCTGGCCGAGCGCCCGGACCCGATTCCTGCACGGAATCAGAAGATGATCTTCAGTCCAAACTGCAGGTTGCGAGGTCTGCCTGCACCACCGATCTGACCGAAGTTCCGATTGCCGACCTGAGTGTTGGGCCGACCGAAGGCCGGGGTGTTGGACACGTTGAACGCTTCAGCCCGGAACTGCACGGTAAGGTCTTCCTTGATCGAGAACGACTTGTATATCGCGAAGTCCACATTTACCAAGCCCGGCGCTTCAATCAGATTTCGGGCGGCGTTTCCGTATGTGTAGGGTGGATTCCTTTCGAACGCCTCGGTGTCAAACCACCTGTCAAGGGACCGGGTCCCGGAACCCAGCCGCCAATCGCGTAGCGAATTGGGCCGGTTGGCAGTACCGGTGTTGGCGGGATTGCCCCGCACGCTCAGATTCGCTCGACCACCGCTCTGCAACGTGACGATGCTAGCCAGGGTCCAACCACCGAGCAGAGCGTTTACCGCCGAGGGGGAGTCAGTCAGAAACCGCCTGCCCCTACCGAAGGGCAACTGGTAGATCGGACTGGCCACGAACCGATGGGCGAAGTGTTCGTCGCTGAGGGCACGCTCCGCGCTGAGCAAGTGGGGATTCTGGGCGGTCAAGCTCGATGTGGCGCCGACTCCTCCCGCTCCTCGCCCGTCACTGATGTTCTTCGACCAGGTGTAACTGGAGAGCATGCTCAGTCCGTGCGTCAACCGCTTCTCCAGCCGTGTTTGAAGGGCGTGATAGTTGGCATTCGCGGTCCGTTCGAAGTAGTTCAGGCCCGCAATCGGCCCAATCGTGACGCCATCGGGCGGTACCACCAGCGACCGAATCGGGCGCCTTCCGTTGACCGCACCCGGGCCGGGGAGCGGGACGTTGATGTCGTATGCCCTCGAAAGCCGGTTCGACGCCGACCCAACATAGCCAACTTCAAACAGAGTCTGGGCCGGCAGCTGGTGCTGGATGGAAAAGTTCCACTGCTGGGTGTAGGGCATTGGCAGATCCATGTCGATCGGACCGAAGCCAATGTTCCTCGCATTCTGCGGGCTGATCAGGTCCGAAGGCAGCCCTTCGCTCAGTTGCAATGTAGGGTTGACTCGGTCGGTCTGTACCGTGGCTCGGTAGAAGAACGGCGGAAACGTGGCCAGCACGTTCTTCCAGTTCGTATTGCCGTAGAAGATCCCGTAACCGGTTCGCAGAACAGTCTTCTCCGTCAGGCGATAGACGATGCCGAGTCGCGGCGCAAAGTTGTTTCCGTCTGTGTTGACCAAGGCCCGGCTGAACCGCGAACCGTCTTGCATCAGAACGATGCGAGGATTGGCGCGGTCAGAGAAGTCGAGATTCGCACCGTTGTTCATCCGATCCACCCACGGAGGGTGCAGTTCGTAGCGCAGGCCAAGGTTCAAGGTCAGCCTAGGCGAGACTCGCCATTCGTCCTGGAAGTACGCGTCGTAGTAGGGGCGTCTCATGTTCTCCCACACCCAAGTCGAAACCTGGGCGCGGGTAGTCGTGCCTAGCAATACGTCGGCGCCCGAACTGCCCTCCTTGAGCGTGTCTGAATTTCTCGTGTAGCCGCCATCGTACGTGAACACACCATGGGCGTTTTGGGAGTTGTTGAGAAAATGCTGAACCCAACTGAAGTTGATTCCGAACTTCAGAGTATGATCCCCGCGGATCCATGTGAAGTTTGTAATCCATTGTCGATTCTGACTTCCCGACTTGTTCGGAATCCACGAACCCAGCCCGATTATCTGAAGACCCTGAATGGTGAACTGGGCCATCCCGGGGTCGACAAGCTCCACTCCCTTCAGTCCGAGTTGCTCATTGAAATTCACGTCGATGGGAGAGGATCGCAAGGTGAAGATCTTGTTCCAGGCACCCTTCATTTCCATGATGAATGAAGGAGAAAATACGCGATTGTAATTCACGACCAGATTCTGGCCGTCGTGATCAAAGGGCGTAGCTAGCTGCCCGCCGCCCCATGCGGGCTCGGGAAGGTTCGGAGTCGAACCAACGTGATTGCTGGACTGGCTATAACGAACGAAGAAACGGTCGCTGGCACCCAGGTTATGATCTACTTTTGCGTCCCACCGATCCAAATCCTCCGGCTGTGGCGGGTTGAAGAGGAAGTTCCGGGTCAGGCTGGGCTTGTTCGGGGTCGGGTACAGGCCGAGCACCATCGCTCCGACCGGGTCGAAGCTTGCCGAGGGAATTCGGTTGTCGGGAAAGGGCTGCCGCTGGTTTGTCGCGGCATCATACGTCGCAGGATCGTAAATCTTCGTGCCCGGAAGCAACTCGCTAAAGTCCCCTCGGACCTGCATCGGAGTCGGAATGGTGTTGTTGACCGTTCACGACTCGCGGATTCGCGTGCCCTCGTAGTCGGCGAAGAAAAACGTCTTGTCCTTGACGATTGGACCTCCTACCGCGAAGCCGTACTGATTGCGCTTAAAGGGCGGTCTGGGCCGGGCGGGCGGATCGAAGAAGTTCTTTGCATCCAGTTCCTCGTTCCGCAGGAATTCAAAGATGCTCCCGTGCAGACGATTCGTGCCAGACTTCAGACTTACGTTGACAACGGCTCCACCACCTCGCCCGAACTCTGCCGAATACGAGTTCGTGGAAAGCTTGAACTCCTGAATTGCGTCGATCGAAGGTTTGATGATTTCCGCGCGACGCGCCTGTCCTGCCCTCTGCATGCTGTTGTTGTCGACGCCATCCAGCATGAAATTGTTCTGGTTGGCCCGCATGCCACTGGCACTGAAGGTGTTGAAACGGCCAAAGGGAACAGCACCAGCACCGGCGGACAGCAGCGCCAACTGGATGTAGTCGCGTCCATTGAGCGGAAGGTCCACGATCTTTTGGTTGTCGATGACTTGGCCCTGGGCTGGCGTCGCAGTCTCTAGGAGCGGCGCGGCCGCCGTCACCGTCACCTCTTCGGTTACAGCACCGATGTCCATGGTGAAGTTGATGCGAGCCGGCAAGCCGGCGTAGAGCGTGACTCCGGTTTGAGTGATTGGGCGAAAGCCCTCTTTCACCAGGTTGATCCGGTAGTCTCCCGGCTGCAGCAAGGGAACGACAAAGTACCCCTGTTCATTGGAAGTGGTCGTCCGCTCGACGCCAGTATCGAGGTGAGTGACGGTAATTGCCACATCGGGAATAACAGCGGCCGTCGAATCGGTAATGGTTCCACCGAGCTCGGCATCCGTTTGGGCCCAACACAGTGATCCGAAGACAAGTAGGGGTGCCGCAATTCGAATTGCGTGCCAAAGTCGCGCGTTCATGACTCTTCCTCCCGTGCTAGCCGGGATTCTCTTTCAGTGCGCTCCCGGCGGTTCTAGGATACGGCCAAGGGCGGGCATCCGCAACTTTTTTTGCCCGAATTTTCCAGACCCAAGGCGAATCCTCCGGCTCTTGAGGAGCGAAGAGGAAATTCCAAGAGAAGGGCTGCACATTCCATCTTTTGCACCGGTCTAGCCAGCCCTTCCCCACCGTCCGGACGGCCGTCCGGGTCGCTGGAGGCGCGTCGCGCAAAGCGGGACATCGGCCTAGTTCCGTGGCCCACTCCCTGATTGATTCGAGCTTGTCATTCTTCCACTCTTGAGCAGTGGCTCCTGCCCCAGAGTCGACAGGAAATCTGCTCAGCGCTCCCCCTGAAAGGCTGGCACCCCTTTTCACGGCCAGACTGAAATCGCATTGACTAGATACCATTGACAGCGCCCGCAGAGACTCCTCGGCGCAGAGCCGGGCCCGTCCGGTCCCGAATCCCTCTGCTATGCTCGCCCCGATGCCGCACCACCCCTACGAGCCCACCCGCCGGCAGTTTGCAGCCGCCCTCGGGGCGTCCGTGGCCACGAATGCCCAAGCGGCGCGGAGACCGAACATCGTCTTCGTGTGTTCGGACCAACACAGCTTCAAGTACACCGGCTACGCCGGCCATCCCATCGTCAGGACACCCAACCTGGACCGAATTGCCGCGCAAGGTGTGACCTTCGAGAACGCCTACTGCGGCTCCCCAGTCTGTGTACCCGGCCGGGCGTGCATGATGACTGGCCTCTACCCGCACGAGACGTCGTCGTACTGCAATTCGACGGTCTGGGACGGCAGCAGGCCGACGTGGGGCACACGCCTTCGTGAGGCCGGCTACCATACCGAGGCTACAGGCAAATTCGACCTCAACCCCGACTTCGACATCGGGTTCGAGGAACGCGAAACAAGTCACGGACACCGCACGAGGCCAGACATCACGTCGCTGTTCCGCACTCCTGTTGCGTATCGTGTCGGGGAACGCGAGTTGATACGGGGTCGACCGCGAGACACCCCGCATCCTGATGCCCGGCGGGCAGACAACTGCATCAACTTCCTGCGGGAGAGCGTCCCAGCAACCGACAGGCCGTGGTGTTACTACGTCGGGTTCACGGCCCCGCACCCGGCCTTCGTGGCGGGCCGCAGGTATTGGGAGATGTATCCGCTGGACGAAATCGACCTGCCGGTAGTGCCTGACGGGTATCTTGAGAGCCAACACCTGATGTTCCAGGAAATGCGCCACTTCAAGCGCATTGCCACACCCATTCCGGAACAGCGGATCCGAGAGGCCCGAGCCGGCTACTACGGGCTGGTCACCGAGCTGGACGACCATATTGGCCGGATCTGGAGAGTGCTCGAGGAAACCGGGGAGTTGGAGCGCACCATCTTCATCTACACCTCCGACCACGGGGAGGCCCTGGGCGACCACGGGCTCTGGCTCAAGAACAACCTGCTCGAACCTGCCGCCCATGTCCCGCTTGTCGTGGCGGGCGCAGGCATACCCGGAGGAAGGCACGTCGACCGGGTGGTCAGCCATGTCGACCTAGTCCAGGCTCTTCTGGAATGGAGCGGTGCGGGGCCTGGCGAGGGTCTCCGCGGCAGTTCCCTAGCGCCGCTCGCAAACGGAGAGACAGGCAGCCATCCGGGGTGGGCCTATTGCGAAAGCCATTCCGAGGGCAATACGACGGGATCTTTCATGGTCCGGAGAGGGCCTTGGAAGTACGTCCGGTTCACTTGGTACGACGACCTGCTGTTCAACTTGGCCGAGGACCCCGGCGAATTCCGTGATCGTAGTAACGATCCGGAGGCCCTGGGCGCGCTCAGGGAATTGCGGGAGATCTTGGACTTCGAGATCAATACCGAACTCGTGACGCGAGCCGCGTTCGCCGCCCAGGAACGGATGCTCGCACGACTCTCAGCCCGGAACAGCGAGGCGGAACTCGCGGGGATCCTCCAGGGCCGCATGGGCACCGGCCTCGCCCGATCCTTGGCCGCTGCCACGAAGCGCCGCTTCGGGTAAGACTAGCCCGGAAGCCCCTGTCGCTCGCGGACGGAACTGCCTGTCCGCCCGCATCAGCGCCTGGCGGCCAGCAACCACCTCTCGGGATCGATGACAACCCGGGAGGCCGGATTGCGGAGCACAACCGAAAATCCCGGCTCGTCCGTACCGTCGCCCGTGACGACGTGCTTGACCAACGACCTTCCGGGGAGTGTGTGAACCTCGATCGGGACTCTTATCGGGAAGTAGTCCGCCACACCGTCCTGCTCCAACTGCAATTGGAAGTGATGCCGGCCACCACTGAATTCCTGGCTCCACTTCACCGAGAGTTGCGGGATGCCCGTGCCATAGACCCACTGGTCGAAGAAGTCAAGCAGTTCCGGGTCGTGATGACTGTCGGGCACATACCGCGCGGCGACCGTCCGGAGGCCCTCCGTGGTGAGAACTTCGCTGGCATATTCTTCGCAAAGCTCGCGTAGCAAACGGAAGAAGGACTCGTCACCGACAATCCCTCTCAGCATGTGCACGATCCAAGCCCCCTTCTCGTAGACGATGACGCGGTACGCCTCGGGTAACCTGGACGTGCGGAGCCGCCTGCCGAGGACGATCGGCCCAGCGCCTTCTACCGTGCCCTCGCCGGATCTCCGCTGCAGGTTGTCCCGAAACTCAGTCAGGGCTCGGTTTCGCTCCTCCACGCCTGCGTGTTCCTCCAGCCACAAGAGCGACGAGTATGTCGCCAAGGCCTCCATGATCCAGGCGTCCCTGTCCAGTTCCGAGTTCACGACATTGCCCCACCATTGATGGGCGATCTCGTGCGGGCGGAGCAAGTCGGAATAGAAGCGCTGGCCGCTGGGGGAAAGGTGTTTCAGCACGCGGTCTCCGCGTTCGAAATAGCTGAGGGTGGAGGCATAGACCAGCCCAGGGAATCCCTGACCGAACCCCCCGGGCACTGGCGAGATCACGGTGACAGGCATGGCCGGGTCCCCGAACTGATTCTTGAAGAACCGGAACGCATCCGCGCTTTCGTCGGCGATTCGCTCGATACGTTCCGCAGGGTTCACAGGGGGTGGCTCGGGCAGAATTATGACCGGTGATTGGTTCCGAGATCTCCTCCTGCCCGACAGCGGCACAGGCGGGAGCACCAAGGAAGCACGTGGCGGTCTCAGCCGCTGCTCCACACTCCTGGTCGCTCGCACCTCCACCCTGAACCCGTCCACTTCGCGGCTCGCAGGAACGTACTCCCCAAGATTGAATCCAGCGAGCCGGATCGGCTTTTCGCTGTCGAACCGCGAAACTCGCATGCCGCCGTCGACATGGCTTCCCACGAGGTTTCCCGTGGCGACCAAGTCCAGGTTCCGGGGAAACCGGAACGTCATCCGGTAGCGCGCCTTGCCGTGCCCAATGCGGGGATACCAGTTCGTGCGGTCCGCGACGAAGTACACTCCGGAACCGTCCTCGGACACGACCTTGCCCTGATACTCGAACTCAATCGGGTGGCTGCCCACCCCGAGCGATGGCTCGGGCAGGATGGCGACCACGAGATCGTCGTCGCTCCCACGCCGCTCCGGAACGGGCTGACTCTGCTGCAGGAACTCGACCTCGTGGCCCGCGATTCGGACCGCTGTGACGATCAGCCGGCTCGAGATCTGGAATCCGACAGCGCGCGCCCCCGGCTCGGACAGGTGCACTGACGCTCTCGCCAAGACGGACATGTGCAAGTCGGTGGCAAGCCGTGCCTCAATGAGATAGTCATCCAGACGGGCGACCGGGGGCGACGGCGTCCTCTCCCCGGAACGGAAGGAGCGCGATTCGAAGCGCGTCCAAATCTCGTAGTACGATCGGCCCTCGGACCGGACGAGTTGCCCCGTCACGACCTGTTCTGGATTGGTTGAGTCCACGACCACGTCGAAGCGGCCGTGCTTCTCCCCGCGGATCGCGGCGACGAAGAAGCCGTGCTCGGACCCTCGTCCGGAGTACAGGTCGAGCAGCACGCGCGACGAGGATCCCTCGATCAGATTCCGGAGGACGATGGACCAGCGAGGGGCGATCCGCACGCCCTCCTCGGAGTCCAAACGATAGGTCGCGGCACTCTGCAGCGCGTCCTCGAGGACTTCGGCCGTGTCGTCGGTGAAGAACATCATTGCGTTGCGGAACTTCTCGTTGAGGATCGTCTCCCCCAGGAAGCGTGCAGTGGACTGGCGCTCGGCCGGGGTCGGAGGGATCAGGAGGACCTCGCCCACGTCGGTGTACTCCGTGGCAATGAACATCGCGGCGATGGTCTTGCCGAGCACGGGCTTGGCGAAGATCAGGTAGCCGTCCGTGAAGAACAGCTTGACGTCCTCGCGCTGGAGGAAGACGTCGCGCACTCGGTAGCAGCGGTCGGGATCGAGTTCGAGCGACTTGATTCGGCGCAGGTCCTCCGCCCCCTGGGAGGCACCCAGTACGGTCGCCGTCACAAGGACGGCGGTCAGGAACCGCGTCAGCATCCGCACCTTCAATTCCTATTATTCCGGCCCTTCACTTGTACTGGCCGACAGGAGGCGAACTCGGTTACGGGACGGGGCACTTGCACCTCGGGCGAGATGGAACGGAACACGCGCTCTCTGCGTCTCACATAGCGAGGAAACGGACCGAAACCAAGCATGAGGAGACCCGCCATGAATCGCATCCTTTCCCGACTTTCCGGAGGCGCCGCGGCCCTGACTCTGTCGGTGGCACTGGGCCTCGCAAACGTGCCGGACTCGGCCGAGCAGACCAAGCGCGAACCCAAGAACGCGAAGGAGGACGTCTCCAAGATCGGCGACCGCGGAGTCGGCAAGGCCGTCAACTTCTACAGTCTCGAAAAGGAAATCGCGCTGGGGAAGCAGCTCGCCGACGAGGTCGAGAAAACGGCCAAGATCGTGGACGATCCCGTGATCGCCGAGTACGTCAATCGAATCGGGCAGAACATTGCCAGGAGCTCCGATGCGAAAGTCCCGTTCACTATCAAGGTCATCGACTCGGACGAAGTAAATGCCTTCGCGCTGCCGGGGGGTTACTTCTTCGTGAACACCGGACTGATCGAGCTTGCGGAGGACGAGGCCGAGTTGGCCGGAGTGATGGCGCACGAGATCGCCCACGTCGCTGCGCGGCACGGAACCCGCAACGCGACACGCGGACAGATCATTCAGTACGCGACGATACCCCTCCTGTTCATCGGGGGCTGGGCCGGATACGGCATCCAGCAGGCCGCCAATTTCGCGATCCCGATGACCATGTTGAAGTTCTCCCGGGAGTTCGAGGAGCAGGCCGACTTCCTGGGAGTCCAGTACATGTACAAGGCCGGATACGATCCCGCGGCAATGGTCCAGTTCTTCGAGCGCCTCAAGGCGAAGCAGAAGAAGAACAAGAACTTCCTCGCACGAGCATTCAGATCGCACCCGATGACACAGAGCCGGATCAAGAACGTCCAGAAGGTCATTGACGAACTCCTGCCGGAACAGCCGGAATACGCCGTTAGCACCAGCGAATTCGACGAGGTCAGGGCCCGCGTCAAGGCCATGAACGCGAGGGCCAAGGAGACGACACGCGATCCCAACCGGCCCACTCTGAAGAGGACAACGAATGACGAGCCGATCCTCCCAGGAGAAATGGATTCCGGCGAGGACGAGCGGGACGAGCGCCCGAAGCTGACAAGGCGCCAGATTTCTGACTGACCGGACTCGGACGGAGCCAAGTTTGGCGGCGGAGAGGTCCGCCGCCCCGGATTCTACGATCCTCTACCGTTCGGAGAGCCAATCCATGGTGTCTTGGAGCGCCTCGCCGAACCGTTCCAGAATCATGTCGATCTGTTCCTCGGTCACGATCAATGGCGGTGAGAACGCGATCGCGTCCCCCAGGGCACGCAGCACCAGCCCGTGATTGATGGCTCTCTGCATACAGTACGGACCGACGCCGAGGCTCGAGTCAAACGGCGTGCGGGCTGCCCTGTCGGCGACGAGCTCAACCGCGGCCATGAGCCCTACGCCGCGGATCTCGCCCACCAGCGGATGATCCCCGAAACGGTCTTCGAGACCACCGATCAGCCTCGGACTGAGCCGGCGGGCGCGCTCGACAATCCCCCTCTCCTCGTAGATCTTGAGGCATTCCAGGGCGATCGCGGCGCTGACTGGGTGGCCGCTATAGGTGAAGCCGTGCGCGAAGGTGCCGACCTCGTCGCTGCCCCGTCGGAGCACGTCATAAACTGTCTGGTTGACCATGATCGCGGAGATCGGAGCATAAGCGGAGGAGAGCTGCTTGGCGGTGGTCAGCATGTCGGGCCGCATGCCGAAGGTCTGCGATCCCCACATGTTCCCGGTGCGGCCGAACCCGCAGATCACCTCGTCCGCAACGAACAGCATGTCGTATCTGGCGATAACCTGCTGCACCTTTTCGAAGTAACCCTTCGGAGGAATCAGAACTCCTCCGGCACCCATCACGGGCTCGGCGATCATGGCGGCCACCGTCTCCGGGCCCTCGTCGCGGATCTGCTGGTCCAGTTCGGACGCAAGGCGCGATGCGTATGCCTCCTCGGACTCGCCGGAAAGTCCTCCGTGGTAGTAATGCGGGCGCGAGGCGTGGCGGATGTTGGGAATGGGTAGGTCGAATTTGCGATGGTTGCGGAAGATCCCGGTCAGGCTGCCAGCCGCGACCGTGGATCCGTGGAACCCGTCGGCCCTCGCAAGGATCTTCTTCTTCTCCGGCCGGCCGAGGGCATTGTTGTAGAACCAGACGATCTTGACGACGGTGTCGGCGGCCTCGGAACCGGAGTTCGCGAAGAAAACCTTCGACATCGGGGCGGGGGCGCACTGCAGGAGCCGCTCGGCGAGTTCGATCGCCGGCGAGTGGCTCCGTGACGTGAATAGGTGCATGAACGGCAGCGTCCTGAGTTGTCGGTAGGCGGCTTCGGCGAGGCGCGGCTCGTTGAAACCCAGGGAGGCGCACCAGAGGCCGGATGCGGCCTCAAGGTACGCCCTGCCCTCCTCGTCGTAGACCCAAACGCCATCGCCCCGAACGATGACGAGAGGCCCCTGCGATTCGTGCTCGGAAGGATTCGTGAAAGGATGCAGAACGCTGGCAACATCCCGAACGGCGGTCGTTGCGGCCATAGATTGCGAGTATACCGGCCCAAACGCGGACCAACCCGTGAGCCGAAAGGGTGGCTCCGGAGGGAGCCCGCTCGTCGTGCCCCTACCGCAGCCCAGCGGCGGTCAGAAGTCCAGTGCGAGGGTGAAGCGGAACGTCCGTCCGTCGTTGAGCGTGTTGGTGATCCGCCCGAAACTCGGCGACGTCAGGCTCTGGTTCGGGTCCGCGAACTGAGGGGTGTTGAAGAAGTTCACGGATTCCGCCCGAAACGTCAGGTTCTTGTCCGAGGCTACGGCCCAGGATCGCGACACGCTGGCATTGACGTTGGCGATCTTGCCCTTGCGAAAGGTCCGCAGGCCGAGGCTGCCGGCCAGGTCGCCGATCTGCTGGAACGCGAACGCGTCCCGCGGCAGAAGCTGCCGGGAGGTGTCCGGGTCGCCGATCGTGCGCCCGAGCAGCGAGGGGTCGAGAATGTGAGGACGGTCTCCCATGGATCCGTCCACGTTGCCGAAACCAGGCCCGTCAGAACCCACCTGAACCGTAAATGGGGTGCCCGTTTTGAGAAGCGTGACTGTCGACAGCTCCCAGCCTCCGAACAACCGGCCAGCCCACCCGGACCCTCGGGGCGATTCGTAGACGGCCCGCAGAAGGAACGAGTGCGGCTGGTCGAAGAAGCTCAGCGACTTCACATCGGAGTGGATGTTGTTGGACGTCTGGCTCACGGCCCGGCGCGCGTCACCCCCGTTCATAGTGTTGGTGTAGTCACTGCCGAGATCGATCGACTTGCTGAACCAGTAGGCGGCGTCGATGGTAAAGCCCTTCAGGCCCCTGGTCACGAACGATACCCGGGCGGCATCGAAGTAAGCCCGCGACGCATTGTGGAGGCGAAGGACATCGTTGTACCGGGCGTCCGGGCGCCGGGTATTCGTGGTGCGCACGGTGACGGGCAATCCTTCAGGCCGCTCGCCACGATTCAGGAACCATGCCTGGAACACCTTGTGGGTACGGCTGCCGACGTACCCGAGCTGGATGTTCATCGTGCGCGACAGGGCGACTTCCCAGCTCAGGCTGTACTGATGGCTGTACGGCTCCACCAGGTTGTCCGCGATGTCGAACAGCGTCGACCTCGACCCCGGAGTCACGTTGGCGAACGCCGCACCGCTAATGATGTCCACCAGTGTCGGTCGCAGCACGACCAGCCGGACGACGTTCGGTGCGTTGATGCGGAACTGGCTGTATGTGACCGGGTAGATCTCCCCATAAGAAATCCCGTACGCCCCCCGCAGCGTCCCCCAGAGTCCGCCCGGCCGGTAGGCGAAGCCGAATCGAGGCGCGAAGTTGTTGCAGTCGCAGCCGTATGGGAGGGTCTCGAACTCGTTCACCTCCTGCGGCGTCGTCACGAGTTCGTAGCGGATCCCGAACGTCAGGGTGAGGTCCGGATGCGCCCTCCAGGTGTCGGAGACGTAGAGTTGGCTGGTCCACTGGCGGAATCCGCGATGGAAGCCCCCCACCGTCTTGAGCAGCCTAGTCGGCTTGCCGAGCCGGAAGTTGGTGATCGCGTCGTTGCCGAAGTTGTCGGAGAACTGGATGTTGCCCCTGATGGCCTGCTGCTCGACCCCGTTGAGCTGGATGCGGGAGGAATGGAAGCCTGCCTTGATGCTATGGTTCGAGGACGTTCGCGCAACCTGGGCGGCAAATCGATATGAGTTCATCGCTCGGTCCACCGGGATCAATGGCGAGGGCCCCTGCCCGTCAATGGCCCTTGCGACGCCGACGGTCGGCCCGAAATTGTTCGGCTCGGGAATCAGGAGCGATCCCACGCGGTCGAAACCGGCCGAAACGCTTGTCACAGTCTGGGGCGACCAGTTCCGGGTCCACGTCATCCGGGGCCGGTGGTTCTTGATCTCCGTATCGGGATTGGAGCCGCGCACCAATTGGAAGGCGTCGACGCTCTGGGACGTAAAGACGTAGCTGAGACCCAGCTTGCCGGAGCCTCCCAGTTCCTGGTCGAGACGCAGGTTGGCGGAGTCGGTGTCGACTCTCTGAGGAGCGTTCGTATTGAGAGCGCGGGGATCGATGTCGGTACGATTCGGAAGCTCTCTGGGGTAGGCGCTGAGCAGCTGCTCGACAAGGCCCCAAGTCTCCGGACTGGTTCGATCGCCGTTCACCGGATCCAACAGCAGCGGCGTTCGCTCTTCAGGCAGAGGAACCAAGACGTTTCCGTTCACCTGTCCGCGGATCTTCTGCTGAGAGGCATTCACGGTGAACCGCGCATCCTCCCAGGCCCGGCCGGTCAGGCGGAGACTGTAGCGGTTCTCGTTGGCGGGTTGCACGGCCCCGACCTGAAAGAAGGATCGGGCGGAGAAAACGCTGTTGCCGTGTGTCCAAGACACGTTCCCGCGCAATCCTTGGCCGCGCGCCGGAGGAAGGTGGATGTTCGGACGGGGACGGCGTCCATACTCGGCACCGTAGTAGTCTCGATCCGGCTGGAAGTCCGTGACAATAGTCGCGGTCGCGCCGAGCCGGATGTTGAGTTCCTGCAGGGTGTTCGTATCGACCAGATTGAATTGGACGTTCTCGTTCCGGCGGGCCTCTCCGGAACCCGTGTCTTCCTGTCCGAGGAGGTTCAAGCTGGTGCGTTGCGCCGCCGCTCCGCCTTCTGCCGAGGCGGCAGGGGCCTCGCCGCCCTCGGCCGGTGCGGCAGTATCGGCGCCCGCCCCCGCAGGGGCAGAGCCGTCCGCGCTTCGTGTCCCTGAGGATTGGGAGGATTGGCCCGGGACTGGCGAGGACCCCAGGCCAACAAGCACGACGCCAGCTAGTGCGATAGCAGGGACCCTGAGTACACTCACCGTTCGAGTGTACCGAAGGCGCTGGAGTCCGATCCGGCATTCGCAGGCCGGAAATACCCAGCAGTTGTCGCAGCCCTCGGGCCGGGAGGATCAACCAATTCTTCGAGAGAGGCCAAATGGACCGCCATCATCGCACTGGCACGTACGAAGGTGAAGTCTAGCGAGGCCTAATTGGCACCGCTGTCACCGTATTCGTGCGAGCACGCTCAACGCATGCTTCACCGCCGGCCTGTCCTCCAGTCTCCCATCCACCCCGTACGAACCTCCTTCATTCCCTCGATAACGGTCGAGCACGGTGTTGGCTGCTGACACTTCGACGTCTGACGGGGTAAAGGCCTGGTTGACGATGGCGACCTGATCGGGATGGATCACCGCCTGGCCGGTGAACCCCATTCTCCTGGCGCGCCGGGCCGACCGCCGGACAGTCTCCAAATCCTGGTACTGCATGGGTGGGGAATCGAAGACCTCTCGATGGACGGCCCGCGCGGCCGTGACAACGGCACTGCGAGCATAGGTCAGTTCTGGCTCGCCCTCGCTGCGCAAGATCCTGGCTTCTGCGGAGTAGTCCTCGGCCCCGAACATTAGACCGGGAACCTGGTCGGCACTGGAGGCGATTTCCGCGGAGCGGAGTACCCCCAGCGGGGACTCAATGAGGGGAAACACTGCAGTTCCGTCGGGAAGCCCTTGAATCAACTCGCGGACGCTGGAAACCGATTGGCAGCCTGGAACAACGACGCCATCGGGGCGCAACTCGGCCACGGCGCGGCAGTCGGGCACCACCAGCGCCGGATTGCTGGCGTTGATCCGGATCAGGACGATCGGTTGCCCGCTGAGCAAGCCCGGCATCGCGGCGCCCGTGACCTCGCGCGCAAATTCCTTGTTGGCATCAGCGACGGCGTCCTCCCAATCGACGATCAGTGCGTCCGCCTGCGTGTTCGGTGCCTTCGCGAGCTTTCTCGAGCTGTCCCCGGGGACGAAGAGCATACTCCGGATTCTGGTCGCGTCCATTCGGCAACGCCTCCATTCCATAATGGGCGCTGAGCGGCTTGGCCGAAAGGCCTCCACCAAGGAGAGAGGTGCGATTGATGGCGTACGGACGCTATTTCGATGAGTTCGAGGTCGGACAGTTCTTCCGGCACTGGCCGGGACGGACGATATCGGAAGCCGATGACACCTGGTTTTCTCTGCTGACTATGAACCAGCACCCCGTGCACATTGACGCCAACTATGCCGCGGGCACCCAGCACGGACAGAGACTCGTCGTCGGCCCGCTGGTGTTTAGCATCGTTGTCGGGATGAGCGTGGCGGACGTGAGCGGTCGGGCCATCGCGAACCTCGACTACAGCGAGGTCAGGCACGTCGGGCCGGTGTTTCACGGAGACACCCTCTACGCCGAGAGCCGCATCGTCGCCCTGCGCGAGTCCAAGTCGAGACCCGACCGCGGCCTTGTGTTCGTAGAGAGCCGAGGCTTCAACCAGCGCAACGAGACCGTGCTCACGCTGAAGCGCACAGTCTTGGTGCCGAAGGCGCCCCGGGAGGCGCAATGAGCGACCGCCTGACCGACGAGCAACAGCAGATACGGGACGCGGTCACGGAGGTCTGCTCCGATTACCCGGGTGAGTACTGGCGTACTCTCGACACGTCACAGGGGTACCCGGGGGAGTTCGTAAGGGCGCTCACCGAGGGCGGCTGGCTCGCAGCGCTGATCCCGGAACAATACGGGGGCAGCGGCCTGGGAATTTTGGAAGCGAGTCTCATCATGGAGGCAATCAATGCCTCCGGGGGCAACGCGGCGGCTTGCCACGCCCAGATGTACATCATGGATGTGCTGACCCGACACGGCACCCCCGAGCAAAAGCAGAGATTCCTTCCCGAACTTGCGCTGGGCAGCTTACGCCTCCAAGCATTCGGGGTTACCGAACCGACGACCGGTTCGGACACGACCCAGTTGCAAACGAAGGCTGAGCGGCGCGGTGACGTCTACGTGGTGCACGGCCAGAAGGTGTTCACGTCGAGAGTCGAACACTCGGACCTGATGCTGCTCCTGGTGCGCACGACGCCCATCGAGGACGTTCCGAAGAAGACCCGCGGCCTTTCCATCCTGCTGGTGGATCTTGCGCAATCCGCCGGCAAAGGGATCGAGATCCGGCCGATTCGCACGATGATCAACCATCACACCTGCGAGGTCTATATCGATGGTCTCGAGGTACCCGTGGAGAACTTGATCGGCGGGGAAGGCGCCGGCTTCTCAGCCCTGCTCGACGGTCTGAATGCGGAGCGAATCCTGATTGCTGCCGAGTGCATAGGAGACGGCCGCTGGTTCATGCGCAAGGCCTGCGGATACGCCCGTGAACGTGTCGTGTTCAGCCGGCCGATCGGGCAGAACCAGGGAATCCAATTCCCATTGGCCACGGCCCACGCGCATCTGGAGGCGGCCGACCTGATGCGATTCCGCGCCGCCGAGATCTACGATTCGGGGCAGGCCTGCGGCCCTCAGGCCAACATGGCCAAGTTGCTTGCCGCAGATGCGTCGTGGGAAGCTGCCAACGCCTGCCTGCAGACACACGGTGGATACGGGTTCGCCACGGACTACGATGTGGAACGAAAGTTCCGGGAGACCAGGCTCTACCAGATAGCTCCCGTCTCTTCGAACCTGATCCTCACCTACATCGCCGAGAAGGTCCTGGGACTGCCGAGATCCTACTGAGCGGCCGCGCGGATCGCTGATTCCAGCCGCTCCAAGCCTTCGCCCAAACTCCCGTCAATCTGGGCGCGCAAGGCGCGACGCTCGAGGCTCGTGAGGACCTGGAAGTCACCCAGCGCCTGAGCGGCCTTGACTACGCCGAACGTGAGATCCTTGCCAGAGATTCTGAGGTCGGTTGCATCGGTGGATTCGATCTGCAGGAACACTCCGTTGTCCGCCCCACCCTTGTGCAGTTGGCCCGTTGAATGCAGGAACCTCGGCCCAAATCCGATGCAAGTGGCCGCTGTGGATCGGGACCGCACGGAATCTCGCATCCTCGCCAGGGTCGCAGACGTCTCCGGATTCCTGGCTATGAAGGCCAAGAGAGCGAAGTAATCCCCCTGTTCGATTGTGGAGAGATGTGCGCGCAACAGAGCGGGAAGCGTTAAGGAACGCGCCTCCGCCATCAGTCGGTCAGCGTGAGCCTTGCCCGCGAAGAGCCCAATTCCGTCACCCTTGAAGAACGCCTCATCCGATGGCAACGAGCCGTCGGCCTGGTACGCTGCCGTCAGTTCCCGGGCGGCCACCTTCGCGGATTCGACGTCGGGTTGGTCGAACGGATTGATGCCAAGTACGGCCCCGGCCACAGCGGTGGCAACCTCCCAGCGGAAGAACTCCTGCCCGATCTCGTCTACACTCGCGATCGACACTCGCACGACCGGATGGCCTGCAGCCGCCAGTGCCTTCAAGGCGGGTTCCGAGGCTGCCGGAGTGCCCGCTTCCAAATCGAGTGCCACGAAAACCCGATCCGGGGCATACCGAGACGGACCATCCAGTTCCTCGCCATCGACGGGTACGATTCCCGTGCCAAGCTTGCCCGTGGATTCGGCTATAAGCTGTTCAATCCAAGCTCCCAGAGGGGCGATTTCGGGAGACGGAATCAGTGTGAGCTTGTCCCTCCCCGCCCTCGCGGACGCCCCCATGAGCAGGCCCAAACGAAGGCCGGGATTCTCGTCGGCCGGCACCTCAGGCCCACAGGCCGACATCATCGCCTTGGCTCCGTCCAATAGCCTCTGCACGTCCAGTCCCATGGCAGCGGCCGGAACGATCCCGAAATCGGATAGCGCCGAATACCGGCCGCCGATCGACGGCACGCCGTGAAACACGAAGCCGAAGCCGGCCTCGCGGGCCTTCGCCTCCAGGCGCGATCCAGGATCAGTGATGGCGACGAACTGCGCAGCCGCCCGCTCAGGTCCGACCCGGTTAGTGAGACGACCCAGGAAGTAATCGGTAAGCAGGGCGGTCTCGAGCGTGGATCCCGACTTGCTTGCCGACAGGAACAGCGTCGATTCGAGCCGGATCGAATCCTCGCATGCCTCGATCTGCTCCGGGACGGTCGAATCAACGACAAAGAGTTCGGGAAACCCCTCTTGCGGTCCGAAGCACAGGCTGAGAACTTCCGGGCACAGGCTTGAGCCTCCCATCCCGAGCAGGACCGCATGGGTGAACTGCCCTCTCACATTCCCGGCAAAATCGCGGAGCGCACCCAGGCGGTTCAGCTGGCGGTCGGGCTCGGCCAGCCAGCCAAGCCAGCTGGCCTCGTCCGCCGAAGTCCACAATGAGGCGTCCGAGTTCCAGAGGCGGTGCATGCCACGGCGGCCTGACCACCGATCCAGCAGGCCGGCCACACTCCGACGCAGGGATTCCGGGAGCAATTCGTCCTGATTGCGGATTTGACTCACGGTTCCTGACCTCCGATCACCAACGCGAAAGATGTCCCAAGTCGCTATCCGGGATTCGACAGCCCGCATGCTGCCGGCTCTGCAGAGCCCCTATTACCTCAGCGGAGTGGGCCGGCCGGTGCATCAACCCGCCAGCCCAGGGAGGACACTAGGGTCATCGTACCAACGCCGCGCCATCAGACTCCTTGCCGGACCGGACCCTCACCGGCTCGCAGTTTCCCGGTTCCGCCAATGCCGTTCGAGCGATATGATCGCTCGCATCCGCTCACGCCAGTGTGGGTGTGCTGGGAGGGTACGGAGAACGCTCGCCCGGGTTCGGTGCTGGCGGTGGAGTCTCAACGGTACGGCAGCTGGTGCGGCCGAACGATCCGTAGTACCCGCGCGGGATGCTCCCGCTAGACGCGAAGTCGACCTGCAAACATGGGCATCTCCGCAGCGTCGAACTCTGCCGCCGGGAGGGTCGTGGAGACGATCACCTGCATGGCGGCCATTTGGAGCCGCCAATGCGTGCCACCGTCGGACAAGGATGGGGCAATGCCGCGCAGGGCCCGCGGTTCCCCCGAAAGGGTTATGCGGACGGCCGACCAGCTTGCCAGTACACCTATGGCACACCGGGCCGGACCGTGCGGATGGTGGGCCTCCTGCCCCTCATCGGACGGGTAGCAGAGCTCGGCGCTGCCTCCGATGAACCGGACCTATCTTCTGCGCCCGGGTCCCGGGACGGCCGGTGTGCTGGTTCAACGCGCTTCGCTGTCGGAAGCAGTCACGCCCAAATCCGCCCACTCGTCGAGGTGCTTCCTGATCGCGTCCGCCGCGGCTGCAGCAGGGCTAAGTTCGAGAAACTACCGAAAGTGCATTGCGGATGAGGAAGAGTCCCCTTGGTTGGCGTAAGCGGCTCTCAGGAATTGGTGCGCCTGCGGATAGGTGGCCGTCGCCCCTTTATCGACCAGCTCCAGCGCCTTTTCGATGGACTGCTCGTTCCTGCCCGTGCGCAGGTAGGCACCTGCAACATAAAACCTCACGTCATCCAGATGGATGTTGATCTCCAACGCCTTCTCCCCCGTCTCGATTGCCCCGGCCATGTCGCCAATCCCGACCAGCAGAGGCATCATACGCGTGTACACAGGATAGAGAAAGGGGTCGCCAGCCAATGCCTGCCTGTATGCGTCCAGTGCATCCTCCGGCTGGCCAAGGCTCCCCCGAACCTGGCCGAGAAGGTTCCATGCGGCCGCGAAGCTCGGGTCCTCTCCGACTGCGGACTCTAGGCGCGCGACCATCTTGCGGAGGTTTGAACGGGGCTTGCGGGCCTCCTTCATTGCCCACTCGTAGGCCTACACAGCCTTCTCCGACGCACGAGCAATCGAGGGGCTGATGCCGTGTCCAAGAATGCCCTCAGCCTTCGATAGGACCACCTCATCGACGTCCGGATTGTCGAACATCGAGCGATTCGCAAGCTGTATCTGGGTTGACAGATGGCCCGGAAGCTCGGCGCGCACGATGCAGTTGGACAGGTTGACAACACCGAGGTGGTTCGGCCGGGGCACGCCCGACACTCGGCCTCAACCCTGCGTGGCGTCAGTCAGGCCGGTGCCCCTCCCTGACAACTCGATGTCGAACTCACCATTGGGTCCGACCTGGTCAGTGGCACGAGGGAAGCCTCAACAAATGAGTTCGATCACGGTCTCCTTGGGCACTATGCCGCCATCAGCCATCTGGACCAAGCCCGAAATGTACGCAGTCATTTCCGGTTCTGGCGGAACCAGCGGTTACGCTTTGGGATCCCTCACCAACTGGGCTAGCAGCAACTGAGGGAGGAGTCCCGCAAGGAGTGCCAGTACTGAAACCGCACGCCTTCCAGCCATGAAGCCATCCTACTGCCCGCTACCAGCTTGGACTGGTTCAGCATGGGCTCGGAAGCGGGACTCGGTGGCATGGTCCCTGCCGCTTCGGAGGCAGGTCCGAATCAGACCGGCTCAGGCGAGCACCGGTGGTGATCATTGTAGGCCCTCGACGCGATCGGCAGCCGGCTTGCCGGGCGGGCGGCCGCCGCAATGGAGTAGGGATCTCTTCGATCCGGACCTCAAGGCACTGGGGCGGCCCGGATCTCCGGCGCGTGCGGTCAGGCATGCCCAAAGCGCGGGGCCGGGGTACGAGGTCTTCGAGCGCGAGCCCGGACCCACCTGAGAGCGATGGCCACGTAGGATAATGAATCGTAGATGCTCCGTCATGATTGGACTCTCGGCGAGATCCGGGCCATCCACGACCTCCCGCTGCCGGAACTGATCTACCAGGCGCAGACCTCGCACAGGGCTTACCACGACCCCAAATCCGTGCAGGGCTGCGCATTGTTGAGCATCAAGACCGGCCACTGTCCCGAGGACTGCGCCTATTGCCCGCAGTCGGCGAGGTACGACACCGGTCTGGAAGCGCATGGCCTTCTGCAGGTGGACGAGACCCTGGCCATTGCCAAAAACGCCCAAGAGAATGGGGCGACGCGCTTCTGTATGGGTGCTGCATGGCGCGACGCCCCGGACGGGCCGGAATTCGACCGGATCGTCGAGATGGTACGGGGCGTCCGGGCACTCGGAATGGAAGCCTGCTGTACGCTCGGCATGCTCACGCAGGAGCAGGCGGAGCGGCTCGCCGAAGCCGGCCTTACTGCGTACAACCATAATCTGGACACAAGCCCGGAGTTCTACGGAAAGATCATCACCACCCGCACCTACCAAGAACGGCTCGAGACCCTGGCAAGGGTCCGTGAGAGCGGGGTCACCATCTGCTGTGGCGGAATCATCGGCATGGGCGAAACAGTGGACGACCGGCTAGGCCTGCTTCTCCAGCTTGCCCGCCAAGATCCCCACCCGGAAAGCGTCCCGATCAACAGCCTCGTCCGGGTGGCGGGAACACCGCTCGAAGGCGTGCCTCCCATCTCGGCACTGGATTTCGCCAGAGTGATCGCGACCGCCAGAATCACGATGCCGACGTCGATCGTACGGCTGTCGGCCGGACGCCTCGAACTTTCCGACGAAGGACAAGCCCTTTGCTTGCTTGCCGGGGCGAACTCGATCTTCCTGGGGGATCGACTTCTCACGACTCCGAACCCGGAAGCTTCGGACGACGAGCGTCTGCTATCCCGAATGGGCATGCAACTCTGTTCGGAGCCCGTCACGACCGCCCCGTCGGTGCCGTGACCGGTTTCGGCTGGTAGCCGAAAGGCCGACGGACCCAACACAATCTGCTATGGCAAACGCAAACGCCAGGTTGCGGGATCGCACCCGCAACCGGCTGGAAGCATTGGATCGGCAGGGCCTTAGACGTGCGCTCGAGGAACCGCATGGTATTGACTTGTGTTCGAACAACTACCTAGGGCTCGCCCAACATCCGAGGATTCGTCGTCGTTTCGCAGAGGCATCCCAGACCTTGGGGGTAGGATCCACGGGTTCCCGCCTACTCCGGGGACATCGATCGGCCTTTGGCTCTGTCGAGCGGCGATTTGCCCGATTCAAGGGTGCCCCGGCGGCTCTTTTCCTCGGCAGCGGATGGGCTGCGAACCTCGCGGTGCTCACGTCGTTTCCCCGTGAAGAGGATCTCGTCTTCTCCGACGAGCTCAACCACGCAAGTCTGATCGATGGGATCCGACTATCCAAGGCTCGGAAGGTCGTGTTTCCGCACTGCGACGCGACGGTGCTCTCGGAATTGCTTGCTTCCGAGTCATGCACCGGCCAGAGGTTCATCGTCACTGAATCGCTGTTCAGCATGGATGGCGACCTGGCACCGCTTGCCGAATACGCCGCACTCCAGTCGGAGTACGACCTGGCCCTGATCGTAGACGAAGCACACGCAGTGGGTGTCTACGGGGAGACCGGCAGCGGTCTTGTCGAGGAATGCGGGTGCCAAGGAAGCGTGTTCCTTTCAGTCAACACGGCCGGCAAGGCACTCGGTGTGAGCGGCGCCTTCGTCTGTGGCCCGAAATGGGCGATCGACTACCTCATCCAGGCGGCCCGTCCGTTCGTGTTCTCCACCGCCCCGCCGCCAGCCGTCGCGGAGGCGATCGATGAAGCCCTGAGCGTGCTCGCAGAAGAGCCCTTGGTCCGGGATCGGATCCGACAACTCGGATCATCACTTAGGGAGTCCCTCGGCCTGCCAGGAGGCGACTCACCGATCGTCCCCGTCATCCTCGGCACGAACGAGGCGGCGGTCCTTGCCGCAAGCCGCTTGCGCGAAGCGGGCTTCGACGTCCGTGCGATCCGTCCGCCGACCGTGCCGGATGGCACCGCACGGCTCCGAGTGTCCCTCAACGCCAATCTCACCGATCAGGAGGTGGAGGACTTCGTGAGTTGCCTCCGCGAGGTCCTCGGACGAACTGAACAGTGCGCGGAATCTTCGTAACTGGAACTGACACGGGGATCGGGAAGACCGTAGTCTCCAGCATCGCTGTGGCATCACTGCGGCATTCGGGGCCGATCGGCTACTGGAAACCCGTCCAGACGGGGATCGAGAGTGACGACGACACGGCAGAGGTGCGCCGACTCGCCAACTGCTCTCCAGACGAAGTGGCCGACGAGGGAGTTCGCCTCCCCAGGCCGCTATCCCCGCACCTCTCTGCACGCCTGGCGGGCAAGTCCATAGCGGTCCGGGAACTGTGCGGAATCGCCAAGGCCCTCTCAGAAGACCGGTTCTGGGTTGTCGAGGGAGCGGGAGGGCTACTCGTCCCGCTGAATGCGAGGGAGATGATCGCCGACCTTGTTGCGACTCTCGGACTGCCTGCACTGGTCACATCCAGATCCACACTGGGGACGATCAACCACACGCTGCTCACCCTATCCGAACTGCGAGCTCGATCGATACCAGTAGCTGGGGTGGTCATGGTCGGAACACCGAACGAGCCGAATCGCGAGGCGATCGAGCGATACGGCCAGATCGAAGTCCTCGCCGAGGTGGGAATGTTCGACCCATTGGACTCGGCAACGATCCTTGAACGAGCGCGGCGGCTGTCCGAACGCTTCGGCCGTCTCCGCGAGCAAATCGAATCCAGCCACCGTCAGTGACGGTGGACTCGGAATCGAGATCCGCACGATGGCGATTCCCCGTTTCGGTCCAAATTCCGTCTGTCGTTGAATTGGTAGCCCATAGAAGGCGACCACCCTACCAGAGCGTCGGTACTGGGTAGGCACGGATCGCGGGATCCGGCGTGATGATCGTCAATCCAATCAGCATCGCCTGAGCGACGAGGCCGCGGTCGAAGGGATCGCGGTGAAGTTGGGACAAGCGAGCTTCGTGAATGGCGCAACTCTCGTCGAACGGAAGCGGTTCGATCCCGAGCCACTCCCTCCTGCTGGCAACGTAGCTGCTGGGCGACAACGGCAAGGGAAGGCGGCCAAGCCGGTACTTGATCGCGATTTCCCACGCTGACAGGGCGCTGAGGTAGACCGCGTTGTCGGTACTCCGGCACAATATCCGTGCCTGCGCTGACAACCTCGGGTCATCGACGGCTAACCACAGGAAGGTGCAGGTGTCCACCAAGAGCCTCATTGCTCATCGGTCTTTCCTTCGAAGGCCTCGATCAGGCCGCTAGGGAGCGGCTCGAAAAAACTCTCCGGAATCTCCATTCCGCGATCAATGCCGACCGGGCGCTGCCCGGCTGTCGTCTGGGTGATCGGGCGGAGTTCGGCCACCGGCACGTTGCGTCGGCAGATGATGATCGTTTGGCCCTCCTGCACTCGATTCAGATAGGCCGAGAGCTTGACCTTCGCTTCGGCAACGTTGACCTTGATCATGGGCCCATTTTAGATCATATAGATGGTCAGGTACCTGGTCATAATGGCAGAATCGTCGATTGACAGCCGCAGATACATGACCCTCTCTGAGCAAGTCCGTTGACGGTGAGACGAGTTCCCGGAGAACGGGCGGGCGGTGCCACGAGGCGAGGGAGTTCCGAGGCCCTGCCATGAATTCGGGCCGCAAGTCCGGGAGGATCGGACGCCGAATGTCCGACCGGCGTAGGATGCCGGCAGCCGTTGCCGGATCAAGTGCCGGGGAGGTCTCGGGACAGGCAGCCGGGCACGCACTCGCTCCCAGTCCGCCGAGAATTGAACCTTTTCTGCTCTCTGGGCCTCGGTACGGATTCGCTACATGGCACAGCGGCAGATCCGTAGCTGCGGCCGCACCAGCGTATGATGGAAACTCTTCATGTTCGGTTCATCGACTTCTATCAAGCTGGACAAGGCCCTGTTTGATCGCGTCAAGCGCTGCTCCGACGCCGCCGGCTACTCGTCTCCACACGAGTTCATCGTCCACATCATCGAGAAGGAGCTGGCTCAGATCGAAGAGGGCTCATCGGACGAGGAGATTATGAAGAAGCTGCAGGGCCTCGGATATATCGAGTGACGGGACAGCCGGATTGATCGTCGATGGCTTCAACGCCCTGCTGAGGGTGCTCGTTTCAGGCTATGCCGGCCTGTTTGGGACCCTGAACCCCCTCCTGGGACTCGCGCTCGCTTCCGTCGCGATCGGCATCGGCATGTTGTGGGTGGTCGGCAAGACCTCGAACCAGCCGGCAATTGCCCGTGCGAAGAAGCGCATGCAGGCGCACCTGCTGGAGATGAAGCTGTACCAGGACGAGCCCAGGCTCCTATTCCGTGCACAGGGCCACCTCTTGCTCAACAACTTTCGGTATGTCGGCCACATGCTCCGCCCTGCCCTCTTCCTGGCACTGCCCATGGTCGTGCTCTACGCTCACTTCGACTCGGTCTACGGTCGGCGCGCGTTGCGCCCCGGGGAGTTCGTGCTGCTGTCGGCGACCACCGATCTGTCTAGCGACGACCTCGAGCTGACCGGGGCAGGCTCAATCGAAGTCGACAGCGTCTCGGTCGCAACGGCAACCGGAGAAGTGGTCTGGAGAATTCGCGCCAAGGCTGACGGAACGGGAGAACTGGCCCTCCGATCTCCCCAAGGAACAGTCTCCAAGTCCGCGCTGGCAAGCGACAGCCTGGCGTACGTCTCACTAGCCAGAACGAACTCGTGGTGGCAGAGGCTGCTGCTGACCCCGGGCGAGGGCCGCTACCCTTCAACCGGAGTCTCGACGGTACGAATCAGCTACCCGGCTCGGGAGATCGGGGTAGGCGGATGGGAGACCCACTGGGTCATCTGGTTCCTGGGGGTTTCGATCTTGTCCGCATACCTACTGAAGGGATTCTTCGGAATCGCATTGTAATCGTCGAGATTCCATGCCCGGGCGATTCGAGAAGGTCGACGAACGAGCCGCTCAGGCGCAAGCGTGCGGACCTCCCGAGGCTCCTGCGCACGTCGTGTGCGTTGGCATGGGCTTCCTTGATACCAGGCTGTGCGTGGCCAGGTTCCCGCCACTGCAACGCCGAGAGAGTGCGTCGAGAAGGTGGGACGCACTCGGTGGACCCGCAACAGTCGGCGCCGTTGCGGTCGTGCGCCTGGGTGGAACAGCTTCTTTCTGGGGCCGCAGGGGAAACGATGCAGCAGGAGAGCGCATCGCAGCTCTCTTGGACGAGCAGGGTGTGGACACTTCGGGTTATCGCTCGTTCCCGGGCATGAGCCCGACCTGCGAGGTGTTCATTCCTCCCGACGGGGACCGGTACCTGTTCCCTTATCTGGGTGAGGGAATGCCGCCAGAGGCGGACTGGATTCCGGAGGAAGCGGTCGAGCGGGCAGGGGCTGTCCTGATTGACGGACGCTGGCCGGAGGGCGGCCTCCGCGTGGCGGAACTCGCCACAGCCCGCGGCATACCGATCGTCCATGACATGGACCAAGACCGGCCGGAGATCTGGGAGATCGCCGAATGCGCGACTCACGTCATCGCGGACGAGGATCTCGCAACGGTTCATGGAGGAGTCAAAGCGCTACTTGATCGGATCGACTCTCTCGGGGCTTGGGGGGCAGTGACGCTGGGCGAGCAAGGAGTGGCCTTTCAAGGGGGGCGTGCGCCAAGCTTCCCGGTTCAAGTGGTGGACAGTACCGGTGCCGGCGACGTGTTTCACGGGGCGTTCGCGCTGGCAATGGCCCAAGGCCGTTCCGAATTCGAGGCCATGCGGTTCGGCTGCGCCGCCGGGGCGCTGCATTGCCAGTTCGGCCGCGTCCCGAATCTCACTGAGGTCCGCAACCTGCTCAACGAGGATTAGGCCACCCTTACCGGATCGGCAGTACCGGAACGTTGCTGGCAGTTCCATCGATCGTGACGCGCACGGGCTGATCGCCCGCCGTCAGCGATTCTGGCAAAACGACCGTCAAAAGGTACAGACCGGCAAGATCGGGAGCGAGACCGGAGTACCTCACCTCGGCTGACAGTCCGCCGATCTGCACTTCGGGAAGAGCCAAGGTCGCAACGGGCATCGCAACCGCCTCTCCAGTCGCCGGAGTCGACCGGACGGGTCCGTTGCCGGTCATCGAGAGGGTCACTGTCTCTCCCGGCCAAGCCGGTGATTCGGGGGTCACCGCAGTACCATCGGCGTGCAACGCCACAGCATAGGGCCGCCCTTCCACTTCGTAACGGAAAATGCCTGGATCCGCACGGGCCAACTCAAATTCGAAGGGATCACTTCGATTGTCGGATCGCACGCTGACGTAGGCTTGGGCGACCCCCGCCAACTCCCAGGGCAGCTGCACGGTGACCGCCCCTTCATCAACCGAGTGAATTCGACCCGCCACGCTGACGCCGTCGTCGGGTGCGTCAAACGCAACCGCCACGCCCTTTCGCAGTATCGGAAGGGCCCTGCCAGGCACTGCGGGCGGCCCTGACGCGTACTGCGTGAATTCTCCGCCCCGTATCGTCACGAGAGACCCTGCCGCCAAGCCCCCGGGGGACGCCGAACTCGCACTATTGACGATCGATTCGATGCCTGGCTTGGATCCGGTGGCTTGGTAGGAAAACGGGATTTCCAAGTTGCCGATCGAGGCGACCACTCTCTGGGGCTCCGAATCCGGGGGAAAACGGACAGTCGCGAAGATGAGGCCGTTCGTGCCGGTGGTCGGGGAGGAGAGCCCGACCGTTGGAGCCCCGTCCTCGGCGCGGAACGTGACGGGACGACCCGATACCGGAGCACCGAACTGGTCGAGGACTCGCGCCACCAATCGCTTCGTGGCCGAGCGGCCCGCCACGCCGACATCCCCGTGCCCCTGGAACCGGATCGCGTTGACCGGTTCATTGTCCGGCACCACGTAGAGGTACGGTACAAGCACATCCCCAAAGCCGGTGAGACTGGCAACCCGCAAGCGCCCTTGGTACGCGCCGGGCGGCGGCCTCCCTCCTTCCAACATGACGGTCAGGTCTGTCGCAGCATGTGCACCGAGCCTGAGGACGGCAGCGGACCGCCCGTTGATGGTCAGGCGTGCGCTCGGATCTTCCTGCTCCGCCTCGATCGTCACCAGGTACGACTGCGGACGGCTCGACTTGTTTCGGATTACGAGCTGCCGGCGGATCGGGAACGGGGAGTTGTGGAGCGCGCCGAACCCGAGTGATGAGGGAACGACCGTGGCCGTAGGACGCAGGGCCGCCTGAATGTCTACCATGCCAGCCCCGGACGACGTAAGCGGGTAGCTCTCCCCCTCTTCGAGGACCAGCGGTCTGGCCGAGTTGATCAACGCCGACGCAACTTCCCGAGCAGTCATGTTCGGGAAGGCCTGCCAGACCAAGGCGGCAGCCCCTGACACCACCGGCGCCGCGAAGCTGGTGCCGCTCACGGCGCGGAAACCACTGGGACTAAACGCAGTGCCTTGATCGTTGAAGTGCGAGGACGCCGTGTACACCGCATCGGCAGGAGCCACGAGGTCGGGCTTCGGATGGAATGCGAGCGTCGGGCCCCTCGAGCTCTGGGGGGAGACGACGTTCCAGTCCTGTTCGGACGCCACCGGAGTCGGATCAAGGGTCAAGAGCGCCTCAGGATCGGCAAGTGATTCCCGGATCGAGGCGCCGTCCGCAGCACCGACGAAAAAAGCCGGTATGTCGGTGTCCTCCAGTAGAGCCATTTCTACGAGGTCGTCGCCCTCATGATTGATGACAAGAACGCCGACGGCACCAGCGGCATCGGCGTGCTCCACCTTCTCCACGAAGAAGCACTCGCTACGCCCGATCACCGCAATACTGCCGCGAAACGCATCCGCGGGAAATGGCTCGCACGCTAAGGGGTCGCCGACCTCCGACGCGAGGATCGCGGATGCGGTCAACAGGCCTTGGGCGTCTGGGCCAGTGCCGCTCGCGGCGTCAAACGTGCGGTCGCCGATCCGAACGGATTCGCGGAACACCGTGCCATTCCGGGTCTGGCCGACGGTGATTACGGCGGGCGCGTCTCCAGGGGAATTGATAGTGGTCCGGACCGGTATCGAATGCGTGCCCCTCAATCCGTAGTTCCCGGCCGCGACCACCACGACCCTTCCGAAATCGTCGACCGCACTCTGGGCTGCCACTGATAGCGGGTCGCATGGAGACATCGACAGCTGGCGGCCGCAATCCGCACCCGTGGCGTCCCACCTGTAGTAGGTCGGGTTGCCCAGACTGAGGTTGAGGATGTCCATGCCGTCCTCAACCGCGTCATCGATGGCCATGATGACTGCGTGATCCGCCGTATAGAAATTGAGGCCGGGCGACCCGAAGACCTTGTAGACTCCGATTCTTGCCTTGGGTGCGATCCCGCTGACCGCCCCAACCGGTGTCGAGACCTGCTTCCCGGCCGCGACCATCGCAACAGCCGTGCCGTGCCCGCCGGAGTCCCTGGGAGAGTTATCGTCCGGAGCGGAGCTATAGATGCTCCTGGAATTGAGGGACTCCACGTATGACCGCACGGCGATGACCTTGGCGGAGGCGAGGTGAAGGTACTCCGGAGCCCCGAGCGGGTATCCCTCGATCGGTGGCAGGGAGGAGTCCCGGAATGCCTCGTGCTGGAAGTCGAGCCCGGAGTCGATGATCGCGATCTTGAGCCCTTCTCCGAACAGCTGGCTTCCTACGGGACGCACGCGCGCAGCACTAACTCCGACGATTCCGGAAACGCTCTGCAGCATGGGTTCGTAACGGCGGCCGGGAACGACGGATGCGACACCCGGCACCGATGCGGCCGCCTCGGCTTGGCTGACGGAAGCACGGACGAAAACCGCATTCAGGACATTCTGAACGGAGCCAATGACTTCGATTCCCCGGGCCTCAAGCTCGGCGATGACCGGATCCTGCAATCGAGCAATCGCCCTCCTCATCCGTTCCGGGCTCGAGTCAGCCCGTCGGGCCGCCTCTTGCGCCGCCATCGACGGGGCCTCCCTCAGCCGTTCGCCAACGGACGGCCCGTCCAAGAGAATCGTATAGGCAGGTGCTTGGCCTAGCTGGGGTGCGGGCTGCGCGAGGAGACGCAATGCCAGCAAGGACACCGCAGCCAGCGCCGCCAGTGCCGGATAAGTCAGAGAGGCTTTTCGAGGGGAGCGCGTCCGCCCGCCGTGTCGAACGTCCATGGGATCCGGATACCGCCTCTGCAATCCCCTGCTGTCCTAACTCACGCTGCCGGGGCGGCAGGCGCGCAATCCCGGCCCACCCCTGTGCGATGCTATACCATCGCTTCGGCCCGGCGCCAGACGCCCGCGGGCCGAACTCTCAGTAAAACACCATGAATGCAACTCTGCTGCGGTGCTCCATCATCGCCGCCCTCGGAGGGCTCCTGTTCGGGTTCGACACCGCCGTCATCTCCGGAACGACGGACCACCTGCGCGAGGTCTTCAACTTGGAAGGCTTCGGGCTGGGATTCACGGTCGCGAGTGCCCTGATCGGCACGATTGTTGGAGCGATCTTCGCCGGTTTTCCGGCCGATCGGATCGGCCGCCGAACCACGCTGGTGTGGATCGCTTTCCTCTATTTCGTTTCTGCGGTGGGAAGCGCTATCGCCTGGGACTGGTACTCGTTCCTGATGTTCCGCTGGCTGGGCGGATTGGGGGTCGGGGCCTCGTCAGTGGTCGCGCCCATGTACATCGCGGAGATCTCCCCTCCCCAGCTCCGCGGCCGTCTCGTGGCAATCACCCAGTTCAACATCGTTTTCGGCATCCTCGCGGCGTACTTGTCGAACTACAGCGTGGCCCTCATGGAGGTTGGAGCTGTCGAGTGGCGGGTGATGTTCGGTGTCGAGGCCGCGCCGGCTGCGGTGTTCTTTGCGCTGATGTTCGCCACGCCGCGCAGCCCACGCTGGCTCGTCGCCCAAGGGCGGAGCAACGAAGCCGCCAAGGTTCTCGAATCGGTGGGCGCCGCGGACGTTCCCGGCGAATTGCGGGCGATCGAGGAGTCGTTGGAAGAGACGGCGCAGGGCGCCTCGGAGCGCCTCCTGCAGAGCAAGTACCGCCGTCCGGTGCTGCTGGCAATCGCGATATCGACGTTCAACCAGCTCTCGGGCATCAATGCGCTCATGTACTACGCGCCGCACATCTTCCGCATGGCCGGCGCCGGAACGGGCTCGTCGCTTGCACAAGCCGTAATCATCGGCTGCACGAACCTAGTCTTCACAATGGCTGCCCTCCTTGTCATCGACAAGATCGGCCGGCGCAAGCTCATGATCGCCGGCTCGATCGGATACATCACCAGCCTTGCAGCGACGGCCGCAACGTTCTACGCCTATGGGACGGAATTCACCCCTTTCGGCAGCATGGTCGTACTGGCCAGCCTGATGGTGTTCATCGCATCCCATGCATTCGGACAAGGGGCCGTGATCTGGGTGTATCTAAGTGAGATCTTCCCCAATCGCGTGCGCGCCAAGGGCCAGGCGCTCGGTAGCTTCACGCACTGGGTCTTCGCCGCCCTCATTTCCTGGACGTTCCCGATGATCGCGGAACTATCCGGCGGCCACACCTTTGCGTTCTACTCGAGCATGATGGTTTTGCAGCTGATCTGGGTCCTGAAGGTGATGCCGGAGACCAAGGGTGTGCCGCTGGAGGAGATGCAAAGGCGGATGACCGAGGGCTGAGGAGCGACTCGGCGAGACAGTCGGGCATCAAAGCACTGCAAGGGAAGAGGCAACCTAGGAGCCACGCAAGTCGAGAATGCCCTACGTCGTGCGGCCGTGCTGCAGTGCTTGGCTGGGTCTGCTAGCGTCGGCGACCCTCGGGCAGGCCCTCGAGTTCGTTGAGCTTCCGCAGGAAGCGAGGGTCGATTTCCGCCACGAGGCCTCGAAATCCGCCGAGAAGCACCTCCCCGAGGCCATGGGAGCGGGCGTCGCGATGATCGATTTCGACCTGGACGGCCTGCTTGATCTGTACTTCGTCAATGGTGCGGAACTGGTGCGCGGTGAGCCCCAGCGTGCCTACGCGAAGTCCTCCCGGAAATACTCGAATCGGCTGTACCGGAACCTTGGGGAGTGGCGTTTTCGGGACGTTACCGAGGAAGCAGGGGTAGCGGGCAGCGGCTACGGAATGGGGACAGCGGTCGCTGACTACGACGGCGACGGAGATCCGGACCTTTTCGTCAGCAACTTCGGCCAAGACATCCTGTTTCGCAACGAGGGCGACGGCACTTTCCGCGATGTCAGCCGCGAGGCGGGGATTCGCGGCGAGGGCTGGTCCAGTGGGGCGGCGTTCCTGGACTTCAATAATGATGGGTTGCTCGATCTATTCGTTGCCAGCTACCTGCGCTGGACGCTGCAGATCAGCAAGCCCTGCGGACCATTCCTCCCGGATCGTCGGTCGTACTGTCATCCTCGCGAGTTCCTGCCCGCCCGCCATACGCTGTACCGGAACGCCGGGGACGGAACGTTCGAGGATGTGTCCGATGCTTCGGGCATCAGGGGAGCCCCCGGAAAGGGGCTTGGCGTGGCTCTCGGTGACTTCGACCGGGACGGCTGGGTCGACATTTTTGTCGCAAACGACTCCTATCCGCAGCAACTGCTTCGCAATGCGGGCGGCGAACGGTTCGTCGAATCGGCCCTCGAGACTGGGGTCGCGTTTGACGCGGAAGGACGCGACTATTCGGGCATGGGCGTTGTTTGGGACGACTTCGACCGCGACCTGCGGGCGGACCTCGTGGTGAACGCGCTCGGCCGGCAAGGGTACTGGCTGTATCGGAGCGACGGCGAGCGGTTCGAACCCGTTTCGGCGCGAACCGGTCTGCTCGAACTGTCCGAGCTTCGATCGGGATGGGGCATGGGGCTAGTCGACTTCGACAACGACGGCTGGCGCGACCTGCTGGTTGCCCAAGGGCATGTGATGGACGACATTGGGGATTCGGATCCGGCGCTCGCCAACGAGGAACCCCTGATGCTGGCCCGGAACCTGTTCGGCCGGTTCTATGACGTCTCCGGCAGGGCGGGGCCTGCATTCAACCGACCGATCGCGGGGCGCGGCGCGGCGTTCGGGGATCTCGACGGAGACGGACGGGTTGATGCGGCGATCAGCGTCAACAACGGTTCGGCCCTGATCCTCCGGAACTCTTCTCCCGCAGGTAACAGCGTGACAGTTCGGCTCGAAGGGAGCGGTGCGAACCGAGACGCCATTGGGGCGTCTGTCCGGGTGCGGACCGCTGGGACCGTGGAGCAGATGGCATTTCGAGGCAACCACGGCAGCTACTTGTCGTCGAACTCCCCCGACCTACATTTCGGTCTTGGCGAAGACGGGCGTTGCGAGTCCATAACGGTTCGATGGCCTGACGGCTCCACGCAAACGGTGTCGGACCCCACGGGTCCGGTGGTCACGGTGCAGCAGTCGGACCGTGCTGAGTGAATGCTGCCCGCAACCTCATTGCGCCGGCTCGGCAGACGCATCGCCGGGTACCAGCCACCAGTCCCGCAAGGCGCCGCGTAATTCAGTCACGAGTTCGGGACGATCGGCAGCCAAGTTTTGCGTCTCGAACGGGTCCTCGATGACGTTGTAGAGTTTCGGCCCGAGAGCCATCCAGTCCGCGGTTCCGCCTCGAATCAGCAGTGTCACGTCCTGATTGGGCTCGTGCGGCTGGATGAGCTTCCAGCCGTCCTCGCGGACAACGCTGCGGAATTTGAGATTCGCAACCGGGTCGAGGAGATCGACGGCAGTGTGCGCGAACGTCGAACCGAATACCTGTTTCCGCATTGAGAGCGCAGCCGGATCCAGCAGACTGATCCCAGGGAGATCGCGTGAAGGCTCAACCCCCGCCGCGTCCAGGATGGTCGGCACGAGGTCAATGCTGCTGACGAGCGTCGTGTCGTCACGGCCTGGTTCCACCCTTCCACGCCAGCGGATCATGATCGGCGTCCTCACACCCAACTCATAAGGCGACATCTTCGCCCTGGCTGTGGACTGGTCCGCCCGATCCTCGGTCGGCAACCACCCGTTGTCTGCGACGTAGAGCACAACGGTGTCCTTGAGCCTGTCAAGGTTCGACGGGATGCCACTCGCCGCCCCCGGCAGCAAGGGCCACGGTTCTTCGCTGTCCAGAAAATCCAGCAACTGTCCGACCGTCTCGTCGAACCAGTCCACCATGGCAAAGTAGCTGGCAATACGCTCCGGGCGCTCGGGCGACTGGTACTTTTCCAGCAGCCGATCCGGCGGGTTGTGGGGTGTGTGTGGCAGGAACGGGGCGTACCACACGAAAAACGGTTTCGGCTCGTAATCGACGATAGAGCTTCCCGGGGGGCCAAACAGAGCAAGCTTGACGAAGTCGAAGATCGGCTGCAGGCCCTCCCGCCCGATCGTCAGGCCGTCGTCGCCGTGCCGTCCTCCCCGGGTGACGTCACCGTGCGTCATCCCGGCCGTGAACCCGTGGTCAGCCGGGTTTCCTTCCCACCACTTGCCCGACTGGTGGCTGGCATAGCCGGAGCGGGCGAGCAATTGCATCACGTTCTCGTTTCGAGCGAAGACCCGTTCCATTGATGCCCGGGCCTCGGGATCACGTGCGACCGCCGGCCATTCGCCCGGCGGATCGTTGCCGGTGATTCCGTGCTGGTGCGGATAGAGGCCCGTGGCAAGGGTCGCGAGACTGGGGCGGCATACGGGGGCTGGCACATAGCCACGGGTGTAGACCATCGACTCGGAGGCCAGGCGATCCAGATTCGGGGTCTGGACCACCGAGTGCCCAATAAAACCGTAGTCGGGCCAGCCGTGGTCATCGGAGATGATCAGGACGACGTTGGGCGGGCCGACCGGAGGTTGTCCACTCGTGCACCCCGAAACTGCCAGCAGCAGTAGGACACCGATTAATGCTGTCCTTTGAAATCTCATGCTGACTCCGACGCTCCCGGGAAGCAGGGTGCTGCTCAATAGCCCTTGCTCTTGTCCACGACGTTGAACAACGGCAGCCCATCGGCAAACCGCTGAATGTTCGACTTGACGATGCCCAGCATCCGTCCGCGGTCCATGTCCGAACGGCCGGCGATGTGCGGGGTGATCACGACGTTCTCCATCTTCCAGAGGGCATGGCCCTTGGGCAGGGGCTCGGGATCCGTCACATCGACGCCCGCCCCCGAGAGCTTCTTCGAGTCGAGGGCCTTGACCAGTGATGGAAGGTCATACGTTCCGCCGCGGCTCACGGCGATGAAGTACGCGCCGTCTTTCATGTTCTCGAACTGGCTGGGGCCAATCATCTTGTGGCTCATGGGCGTGTGCGGCGCCGCCATGAAAATCACGTCGGCATCCCCGATCACGCTGTCGAGCATGTCCGGCTTGACGATGTTGTCGACGTACGGGAGATAGGCGATGTCTTCCGGGTCCACGCCTACGACCTTCATGCCGTGCGCCCAGGCCCGGATCGCGATCTGGAGGCCTATTCCGCCCATTCCGATCACCAAGGCATTCTTGCCGTTCAGTTCGACTAGCGTGTAGGGCCGGCCTTGCCAGTTCTCGTCGGCTTGTCGCGTCAGGTAGGTGGGGATGAACCGGGTCAGGGTTAGCAGCAGGGCCATCGCGTGGTCGGCGATCTCCGGCCCTTGCACGATCTGGTTGTTAGTGAGAACGATATCGCTCTTCGCGAGAGCGTCCGAGCCGGACTTGTGCAGCACCCGCTCGACCCCGGCACTCAAGGTCTGCACCCAGCGGAGCTTCTTTCCGGCCATCACCAGTTCGGGAGAGATGTTGCCGATATAGGCGTCGGCGTCCGCGATCTCGCTCATCGCGGTATCGGATGACACCCGCACGAGCTTCACCTTGTCGGAAGCGGACTGCCAGTCCGAGATCGTCTCTGGATTCTGACCCGCAACCACAATCTTTAGGGTCTGCGCGCCGCAGAGCGAGATGGAGAGAACGGCCAGTGCCAGCCAGCGAATCATGATGCAATCCTCCTGCGGTACCGATTGTACTCAAACGGCGCACCCGGACAGGGGGGTTAGTGCGAAGGTAAGCACGGGGTGACGCAAGCCGGGCGATTCGGCCTTGTCCGAGCAGGTTCGCGCGACGCAGGAGGGGCTCTCTGGCGTGGTTCGACTATGGCGCCGGAGTTGAAATCGTCACCGTTGCAGAGTCCGGACCAGTCCACGCATGGATCGGCGATGGCTGACTGGATCCCCCCAGCATTGGCGCCCTGCGCAGCGCAACCGCTCCCAGATCCACAGATCAGCGATACCCTCGAACTCAGAGCCTGCGTCTAGCCCGCGGCCATGAGCTTCGACAGTTGCTCGACGACTCCCGGCTTCGCGCTGGCGATGTTCTCGGTCTCGTTGGGGTCCGCCTCGCGATCGAAGAGCCGGACCTGCTCCTCTCCGAAACCGTCCACTAGCTTGTAGCGGTGGTCCTGGACGAACCGCCAGAGACGTCTGCGATAGGTCAACGCGGAGCGCGAGTAGCTCCTGCGCTCGTCGCTCACGTTTTCGAGCATCGGCCGCAACGACTGGCCGTCCTGGTACTCGAGTTCGCCCGCCTCCCCGTAATCCATTAAGGTCGCGGTCAAGTCGATCAGGCTGACCATGGCGGCGCTATCGAGGCCTTGGCGGATGGCAGGACCTGCAATGCAGAGCGGCACTCCCGCGGACGCCTGGTACGGAAAGCTCTTGCCCCACAAGCTGTGATCTCCAAGCATTTCTCCGTGGTCGCTGGAGTATACGATCACCGTGTTCTCGTAGTCACCGCGTTCCTTCAGCTTGTCCACGAACACCCCCAGCCAGCGGTCGATGTTCTCGATCATCGCTGCGTAGTTCTGACGGATCCGGACATGCTGGTCGAGAGGTAGCGGCCCCTCGTAGCCGTAGGGCTGGGCAAACTGGTCGATAACCCGGTCCGGGCCGCGGAACCGGCTCTCCATGCTCGTCGTGATGTCCATCGGGGGATGCGGGCCGACGAAATTCAACACGAGGTGCCAAGGCTTGTCTTCAGGTGCCCGGTCGAGCAGGTCGAGGCCTTGGCGGCCGATCCAGTTGTCGCAATAGGCCTCGTCGGACAGGAACACGGGTTCGGTCTCGCCCCACCAAGTCTCGTTCCGGAGCATTTCCTCGAGGACCGCGCCTGTTTCGCGCCAATAGAACTGATTCCACTTGACTTCGCCCAGACGCCGTAGCTCTTCAGCCCAGGAGAGGCCGACGGGAGGCTCGAGCGAATCCAGGTAGGCATAGTAGGGATCCTTGGGGCCGACGGGCTTGCTCCGATACGCGGAAGCCCCGCCGCCCTTGCCTCCGTTGTCGATCATCTCCGAGAAGCCCCAGGCTTCCATGCTGCCCTTGCCCTCGATGCCCCAGGAGTAGTCCGCCTTGTGGAGGTCAAGCTTGCCGCATCCCATTACGTGGTAGCCGCTGTTGCGCAGCGCCTTGTAGTACGAAAGCCTGTCAGTCGGGAAGTTGTCGGCATTGCTGGCGACGCCGCATCGGTCGTACACGCTACCCGAGGCGAGGCAGGCCCGCGACGGACCGCACACCGGCGAGTCGACCACTGCGTTCATGAATGAGACGCCCCGGTCGCGCAGCGCGGCGAGGTTCGGGGTGGGGACGGGCACATCCGGGTTCCATTGCACCCAGTCCGATCGGTGCTGGTCAGGGAAGAAGAACAGGAAGTTCGGCCGGTCGCTCTTCCGCGGCCCGGGGACCGCCTGGCAGCCTTCCAGTGCGGCCAGTCCCCCAGCACCGGCGATGAATTCTCGGCGAGTGAAGGGCATTTCACCGCGAGTATACGCGGACAGGAGAGGCTTCGCTACTCACGAGGCGACAAGTGCGGAGTACGGGGATGGGTCCAGGCTAGGCGAGCATCTGCTGGACGACCCTTCCGCCGACGTCGGTGAGGCGGAAGTCGCGTCCTGCATGCCGGTAGGTCAGCTGCTCATGATCCAGACCGAGGCAGTGCAAGAGGGTGGCCTGCAGGTCGTGGACATGCACGGGATCCTCTTCCACGGTCAACCCGAGCTCGTCGGTCGCACCAACGACCTGTCCGCCCTTGATGCCGCCGCCGGCGACCCACAGGCTGAATCCATTGGCGTGATGATCGCGTCCAATGTTGCCCGGGTCGGACGGGTTCCGCCATTCCGCAAGGGCGGTCCTGCCGAACTCGCCCGCCCAGATGACCAGCGTCTCGTCCAACAGTCCCCGCTGCTTGAGGTCCTTGACAAGGGCCGCGACGCCTTGTTCGGTCGTGCGGCACTTTTGGCTGAGCCCCTTGTCCAGATTGGAGTGGTGGTCCCACTGGGCATGCTGGTTGAGAACGAATCTCACGCCCCGCTCGACCAGCCTCCGCGCCAGAAGGCAGGTCATGCCGTAGGTCCGGGTGTCGGCGACATCGAGGCCGTACATCCGGCGCGTCGCCTCCGACTCGTCGGAAATATCGATCAGTCCCGGGGCCGACGCCTGCATCCGGAACGCCAGCTCGTACGCGGCGATCCGGGACGCGATTTCTGCGTCCCCCGTTCTCTCGATCTGCTCCTGGTTAAGTTCACGGATGATCTCAAGATCGCGGCGCTGCATCGCTGCCGTAACGCCGTCCGGGTTGGACAAGTGGAGGATGGGGTCGCCCTCGCTGCGCAGTAGCACGCCCTGGTAATTCGACGGAAGAAAACCGTTGGACCAGTTGCCGGTGCTTCCTTGGGTCGAGCTGCCTGTCTTGAGCACCACGAATCCGGGAAGGTCCCGTGACTCGCTGCCCAGACCGTAGGTAACCCAAGAGCCGATGGTGGGCCGCCCGAGCAGCGGACTCCCTGTCATCAGCAGGGATTGTCCAGGGTGATGGTTGACGGCCTCGCCGTGGACCGACCGCACGAGGCAGATGTCGTCCGCAATCGTCGCGGTGTGCGGCAGCCATTCCGAAAGCTCGATTCCACTCTGGCCGGCCGGCCGGAACTCGCGCCGGCTGGCCAGCACCTTCGCCGTTGGCTTAATGAAAGCCAATTGCAGCTCCTTCGCCAGCGACTCGGGGAGGGGCTTCCCGTTCCACTCATGCAGCTTCGGTTTCGGATCGAAGAGATCAATCTGGCTCGGCGCGCCAGCTTGGAACAAGAAGATAACGTTCTTCGCCTTCGGAGCGAAGTGCGGCTTTCGCGGGGCCAAAGGGTCCGGCCGGGAGGCGGTCCGGCCCTCAATGCCAAGCAGGTGGCCCAGTACGCCGAGACCAAAGCCGTAGAGCGTGTTGTCCAGAAAGTCGCGCCTTGAGCGGACCGTCAGCAACTCATGTGCATTCATGGGCGTGTCACGAATTCATCCAGGTTCATCAGGATCCGGCCGACACTGGTCCACGCCACCAAGTCGGCCTTGTCCAGTCCGTCAACCGTCGGCAGCCCCGAGAGATCCCCGGAGGCCAGGGACTCCTCGCGCCGCTGGGAAACGTAAGCTGCGAATCGAGACTGCTCGCCAACCGACGGCCTGCGGCCCAAGGTGAGCTCGTAAGCGTGGCGCAGCCGATCTTCGAAATCCCGCTTGGGGACCTCGGTGAGCACGCGCGACGCCAAACCCCGCCAAGCTTCCGAGAATGTCGGGTCGTTGAGCAGGTTCAAAGCCTGTAGGGGCGTGTTGGACCGTTCCCGGCTGCAGGCCGGTGCCCGGAATTCCGGCGAGTCAAACGTCGTCAGGAACGGATAAGGCTGGGTCCGCTGGAACTGGATATACATGCCGCGCTTGAACTGCTCCCTGCCGATCGTAGGCTCCCAGTCCGTGCCGCCAGCCTTGAAGCCAGTGGTGCCCTCCGGCATTGCCGGGCGGAACCCCGGGCCGCCTACGTCGTGGTGAAGCAGGCCGGCCGATGCGAGGGCTCGATCCCAGATCAGTTCGGCAGGCAGTCTCAGGCGGGTCTGTCGGCCGAGCAGTTCATTGCTCGGATCGCGATTCGCTAACTTCGGGGTGAGCACAGCTGATTGCCGGTACGCATCAGAGGTGACGATCAGACGGTGGATCCGCTTGACGTTCCATCCGGAATCGCGGAATTCCGAGGCCAGCCAGTCCAGGAGTTCAGGGTGGCTGGGCTCGGCTCCCTGAGTGCCGAAGTCGTCCGAAGTGGTAACAAGCCCCCGACCGAAATACTCCTGCCAGATGCGATTAACAGCTACCCGAGCGGTCAAAGGGTTGCTGTCGGAGAAAAGCCATCGGGCGAGTTCCAGACGAGTGGGCGCAGCATCGGCCCCTGCTGGCAGGAAGGCGGGCGTTGACGGCCTGACCTCGATGCCGGGCCGGTCCCAGCTTCCGCGAACCCGCAAATGCGTGGGTTTCGGTTCGGCGCGGTCATGGACTACCCGGGCTTCGGTCCGCTGGGGGTACTGTTCGTTCAGGGCCTTGATCTTCCGCAACGCCTCCGGGAATCCGAGTTCCTTCTGCTTCGCCGCCCCCACGACGAGGCTGTAGGCTCGGAGGAAGTAGTACGTGACCATGTTGGCCTGCCGCCAAGTACGCTCCGCAGCAGGAATTCTCACGATCTCCTGGCCGCCATCGGTATTGAGCCCGAGTTCCTGCCATGCGAGATCCCAGTCCAGATAGACGCCCGGATCGGCACCGGCCTTGAGGCAGCCCTCCTCCCAGGCAGCCTGCAGTTCGGGGACGTTGTACTCGTCGAGGATCTCCTGGTGCTTGCGTCGGTACTCGTTGACAGTCCGCAAGTACGGCCCCATCTCGCCCTGGAGCGGGGCGTAGATGTGAGCCTCCTCCAGATTGTCGAAATACGCGAAGATCTGGTAGAACTCCCTCTGAGAGATCGGGTCGTATTTGTGGTCGTGGCACTGCGCGCAGCCCACGGTCAGGCCTAGCCAAACCGTCCCGAAGGTGCTAGCTCGGTCCACGGTCTCCTCGAAGAAGAACTGTGCCGGGTTCACCCCGCCCTCACGGTTCCTGAGCGTGTTCCGGTGGAAGCCTGTGGCGACCCGCTGTTCGACCGTGGCATTGGACAGGAGGTCGCCAGCGATCTGTTCGATGGAGAAGCGGTCGAACGGCATGTCCGCGTTGATCGCGTCGATGACCCACCGCCGGTATCTCCAGGCATGCGGCCTTGTGTAGTCCTTGGCATAACCGTCCGAGTCCGCGTAGCGAACCTGATCCAGCCAATGGATGGCCTGCTTCTCCCCGAAATGCTCCGAGCCAATGAGTCGATCGACGACTTGGTCGTAGGCTGAGTCGCTTCGGTCCTCGACGAATGCGCGCCGCTCGTCGACGGTCGGAACCAGCCCTGTCAGATCGAGCGAAACGCGGGTCAGTAACGTGGCGCGATCCGCGGGCGGGGAGAGTTCCAAACCCTCATGCTGAAGCCGGCGGCGGACAAAATGGTCGACAGGATGCGTTCCACGCGGCACCTCGGGGCGGCGGACAGGCTGAAACGCCCAATGTCCGGTTCGGTTGTCGGTGAAGCCACCGGCAGGTGCTTGCGCGCTGGATTCCGGCCAGGTCGCTCCCTGATCAATCCATGCCCGCAACAGCCCGACTTGCGACTTCGTGAGCGGATCTCCCACCGGCGGCATCAGCACCTTGACCTGGTACCCCGCCACCATGTGGACCAGCCGGCTGCTTGCTGAATCCCATGGGAGGATGGCCGGCCCGGAATGGCCCCCTGCCAGAGCGTCGGCCCTCCGATCCAATCGCAGGCCGTTCATCGCATTGGCCTCGCCGTGACAGGCAAGGCAGCGCTGCTCGAAGAGCGGCCGAACCTGTGTCTCGAAGTCGACCGGGCCGGTCGCTGCGGGCGGAAGCCCGTCCGCCGCAACAAGCACCGACCCGACAAGGCCGGGGAGAATACCCAAGCGCCCCAACGTGCGCGAGAATCGAGCCTTCGGCGACGTTATCCGCATCTTGGTCTGATCAACGCACATGTTTCCGGGCAATGCGAGCCGTCCTACATGCCTGACGCCGCAATCAGTGCTTCCTGGACGATGATGTCCTCGTCGAACGAGACGTGGAGCGGTTCGTCGCCGCGGACAGCCGCCGGCCGCCAAGGCTACCATATCATCAACATACCGCTCGTACCGGGGGAGCGCCACCTCGTGGAGACCCTGCGGGTACGGCCCGGCCGGCTCCGCGAGGTTGAGGACGAGATGGGGGTCCTCGATCGGACGCAACGTCGCAACTCCGTTCGTGCCGTGGATCTCGAAGCTCCGGTAGCGGCTGCCGTTCGCCGCGAGAGCGGCACCGGTGACGAGGCCGAGCGCACCTGAGTACTCAAAGACGGCGATCGTGTTGTCCGCCAGCGTGTCATCGAACTCCCCGTGCTTCTTGAGGTACGGTGTGACCCGATTAGGCCTGCCTAGCAACCGCACCAACGGATCGATGACGTGGGGACCGAGTTCGAACATCTGCCCGCCCCGGAATTGGACCCATTGGACACGAGCATCGTCGCGGAGCGTCTTGTGCATCGCCGCCTGGACGAGGTGGATGTCACCCAACCAGCCGCTCCGGGCCGCTTTGAGCATGCGATTGATGCCCGGATGGTAGCGCCACATGTAGCCTCGCTGACCACCAGTCCCTTGCTGGAGGCCAAGCCCAGAATGTTGCGGAGGGACTCGACATCCAGCGCGGGCGGCTTCTCAAGGTGAAGGTGCTTGCCAGCTGCTACCACACGCAGCCCGTCCCGGGCGTGGTCCGCTACGGGACCCTCGACTGCGATGACCTCGATGGAGTCATCGCTCAGAAGCTTGTCCGGACTCGCAATGGGAATGCCCTGTCGCTCATACTTCGAGCGTAAGCATTCAGGTTCCGGGGCGCAAGAGTTCGGCTGAGGCGAGGCTCGGGAGGCCCGAGGAGGCCGGCGTTCAGCGCGAGCGCGCAGGGCGTTGGGGTCCGAGCAGGACCGCTTGCCAGTCCCGCTCCAACGGATACACGAAGACGGCCTTGGGCGTCTTGGCGGGTGCCCCGCCCCACGCTCCGCGCGCCTGGGTCTGTCCCAGGTAGAGCCAGTTCGAGGCCCGGTAGCAGGTGCCCTTGTGCGCGTCGCTGACATAGGTCTCCGCCAGCACGGGCCGGATTCCATGGACCCGCTGCCAGTCCGCGGCCAGCTGGCGCAGGCTCAGCCCCAGGGCCTTCGAGGCCAGGCATTTCACGCGCACCCAGGGAAGCAGCAGGAAGCGAGCTTGCCGCACCAGCCGCTCCAGCGGCCGGTGGGGCCGGTCCTGCCAGCCGATCCAGCGGTCCCGGACGGGCAGGTAGCGGGCGGCGAAGTCGTACAGCAGGCAGCCCAGCCGGCGCCCGTCCCGGTCGTGGAGGAAGTAGCGCAGGTGGGAGCCGATCGGCTGGCGGTAGCCGAGCGGATGGTAGCGGGCGAGGAACTCGTTCCACAGGGCGGCCTCGTCGCGGTCGTGGACAAGGCGCAACTGCAGCGGTTCGAGCGCGGCCAGGGGGTCGTCGATCGGAGGCTGGG
>CAYWUV010000031.1:0-60994 GCA_964461235.1 uncultured Bryobacterales bacterium | reverse complement strand
AACCCCGGTGAGACGCTAAGAGCCCACTTGCGCCTCGGAAATTTAGAACCGCTGGATGCTTCCCATTGGGTTTGACTGGCGGCTCGCGGGGCTGATAGCTTGGAAGTGTTCTCCTGATCGAAGGAAAGGTTTTCAATTCATGAGCAGACAGACAACTCTTAAGGGTAGCCCCCTGGGCCTGTGCGGTGAGGAGTTGCTTCCCGGCAACGCCGCCCCGGATTTTGCACTGGCAGGCAACGACCTAGGCCAAGTCAGCTTGGGCGACACAAGCGGCGTGCGCATCATCAACGTAGTCCCGTCGCTCGACACGCCAGTGTGCGACGCGCAGGTCAGGCGCTTCAACGAAGAGGCAGCGGGGCTCGAAGGAGTCTCGATCTACTGCGTCAGTTGCGACTTGCCTTTCGCGCAGGGCCGCTGGTGCTCTGACGCGGGAGTGGAGCAGGTGACCACGCTATCCGACTACAAGGACGGAAACTTCGGAGAGGCCTGGGGCACAATGATCAATGACCTGCGAATTCAGTCGCGCGCGGTCTTCGTCGTGAACGCCCATAACACGATCGTGCATGCCGAGTACGTACCTGAAGTAACGGACCATCCGGACTACGACGCCGTCCTCGCCGCTGCCCGCGGAGCCTCATAGAAGCCTGCCGGCCGGCCCCGCCAATCGACTACTAGTCTGACCTTGGCCACCCCAAGCGGGCAGGCGATTCGAATCCCGACCGGCACGTAGAGCTGCGCCATCGGCCAGACGGCCCGCTCGGTGTGTCTCGGGTATAACGCCGTGTTGCCATCGGCCCCGCCAACTGAAGGATTTGAAGGCCGGCGAGAAACTGATGACACTCGATGAACCAGGGCGGGGCTACGTAGTGATTGAACGGGTACTGGCCGTCGGATCGAAGCGCCGGTAGTTCGATCTCGCACTTCATCGGCGTCACCCAAGCCAAGGTGCTGCGGGCAATCCTTCCACGGATGCCCAGGTGGCAGGACCTACTGCGGTGGACGCGCAGGCAGCTCACGGGGTCGCGCAAGCTGCAACGGCCGGCAATCTGCGCGAAGGCCATGCAGTGCGTATTGCTCCAGGCAGGCCAAGGGACGTACGCGACAGTGGTCGCGGAAGCGACGTACGGAGCGATGAAAGATGTGGAGCGGCCGGAGGTCCATCACTTGGACCAAGCGAACTTTCCGGAATACACCTCTTCTCCGTGCCAGCTGGGAGGGAAGCAAGGGGAGGACGACAGCTCTCTCCGGCCGCAAAAGTCGACCACCTCAAGGAATAATTCGGATGTTATTGCAATACTGCATGTTATACGACTGCCATCGGCCATGATCCCGACAGCGGTGGTATGGTGGGTCTATTGCGATGTGGGGGTTGCCAATCTTCGTTTTCGCACTAGCTGTATCCGGCGCCTGCAATAGCTCGCAGATAGCATCAAGGGGCGCCGCTATACAATCGGCATCCAAGACGCCCTCTGAGGTTGTCTTGATCTCCCAAGTCGAATGGCAGCAGCTTAACCCCAAACGCGGCGACAAGAGCCCGAAGGCCGCCACCCTCTGGGGCGACCGTGACGGCCTAGGGCCATCCGGCTTTCTCCTGCAGCCAGTGGATGGGTTCTCATCGCCACCTCATGTTCATACTGCCTACTACCACGGAGTCGTCATTAGCGGCACCATTCACAACGCAGACCCGAGCGCCGAGGAGATGTACCTGCCGCCAGGCTCGTTCTGGACACAGCCTGATGGGGGAGTGCACATCACGGCCTGCAGGGGCAGTTGCTTGGCCTACATAGAGATTGAGGGGAAGTACGATGTTCTACCGGTCGAGAACGCGAGGAGCGACCTAGCTGAGGCGACTTCCATGCCCGCCTCGAAGATCATCTGGGTCGACCCGCCCGGAATGCCTTCCTCTGCCAATGGACCGAAGGTAGCCTTTCTCTGGGGCGACACCCAGGACGATCAGCCAAGCGGAGCCCTCGTCAAGCTACCGGCTGGTTTTGCCGGAACGATTCGCAGTCGCGGCTCGGCCTTCCATGCCGTGGCGGTCCGGGGGCGACACAAGTACCGGGAGCCGGGCAAGAACGACGCCAAGAATCTGGAACCAGGCAGCTATTTCAGCTCGAAGGGAACCTCGCTGCACGAGGTTTCGTGTGTATCTGTAGGGGATTGCATCTCCTATGTGCGTTCGGGGGGGACGTTCGACTTCCTTCCGGCGCAGGCCAAGTAGTAGCCGAGACCTTTTGGCGTAATCGCAACGATTGCGCTGCTTGGTCATGACAATCTCGTTCACGACTGATCGGTCAAGTCTGGCTGCGCAGCAGCGCGTAACCGCCATCGAGCACCCGGTGGTCGGTACCGGCGAGGAATTCGTGCTATTACGTGGGTTGCTGGCAGTTCCACTGGCTCCTTCGTGGGCCAACGGCAAGCGCCGTTTGCGCTACGCGGCTTCGTTTTCGGATTCCAGGTTCTCTAGGAAGAACCGGTACCAGTTTCCGCTGAAGATCCCATCGACGGATTCATCCGAATAGCCCCGGCGGCTAAGGATATCCCCCAGCTTCTGCAGATCGAAAATGCTCTGGAGGTCGAGCGGAGTCTGCTCCGTGCCGAACCCGCCATCCAAGTCGCTGCCGATGGCGACGTGCCGTGCGTTCCCCAGCGTGTCGCAGATGTGATCGATGTGATTGGCCACGTCCTCGAGGGTGGCCCGGGGCCGGTCGGGTTGCCCCCGGACATATCCCGGAACGAGCATCCACTCGTCCAGGACGACTCCAACAACCCCGCCCCTCGCGGCCACCCACCGAAGCTGATCGTCAGTGATCTGCCGGTCGTGCGGCACAAGGGACCGGCAGTTGCCATGGCTGATGAAAACAGGCCCACCATAGACCTCCAACGATTGTTCGATGGCCGTGTCCGCGGTGTGCACGAGATCAAGCAACAAGCCGAGCCGATCAAACTCTCGGAGCAATTCCCTGCCCTTCGGCGTGAGAGCTCCGTCGCCTCCAGTTCCCATTGCGTAGGCACTCGGGCCGTAATGGGCGAGGCAGGCGGTACGCAAGCCCTGCTCGTACCACCACGTGGCTTGGCTCGGCTCGACGATCGGGTCGCATCCCTCCATGCTGAGGATCCCACCCAGTGGCGCGCTTTCGTCAGACCAGATCCGTTCGAGATCCTCGCGATGCCTGATCAGGCGTAAGCGGCCCTGTTCCTCTAGAAGGCGGTAGTAAGCCAGCTGTCCCTGTGCCATCGCACACGCAATGGTCTGGTTCGCATAGTCGAGATCCTCCCGCAGGATGATCTCGCCGCGGCTCCGATTGCCCACGCCACCGATGACCCCGTAGGTTTCCGGCAGGTCCGACGGCCTTGCCCTGCAGAGCAGCGTCGGGAGGCATACCCGAACGTTCGCCCGGCGCATTTCGGGCAGACTGACCGTGCATCTCGCCCGCTGCGGGCCACTCATCCCGATTTCGCGTCGGCGCATTTCGCCAAGTTCGAGGAGCTGGTCGCGGTCGAACGATAGCGCGTTCCAGGCGATGTCGAGATGGGCGTCGATGATCGGTTTCATGAGGGTCACATTCGGGTAGGCAGAGCTTGCCACCAATCGAGAATAGCCTTGCTGAGGCGCGTCACGACATCAGGATGCTCCCCGGCGACGTTCGATGTCTCGGCGAAACTGGTCCCAAAGTCGTACAGCTCCGCACCGCTGCCATCTGAATTCATAAGAAGCTTCCAGTTGCCATCGCGGATCGCCAGAGGAGGGCTTCGATCCGATTCGAGCCCGGGACGTAGGTAGCTCGGATCTCTGCCGTACTCCCAGAGCAGCGGACGGTCGCGTTCTGGTTCTTGCCCCCGGAACGCTGAACTCATGTCAACACCGTCGAACGACACGTCCGACAAGGGCAAGCCAGCCAGACTGCAGAACGTCGGGAAAAAGTCGACTGCGCCGATAACCGTCTTGGTGTTGACCGCACCTGAAGGCGCCGTGCCTTTCCATCGGACGATCAGCGGTTCGCGAATCCCGCCTTCGTACAGGCTCCACTTTCGCCCCCGCAGGCCATTGGTCCTGCCGGGCGGGTCATGCCCTTCGTCGTAGTAGCGCTTCCAAGCCGTCGGGCCGTTGTCGCTGGCCAGCACGAGCATGGTTGCCTCGGTGAGGCCTAGAGAGTCGACTTCCCGGAACAGACGTCCCAACTGCCGGTCCATTTCGTCGATGACGGCGAAGTACTGCTGCCTGTACGGATTCGATGCGAATTGCTCGTATCGTGGCAGCAACTCTGGTTTGGGAAAGAAGCGGTCATGCACGTCATTCAGCCATAGGTGCATATAGACGGGCTCGTCCCTGTGTCGACGCAGGAAATCGACGGCACGGTCGACATAAACTTCCGTCATCATGTGCTTGGGTACGTCCCGTATCTCTCCCTGGCCCAACTTCCGGCTCTGCTCGGAAAGGCCGCCGGGCGGCAGGATGCGGTCACCGAGCCCTTCAAAGGAAACGAGCGATTCGTCGAAGCCATAGGCCTGCGGCCGCGGAGCGTCGTCCACGTCCCTGCCCCCGCCCATATGCCACTTGCCGAAGTGGGCCGTCGCGTACCCGGCATCCCGAAATGCTCGAGCCACGACCGGAACCGATGGATCTAGGAAGTCGCGCATCCCGCGTTCTCTGTTGCGCTGCCTTGAATTGAGGAAGGAGTGGATAAGGTGTCGAGCCGGGAATTGACCGGTTGTGATGGCGACTCGCGATGGCGAGCAGATTGGAGAGCCTACGTAGAACTGCTCGAAGCGGATGCCCTCCTCCGCAAGCCGGTCCATGTTTTCGGTGCGGATATTCGGGTTTCCGTAGCAACTCAGGTCGCCGTATCCCATGTCGTCGATGAGGACGAAGATGATGTTCGTGCGGGACTGGGCTCCCAGCGACGAGGCGACAACGAGGGCAAGGGCAATGCGGTAGAGCATTCGGAACGATAGGGCCGTATCGGGCAACAATCGGGCGCCCCAGCATGATAACTCGGTCACCAACCGAAGTCCGGGCCTACCCGGGTCGGTCCCCGAATGTACGATGAAGCGGTTCTGGGCACGATTGGTGAGCTGCCGGACTGCCCCCCTGTCACACTTGCTGCAAGATGACCACCGATCTCGCTCGGGCGTTCCGCGCGCTCCGCAAGAATCCAGGATTCTTCGCCGTCGCAACCCTGACGCTAGCGGTGGGATTGGGGCCGACTATAGCTGTCTTCAGCGTGTTCGAAGCCCTGATGCTCCGAACGCTCCCGGTCGAACGGCCGGGAGAACTGGCGGTCCTTGGACCTGGGTCCATCGGAACGTTCAGCAGGAGCGACATGCCTCAGGCCGAGATCTTCTCTTTCTCGCAGTACGAGGCGCTCCGCGAGGACAACCGCGGAGTCCTGGCCTCCGTCGCGGCAACACCCACGTTCGACAGTCGCGTTTACTGGGGTGACGGCGGCACCGCAGGATCGGAACTCCTAACGGCCTCGTGCTTCCTTGTCACAGGGACGTATTTCCCACTACTGGAAGTGCACCCGTTTCGCGGGCGCTTGCTGGCAGTCGGCGATGACACGGCACCCGGTGCGAATCCGGTTGCAGTGCTGAGTCACGAGTTTTGGAGTACCAGCCTTGGCGCGGATCCTGAATCGGTCGGTTCAACAATCAGGCTTCAAGGTGTTCCATACACGATCGTTGGGATTGCTGAGCCGTCTTTCCGCGGCCACGTCGTGGAGATTCCTGTGGACATCTGGGTGCCGATGTCGATGCAGGAACAGATCACGCTGACCCCGTCCCGGCTTGAGCCGTTCTTTCCGGTCGAAACCTACTGGTTGAACATCCTGGTTCGCCTACGGCCCGGCATTTCGATGGAACGGGCTGAAGCGGCCGTCAACGCAAGACTGCAGCAAGTGTTCCTCGAGCAGGTTGGAGATGGGATCAGCGACCAGCGCCGTGCGGAACTGGAGAGGATCCAGGTTCCCCTCGAGCCCGTCGACCGAGGCCTGTCCCGTCTCCGCAACTCAACTGAGAGACCCTTGATTCTGCTTTGGGGCACCACGGGTCTGGTCCTGTTGGTCGCTTGCGCGAATCTGGGCAGCCTGCTGCTCGTGCGGGCAAGCGGGCGTCAAGACGAGTTTCGGGTCAGGAGGGCGCTGGGTGCGAATCACATCGATCTCATGAGACCCGTGCTGGCCGAGACAACGGTCCTCGCCGGAACCGGTGCTGTTTCCGGATTCATGCTCGCGGGCTGGCTCGTTCCGTTGATGCAGGGCTGGCTGCTGACGGTCCGCGGCGCAGGCCGATTGGATGTCCAGTTGGCGATTCCGGAGCTGTTCTTCACCGCGGCCGCAGGAATGGTCACGCTACTCGGTGCCGGGTTGATCCCGGCAGCCGTCGCGGCAGCGGACGGCGCTAGAAATGGGCTCCGCATCAGCCATGCAGGGGTCACCTCGGGCCGGGAGGCAACCCGAATCAGGAGCCTGCTAGTAGCCGGGCAGTTCACCGTGGCGCTTGTCCTTCTCACTACAGCCGGCCTGTTCCTGCGGACGATTTCGGAGTTGCGTGCCACAGACCTAGGTATCGATGCAACCCCGGTGGTCGGTATCAGCGTGGATCCGCGAGGAGGCCGGTTCTCGCCGGAGACTCAGCCGTCGGTGCGACGGACAATCCTGGATCGGGTCGAGGCACTTCCCGGGGTCGAGTCGGCGGCGTTCACAGGGTCCCTTCCCCTGCGGGGAAATGTCGGCATGAGCACGATCTCTGTTGCGGACTACGCTCCGGCCGAGAACGAGCAGATGGCGGTCATTCATGTCTGGGCGTCGGAGGGGTACTTCGAAACCTTGGGAATCCGGCTTGTCGAAGGCCGACTCCCCTATCGAGGCGAAGCCAACAGCGTAATCGTCAACCAAGCCTTCGGCGACCGCTTCTTCGCCGGGAACTCCCCCCTCGGAGGGATCGTCAATCGGACAGACCGCATCGTCGGTGTCGTTCGTAACGTGCGCCAGGTCAACGTGCGGGATGATCCACCGCCCCTTCTCTACCAATCCACGGAGTCGTACGAAGGATTTCTCAACACCTTGGCAGTACGGTTCTCGGGTCCCGTCGACGCTACCGTAGCGGCAGTGCGCAGGGCTGTGGAAGAGGCCGCACCCGGAATGCCGATGGATCGGGAGTATGCCTCTGTCCAGATTCACCTGGAGCGTGGCATTGCCTTGGAGCGCATGCTCGCGAGGCTTGTCGGGGCATTCGCCACGGTCACGTTAGTTCTTTGTGCGATAGGGTTGTTCGGCGTGTGCAGCCAGATGGCTCGGAACCGGACCGGCGAATTCGGCCTTCGGATGGCCCTGGGAGCCACTCGTGCCCAAGTGCAAGCACTTGTTGTCAATCGGGCTCTCAAATTGCTGCTCGTCGGTGCGGCCGCCGGCACCGTGGGAGCGGCCATCTCCGGTCAACTGGTATCAGGGCTGCTTTATCAAGTGGGACCGTTCGACTGGACCGTGCTGGCCTGGGCGATGGGCGCCCTGACAGTCTGCGCATGCCTGGCGGCGTCAGCCCCTGCACTGCGGGCCGGGAGCATAAGTCCTTCCTCGGCATTGCGGCACGACTGATTTGGCGAGCTGTTGCGTACAGTCCTGGCTCATCTCGGAATCCCCCGACAGATGGGCAGGCACTCTCCGCCCCACCCTTCGCCCTGGTTCGCGTTGGCCGACCCAGACCGTGCGAACAAGCTTCGGTCGGAACCGGAAGACCCTCGGCTGTCTCGATGAAGCGACCTCCCAACGCCCTGACGGGCAAAGGGGCATGGGAGTTTCCCGTGGCGGCAGCAGTCCTTCGGGTCGGAGTCCATGGGCTACAGTGGGGCCATGGACCGACGCCAACTCCTGACTGCCGCTGCCGCTACGGCCGCATCTTACGACCGGGTCGCTGGCGCGAACGACCGGATTCATGTCGGGATCATCGGAACCGGCAACCGAGGCAGCCAGATCTGGAGGCAGGCACTTTCAGAGGCCGACGTGCAACCTACTGCAGCTTGCGACGTTTATGAGCCGCACCTCGAGAATGCACTGAGCATGGCCGAGGGCCAAGCCAAGGCGTTCCGGGACTTCCGTGATCTACTGGAGCACCGGCCCTTGGACGCGGTGCTGATTGCAACGCCCGACCACTGGCACGCCATTCAGACCATCGCAGCGTGCGGGGCCGGCCTCGACGTGTACGTCGAGAAGCCGCTCTCGCTGACTGTCGCTGAGGGCCGCAAGATGGTCGAAGCCGCTCGCCGGTTTGACCGGATTGTGCAAACGGGCAGCCAGCAGCGGTCCGGTCCGCACTACCGTGAGGCCATTCAGATCGTGCAGTCGGGCGAGATCGGAGCGGTCCATCACGTCGAGGCAGGCTTGGAGCGAAACTCGATGCCGGGATTCGGCACGCCCGAGGACACCAACCCGCCGGCGGACTTCAACTACGACCTTTGGCTCGGCCCTGCCCCGAGCCGGCCGTACAACCCCCTTCGTGGCCTGTACCATTTCCGGTGGTTCTGGGATTACTCGGGCGGCCAGATGACCAACTGGGGCGCCCACAATATCGACATTGCCCGGTGGGGCCTTGGATCCGAAGCGCCGAAGTCGGTCTCCGGCTCCGGAGGCCGCTACGCGATTCGGGACATCGGAGAAACACCCGACGTCCAAGAGGTAGTCTTTGAACTCGAAGACGCCGTGTTGACCTGGTCTGTCCGGGAGTTGAACGGGACCCGCGGAGCCTACCTGGTATTTCACGGCACAAAGGCGGACCTCGAACTCAATCGGCGGGGATACTCGGTTCGAGGGCAGAAGTGGCAGAACAAGGAGCCGCTCATGGCCCAGAATCGCGAATCAAGTCCAGTCGGAGCTCAGCGCGACCTGAACGCTCACCACATGCGCAATTTTCTGGACTGCATCAAGTCTAGGCAGCGCCCGAACGCGGACGTCGAGATTGGGCACAAGACCGGAGTCTTCTGCCACCTGGGCAACATTGCGACCAGGCTCCGGCGAACTCTGCGGTGGAACGAACACAGCGAGACCTTGGTGTCAGACAGCGAGGCCAACCAGTGGCTCTCGAAGTCCTACCGCAGCCCGTGGACTCTTGATCTGTAAGTGATGGCAAGCGAAGGAGTTCGTACGTTCATTTCCAGCGTCAACATGGCTGGTGTCCGCTTTCCGGCACGACGTCAAACCAGCTGCGTGTGCACCTCATGCGAGAGCGCTGGTGAACGGCGGCCCCAAGGAGAGTGGAGGGTCGGATGCGGCCAGCAGCAGGACCTGCCGTGCAGGGAGAGGGCCATTCGAGCTAGGTCGTGGCGGACGGCAGGCGATATCGTCGTTCGGGCCCGGTGACGGCTACGCCGATCGATTTAACAGTTCCTACCACCAGACGGATGGGCTGGTCACGCACCCGGGGTGTTTTCCTCTGCTAGCTTGCCAAGAGCCTGCCGATCTGCTGGTAGAAGGCAATTCCGGAGATTCCGAGGAAGAAAAAGAAGCAGACCACTTGGCTCACCTGGATGAGCATGGGTGGTCGTAGCTGTGGCGGCAGCAACTTCCGATTGACTTGTAGGGCATGAAGGGCGGTCGCGCTCATCCCGAGGTTCCGCAAGGACCCCGTCAGAACGGCTAGGAACAGAGGGTCGGGCGTCAGACGCAATGCGATCAAGCCCCATAGGAAGTAGATCCCCATGATTGAGTAGTAGATGTATTTGACTTGGTTTCCCTTCAGATGCTGGACGCGGCTGCTCCCCGTCCAGATCAGCTCGGTCCAGCGGCGGATCAGGTTGTCGATGTCCGAGATCTGTCCAGGCCAAAGCACGACGAACCCGCACAGCAGGGTCAGGAACCAAAACACGTCGCCGGAACGATCGGCAATCCCGCGGGCTGTCATCGCGGCCGCTGCGTGGCCCTGCACTTCGGCCCCCGCGATGTACTCCAGGGACAGCATCGACGGAAGCGCCATACCGATGATGCAGCCGATCGCCCAGATCGCCAACTGGTCCCGGATAATGTGCCGCATCCAGCGTTTCCATCGGCGGAGAGCCTCGCTGGTGAGAGGAAAGACCTTGCCAACGTGGGCTAGCTCGATCCTCTTTCCGCCGATCATGCTGGGGATCGCACCGACCAGAGGCCCCATCCCCCAGCCTTTGTCTCGGGCATAGTTGGAGAACCCGGTGTTGCTGATTCCGCCCATGCCAGCGATTGCGGCGAAAGCGGCAAGGGTTGCCCAATCGATCTCCTTGTCGGGGAAGGAGCCGATTCGCAGGAAGCCGGTGAAGACAGCGAGCCAGGTATCCCAGCTGACCAAGAACAGGCAGACGAAGCCCAGATAGCCCAGCACGAGGATGATCTTGGCGACCATCACCTTCTCGACCATGTTGTAGACCTTGCCGCCAAAGATCAGGGGCAGGAACGCAAGCGAGAAGATGCCATACGAGACCCTTCGGAGGAGGCCTTCTTGCTCGGGGCCGGGAAGATCCCCGAGGAATGCCGCCACCAGCGGCACGGCGGCGTTGGACGCCAAGTACGGCCAGATCCCCGGAAGGTCCAGCAACAGATAGAACGGCACCCAGAACTTCGGGCCGGGGGAAAGCCGAAAGAAACCGACCATGATCGGCTCGCCGGTATACAGGGTGTAGCGCATCATGCACAGGTTGTGACTGACCTGGAGCAGGATGCTGACCATGGCGATCCACATCAGCTGGCCGCCGTACTGGGCGGTTACGATCGGACCGAAGAGCCACTCACCTCCTCCAATCGCACTGCCCGCAAAGAGTAGACCCGGACCGATCAAGATCTTCCACTGGCCCGGTGCGAGGGTGGGCGCATCCGGCAGGTCGGCACTGTTCCAGCGCGAGAAGTAGCGCGCCGCATTGGAGCGCACCGCCTCCGAATCGTCCAAAGGCATTCCGAAGATGATAGCCGAAAGCCGTTGGACGGGTCGCGAGTAGCGTGCGGTCAGGTGACCACGGTTCCAGTGGTGCGCTGGACTTCTACGGCGTCGACTCGGACGGCAACCAATCTGCCGGGCGGGAGAGTTGAACCGTCGAGGTGGATCTCGATGAAATTGTCGGTCAGTGCTCGTACGGTCTCTGGGTTCCTCGAGAGCGTCACCGCACTGCCGGTCGTACCTATCAAGCGCTCCCGAAATCTCAGGTTCTTGCTGCTAATGAGATCCCGAAGAACGCGATTGCGTTCCTTCTTCACTGTCTTGGGGACTTGGCCGTCGAGTTCTGCCGCCTCTGTGCCGTCCCGAGAGGAATACGAGAAAACATGCAGGTAAGTGAATGGCATCCGTTCGATGAATGCTCTGGTCGCTTCAAACTCTCCGTCCGACTCGCCCGGAAATCCAACCATCACATCTGCCCCGATCGCTGCCTGAGGCATCGCATCCCGAGCTAGTGTCAGTCGGTTCTCGTAGTGCCGCACGCGGTATCGGCGGCGCATGCGGCGCAAGACCGAGTCCGATCCGGACTGCAACGGCATGTGCACGTGCTTCGCGATCCGTGGCGACTCCGCCATCAGTTTCAACAGCCGATCGCTCCAGTCCATCGGTTCGACGGAACTGAGACGGATTTTCTGCACGTCCGTATCGGACAGCAAGGCCTCGAGCAATTCCGGAAATTGCAAGCCACCCTGGAGATCCCGGCCCCAGCGCCCGAGATTGATGCCGGTAAGTACAATCTCGGCGTAATTGTCCTGCAAGCGGCGCACCTCCCGGATCACCGACTCGATCGGTGCGCTGCGGCTTCGCCCTCGGACGGATGGGATGATGCAGAACGAGCAGCGATTGTTGCAGCCGTCTTGGACCTTGACGTTCGGCCGGCTTCGACCGAGGGGGGCGTCGCTAGGCATGACAGGCAGGGTCGACAGCCTCGAAATGTCTCCAACGAGGCTGCCCCCGGAGGCGATTTCGCCGTGGTAGGACAGGCTCTGAGTGTCGGATTCCCGGATCTGGACGAGGCCGGGAGCAACCACTCTTGCGATGTCGTGCTTGTGGGAATTGCCTACCACCCACTTCACGCCGTCAAGAGCCGAGAGCGTCTCTGGACTGCGCTGTGCATAGCATCCTGTTACCAGGATTTCCGCACCCGGATTCTCCCGATGGATCCTCCGAATCGCGTGACGGGCATCGCGATCGGCCTCCGCCGTCACGGTACAAGTGTTCACGACCACGACGTCAGACGAGTACGGATCCTCCGACGGAAGCAAGCCCTTCGTCGCAAGGTCGGCAGCGATACCGGCACCATCAGCCTGGGTGGCCCGGCAGCCGAAATTCTTGATGCTGAAGCTCCGGGACACTCGACCCCTCCATTCAATCACGACCGAGGTGCCGATACGACTTGACGGCCGGGGGAGCCCGCACGAACCCGACGAATTCCGATACCCGCAGGCTCGCCGACCAAATCCTCCCGCCCGCCGTTCGCCGAGTTGCTACGAGCACGTTCCCGAGCAGCGCCTTCAGCGCGCGTTCCGGAGTCGAACGGCGCAGACCCTCAGGTATTGCAATTAGATCTGCCACGGTCCTGACAACCGACTGAGCGAAGAACAGGACCTGGGAGACTACGTCCCAAGAATGAATCGACGCTTCTGGACCATCGATGGGTAGCCCTGATCCCTGTACGGACCGTCGCTGGAGACAAGACCTCGTGGCAGTCTGTGACGCAGCACGGGAGGTGAATGTGGTGGAGCCAATTCCGAAGCTCAAAGCACGAAGCTGCTTCGACAAGTCCCCCCGGGGGCATTGCCACTCTCGGCACCGATTCGAAGGACTCCGCCAGCGCTTCGGCAAAGTGCCGTGACCACGGCAGTTCGCGATGAACCGCTAGACGGCGGCGAAACGGGCGGGCTCCGCTCCGACTGGTCGGCGCAGACTCGCTAGATTCGCACAAGAAAGTCGATTCGTCTCAAGAGAACAATATCGGCCAACTCGCGGAAGGGTCTGCACTACCTCTATTCGAGGGTTCAATTCTCACCCGCTCAACCGGTCCGGCACAGGAAACCGGCCGGTGCACACCGCAGCCCGCCGCTAGGCGCCGCTACTGGAACCGGTACACCACGACGTTGTGTGCCGGCAGTCGGTGTTTCGCTCCGACGATGCAGCCAGCACGTTCCACGTGTGCGACCAACTCCTCCAGAGCCATCAGTTCGCGATAGCCGAGGTTGAGCTCTTCCGAAAAGGCACGGTAGAACAACCGCACCGCCAGCCGATCCCTCGGACAGGAGCAGATTTGCACTCCCCTTGGTCCCACGATGTCCCGAAATAGCGAGATCAACCCTTGCTTGCCCGAATCGTCGTAATGCTCGATCAAGCCCCAATCGATGCCGACGTCAAAGGATCCCGTCAAGTTCAGGCGGAAAAAGTCTTCCCTCAGGTACTCGATCTGATCCGGATTCCGCTTGATCTCGATCCATTGGCCCCTCCTTCCGCGAGGGGCTCGGACACTGGCGGAAAGCGGGGCGCGCAAGAAGCGTTCATAGGCCATCGGATCGCTGTCAATCAGCACGACTCGTCCGTTATCTCCAAACAACGCTTGGAGAGCCGCAGCCTCCCAACCCACTTCGGCTCCGAAATGCACGATGCTGGGATTCGGAGGGAGATCCAGGCCGGAGAAGATCCGGAGTTTCCCCTCGAGATCGAGAATCGCGTTGCGACGGTGCTGCAGGAACGCCAGCCAGGACCTCAGCAGTCGCCGCGGTAGCGAACAGTCAATGCCCTTGTTCACGGCGCGCCAGTCGGTAGCAAGGAGCTGTTCAAAGTTGGAATTGAAGCTGGACCAGTCCACATCGCCGGTCGTTGCCGCATCCGTAACGTTGGTGCGGTCGAACTGGTGCGAGAGCGGCGCGGTCAACCGCATGTCGGCACAATAGCACTGGATCACCCGGCATGAGTTCCAACAGACTCGACATCGGAAGCGTGCGAGCAATCAGCTGGGATGTGGATGGGACTCTGTACTCCACCAACCGGGTAGCGTGCCGACTCTGGCTGACGACATTGGCGGCGTCTCTCGGTGGCGACGCCCACGGTGCCTGGAAGGCCATGCGTGAGCTGCGTCGGTTCCGCGCCCGAATGGAGAGGATCCGGGCCGTAGGCATGCCCGTCGAGTCTGATATCAGTGCGATCGAGCAGCGGCTTGCCCTTGAGCGGCGGTGGCTGGTCCCGGCCGTTGCGGCAGTTGGGGCGCGTCCTGGAGCTGCCGCCGTACTGGGTAAGCTCGCCGGGAGGCTGCGAGCGCAAGTCGCGCTCTCGGACTTCGAATCCCGACACAAGCTTGCCAGCCTTGGCCTCCTTGACTACTTCGACGCTGTCTATTCAGGGGAGACCCTGGGAAGCCTTAAGCCGAGCCCGAGGTCCTTCAGGAGGGTGCTCACAGACTTCGGCCTGCAACCCGAGCAGCTGCTGCACATCGGAGACCGACGGGAGACGGACGGTGCAGGTGCGACTGAGGCAGGTTGTCAGGTCTTGGTGCTGGGTCTCGATTTCCGTTCGTTCAAGGAATTGGGATCGATGCTGGGTGCGGCTGGATCGGCACAAAGCGCCCCTCTCGGCCTGGACTGAAACCGAGAATCCCGGTTGTCCGAGCCCAGGCGCCGGACAGCGACTCAAAGGGACCTGTTCAGGAGGCCTTCGGGCGACTCCCATAGCCGGGGATAGAGGGGCAAGAACTTGAACTGGGAATCCAATCCTTCCGCGCTCAAACCCGGCATGCGCTCGCGCAGGTCTTGCAACTTGAGCCACTCCGCCCGCACGTTCCCCAGCCGGCCACTCCCCCGCTTGTCACCATACTCGTGGTTCAATTCGCAAAGCAACGAGTCGAACCGCGCGGCCAGACCCGGCAAGACGCCGGCGAGTCGCTGGCCGGGATGCACGACAACCAGCTGATAGTGCGGCAGGCCTCCCGACGGCGGCTGCGCCGGAAAACAGGCCAGCGCATCATCATCCGACAGCGCCGGAAAGAGCGCTCGGAGGCGATCGAACGCCAAAGACACCTGAACACCGGTGAGTTTCTCCCCGGTGAAAGAGTACGCGAGGTCGCGCCGACGCTCGAACCTGAGGTCCGGCAGACCTCCAACGATCCGTTCGACACGGAACACGTCGCCAGTGCAATACCGTTGCAAGCCGAACCTGTCGCTGACGATGAGTTCGTAGGTTGAGCCTGGCGAAAGCTGCGGCGGCCCAAGGACCCGACTCGGGTCCCTCGGGGACTCATCCTCCAGGAACTCGGCATAGACGCCAGGAGGGATGGGCAAGAACGCAACGTCTTCGTACCGGAAATCCGGTATCGTCTCGATGGTCTCGGTGGACATCGAATACATCGGCACACGCAGGAATCGGGGGCTTGGGAGGCGGGCCTCCAACCGATCCAGAAATGGCTTGACATATCCGCCGGTCCAGCACACGTAGACACGGGCTGACGGAGCCCACTCGGTGATTGGCAAGTAGGTTTCGCTGTCTGCAATCCTCTCCAGCCGTTCACGGTACCGCCTCGAAGCCAGTCGGCGCATGACGACACTCGAAACAGCACCTGCCCTCTCGGGATTCCTCACACAGTCCCGGACCAGCGCACTGCAGTGCAACCAGTCACTCTCCAACTCGTCGAAGAACACGGAAATCGTCGAAGGGTTCGTGCTGTAGAGCACCCCCGGATTGGAGACTGCCAGGATCCAGAGCCGCACAGCGGCGACTCCGTACCGGTCCTTGAGTCGACGCACCTCCGTCCAACCCTGGATTCGGTATGGAGCTTGAAGGGTCGCTATATAGCAAGGCTGGCTGCGCTCGGTCAGCAATAGGCTGGTGAGCGAATCCTCCCCCTCGAACGGTCCGAAAGCGTAAAGGCTCGTCCAACGGACGTTGAGTGTCCAGAAAGCCCGCATGAACGCGTCGATGAACACCCGCTTGACCGCGGTGATACGCTGTCGCGGGTAGGCTACGATCTTCGGATCGCCGCTCGTACCCGATGTGCGCGCGACTCCGATAGTCGGATCCGGTCGAATGTCGGCAGCCGGTTCGATGGGAGGCGGCTCGGTGGATAGGGCGGTTTCAGGCCGGACCCCGAGCCGAAGGGCCAGCCTTGACCGCAGGCGCTCCTGGTTCCGGACGCGAATGCGATGCAGAGCCTCGGCGATAGCTCCTGCTGACCGCAGAACAACACCGATCGCGAAGCGCAGGCCGTCGTTCAGCGCCGCGCGCATTACAGCCTTTCTGCCATCTCCTCAAGGACTCCAAGGTAGCGTTGCCGAATGGACTCGATGTCCTTCGCCCACAATAGGGCGGGGTCGTACGAGATCGTCATCCAAGTGCGGTCGACTCCCGTGACCGATGCGAACATCAGTGCGTGGCGGCGATGCATAGATCCCAAGACACCGAATTCCTGCAGATTGCCGAACACCGGATCGTCCTGTCCAGGCCATCTTTGAACATGGCTGAAGGCCGCCGTGCCCATGTCCGCCCAAGGGCGGTTCAGGTACCGGCGGACCGCGGGCGCGCTGAATCGAAGGGGAATCTTCGACAGCACCGTTGTCTCTGGCACGACCCATTCGCCTCGCTCCCGGGCTCGGTTGACCTGAGCGCGGACAGACCGGCACTGCTCGACGGGGCTGGCACCGTCATCGTATTCCCGTCGCACGCGAACTCGGCTTGAAGCGTTGCCGAAGCCAGAGAAGGAATCCTGGCGGATGTTGACGGGCAGCCAGAGACCGACTCGACGCGTGCCCTTTTCATGGGCACGATTCCAATCGTGTAGGGTCTCCAATGCGGCAACCAGCAGGACATCATTGAACGTGAAACCATGCTCAATCCGCGAGAGTTGTGCAAGCGGACCCGCAGGGAACGAGAATGTGCTCCAGCGCCGTTCGCCCGAGGGTCGTCCGGGGCGGGTCCAGAGCGGCCCGCACCGGTCCCAGACTGGATTCCGTTTGGCACCCGCGGGAGCGGGTGCAAGCGTCGGAGGCATTAGGCGTGCCGGCTTCGAACAAGGACGAAGTAGTCCGCGGGCTACTAGAAGCTGGTGGTTGATCCAGGCCAATCCGCTCAACAGGTCGGCCGCACAGTGGTGAATTCTGGTAACCAGGCAGCCCCGCCCTGTCCGGACATCACTTACCCAGACTTGGCGCAGAGGGGGTTCAGTGGCGAGATTGAACGGAGTCTCGATGAAGCGGTCGATCTGTGCCGCTTGTTCCCTGCACCGGACGACGCCGAACGCTGACTCGCACGATGATTCGTCCAGCCGTGACCAGCACCCGTCAGCCACTCGACACCCGGTTGAAGGAAAGAAGTTGCGAGCACTTGCGGCCCCGTCGGCGAGCGTGCCAGCGTCGAATTCGCGGTCGAACGTGAGGATCAAGGCGAAGTCAAGGGGGCGGACTTGGCTGTCCATCACCAGACAGACGAGGTCAATGATGGTGAGAGGCGGGTTGGGCATCGGGGACGGTCGACTGGGTGTCGATGCGGATGTCGAGTTTCGGCAGAACGGAGTCTACCCCCGAAGGCGCCTGCTCGACGAATTGCCTCAACTCGATCCAAGCCAGGTGGGGGCTCATGTGGTGAGTCCGATGCACAGATAGCCCCAAAGAGAACCAATACATCAGTCGACCGTAGTAGTTGTGGGATCGAGAAGCGGCGGATCCTGTAGAGAATCCCTCGTGCGTCTTGAACGCAAACGGGTACCAAAGCAGCACCGAAACAATCGCCAGCACCGGAAGCATCCCGGATACCACCCTCGCGACTCCGACCTCGAACGATATCGCCAGATAGACTGACGCGATTCCGAGGTAGTTCCACAACAATTCTCGTGCGTGGCCGCGATCGACGAGATTGCGCTTCCGCAGCCAAAAGAACCAGTGGTGAGGCATCGCCACTGCCCGGAGCGGCAGCTCCCACCATTGGCCGTCACGCGGCTTGACGAAGTGATCCGGGTCCCGGCCGTCTTCGTTCGTGTAGCGATGATGTAACAGGTGAGTTTTGCGAAAGTTGGTGTACGGCACCATGCACGGAATCAGCGCTAGGCGTCCCCACCAGAGATTGGCGGTCGGAGTGCGTCCGAGCAATCCATGCACGCCCTCGTGGGCCATCACCGTGCCAACGAACGCCAGATAGGAGCGCACGAGCACGTCGACCACGTATGCCCAGCCGTTCGCCGGGAGGACGAACAGGCTGCCGAGGCTTCCGACAACGACAGCACAGATCGCGCCCCTGCTCAAGAGATACAAGGAACTCCGCTTCCAAAGCTTCGCCCTCGAACTCAGAGATCTCGAGGTTGGTTGCGATGGGAGAGAACGGCCGTCTGTTGGATCACCAGTCAATTCGGGACCTTCGACTATTCGTTAGGGACCTGGGAGTCTTTCATCCCGCTAATCAGAACGGCAGTGCATGTACGGAGTGCCAAGGCCGCTCTCAGGATAGGACATGAAATCGCGCCCGGCCGCTTGGTCGTCCAGCTGCCCTGGAGGTCCGGTTCCAGCACGGGTGCTGCCGACACGCGGGTGGCTCCACAGCGGGCGGAAGGCTACGGATTGCCCGAACAGAGCCGCGGATCGCCCACGGCCCGAATTTGGGCGAGTTCGGCGAACGGCAGCGAAGAGGAATCCGTGGATCGGTCTCAGGCGACAAGCGGACGGATCGCCGATGATCGGCGCGAATAGCAACGGAGACTGGCATCAACGGAATTCGAGTCCGAGCCAAGCTGCTCATCGGTGTGCTCCGGGCTGAACGCGGTCTACGACCCCGGCGATGGTCGACAGCATGGTCGCCTACGAATTGCCGCCGCACTGGGGAGAGCACGGTTTCCGTGATCTCCGCGGATCACAAGAACCACGTTGCCGGCCCTTGCGTTTGAGCAAGAGGCCCGTTGCTCCTCCACAGGGGGCGCTGAAAACCTGCGGGCGGCCCAGTTACAGGCCGCAACCGAAACGAGGATTCGGGGTGCCACAGGCGTTGCGTGCACGGGAGACCCTACAGACGCACTCGCGCCCATTTCTTCCCGAACTTCAGGACCAACTCAGAGGTCCCGGCCGGGATTTCGTAGCTCATCTCGCGGTGCTTTACGCCATTCACACTGACCGCATTCTCCCGGAGCTTTCGGTTGGCTTCGCCGCCCGACCTGGCCAGGCCTGCAGCGCGGAGGAGCTTGTCAATGCGAATTGCGGACTGATTCCGCATCTCCGCGGGCAGGTCAAGTTCCGGCATGACCTCGGGGACTTCCCTGTTCTGGACGACGCGACGAAACGTTTCCTCTCCTCCCCTGGCACTCGTCTCGCCGTGGAAGTCCGTTACAACCCGCTTTGCCAAGGAGTGCTTCAAGGCCATGGGATGTATGGAGCCGGCCGCAACGCCGGCCTGCATGGACTCGATTTCGTTGACGGGGACGTCGGTCAGGAGTTCGTAGTAGCGATACATCAGGTCATCGGAGATCTGCATCACCTTGCGGTACATGACCTCCGGTGGCTCGCAAATCCCAATGGAGTTGTTTAGAGACTTCGACATCTTCTGGACGCCGTCGAGACCCTCCAGAATGGGCATAGTCGCCACGATCTGGCGTGGCTGGCCGTGGCTCGCTTGCAGTTCCCTTCCTAGCAGGAGATTGAACCGTTGGTCTGTCCCGCCAAGCTCTACGTCGGCCTGGAGGGCAACCGAGTCCTGGGCCTGGGTGAGCGGGTAGAGGAATTCGTGCAGGCTGATAGGCCTGCCCTGCCGATAGCGCTGCGTAAAGTCCTCCCGCTCGAGCAACTGGGCGATGGTTGCGTTGGCGCAGAGGCGGATCATCCCGAGCGTGCCCAGTTCCAGGAGCCACTCGCCATTGAAACGGACTTCCGTCTTCTGCTCGTCAAGGATCTTGAACACCTGATTCTTGTACGTCTCGGCGTTCTCCAGGATCTGCTCGCGCGTCATCGGCGGCCTGGTCGCATTCCTTCCAGTGGGATCCCCGATCAGCCCGGTGACGTCTCCGATGAGAAAGATAGCCGTATGCCCTAGATCCTGAAAATGCCTCATTTTGCGGATCAGGACTGTGTGTCCGAGATGAAGATCCGGAGCTGTGGGGTCGAAACCGGCTTTGACGCGCAGTGGCCTCCCTTCCTTGGCGCATTGCACCAAGCGCTCCCTGAGTTCCGCCTCGGAGATGATCTCGGCGCACCCCTTGCGCAAGTACTGGAGTTGCTGGTCGATCGTCATGCCGGTCCAAGCACTCGCCGGCCCTCCACCCGGTAGTTTCCGCTCAGGACGAGTCGGATCGCCTCGGTGTAGATCCTGTGCTCTTGCGCTAGGATGCGGGCTGCGAGCGCATCCTCGTCATCGGAATCCAAGACGGGCACAGCTGCCTGGAGGATGATTGGCCCGGCATCCAGGTCCTCGTCCACAAAGTGGACGGTGCAACCGGAGTACTTGACACCGTGCTCCAGTGCCTGAGCTTGCGCTTCCAACCCGGGGAACGACGGCAGAAGCGAGGGGTGGATGTTCAGGATCCGCTGCGAGTATTGCTCAACGAAGTAGCTGCTGAGGAGCCGCATGAATCCCGCCAGGACAACCAAGTCGACTTGCGCCTCGTGAAGATGTTTCACCACCAACCGGTCGTAAGCTTCGCGTTCCATCGCGCGCGATCGCACGCATACCGCCCGCAGCCCCCGCTCCCTCGCGGTCCGCAGGCCCTTTGCGTGCGGATTGTTGCTGATGACGATCGAGATCTCGGCGTCAAGGCGGCCAGCGTCGATGCTATCGGCGATAGCCTCGAAGTTCGAGCCCCGTCCGGAGAGCAGTATTCCGAGCCGTTTCATCGGTCGTAGACCACGCCTTCGGATCCTCTCTCAATCCCACCGATTTCGAAAGCGTTCTCGCCGATCTGCCCGAGGACAGCCAAGGCCTCGGCCGAGCGTCCGGGAGGCACGCACGCGATCATGCCGATGCCCATGTTGAACGTTCGTCGCATCTCGTGGTCCTCGATTCCTCCGATGTCCCGGAGAGCCGTAAACACCTTTGGGACGAGCCAGCTGTCCGTCCGAATGCGGGCCTGCAATCCTTCCGGCAGGATACGCGGAACGTTATCCGTCATGCCGCCACCCGTGATGTGAGCGGCAGCTTGCAGGCAGCCCGCACGCTTCAATGCCTGCAGTGGCTTCAGATAGCTCCTATGCACCTTGAGAAGTTCCTCTCCGACAGAACAGTCCAGTTCTGCTCTCCATGCATCGACGCCGAATCCCGCGACATCAAGGAATACCTTGCGGGCCAGCGAGTAGCCGTTGGTGTGCAGCCCGCTAGACGGGATACCGATCAGTCTGCTTCCCTTCGCGATGCCCGATCCAAGCAGCAGATCCCGACGATCGACGATCCCGACGATGAAACCGGCAAGATCGTACTCGCCGTCGCCGTACATGCCGGGCATTTCTGCAGTCTCACCGCCGATCAAGGCCACTCCGTTTTCGGCGCATGCGCGGCTGAGTCCTGCCACCACATCCGTGACGACGCCCGGTTCGAGCCGCCCCGCCGAGAAGTAATCGAGGAAGAACAGAGGCCGCGCGCCCTGGACGGCGATGTCGTTGACGCAGTGATTCACGAGGCACTGTCCGACCGTGTCGTGGCGGTTCATAGCGAAGGCGATCTTGAGTTTGGTCCCGACGCCGTCCGCCGAACTGACAAGCACGGGATCTTCCAGTTGCTCACCGGCCAGCGAGTACACAGCCCCGAACGAGCCGATCCCGGTTAGCACGCGCTCGTTGAATGTCCGTTGCGCAAGGTCGCGGATCCGCTCTGTAGCGCTCTCGGCCGCACCTATGTCAACACCGGCGGCGGCGTACGTGAGTGGCCCTTGCGCCATCGGTCACTTGCATTATCGCAACGACGGACGGCTGGGTACGGACGGCGAGCGCCCGACTGATCTGCCGGCAGCGGGCCCTCCCGGGAATCGGTTGATGCAGTTAGCCCAGAACGCGCTGTTGCTCTCGCGACCGGCCTGCCTGTCCGTCCAAGAAGCCTCATAGGAACCAAGCGAGCATAGCGAGAACACTCATCGACGAGCGCGGGTTGGCGGCCAACGGGATTGGCTTCAATTCGGGATCGTTCTGCAGGCACGTCCGGCCGAGAATTGTCCTTTGGGAGTCACGGTGTGTAGAGGAGACCCTTCCCAACGAACTTCGGCGAACCAGAACACCCGGGAAGCGGGCCTTCAGGACTTCGCTGTTGTTAGCCTAAGTTCAGAACGGCGATGCTGCTATCGATTCCGATACGTCCATGGCGAAGGGTTGGATGGTCGCTATTTCGGGCGGTCTTGGCCCTGGCCCTCCTCCCTGCCGTCTCAGTCGAAGCCCACGAGGGGTCGACCTCGGTCTACTCCGCAGCGAGTCTCGATCGGGAGGCGCCAGTTGCGCCAAACTCGATCGCACTTGTCCATGGAGAATTCGGGGACCGCACTGCAACCGCTCCGGAAGGCGAGCCCCAGACGGAGCTCGATTCGATCACCGTTGCGATCGAGGGCTCGGATGGGATCGAAATGGCGGCGTCGATATTCGAGGTCACTCCGACCCAGCTACGGATTCTCGTACCGTCGGTTGCCTCCGGCACGGCCCATGTCACGGTGAAGCGCGGCGAGGAGACGATCGCGAATGGAGAGTTTCAGGTACGGACCGTCAGTCCCGGCCTGTTCTCGGCGGCAGGCAGTGGCGGCGGTCTGGCGGATGCCCAGGCTGTCGTCGTCAACCTGTTGCAAGGCACGCGACACGTCCAGGACGTCGCCTACCTGGAGAGTTCCGACGGGACATACCGGCCCGTGCCGCTGAATCCGGCTGCGGCAGGTTCGGTGCTGTTCCTGAAGCTGCGAGGAACGGGGATAAGGTACGCGTCCGAGGTGGACGTGATGATCGCAGGTGTCGACGTACCGGCGAACTGTCGTGGTGAGCAAGGCCTGTCGGCCGGAATGGACGAGGTCCAGGTCGGCCCATTGCCCGTGCAACTCGCGCACAGGGAACTCGTCGAGATCGTCCTAACCGCCGATGGGCACAGGGCAAATTCCGTCCAGGTGTCTTTCACATCCTCCGGCGGCGACGCGATCACGTTCAGCAATCAGATTTCGCGGCTATTCCAGGAGCATTGCCAGGAGTGCCATCGGCCAGGCGAGGTTGCCCCGTTCTCGCTGATCGATCATTCGGACGCCGAGCCATGGGCGGAACTCATCAAGCACACCGTCCAACAGCGAGCCATGCCGCCCTGGAAGCCGGTTCCGGGACACGGCGACTTCGAGGGCGAGCGCCGGCTCACGGAAGAGGAGATCGAGCTGGTATCGGGGTGGGTCGATGCCGGCGCCCCCGAAGGTGACCGGCGTGACCTACCCGAACCGCTAACGTTCCATTCCGACTGGACGCTAGGTGAGCCGGACCTGGTTCTTCAGACGCCGGTCTACCGGCCCGACCCGAGCGCATCCGACGACTACCGCTGCTTCAGCATTTCGTTGCCCGCCAGCATCACCGAAACCAAGAGCATCACCGGGATCGAAGTCCAGCCGGGCAATCGAGCGATCGTCCATCATCTGATCCTGTTCGGGGACCCTGTCGGAGAGTCTCAGGGCCTCGAAGCATCCAGTGACGATGGCGTGCCCGGCTACGAGTGCTTCGGCAGTGCGCATATATCGACAGCCGGGTTCGCATGGGGAGTCGAGTCTTACATACTCGGGGGATGGGCGCCGGGAGCGCGTCCACAGGTCCTCCCCGATGGGTCCGGCATATACCTGCGCCGTGGCTCGCGCATCGCGATCCAGATCCACTACCATCCCGACGGAACCGAGCAGACCGACACGACGCGGGTCGGGCTGCATTTTGCCGAAGAGCGGACACCCAGGAACTCCACAGTCCTCATGGCCATTAATACGAGTTTCGAGATTCCGGCAGGCGCTGAAGACTACGAAGTGACGGCCGAGTTCAACTTCGAAAGAGTAGGGAGTTTCTTGATACCTGATTCGCTCCGAAACTCACTGCAGGCCAGCGGCGTCTTTCCGCTCGACATAATTAACGTGCTTCCGCATATGCACTTGTTGGGCAAGGAAATCCGGATGGACAAGATTTCGCCCTCCGGAGAAAGTACGCCGATGGTCTACATTGACGATTGGGACTTTGACTGGCAGGACTTCTATACCTACAAAACTCCCGTCAAACTGAATCTTGACGACCGTCTCGTTGTGCGGGCGATCTACGACAATTCGGCAGGTAATCCAAGGAATCCGAACGACCCGCCCATCCCGGTTGGTTGGGGCGATTTCACAACTGACGAAATGTGCATTGTGTTCTTCACGGTAGACGTTCCAGACCTCTGCCGGTTCCCCCTCGGACTCTGTGACGGGCACTGAACGCAACGATACGCCCTTCAGCAATTCGGGCGGCGCATCGCAGTCTCGACAGCAACGCTACACCTCGTAGGCTCCGCCGTTGTTCGTCTGGACCTAGTGCAGTCAGCCGGTGTCGAAGTTCCGTTCGACCGCGAGCCTCGCGGCGATAGAATGGCTTCTTCTCAATGCCTGAAGAGTTGCTATTCCAGAAGCAGGGCCGCGTGGCGGTGCTCACTTTCGATCGTCCAGAGAGGAACAACGCGATCACTCCCAAGATGCGCGACCACTACTTCGACCTCTTGGAGCGCTGCCGCGACGATTCGAGTATCCGGTCGATCGTCTTGACGGGTGCCGGTAAATCGTTCAGCGTCGGTGCCGACGTGCAGGCCCTCAAGGCATCCGATCAGCATACGATCGACCGCATACGCGAGCCTGGCCGCCCGGTGCACCTCCCGCTCTCGATTCCCAAGCCAATCGTCTGTGCTATCAATGGTGGCTGCGCGGGAGTCTCATTGGTGCACGCTCTATGTTGCGACGTCCGGTTCGCGGCCGAGGGGGCCAAGCTGACAACGGCGTTCGCCCGTCGTGGATTGATTGCAGAATACGGGATCTCCTGGCTCCTGCCCCGCTTGATTGGGCAGTCTCACGCCTTGGACCTTTTGCTGTCGGGTCGTGTAGTGACCGCCGAAGAAGCCGAGCGCATGGGCCTCGTGAACGGCGTCTTGCCAAGGGACGAACTGCTGGAAAGAGCTGTGAAATATGCCGCCGATCTGGCAGAACACTCCTCACCCGCATCGATGGCAGTGATGAAGAGGCAGGTGTATCTGGATTTCGGCAGGTCGATTGACGAGGCGGCTGACCAAGCGCTGGAGGAGATGGTCCGGTCATTCCGGAGACCGGACGTCAAGGAGGGTGCGGCGAGCTTCCTAGAAAGGCGCAAGGCCGAGTTTCCGCCCTATGATTCTGAAGCGAGTTGAAGTTGGCCCACATCTCGCGCAGCTCTCCATCAAGGAAAAGCTCTCCGTCCGATCCGGGCGAGCGGGTCCTTGCATCGACCCAAACCGGGCTGAATTGTTTGTTGTCCGGTAGCCAATGGCTGGACTCAGGGGATGTGCTCTCCGAGAAGGAGCTTCCGCAGTGACGTCAACTCATCAGGTCCATGAACGCCGCAAGCACGAGGAGCGGATTCGAATTACGTTCGACGAATGGGTTCGAGCTGGCAAGGCCGACGGCATGGAGCGGCGACACAAACGACTCGCCGAACTCATGCTAGAGCGCATTGACGTGAAGCCGGATGCCCGGGTCCTAGACATTGGCTGCGGCGATGGTTGGACCGGCAAGATGCTGTCGAAGCGCCTTCCGAGAGGTGCTTTCGTGGGCATCGACGTGTCTGACGAGATGGTCCTCAGGGCGAGGAGCCGATACCGGGACTTCGACAACGTGCTCTTTGCTCGTGCCGCGGCCGAAGAGATCCCTTGGGCCGAGGACTATTTCACCCACATTCTTAGTATTGAGTCCGCATATTATTGGAAAGAAGTGAGTTGTGCTGCAAAGGAGATGTATCGGGTCGCGGCTTACGGCGGCACCTTCCACATCCTGATCAACTACTACTCGGAGAATCCATTTTCCGAAGGATGGGACCGGGAGACCGGGTTGCATCTGCTTCGGCTGGGCGCCCAGGAATGGGCGAAGCAGTTTCGCGAGTGCGGATTCGAATCCGTGTCGACAGATCGAATCCCTGACGATTCGCCGATTACTCCTGGAAAGGCCCCCGCAGAGCTGGCCCGTCGCGAGGGGCTACAGAGGGTGGGCGCGCTCTATGTAACGGGGAGCAAGCCCGCCCTGCTGCAATCCGCAACGGACCTGCCCGACCAGCACCGGAACCCCTTTCGTGTGTTGCGCTAGAGGAGCCTCGTACGTCCGCCGGAGGCTGCGCTAGAGTGTAGCGATGCGTGCGCTTGCTATTGCATTCGCGGTCGCTTGGCTGGGTGCTTGCGGTGATTCCGAGAGCGAGATGGATGTAGCGGGAATTGACTTGAGCGCCAAGGTGGACGATTACGTACCGGTCAGGCTCCAGGCCGACCTGAATGGCCTTTCAGAGAGCCAGCGAGCCATGCTCCCATTGTTGATCGAGGCCGCCGAGTTGATGGACGGCCTGTTCTGGCAACAGGCCTTCGGCAACAAGGGCGAGTTTCTGGCCGGTATTGAGGACCCAGTTGCCCGACGTTTCGCCGAGATCAACTACGGCCCTTGGGACCGCCTTGCCGACAATCGGCCGTTCCTGCCCGGGTTCGGCCCGAAGCCTGCGGGGGCGAACTATTATCCCGCCGACATGGCAAGGAACGAGTTCGAGGAAGCCTCCCAGTCCGATCCGGACCTGAGAAGCCAGTACACATTGGTCCGACGCGATGACAGCGGCAACCTGATTGCGCTGCCCTATCATCAGGCGTTCCCTGTAGAACTGGCAGGGGCGGCCGAACTGCTCCGAAAGGCAGCTGGGATGGCCGAGGATGAGCAATTCAGGCGATATCTCCAAATGCGAGCGACCGCCCTTGAGACGAGCGACTACCAGCCGAGTGACCTTGCATGGATGGACATGCGAGACAACGCGATGGACATCGTCATCGGCCCGATCGAGTCTTACGAGGACAGGCTGTTCGGGACCAAGACTGCGTTTGAGGCCTACGTGTTGATCAAGGACAAGGAATGGAGTGCGAGGCTTGAGAAGTATTCGTCGATGCTTCCGGCACTTCAGAAAGGGCTGCCGGTTCCGGCCGAGTACAAGTCTGAGGTGCCGGGAAGCGATTCTCAACTGAATGCGTACGACGTCCTGTATTACGCAGGCGACTGCAATGCGGGAGCCAAGACCATAGCGATCAATCTGCCGAACGACGAGCAGGTCCAACTCAAGAAGGGCTCCCGCAGGCTGCAACTGAAGAACGCTATGCGAGCCAAATTCGACAACATTCTCGTCCCGATAGCGGACGTGATCATTTCGGCACAGCAGCGCGACAAGATCGATTTCGACGCGTTCTTTGCGAACACGATGTTTCACGAGGTGGCCCATGGTCTGGGCGTCAAGAACACTCTGGACGGGTCCGGTACGGTGCGGGATGCGTTACAAGAGACCGGTTCGGCACTGGAGGAAGCCAAGGCCGACATCCTCGGCCTCCATCTGATCGGCAGACTGACCGATTCCGGTGACCTGCCTTCAGGGACTCTAGAGAGGTCCTACGTCACGTTCCTAGCTGGCATATTCCGCTCGATTCGGTTCGGATCCTCAAGCGCCCACGGAACCGCTAACACACTGAGCTTCAACTATTTCGAGCGATCGGAGGCATTCGCCCGGGATAGTGAGACCGGAACCTTTATCGTCAATCCGGCCAACATGCGGACAGCGATCGACTCGCTGTCCGGTGAAATCCTTCGTATTCAAGGTGATGGTGCCTACCGACGGGCCACTGAGTTCATCGAGGAACTCGGCAGTGTCAGCCAGTCGCTCCGAGGCGATCTAGGACGAATCGAGGCGGCGGACATTCCAGTCGATATCGTGTTCGAGCAAGGCTTGGCTTTCTGACCGGGCAACCCGCGTTCCAGTGCCTCGCTCGGGCACGGCCAGTCCGATCAAGGCGAGCCTCGGTTTCGTCTTGCCGGCCTGTGCATGACATCTGGCGTGCACCCCGGCCGGCACCGCAACCTGACTCGTCGGACCCGACGCATTGTTTGGCAGCTTGGGTCAAGGCCCGTGGTCCGGGGCGTTGTTCGGCCCGCTACAGATTCGGGTCACCCTCCGTCCGGACTCGTTCCGCCATCAGTCATGCCGTCGCCCCCTGATCCGTCAGTCGAGCCGGCACCGTCCGTCCCACTGGTTGAGCCGTCGTCGTCTGACTCGTCGTTTGAGCTGGATTCGGCGGACAAGCGGCCGGCACAGGCCGCGTCCAGGGCTCCCTCAGGCGATAGCTCGGAGGCCGCTTCGATCGTAATCATGGCAACAGGGTGGCGCCAATCGTAGATCTCCGGCGGAAAGCCCCCGCATCCGTGAATCCCGCTGTGAATATGCACGGCGCCCTCAGCGCCGCTTACCGAGCAACGGCCCGAACGGGCGGGCACCGGACACGGTGCCGGTATTTCTCTGCAGAGTTCGCTGTTCGCCTCGCTTCCTGCGTCCCAGCCATCGACAAAGTATGTGTCTTTACCTTCGCAAGGAACCTCAACTGCTAGGAGAGAGACGAATCCGTCATTCGTCATCTCGAGCATCGAAGCGGATGAAATGAGCCAGTGCTCAGCGTCGAATTCGACATTCACCGTTGCAGTGTTGGTGGGACGCACGAACTGAGAGAGCGTCGTCACATTCAGAACCCCTTGTTCAGCGTTGTACTTGTTGACCAGTCCGGCAGTGTATCCGCGCTCCGCAAGCGCTGCGAGTTCGGAACTAGCCGCCCGGCCCGGGACGAATAGCGCAGGGGCTTGATCGTTGTGGGAAATGAATACTGCCGGCGTGAGAATCTGGCCCTTTGTCAGGTTGACGACTGTGATCTTCGCGATTGCCGGTTCTTGCTCCTCAGTCATCGATGGAGGATCTTGGCCGAAAACCGGATCGCCACTTGCAAGCCACTGGGCGAGCACAAGCGCGGCCAACACCCCGACCCGGTCCATGGGCTCAGCCTAACACCGAAAACTGTTGGCTTGGGCAAGAGAAGAGCACTTGCGAGTCTAGAGCGAGGTCCAGTGCCGATTGGATCTTCGGGACGTCAAGCCTCGGCGGTGAGCACGACAGTGCACCGGGAGCCGGTGAGATCTGAAGTGGCCGCGTCATGATGGACATTGCCGTGGACCGCTACGGCGACGGGCTGTCTGACCATCCCGCCGCTTGTGATCATGCGGGCCGGGCGGTGGCCGTTGGCGACCGCACCAATAACGTCATTTAGCAATCCCTCGCGATCGCCCAGCGGGGCCTGCGCTTTCGACTGGGCCGCACCCGTTTGGGCCTCGACCCGAATAACCAGCCGGCCCAAGTTGCTCTGGCAGTGAATCTGAAGCTGCCGGAATATGGGCGGGCTGTGTGCGGCAGGTTGGGGCAATTGCCCGGACCTTCGCCGGCTTAGACCACCACGTCCCGCAACCCGGAGCTGCGTGGACAGAACCGGGTATGGGCCAACTTCGCCCGCAATTGTATCTCTATGGCTGAAGCCTGACGCGTTAGGTTCGGAGGAGAGCTTCGCCCAGGGATCGTGGCGCTCAATTGCCTGTCGCTTCAGGCGATTCGACGGGCAATCGAAACAGCCCCGCGCCCTCGATCAGCCCTTCGAGACGCGCCAATCGCCGGTCGACGTCTCGGAGCCATCCGCCCAGCCACAGTGCGGCCGTCACAATCAACCCGCCCAAGGCAGCGAGCAGGCCGACGCCAACCGAAATGATGGCGATCAGTTCCGGACTCACGCATTCAGTCTAGCAGCATCAGACAGTGTTGAGACTCTCGTCTAATGGGTGCCGATCCGCTCGATCCGCCTACAAGGAGCCGCCCCCTAAGACATGTCGCGGAGCCCTCAATGGTCACTCTGGGCTTCAGGTGTCTTCAAGCGTTTCGAGTACTTACGACCACGGCAGATCAATCGACGGGTCCTGCCTCAGGATCTCGCCTTATCCGGCTAGACAGGCGTCCCGGTAATCCATGAGCCGACGACACTCGAACACGGTTGTGCGCCTGTGGGTCGCTTCAACCTTCTTCCAGACCACGGGTGTCGCCTCGGCCTCGACGACTTTGCTCGGCCACCTACCTCCCGTGCCCACTGATGAAGACGATCGGACTGCCTTCGCCACGCGTCCGGGCCTTCTCGAGGATCTGGTTGGCTCGATAGCACAGCGGTCTCGGGGCTTTCGCGCCCCGCCTGAGTGCGGGTGGCCGGAACCGTTCAGGCCCCCTCCGTCCGGTCGACCGCCGCCCCCGCCTGCTTGAGCTGCGCATGTCGAAGGCCGGCGGCGTATCGCACGGCCCGGCCGTCGCGCAGGCCGGCCACCGCCGGGCTGGGGCCGGGATCGGTCTGGTAGCGTGCTGGAGCCTTGGAGACACTGCAGGCCCGGACCCGGTGGGATGGAGGCCCGCAGGGCTTGGCGGACGGGAAGCGTCGCAATTTGCGGGCCCGGCGGGCTCGAGGGCGGGTCTCAATGACCGCGGCGAGTCTCTGTCTGCTTTTGCCGGCGGCGGGAACGGCCATGCAGTTGCCGCCGGATATCTAGGCGGACCGTTACCTGCTGCAGTCGGAGGAACAGATCGGGAAGCGGGATTTCGGGGCCGCGAAGGCGGCCATGGACCGGATTCTGGGACTCCGGGAGCAGCATGGTCTAGAGCTTCCCGGGGAGTTCTTCTTCCGGTACGTCCAAGTGCTGGAGCGCATGGAACAGTACGATGAGGCGATCCAAGTTGCGGCGCGCTACTTGGCGTCGGCCGGACGGGACGGCGCGCATTACCGTGAGGCTCTGCAGTTGCTGAATTCCGCCGAAGCGGCGAAGACCGCAGCCGAGGCGGCCGCCGAAGCGATTAGACGTAGGGTTGAAGCGGCACGGAAACGAGTCGAAACGGCCGTAGCCGGCATGGAGTTCGTCCGGGTTCCGGCGGGGGAGTTCCACGTGGGCTCGACCAGCCGACAGGCTGACAGGGACGAGAGGCCCGTGACGCGGTGCGGATCAGCCGGGCGTTCGAGCTGGGCAAACACGAGGTGGCGCAGCGGCAGTGGCGGGCGGTGATGGGAAGCAACCCGTCCTAGTTCGACGAATGCGGTCCGGACACGACATGCTGGGAAACGCCGACGAATGAGTGCAGGACTGGCACGGGGACTACCCGGAGGAATCGGTAACGGATCCCCCGGGGGCCAGAGACGGGCACGCGCCGCGTGCTCCGGGGCTGTAGCGTGTTCAGTAGGGCCAATTAGTGCCGTGCGCCGGAGCGGATTGGCAGATCGCCCGAATTCCGCTTCGACGGACACGGCTTCCGCCTGCGGAGGACTGCCGAGCGGCGCGAGGCGGCGGCACCCGATGAGGGGAACGATCCGTGATCCGATCAACCGGCTTGGCCCCATCCGGAACGGGCGTTCATTAACTTACGGGCAGCACTGCCGGACAGTGCCGCTCCACGCTGTCTGGAGGACGTGGCTGCGTTCCGCCCCCTTCGGAACGGGCCTTCAAATTCACCGGAATCTGCACGGATGGTCAAGATCCTCCAGATTGGGCGCCACTAGCCGGAATACGCATCTGCCGACCATTGGTGAGATTTCCGAGCTAGGACCTACGACTCCGTTGCGACAGAATGGATATGCCGCTGGGACTCCTCGCGATGAGCTGATCGCAAGAACCCCGATGACTGGATTCTCCCGGCATCAACGAGGCCCGGCCGGCCTCAGCCCCTGGCCATGGATCGAGGTACGAGCATGCTTGATAGTTCGACAAGAGGGACGGACCGTCCGACTTGGGTCTTCCTGCTCTTTGTCGCACTCACGCTCCTGATGACGTTTCCGCTGGCGTTGCGCTGGTCCAGCGCCCTGCCCGCGGGATCGGGGGACCTTTGGCAGAATTACTGGAACTTCTGGTGGTGGAAGCAGTGCCTTCTGCAGGGCCTCAACCCCCTGCACTCCCCATTCTTGTTCTACCCGGCGGGTGCGGACCTCGTCTTTCACACCCATTCCGCATTCAACCAAGTTGTCGCGATGCCGGTGAACCTGCTATTCGGCGAGGCGGCCGCCTATAACTTCTGCCTCATCCTGGCACTTTCTCTATCCGGATTCGGCGTGTACCTGCTTGTTCGTGAGCTCACGGGGAACGCTCGTGCGGGAATCATAGCCGGACTGGTCTTCGCATACTTCCCCCAAACCATGGAGCAGACACTGGAACACCTGAACCTCTTCTCGATGCAGTTCATTCCACTTGCTCTGTATTACCTGGTGCGGTGGGGACGTTCGTTCCGTTCGGTCGATGCGCTCGCATTCGGAGCATGCTTTGGATTGAATGCACTTTGCAGCTGGCATCTTGGATTGAAGCTCTCCCTCGTCGTCGCCCCCTGGGTCGCCTATCTGGCTTTCAGAGACCTTCGTCGCTGGCGTGCGGCATGCTCCCATTTGTTGATGGCCGGCGTACTCGCAACACTCATCGTCCTGCCGCTTCTCATCCCGATGGCCAAGCTCGCCGCTTCGGGAATCGACTACTACACCAAGGGACCGGTATCACGGGGCATTGACGCCAGCTATCTGCTCACTCCGACGTACGCGAATCCGGTCTTTGCGTCGATCGTCGAGCCCAGGTACCTCGACCGTGCTTACCAGGCATCGGGATTCGTTTCCTATCTGGGTGTCGTGCCACTCGTCCTAGCAGGCGTGGGAGTCTGGCGGACGAAACGCCGGGCCTTGGGCTGGCTGGCCGTGCTCGGGTGCGGGCTCGTCCTCGCCCTCGGAGCCCACCCTCTTTGGAACGGCACCCTGCATCAGTCCATTCCCCTTCCCTTCGGAGCGTTGAAAGAGATTCCCCTCCTAGGCAACCTCCGGGTCGCCAACAGATTTCTTGTCTTGGCCGGCCTCGGACTGGCGGTGCTCGCCGGGTACGGGTGGAGCGCCCTCCGAATCCGGTCGACGCTTGCTCTCCCGGCCGTCGCACTCATCCTGCTGGCGGAGTACAGCTGGCTTCCCTTCCCTGTCCAAGCTGTCAAGCATTCTTCAGTGCTGCAGCAAATCGGGTCGCGCCAGGGGGCGGTTCTCGACATCCCGTTCCACGAACGGAACCGCAGCGTGCATAACATGGTGGCGCAGACCGTCCACGGTCGACCGATCGCCGGGGGATACCTTTCGACCTATCCTCCCAGCGTCCAAGCTCAAATCGAGGGCGAGCAGGCTTTGCGGGGACTGGCAGGCACGCCAGAACCGGGAGTCCTCCTGGACGTGGACAGGCTGCGAGAGCTCGGTTTTCGAACAGTGGTGATCCACAAGAACCGACTGGACAGCGCTCGAGCAAAGGCACTCGAGAACCTCACCCCGGGCCAGTTGCTCGAGCGCAAGCGCGTACTGCGCTTCGGGGGAGTCCCGGACGAGACGATGAGCGGGATTCGCCAGCAACTCGACGAGATCGTTGGCGAGGCATCCCTAGAGGACGAGTGCTTGGCGGTCTACTTCCTTTAGGGGCCGGGCTCCCGAATCGCCCCATTAGGGATTGACGAAGACCAGCGCCTCAATCCATCCGCGCAAGTCGTGGTCTCGGAAGGAGACGTCTCCGGTCACCACGCTGAGGCCCGATGCCTCTGGTCCAGGGGTAACCCGGAACCGGATCCGCTGCTCCGTCCGGGGCTCCGCGTGCAGCTCGGCGTAAGCGGGAACACACTCCCAATCCGGCGGCAGGTCGGGGCGCACCAGGAACGTCTGCGCCTCAGGCAGGTGGTTGAGGATCACTCCGTATAGGTCGAATCCCTGCCCTCGCTCCAGTTCGACACCGTACGGGTAGAATCGGGACCACTGTTCGTCGACACCGAAATTGGGATCCTCCCACGGCACCAGTTCGGCGATCACCGATTTCTTCTCGTCAAGCACCTCCCGCATCGTGGATAGCTGCCCTGCGTCGTAGCGGAATACTTCGTCGATGTGCTGGTTTACGAGCCAATAGTCCCCTTCTATTGCCTCGATCTTGTCCAGACAGAGGAAGTGCCCCGTTGACGGATGCAGCAGGTGGCGATTCAATAGGCAGTAGTCGTCAAGGCCGGAGGGGCTGAAAGAATCACCAACGAAAAAGTAGCGCTCACCGTTGTCGTGCCGGACGTCTAGACCCCCGTGATAGATCGCTTGGCCGGGAAAGTACGTGTAGCGAAACTCGAACTCCTGCCAGCGCATAGTCTGGCCCTCCGTGAGCGCATGGACCGGCCGAATTGCGTTGTAGGTCATGGCCGGCATGTGATAGGCCTCCGGATTCTGCAGGATGTCCTGAAGTTCTTTCCCGGCGTAGACCGGGGCATCCTCCTCCTCGGCCATAGCCTGTACAAACTCGGTGTGATCATCGTGGAAGTGGGTGACGAAGATGCCTTCGAGCGTGGTGAACACACCCCTTCGCTTCAAGCGGCGGATCTGCCTCACGGCCTCCTCGCTGCCGCAGTCAATCAGGAACGCAGCCTTGGAATCTGAAACCAGGAGCCGTGATGTCCCGAACTTGTACCACCACCGCGGCGGAGTCTGACGCAGCTTCACCGCCATGGGCATCCACTCCACCGGCGTCTGGCCGAGAATCCGGCTGGCGCGTTTCCTGAGGTTGTCTTCCCCCCAGTACCAACGCAAGGCATCGGTTCGGAAATAGGCGCGGAACAGGCGATGGAGCCTATCGATCAGGAGGTCGATTTCCGCCTGCGGCTCCCGGATGACCGGTCCCCGAGCGGGAACGATCAGATCCGGCTCAGCGTCAGCGATGCGCCGCAAGCTCTTGATGAGGTCAGCCGCCCGGGCAGCGTAGCCATGGTAGCCGCGGGTCTCTGTCTCCTCGATCGAGTCCTGCATGCTGTACAGGTCCAGGACCTGTGACCCGGCCAGGATCAGGTCGCCGGTGAAGGCGATCCGTGTTCGTTGCAGTTCCACGATGTACGAGACAGCTCCGCGAGTGAAGCCGGGAGTGTCGACCGTCTGGATGGTCAGGCCGCGCCAGCTGATCGGTCGGCCACCACGCGCAGGCTCTTGGACCGGCAGGTCCTCCCGGAGCACCTTCGTAGATTGCTGAGCGTAGTCGTGGAATCGTGTCGCGCGGAACTCCTCCCAAAAGCCCTTGGCATTGGCGATCAGCGGCAGTTCGGCAGCCGGCGCCACGACCCGGGCTCCGCGAGAGGAGGGCCCCAACGCCGCCCAGGCGACATCCCGCCTGTGATGGGTCAGTAAGACCTTCTCGACGTTTTCGAAATCGCCTGCGGGATCGCCGTAAAAGGCGATTCGATAGCCGTCACGCTCAATTGCGGCACCGTTGACTGACCCCTCAACGAACTCCAAGTCGCCGGGAATCCCGGCTCCGCCGCAGGTGCAACTGACCGTGAATGATGCTAGGGCGAGGAGAATCGTCCCCAACAGAGCGCGATGCGCAGGCCGAGTCAAGGTCGCCGGCTCGGAATCCGATCTGGCCGGCCGTTTCACCGTCCCGCAAACTGGCGACATCGCCATGATCGTATCAGTCGGACTCAAGGTCAGTCTCAGGGGCCGCCCCGCGACTGGGGAGCCATTACCGAAACCGACTACGATGGGTTGAATTCTCAATGGACCCCGCCCTGAACCAATCGAACGCTGCAAGGGGTCTCGTCGTTGGCCACGACGGACTGAGGCGGTGCTCCTGGGCGGGCACGTATCCCGACTACATCTCGTATCACGACGAAGAATGGGGCGTTCCGGTTCGAGACGACCGCCGCCTATTCGAGAAAATCTGCCTCGAGGGTTTCCAGTCAGGCCTTTCGTGGCTCACCATTCTCCGCAAGCGGAAGAACTTCCGGGAGGCGTTTGCCGATTTCGACTACGAGCGCATCGCCCGATTCAGCCTGACCGACGTGGACCGCTTGCTCGGTAATCCCGGTATCGTCCGGCACAGACGAAAAATCGAGGCCACGATCAACAACGCGCGGCGGGCCTGCGAAATGACGGCCCGGCACGGGTCGCTCGCAGCCTTCTTCTGGAGTTGGGAGCCCTCCGAAGCAACGCGTCCAGACCGGCTCGACCACGAAACTCTCCTCACACTTACGCAGTCGCGCGAATCGGCTCTGATGTCCAGAGAGCTCAAGAGGCGGGGGTGGAAATTCGTCGGTCCGACCACCTCCTACGCGTTCATGCAAGCGATGGGACTGGTGAACGATCATCTCGAGGGATGCTCAGCAAGGTCGAAGATCGAGGCCCTCCGCACGGCATTCCGACGGCCTAGCGTCGCTCCGGCAGGTTAACGGGCCATTCTCGGATCTCTACCTGCCAACGAAGCCGGGTTTGCGTTTCTGCAGAAACGCGTTGATGCCCTCTCTCGCGTCGGCAGTTCTCACAGAGTCCGCGATGGCTCGGGCCTCGAGTTCCATCTGCGTCTCCAGGGATTCGGTCAGGCCGCGGTGCAGCAGTTCCTTGGCTGTGCCCAGGGCCCACGTCGCTCCGGTGGCCAGCTGGCGTGCTAGGGACTCGGCCGTGTCGACGAGTTCGTCGTCGGGCAGGACTCGGGACACAAGGCCCCATTCAAGTGCCTCTGGCGCGCTCAGGACACGATTCGTCAGCGCCATGTCCATCGCTCTCTGCAAACCGATCGATCGGGCCAGAAAGTAGGTCGACGACCCGTCGGGAGTGAGGCCGGCCTTGGTGTAAGCCATCGTGAACTTTGCGGACTCGGCCGCGAGTATCAGGTCGCAGGAGATCGCGAGACTGAATCCCCCACCCGCCGCAAAACCGTGTACAGCGCAAACCGTCGGCGCAGACTGCCTTACCAGGCGCGAGACTGCTCCGTGCAAGTACGTTGTCGTGCGTTTGAGGTAGCCCGGCAGCTCGTCGCCTTCGCCGCTGAATACCTTGAGATCGCCGCCGCCGCAGAACATGGGGCCCGTCCCGCGGAGCAGTACTGCCCTGACCCCGGGATCCTCGTCGCACCGGATCGCCACATCGAGAAGCTCCTTGGCGACGTCCTCACTGATCGCGTTGGCGTTGCCGGGCCGGTTCAGCACGACACTAGCCACGTGGTTGCGAACACTGAAGTCAATCGCTTGGTAATCCATCGACCGAGTTTAGCCAATGTAGGCCAACCTGGATTGAGTGTCCAGCGAGTGGAGGCGGGGATCGAAACCCGTGGGTCGGCACGGCCAATGAACCGGATTGCCGTTGGGCCAAGCCCCGTCACGCTAGACTTTCAGGCATACCGCATGGAGAGCAACGACATCCCAAGGGTCATCGAAGAGGCACTGAAACGGAAGGGGACAAACCCGACAAGGGTCGCGAGGGACAACGGCTGGTCTGTCAATGCCATCCGCTACATACTGGAAGGCCGCCCCCCCAGCGCCCGGCGGTTGTCTGAGGTCTGCCAGGCCCTGGATCTGGAATTCTACGTTGGACCGCCCCGGTCTCCCCACGGGGCGAGGCTCGACATCCAGGAACTGGCCCGGGAACTGGAACGTCTTGCTTCCGAGGCGCGTCGCATCGACGCCGAGAGCCGTCGCAAGCCCCTTCAAATCGATCAGGCCACGCCATACGTTTCCGCGCCGCGCTACGAAGTTCTGGCCGCCGCCGGTGCCGGTTCGCCGGTCGACGCGGAAACCGTGCGAGGTTATCTCGGCTTCAATCGGGCCTGGTTACGCGATCAACAGCTTACCCCGGAGCATTTGGCCGTGATCGAGGTGCAGGGCGATTCGATGGAGCCGACCCTGCAAAGCGGGGACGTCGTGCTCCTCGACATGCGACCCCAGCAACCACGGGACGGGGTCATCTACACGCTGCGCCGGGACAGCGATCTGATGGTCAAGAGGCTACGCCGGAAGGGACTTGAATGGTTCATCCACAGCGACAACCGTGCTTATCAGCCCGAACGCCTTGGCTCGGATTCCATCATCGTCGGCCGGGTCGTCTGGCTTGGTCGGACGCTCTGAGCGCGCTGCCCTTCACCGTTCGACCTTGCGGCCGCCGATGTAGACCGAGTGGATGTCGCGGAGATTGTTGATGTTCCCGAGCGGGTTGCTGTTCAACAGGATCATGTCCGCGACCTTGCCCTCGGCCAGCGTCCCGAAGTCGCGGGCGATCCCGAGCCCTTCGGCGGAGTTCTTGGAGAACGCCACGATGACCTGCATGGGGGTCAGGCCGGCCTGGACCATCAACTCTGCCTCCCAGTGCTCGAAGTAGCCCAGAAAACGGGCCGGCGGACCCGAGTCGGTCCCGAATCCGATCCTGACCCCGGCATCGGCCAGCGTCTTGAGGTTCCGCATTGCGATCCGGAAGTTCTCCCGATTGATCGACTGCTCGGGATCCTTCGACTGGTTCTCGCGCATTGTCGTGCGAAGGCCTTGGATTATTGACGCATCGACGCGTGCCGAGAAAAACTTGTCGTCCAGCCACGCAGGAGAATCGGCATACACGAACGTGGACTGCTCGCGCGTCAGGGTGGGCGCGTAGACAATCCCCTTCGCTAGCAGCCTGCGGATCAAGCCTCTGTCCACCTCGGCATCCCGAACGCTATGGACAATCAGGTCGAGCCCGGAGTCCGCCAAGCGCTGCGCGTCGGCGAGTTCGTACAGGTGCGCAGCCGCCAGCATCCCTCTCTTGTGGGCTTGGTCAATGATTGCTTGGTAGAGCCGAGGTTGGAGCTTTTCGAACTTCCCGTGGTGGCTGTCCACCCACATCTTGACAAGCTGGGCTCCCTTGTCGGCGAGCTGGTCGACCAGCTCGCGAGCTTCATTGGGGGTTGCGACTTCGAGCGCGAGTCCCTTCACTCCGGGCACATGGGTCGGATAGCCTTCCTTGGTTGTGAACCCCTGCAAGGCCGTGATCACGCGGGAAAGGCCGGGAAGCTGACCCTGGCCTACCGCATCGCGGACTCCGATCACGAGGTCTAAATCGGTACCCATGCTGGTTGTTGTCGTGACACCGTACTGCGCGTACGACCGAAGGTTGTCAATGACGTTGTTGCGGGTGTAGTGCTCTTGGGCCTGCGTGAGCCCCTTCGTCAGCCCCACATGACCGTGCAAATTGATGATCCCGGGGATGAGAGTCTTACCCTTCCCGTCGATGATTTCGGCGTTCTCAGAGATCGTCAGCGTCCCGCCTTCGCCGATCTGAACGATCCGGTCACCGATGACGATCACAGTGGCGTTCAGCGTGGGCGGTCCGCCACTTCCGTCGATCAGAGTGACGTCCCGAATGACCACCGGACGTTGCGCAACTGCCAGTAGCGGCAGCAGCGCGCATAGTGCCAAGCGCAGCCTCATAGCGTGAGATTCTATCACGGCGCTGCGCCCGCGCCTTTGGAACGAAGCAACGGGAGACCGGGTTGCGACAGGAACGGTAATCCGCGTCGTGTCCGTCAGCGAGGTGAGAGCAAGGATCGAATTTCCCGGCCCACTCCGCCGAGAACTTGAAACGGATCAGAGCTGAAAGGCCGCTCCGTTCCCGGGGGTCAGTCTAGTCCGGGAGGCTACTGGAGGGCCCCGGTTCCTGGGATCGAGTCCGGGCCATTCGAACTGCTGCGGCGAATCCCTTGCGCATCCAAGCCCATGCAGCCCGCAAAGTTGCTCCATCGACGGGAGTGGCTACTCCAGGTGACATCGCACCCTCGCGGACCAACGCCCAGCGGCGGCTTCTGATTGGTACCCTACAGGCAGGACTCTAGGACCTTACGGGAACGTAGCGCACGCTCAACAGTTCCACGGTGGGTTTTCGGGACCTGGCGGAGATTCCGAATGCTGATTGATGTCAACAAATGTGTGGCCTGCGCAAACTGCGTTCCCGTCTGCCCGATGGGAGCGATTTATATCGATCCCGAAATCCAGCGGGCGACCATCAATCAAGACGAATGCGTGGAGTGCGGAACCTGCTTCCGCGGTATGAGCCAGGAGCACCTCAACCCGACAATGGTCAGAACAGTTCGGAAGTTTGCGCGCCTGTTCCGCTTCCGATTCGAGCCGGAACCCGACGTCTGCCCCACCGCAGCATTCGTCATGAACGAGCTCACCATGCCGCGTCTCGTCCGGCAAGTGTTCTCGGATCCGGTCGTGGAGCACAAGTCCACCGGGATCAAGGGGCGCGGCACCGAGGAGGTCAAGACGAACGACGTCAATCCACGCGTCGGAATCGGCGAGGTGGGCTACACAATCGAGTTCGGGCGTCCTGGCGTGGGGGTGCGGTTCCGGGACATCCAACAAATGACCAAGGCGTTGGCGAGGCTCGGGATTGAGTTCGAGGACAAGAACCCTATCAGCCATCTCATGACTGACAAGGCAACCGGCGCGATTCGGGAGGACATCCTGAATGAGAAAATCCTTTCGGGCATCGTGGAGATCAAGACACGGCTGGATCAGGTTGAGGGCGTTCTTACAACCGTCGAAGAGGTCAATAGGAGGATCGACACCGTCACTGCTGTCGGGATTTCGACCCGCTGCGACGCAGACGGCGAGGAGACACGGCTAGCGGAGATCCTGGACGAGCTCGGGTACGGAGCAGAACGGGCGAAGACCAATCTCGGCCTCGGACGCCTCACGAATCTAGAGGCAGCATGACCAACACCCTGCACCGTTACGGAAACTCGTCTTCATTCAAGGACGACTTCATCCTCTTCTGCATTCCGTCTTCAGGGAAGAACGATGCGGGCGCGGTCGAGAAGCAAAAGGCCTTTCTCCGCATCTGCGCCCGGCACAGGCCCGTGAACATGGGCAACGGGAACCGAGGCAGCTTCAAGCCCGAACGCCATCTCGACCCTAGGTCGCACTGGAACCGCGATCTGTCTCCGGACTGGGAGGGAGTGATCGAGGGCGTGTCCAAGCCTGGAACCGTAGCGGCTGTCTTCGACTCGAAGGAGAAGGCCGAGGCATGTCTGCGAGAAGTCATCGACGCGGATCTGGGACTTTCCGTGAACATGAGCACATCGGTGAGCGGGGCGAAGGACTTGGCGCAGTGCTGCGGCATCCCACGCCATAGCGTCGAGTACTCGCTCGGTTTCAGGGACCCGCACGACCACTTGCCGAACAGTCAAGTGCTGCAGCTGTCGACCATGTGCGGCCATGGCATGGTTTCCTTCAACATGGCCAGGAAGATGCTCGACATGGTCCGCGAGGGCCGGCGCACGCCCGAGCAAGCGGTCGCCACGCTGGCACGCTTCTGCCCGTGTGGCGTCTACAATCCTGCACGTGCCCGCCGTCTTCTCGAGGAGGCTCGCAAGCAAACCGCATGACGCCGGTCGAGGCCGTGGTTCATTGACACGCCGGGCTGTCGATGGTACCGTCCTATGGGCATGAAGAGTCGCCTGTGTCGCCGTGAGGCCCTTCGCCAGTTCACGGCGTTCATGCTCGCCTCACCCCTTCTTGCGGACATCGAGACACCAGAACTGACCGATTCGGCCAAGCTGGCGAATGTCTTCGACTTCCGGGATCTCGCCCGCAAGCTGATCGACCCTGTCGCCTTCGATTACATGGACGAGGGCGGCAAGGACGAGATCTCATTGATCGAGAACCGCCTGGCGTTCCGGCGCATCATCCTGCGGCCGAAGTTCCTCACGGACGTTCACAAAATCGACGTCTCCACGGATCTACTTGGACGCAAGTTGGACTCTCCGGTCTACGTCTGCCCGGCCGGCGGAAAGAACTGCTTCCGTCCCGGCGGCGAGGAGGAGACCGCTCGTGGTGCGGCCCTGGCGAACGCAATGTACATCAGTAATGGCGGTGTCGAGGACTATCTGGCAAGCGACGAGGCTCCCGATCACTGGTGGCAATACACGACTGGCGGGCAATTTCGCACCGAAGACAGCATGCTCGATTTCGTGGAGCGCCTCGAGGACTCAACCTGCACGGGCATCTGCTTCACGGTCGACAATATGCTGGTCTCTCACCGCGAGCGCTCGATCCACAACGGACTCGTGCGTACGTGGTGCAATCTGGGAGAGATCCCGCGTGATCGCGACGGCAACCTGATCTACGAGCCCGGCGACCGGACTTGGACCACCGGCGAGTACCCTGGCCGGGTCTCTCCGACGCCGACGTGGGAAACCGTGAAGAGGCTCCGGGACATGACGGACCTCAAGATCATGCTGAAGGGGCTCATGATCGCGGAGGACGTCGAGAAGGCCGTCGAGGTCGGAGCGGACACGGTGGTCGTGTCCAATCACGGCGCGCGTCAGCTGGACCATACCGGCTCGACGATTGAGGCGCTTCCGGAATGCGTCCAGGCCGCCCGCGGGAGGATTCCGGTGTTGATCGACGGCGGATTCCGGCGCGGAACGGATATCCTGAAAGCGCTCGCCATAGGCGCGACAGCCGTCGGCATCGCCCGCCCGTACCTTTGGGGCATGACGTGCTACGGCCGCGAGGGAGTTGCGCGCGTGCTCGAACTGCTCAAGACCGAGCTCGCGCTGGACATGGGCATGTCCGGCGTCGCCCGGACTGCCGATATCAGCCCCAGCCTGGTCCGCTGGCGGGACTGGTCATACCGAGGAGGACTTCAGCCATGACAAGACGGGAATTTTCAGCGGGTTTCGGCACCGGCCTGGCCGCCATGCTCGGAACGTGGAAAGCCGCGGCCGACAAAACCGCTTCCTACCCCATCCGCAGGAGAAAGAAAGTCGAAATCCTGTACCAGTCGCCGGATGGCAACCCGAACGGGTTGGAGGCGACAAAGGACGGCCTCTGGGTCGGCGAACAGATCACGGATCGCGCATATCTCCTCGATTGGGAGACCGGTCGTCCCTTGGTCAAGTACGAAACCCAGTCCTCGAACACGAGTGGCATCGCCGCCGGGAACGGATTCGTGTTCATGGGAGCGAACGGTCCGGCCCAGCGTCGGCCCCGCCGCCCTCACGACGTGGTCAAGAGCGGTCGCATCGTCAAGCTGAACGCCAAGACGGGGGAGCACATCATCAACTACCAAACCCCGGACGGCGGTGGCCTGCACGGGATGCTATGGGCCAAGGACTCGCTCTGGATCACGCAGTTCCGGCCACTGAAGGTCGTTCAGGCCGATGCCGACCTCAACACCTTCCACGACTTCGACCTCCCTCTCAGCCGGCCTCACGGACTGGGCTGGGACGACGGTCACATCTGGTGCATGTTCTCGAACGACTACCGGATCCTGAAGTTCGAACACCGCACAGGACGTGTGCTCGAGGCCGTCCAACTGGACCGAAGCGACCCAGACCCGCACGGCATGACCTTCTGGGACGGCGCACTCTACTATTGCGACGCGGGAATCGCCCCCGGGCACAAGGACAACCTCAGTAAGCATGCCGGGTCGATCTGCCGAATCCACCTGTAGGTTCTTGGCAGGCGCACTGCTTCTTGCGTTCCATTCCTCGATTGCGGCCGGTGCCGGATCGATCGTCAAGCCTCCGGATGGAGCATGGATCCGGGGTGGATCGGTGGAGTTCATTGCCCAAGCCCCTGACGGACGGCTCTACCTTGACGGCGAGGCTCTCGAGGCGGAGGAGCCCTTTCCAGGCGTGTTCCGGGTGAAAGTGTCAGTGCCGCCGGGCCGGCATGTGCTCCGGCTCGACTCGCCTGACGGGTCGGAGGAAGTTACGTTCCATTCCGGCTCGTCACCGGCGGACCCGGCGGCCGAGCCCTACGCCGAGCATCCTCCAGTGCAGACCGCCTGCGCGCACTGCCACAGCGTCAGTCGCCGAGGTCGGTTCCGGTTCAGCGGCGGGTGCGACACCTGTCACGTCAAGGAACAATTCATCCGAACTCACAGCCATGAGCCGCACGAGCTCTCTAGTTGCGGAATGTGCCACGACGCACACGGTTCCAGCGCGGCAAAGCTCTTGCTCATGACCAGGGATCTGGCCTGCAAGCAGTGCCACAACTGACAACTGGGTACTGAACCGCTCCCTGTCTAGCGATAGAACAATTCAACTAGAGACATCGGGATCACTGGAAGATACGTTACGAGCAGCAGCACGGCCAGCAGGACGCCAACGAAGACGGCGTTCGCACGGCTCACATCCCAAACCTGTGCCTTGGCGATGGAGCACGCAGTCAACAGGACGCTGGCGACCGGGGGCGTTTGCTGTCCAATCCCTAGATTGAGCGTAACGACCAGCCCGAAATGCACGGGGTCGATTCCCGCCTGATGCACGAGGGGCATCACGATGGGCACGACGAGGATGATGGCCGCCGCCGAGTGCAGGAACAGGCCGATCAACAGAAAGAAGACATTCAGTAGCGCCAGGATGGCCCACGTGCTCTGTGTGAAGGCGAGCAACTGCTCGGCAAACTGCTGTGGCACCTGGGCCGCGGTCAAATACTCCCCTAGTAGAGCCGACGTTGATACCAGCAACATGACGACTGCGGTCTGGATGCCGCCTTCCACGGTGGCCTTCCGGAGCAACTTCCAGTCGAGTTCTCGATAGACCAAACCGCCGATTGCGGCCGCCGCTACCACAGCGAGGCCCGCCCCCTCCGTCGCCGTAACCCAGCCGCTGAAGATCCCCCCGAGGATGATCACCGGAAGAGCCAGCGCCCAAGCCGCCTCCCGAAAAGACTGCGTCACCTTGCGCCAAGCAAAGGCCGTGTCCGCGGGAAAGCCTCGACGGACGGCGACCCGATAGGCCGCTGCCATCAATAGCAGTCCCCCGAGTAGACCGGGGATGATGCCGGCGACGAACAGTTCCACCACGGACGCCCCGGCCATCACCCCGTACAGGATCATCGGAATCGACGGAGGGATGATCACGGCCAGCGTCGATGCCGACGACGTGACCGCAGCAGCGAATTCCTTCGTGTAGCCGGACCTCTTCATCGACGGGATCAGCACGGAGCCGAGTGCGGCCACGTCCGCAACTGCCGAGCCCGAAATCTCCGCGAAGAACAGCGACGTGCCGATGGTCACCATCGCAAGGCCGCCCCGCACGAATCCGATCAGCGAAGAGGTCAAGGCGATCAGGCGCCTTGAGATCCCGCTGGCGTTCATGATCGCGCCGGCAAGGATGAACAGCGGCACGGCAATCAGCGTGAACTTCACCGCCCCGTCGAAGAGGGTCAACGGTACGTTCGGGAGATCCCGCAGACCGGTCTCGAGTGCCATCGCACCGACCGCGGCCAAGCCGAGCGCTACCGCGATGGGTACGTCGACGAGCACCAGAGCCAAGAGCCCCAAGAGAACCCAAAGCAGGGTCATACAGCCCCGCCCCGGTTCCACTCTTCGATTGCCACCGTCAATTCCGCCACTATGAATAACGCGGCCCCAACGGGGATTGCCGAATAGACAATCCCCGCCGGAAGCCAGGGCAGGCTGACGAGGAACACTCCGCCCAGAACCGCCAGCAGTTCCAGGCCCATCCAGGCCGCCAGCCCGAAGAACCCGATGACGGCGATCTCGCGAAGCACCGAGAACGCACGTCGCGCTCGCCGGGGCGCCCGCTTGACAAGATTCGGCAGGCCGAGATGCGCACGGCTGAGGGCGGCCAGGGCTGCGCCGTAATACGTCAGCCAGGCTAGGAGGATTGCGGCGACTTCGTCGTACCAGACGAGGGAATGGCCGACCTTGCGACTGAGCACGCCGACCACCACAAGCAGTGCCAAGGCCACCGTGATCACCAAGACCGCGGCTTCAAGGAAGCGCGACAGAAAGGTCCTCAGTCGGGTCGTCGCCAAGCGGCTAGTATCACTGTTCGTTGGAGGCTAGGGCAAGCGCTCGGGAAATCAGTTCCCCGCCATCAGGGATCTCCTCGGCGAACTGCTCGAATATCGGCTTGCCAGCTTTGAGGAAACTGTCCCGATCGCACTCGTTCACTTCGATCCCCTGGTCTCGCAGGTCCGCCAGCAGGCGCTCGTCAAGCGATTCGGCTTCTGCGTAAACGAATTCCTGGACATCGCGTGCCGTTTGCCGCAGCGTATCTCGGATCTGGTCCGGCAGGCTGGACCAGCGATCGCGGCCGGCAAGTAGGTAAGCGGGCGTGTACACGTGTCGCGACAGCGTCAGGAACTGCTGGACCTCATGGAACTTCTGGCTATGAATCTGGCTCAAGGGGTTCTCCTGGCCGTCAATTACACCTGTCTGCAGGGCCATGAATGTCTCAGCCAGTGACATGGGCGTGGGGTTCGCGCCTAGTGTCTGGAAGAGTCGCACCCGCCAACGACCGCGGGGCGTCCTGAGCTTGATGCCTTGCAGGTCCTCGGGAACCCGAACGGGTCCACGGCTATTCGTGATGTGGCGAAAGCCGTTTTCCCACACCGCAAGCAGTTCGAAGCCACGTTCCGCTGCGTCGGGGGCCAGTCGCGGCCAGACGAGGTCTCGCTCGATCCGACCCATGTGATCCCGATCGCGCACGAGGTAAGGCATCTCGAAGAGTCCGAATGAATCGACAGCAGAAGACATGATCGTCGACGGTACGGAAAGGTCGACGGTGCCCAGCTTGAGCTTGATTAGCAGGGTCTCGTCGTCGCCGAGTTGGCTCGACCCGAAGACAGTGATGCGGGCGGACCCGTTGAGGCGTTCGTTTGCGCGCCGAGCGAATTCCTCAGCCGAAACCGCCGTTAACGAGCCTGGCGATGCGACGTGCGCGAGGCGCAGTTCCAGAGGCCCCGGGACGTGGCCGCAGCCCGCAGCCACCAGGGCAAGGAGTGCGACCGTTTCGGCGGATTTGCTTACCACGGCATGGTACGGCCGGTGTACGCGCGGCCTTTCGCCATGGTTGCCTCGTTGGCCCCGGCACCGATGCGCACGCCCTCGTCGAACATTTCCGTGACGTCGTGCTCGCGAACGGTATTCAAGAAGGCTACGTTATTGGCTTTGTAGGCTTTCATGATCCTGGCCCTGGCCGCTCGCATCTCCGGGTGCAACGCCCGGTTGGGGCCGTGACCGTCGGGCAGATTCAGGGAAAGGCCCATGTCCCCCGGACCCCACTCGCCGAAACCCAGGCCCGGTACGGCGGCAACCTTCTCGCAATTGGCCAAGGCGTACTTGTCTTCGATCTTCACACCGAGAAGGAACTCGCCTTCGGGGTTGAGGGGCCAGGGATCGGCTTTCTTCATGTACTCTTCCCTGGAGACGCCCCATATCTCGGCCGGATAGCCTTGGCTTCCATTGCCTAGCAGACCCTCTCCGAGTTCAGGCACGACAGGCTTGGCATGAGGGTATCGCGATGCGCGAATCATCCACTTCACAGCCTCGGGGTCGCGTGCGTGGCACAGCAGGATGCCGTGCACCCCGCAGAGCAGCGTCTGCTGCACGACCCAGAAATTGGCCCGCATGTGAATCTCGTCGATCCCCAAGACTGGCAGGGTTGCAATGACCGTGGGCGTGCGGTGCCCGCTACGAGTTGGCCCAGCGTCGACGAGTCCCTTCATGAACCCGCGCAATGCCGTGAAGTCGAGCGCTCCGTGCTCCATCTCGTAATTGATGTAGTCGTGCTTCGTTCCGGCCAGGCTCCTGCCGTCGTCGTATCCGCCTCGTCCGCCGGTATAGAAGATCATGTGACCCGCCTCGAGCAGTTCGATGGCTCGATTGACCCGAGTGGGTTTGGGGGTGGCAGCTGTCGTCACGGTGGCTGCGCTGGCGGCAGCGAGAGGGGTAGCCAGGAACTGCTTTCGCGTCATAGCAGAACGATACCCGCTTAGGAGCACTCGCGTCAAGAATGGACGCGAGCGCCGACGGCGCGCAGCAATGGTCTTGGAGAAACTCCTGTCGCCTGCCCCCTATGGCGGATCCCGGGGCTATCGCTGGGCGGGGTGCCGAGATTCGACCTCGGGACTTCTTGCTACCGAAGCCACCATGCCACTTACATGTTCTCCACCGCTTGCGTTGTTTTCCAGCCACTTACACGGATTTGGGGCTACTGTTTTCGCTCGCTGCAGAAGTCACTCGAGGCCCAAAACTCTGGGTTTCAGAACACCTTCGGAACAGTTCCAGGGCTACCGGCGGGCAGCCTGCCTGAGACCAGGAGACCGGACTCCCGGATCTGAGGCCCGCGGCGTGGGGTTCGATTCGGGGGGTAGAGACTTGCTAACAACGAGCGGCACACGCAGGGCAGCCTCGGCCGGACACCGGGCGTTTTGCTCTCCGAGGCCGCTCAACGCCATCACCGATGTCACCGCTGTGAGCGCTCGATCGGCAGGCGCGCCGAGCCGCTTCGCAGGCTCTGTCCTGAGGTCAGCTATCATCGGGCCCACGCGTGACTCCGCTCGCGTACAGCGATCTGCCGGACCCGCCTCCCTTTTCGGCCAGGAACTTGTTCCGAGTGATCGGTCCCGGAGCGATCCTACTGACGGGCGGAATTGGCGGCGGCGAATGGTTGGTGGGCCCCGCCATCGGCGTGCAATACGGGCTGGGGCTGTTCTGGATCGCGACGGTGGCGGTTTCGTTGCAGGTCGTCTTCAACTTGGAGGCGATCCGCTACACGCTGTGTACCGGCGAACCGATCATCACGGGGTTCATGCGACTCAGACCGAGCTCGCGTTTCTGGGGCGCGCTCTATGCATTCTTGACCGCGGCGCAGCTCGGCCTGCCGTCGGTGGTCGGCGGCTGCGCCGCCGTGTTGTTCGCGACATTCGCCGGGCGAATGCCGCAAACGCTCGACGCCCAGGCGGTGACCTGGCTCAGCTACCTCGTCATCCTTGGACCGCTTTCCGTACTCCTGTTTGGCCGTACGATCGAGCGAATGCTGGAGCGCTTTTCGTGGGTGATGATCGCCGTCATCTTCTCGTTCCTGCTGGCGGTCAACATCCTCTTCGTTCCGCTGGCCCATTGGGGCGCAACGTTGGCGGGATTTCTTGGGCTCGGAAGAGTATCCGAGGGCGTCGACCTGCCGTTGCTGGCCGCCCTTGCGGCTACAGCGGGTTCGGGGGGACTGGGCAACCTAGCCGTGTCGAATTGGGCGCGCGACAAAGGCCTCGGGATGGGCGCCAAAACGGGCGCAATCAGCGGCGCGGTGGGCCATCGTCGCATCGCGCTGACGGCGACCGGCAAGATCTTCGAGCCGACGGCCCGGAACCTAGCTCGCTTCCGGTTTTGGCGGCGCTACTCGGTTGCTGATCAACTGTGGCTTTGGGGCTGCGGAGCTTTGATCGGGATGTTCCTGAACGTCAACTTGGCCACCGGAATCATTCCGCCGGGCACGGACCTTTCGCAAGCCGGAGCGGGCGCTTACCAGGCTCAGTATTTGGCCGAAACCATATGGCCCGGCTTCTGGACGCTGACGCTGCTGAACGGTTTTTGGGTGCTCTTCTCGACGCACCTCGGCAATACCGATGTCTTGATCCGAACGATCACCGACATTGTGTGGGTCGGCAGTCCTCGGATACGCTCCTGGCGCGGCGGGGACGTCAGCTACGTCTACTACGCGCTGCTGGCCGGGTTCACGTGTTGGGCGATGTTCGTCGTGAATCTCGCCAACGTGATGCAGTTGATGACGATCATGGGCAACATCGCGGGATTGGTGTTGGCCGGCGCGAGCATCCAGATCTTGATCGTCAACACCAGGCTGCTGCCCGAACCGGCGCGGCCCGGTCGGATCCCGAAGCTCTTGCTGCTGGCTTGTTGCTTGTTTTACTCCGGCTTTTTCGTCGTTGTCGTCTGGGATCGCTTCTTCTAGGAGGAATCTGTTGCGGATCGCGGTTGCGTCTTTGATGCAGGAGACCAACACCTTCTCTCCGGTCTGGAGCCGTTACGAGGACTTCGAGCCGCTCTTCGGCGCGGCGGCGCTCGAGAGGCATCGCGGCAAGCTGACGGAGTTGGGCGGGTTTCTCCACGGTCTCGTAGCAGCGGGCGTGGAGCCTGCGCCCGTGGGCACTGCCTGGGCGAACAGCGCGAACCGGCTCGTACGAGCGGACTACGAGCGGCTTTCGGGCGAGTTTCTGGCACGTCTGGCGGAAGGACCCGACCCGGACGCACTGCTGTTCGCGCTACACGGGGCGCAGGCCGCAGAAGGAGAAGATGATGTCGCGGGCTATCTGCTCGGTGAATGTAGGCGGATTCTCGGCCGTGACAAACCGCTCTTCGCGACCTTCGATCTGCACGCGAACGTAACCCGCACAGCAGTCGAAGCCGCCGACGCCGTACTCGGCTACCACACTTACCCGCACGTCGACATGTTCGAGGTCGGCGAGAAGGCCGCGCGCCTGGCCCTCAAAACGCTCGACGGGGAGATCACCCCCGCGATGGCGTTCCGCAAGTTGCCGCTCATCGTTCCGCCGGAGAACATGCAGACGACGACGGGGCCGATGGCTTCGCTGGTGCGGCAGGCCGAGGCTTGGGAGGCCGAGGACCCCACGCTTTCGGTTTCCGTCTTCGGCGTGCAGCCGTGGATCGACCTTCCGGAGATGGGTTGCGCGGTCGTCGCGGTCGCCGACGGAGATGAGCAGGCTGCTCAGCGCCGCGCTGACGATCTAGCGAGAGGGTTCTGGAAACGCCGGCGGGAGTTCGAGGTTGAGCTCGACAGTCCGGCAGATGCCATTCGCAAAGCGCTGGCCGTCGAAGGACGACCGGTCGTTCTGGCCGAGTCCGCCGACGGAGTGGGCTCCGGCTCGCCTGGAGACGGTACCGGCCTGCTGCGCCCCTTGCTCGATGCCGAGCTGAGTGAGCCGGCGGCGATCTTCTTGGTCGATCCGGAAGCCGTCGCTGCCGCCGCGCGAGCAGGCGTGGGCGCTTCGATGACCCTCGATCTAGGCGGCAAGCTCGACCCCGAGCGCTCGCGGCCGGTCTCGGCGACCGTACGCGTGCGAATGCTATCCGACGGGCGCTGGACGCCCCAAGCCCGCGGCTACAACCCGGGCATCGAAACGTCGATGGGGAGGGCCGCCGTGCTGGAGGTCGGGACCGTGCGGATCCTGACCGCGGAGAGAGCCGCCATGACCGTCGACCCCGAGATCTACCGCAGCCACGGCATCGAGCCCGACCGCCTGAAGATCGTCGTGGTGAAGTCCCCGAACGGCTTCCGGAAAGCCTATGAGCCTATTGCCAAGGCGGTGTTTTTGGTCGACACTCCCGGCGCCAGCACGCCCAAACTTACGTCTCTGCCCTACCGTCGCCTGCCGCGCCCGATGTATCCGTTCGATCCGGAGCTGGAGTGGAGTCCGGATGGGGCGGCCCGGCCGGCGTGAAAGGCAGTAAGCACAATCTGCCTGCTTGAGCCTATAGTGTTTGCAGTGCGCGCTCTGCTTTGGCTCGTTGTCTGCGTGATGGCTACTGCGGCTTCGGCCGAAGAGTGGACCCGATTTCGCGGGGCTAACGGAGCCGGCGTTTCGGCCAAAGCCCGCCCGCCAGCCAATTTCTCCGCGCCAGGCGCTCTGGTTTGGCGCTCTCCGCTCCCGCCGGGCCACTCCTCCCCCATCCTCCACGGCGACCGGATCTACCTCACGGCCGCCGAGGGGGGAGCCCGCACGGACGCGGGCCGCCAGAAAGTCGTGGATGCTGGCGGCGTGTTGTGGACCTATGCGATCGACAAGAAGTCGGGAGCGACGTTGTGGCGCCAGAAAGCTCCGCGACCGAGGATGGAACGCTATCAGCCAACGAATTCGCCGGTCTCCCCGAGCCCGGCGGCCGACGCTGAAGGAAACGTTTACGTCTTCTTCGGGGACTTCGGGCTGCTTTCCTACGACCCATCCGGGCGAGAGCGCTGGCGCCTTCCGCTTGGGCCCTTCAACAATGCAAACGGCCACGGCACGTCTCCTGTCATCGTCGGCGACAGCCTGATCTTGCTCGCTGATCAGGATACGGATTCTTATCTGCTCTCGGTCTTCAAGGACACAGGCGAGGGGCTTTGGAGGACTGTACGTCCCGAATCGACCCGCTCGTATTCCACGCCGGCGGTTTTCGAGCCCTCCTCCGGCCCAGCCCAGATCATTGTCCCGGGGGCATACAGCGTTGCTGCCTACGATCAGAAGACCGGCGAAAAGCTCTGGTGGGTTCGCGGCCTGTCATGGCAGCCCAAGTCGACGCCGGTCGTCGACGCCGGTCGCATCTTCGTCAACTCCTGGGAGGGGGCCGGCGTCGGGCGTCAAAAGGACGTTCCCGACTTCCCCGCCATGCTCGCCGCAGCCGACAAGGACTCAGACCGCAGGATTTCCGAGCCCGAGCTTCTCGCAGTCGAGCCCAAGAGCCGCTTCGAGATCATTGATCTGAACTCCGACGGCTTTCTAGACCGCCGCGATTGGGATTTCGAGGTCGCAAAGCGCACCGCCTCCAACGCGCTGGTCGCCATCGAGCCGGGCGAGGGCCGCGGCGATCTAACCGACACGCCAGCCGTGCTCTGGCGTCTTGAGAAGTTTCTGCCGAACGTCCCTTCGCCGTTGCTCTACAACGGCTTGCTGTACCTCGTGAAGGACGGCGGGATTCTCTCGGTTCTCGAGGCCGAGACCGGGCGAATCGCGACGCAAGGGCGGCTTCCGCAAGCGTACGACAAGTACTACGCATCACCGATTGGGGCCGACGGTCGCGTCTACTTGTTCAGCGAGCCGGGCAAAGCAACAGTGGTCGAAGCCGGCCGTGATTGGAAACCGCTTTCGCAGCACGACTTCGAAGAGCCCATCTACGCTACACCGGCCCTGGACGGGCGGCACATGTACGTCCGCACTGCGGCGGCGCTCTATTGCTTCCAGGGCGGTTGAGCGGAGAATCTTTGCGCTCGGTTGAATGCGGGAAAGTCAGATCCTTCCCGCCGGCCGAAGACCCGCGCCAACGGCTCCCGTCAACGAATCGCCGAGCTCACCGCGGGCGTGATCGGCAAGACGCTCAAGCCGCCGGACGACGCTGGGATGCTCGGCGGCGACGTTCTTGCTTTCGCCCGGGTCCTGTTCGAGATCGTAGAGCGCCAAGCTGTGCTCGACATCCATGACCTTCCCGCGTTTGCCGCCGAATCCGGTCGCATCTGGATCGGGGGCTTGATGGTCGACATGAGCGAACTGCAATTTCCAGCGACCGCTTCTCACGGCTCTGAGCTCATTGTTCCAGTAGTAGAAGAAGGGCCTCCGCGAGAGCGATGGATTGGCCTCGCCTCGCAGAAGCCTGGTGAGATCGATTCCGTCGATGGCCTTCCGCGGCAGGGGGGCGTCGGCGAGCCTGGCAAACGTGGGAAGCAAGTCGAACACCGTCACAATCTTGGAGCTCACCCGGCCCGCTTCGATCACCCCGGGCCAACGGATGATCGCCGGTACGCGCACCCCGCCGTCAAAGGTCTGCTTCTTCCCGCCCCTGAGCTGGCCTGGGGAACCGCCGTGGTCGCCGAAGATCAGCCAGGGACCGTTGTCGGACGTAAAGACCGCCAGCGTGCGCTCATCGATTCCAACTCGCTTGACGGCGTCGAGCACTTGCCCGACCGAGTCATCAATCTCCTCGAGGACGTCGCCGTACAGCCCTCCGCTGCTCCTCTCGCGAAACCGATCGCTCGCAAAGATCGGGGTGTGGGGCATGTTGTACGCGAGGTATAGAAAGAACGGCCGGTTGCGGTTGCTCTCAATGAACCGCACCGCCCGCTCGGTGTAGCGACGGGTCAGCAGCGATTGGTCGGGGTGTAGCTCGATCGTCTCGCCCCCCTCCCTCAGGCCGATGCCCGCCTTGCCCTGGCGGCGAACTTCGAGATCCATGTGAGGCCCCATGTCGTTGGATGCGGGCGTCCCGAAGAACTCGTCGAATCCATGGCGCAAGGGAGAAAAGCTCTCGTGATCTCCGAGATGCCACTTGCCGAACAAGGCTGTGCGGTAACCCTTCTTCTTGAGCACTTCCGGCAGCAGCGTTTCATCGGAGTGAATGCCGATCTTTGAGCGGTACGGCACTACGCCCGTAATGCCGACCCGCACGGGATAGCAGCCGGTCAGCAAGGCCGCCCGCGACGGCGAGCACACCGGCGAAGACACGTAGAAGTCCGTGAAGCGCAAGCCCTCGGCGACCATGCGATCGAGCCGTGGCGTCTTCTGGGATGTGGCGCCATAGGCCCCGACATCGCCAATCCCAAGATCGTCTGCCAGTATGACGATGAAATTGGGAGCGCGGTCGAGGGATTGCGCCAGCGAACCTTCCGCGAGGAGCCAAGCGATCGCCAGGCAGGAGGCCCTCATTGGGTCAACTCAAGCGCGCGCGGGTCGTTCACTCTGAGCACGCCGAAGCGCGCGTCGTTCTGGGCGCTGACGTAGAGATACCCGTCGCGGTAGACCAAGTCGTGACCGTTGTCGTATCGAGGCTCGCCCTCGACTAGGACTTCGCGGCTGGGGAAGAGGTCGCCGTTGCGGTATTGAGCGATCGAAACCGGGTGCGCCAGGTCGGAAACGTCGATCGCTTCTACGCATTCTCCGCCGGAGACGAACAGCGCCTTGCCCACGATCGTCATGCCGGTGGCGTCGATGTCGCACACCGGCAAGTTGGCGGTTTGGAAGATCTCGGCCGGGTTGCTCAGGTCGACGACCGAAACGCGGTCGGGCACGAAGGCGCCGAGATAGGCGACGCGACCCGACACGGCCACGCGGTTGGCGCCTTCGATATCGAGGCGCGTCCCTCGGTGGGAGGGGATACGCCCCTCCGCGGTCCATTCTGATACGGGCACCAGACGGCCTTGATCGTCAAGCACTCGGTAGACCTGGACCGCCGCAGCCGTGCCGCGGCCGGTGTCGACGACGATGACGTGGGAGTCATCGACCTGGGCGATGTCGTGCGGGCTCATCTGTCCGTGAGTCCGGGCGTCGAAGGCGTCCACCAGCCTTGGGTTTCGCGGCTCAGAGACGTCGAAGACGCCGACGAAGCCGATCTTGTTCGCCGTGAAAACGAAGTCGCCGATCTTGACCATCCCGTTGATCTTGTCGATACGCTCCCGGTCGCTGATCGTTTTCAGAACCTTGGGTTGCCGGGGGTCGCTCACATCCACGGAGAGAAAGTCACGGGTCCCGACTAGCAGGGTTTCTCCCAAAGGCAGCACGGCTTCCGCATCCTCCAACTCCGGCAGATCCATGAGCGCCGAGAGCAGTGTCGGCTGGGTCGGATCAGAGATGTCGATCAGAGCGAGCGAGCCACCTTTGCCGGGGACAAACGCGATGTCGCCGCTCAGCTCGACGTCATGCGGACGGCGCAGAGCGTTTTCGTCGTGCAGCAGGCCGACGAGCTCGAGCCCCTTCGGCGGCCCGGGCGGCGGGGCGCAGGCGCAAAGCAACGCCGGCAGGGCGGCAGCTCTGAGGACGCAGCTCATCCGACGGGCTGTGTTCGTCCGGTAGTACTGGAACACCGTCTTGATCGCTCGAAGGCTGTTCTCGGCGGTGCCGGGCGGAGGCGCGAGACCGGCGCTTGCCCGCACGCAGGCATAGGCAGGCGGGAAATGGCCTGGGACGGACATGCAGTTTAACGAGAAAACCTCCACTATCCCTCTTGGATCTGTTTGCTTTCGGGCTCGAACGTTTTGCGTCTGCCGCTCCAGAGAGAGTCTGTCGCCATGATGCAGGCGATCGAATGGCCGTAGCCGGCCTCGACAGGCGCGTAGAGGATGCTGCGGTCTCGCCGACGCATGGCGTCGAGCCAGTTCGCCATGTGGTGTTGCGTCCCCGTCTTCTCCGGGATTTCTTCCGCCTCAGTCAGGGCGTCTGGGTGCTCGCTCCCGTCGCCGGACACGCGCCAGACGCTCTCGACTTCCATAGTTCCGAGCGTTCCCATCACGCGGGTGGCGCTGCCGGCGCCGTTGCTGAGACAGGTCGAATAAGTCGCTAGGAACTTGCGGTCTCCGCTGCCGTATTCGAGAGCGGTCTGGATGTCGTCCGGATTCTCGCGGTAATCGCGGAAGCGATAGAGGCCTCCGTGCGCCACAACGCTGAGCGGGTAAGGCTCTCCGGTGAGCATGTGGATGACGTCGACCCCGTGGGTCATCCACTGGTCGATGATCGCGCTCGAGAACTCTCGAAACAGACGGAACGAGCGGTAGATTCTGGGATCGAACGGGCGGGAGGGCTTGCCCATCAAGAACGCTTCCCAGTCGACATCGCTTTCTTTCAACGAGTCGAGCTCTTCGGGCTTCTTCGCCCAGCGATAGGGGCTATAGGCGTTCCAGATGACGTCGACACGCACGATCTCGCCGATGCGGCCTTCTTGGATGATGTCGATCGCCGAACGATAGCGCGGGTAGCTCCGCCGCTGGGTGCCAATTTGGACAATTCGGTCCGATTTCTCGACGGCCTCGAGCGCCTCGTTGGTCTCCGAGAGCACGTTACCCATCGGCTTCTCGCAATAGACGTCCTTGCCTGCTTCCACCGCGGCCTTGAGCATCCTGGCGTGCTGGTGATCGGGGGTGGCGATGATCACCGCGTCAATCTCTGAATCGGCCAGCAGCTCCTCGTATCGCCGGAACGACTTTGGCTGCGCGCTGTAGGATTCGCTGACCAGCTTGGCGGCCGCCTCCAAACGCTGATTCCAGATGTCGCAAACCGCCGTCACGCGGGCGTTGTATGTACTGCCGAACTCGATGCATTCCTTCATCACCTGCGTGCCCCGGCCGCCGGGGCCGATCACGCCCACCTGGATGCGGTCGTTGGCGCTCTGCGGCGTCGCGGCCGCCGTGCTAGCAAGCGCCAAGCCGGTGCCCGCGGCCGAAGAGGCGTTCAGGAATTGACGTCGATTCAATCGAGGGTGCGGCATCGTCGGATCTCCTTCAGCTCGCGAAGCGATAGACGCCCAACGCCGTTCTGCCGAGAATCCACTCCTTGTCCTCGTCGGTAGAGATCGGGATGGGGTCTTTCATGATTAGCAGGTCGTAGAAGTTTGCGTAGATCATTAAACTTGGTGCAATGACTGCATGAATTCTGGTCGCGGTTACTCCGAGATGCGAACTCCGTCGGGGTTCTCAAACATGAAAGGCTGGCCCGAGCCGCCCTTGCGAAACAAATCCGCTGCAACGTTCGCGCTCAACAGGACATCTTTGAGCGTCCCCCGTCCCTCAACCGCCGGCCCAATCAATCCGGTAAAGATGTTTCCGGTGACGGTAACCTGTCTCGTACCCTCTAGGAGCACGCCGCGCGCGTATCCCTTTTGCGGCCACTCGACGTCATACTCTTCCTCGCGCTTCGTGCCTTGCCCGAGGAAGCTATTGGAAAAGTTGTTTCCGGTGACCGTAATCCGTCCGCTGCTCTCTCCGATGCGTACGGACCAATCCGGATTGATCGTAAACGTGTTGGCGCTGACGGTCGAACCCCAAGCGTCGCGTAGATCCACGCCGCCTGCATTATTATGGGCCAGCACGTTCGCGCTGACCGTGACTCCGTAGACATCGCGGTCCAAGACGATCGCGGTGCCCGCGCACTCCTCGATCATGTTCCCCGAGAGCACTGAGCCATATGTGTTCTCGACGACGATTCCGTGCCGCAAATGGTCGTCGATGTTGTTCGCATTCATGCACAGATTGAAGCTGTCGATCACGCGGACGGCGTCCAGATTCTCCTCGAACTGATTCGCGTTGACCACGATATCGTGGCCGCCCTCGACCTGTAGCCCCGACGCTCCGTTGTAAGTCAGGATGGAATCCGCGATCCGGGGGTCCTCGTAGCAATGCACAAGGCGAATTCCGTTCTCTCCGTGGCGATCGACCGAGAGACCTTCGACGTAGATCTCGTCCACGAACCGGGCCAACAATCCGTCGCCGCTCTTCGGATTGCCGCTGATTCGGAAGTTGGCCAACTGGACTCGCCAAAGCGAATTGTCGCGATTTTGGCGGACCGAAGCGTCTGGATCAAAGACTTCGGACTGCACAATGACTGCCGCTTTGCCGTGCTCGTTCAGGTTGACGATATGCGTTGCCGCGCCCGAGCCTTCGACACGGACGTCTCCGATCGAAAGAACCAGAGGCTCGTCTATCTCGAACCTGCCAGGCGGGAGCCGGACGAGACCGCCGGTCGCCGGAAGCGCGTCGAAGGCCTCCTGCAAGCCGGCGTAGTTCGACGCGTTCACGGTTGTCGGGCCGTCGTGTTGAGCCTGCGTTCGAAGCAGAAGGGCGCCGCCTGCAAGCAGCAACGACGCGGCGAGCCACAGCGTTGTTCGGTTCATGGGTCGAATGTATACCGTCGCCGTACGTCATGCAACTGATCGGTGGAGTTTGCTGCGCTTCCGTTTTCGCGGGCTGGAAGTCACGCACCGCTGAACCTCAGCGTGACCGCTAGGCGGAAATCGATGCCAGAGCGTGCGTCCCTCGACGCCAACCGCAGCGTCGCTAGCTTGCCCTCGTTGGTGGGGCCTCAACCGGTCGGCGAGCCGCCACAGCGAAGGGCCTACGTCGTTCAGAATCGGCATGAAAGTTGCCTAACCTCTTCGACGAATCCATGCCGACGTGATGATTGAGTCGTGCGAGCCCTGTGCTGGGCGCTTGTTCTGGCTGAAACAGCATGGGGGCAGCGGGACCGATTTCTCGGGCCTAATGGAACAGGAGTTTCGGAGGGCGCTGAGTTACCGATCGAGCTCGGAGCAGCAAAGAATCTCGTCTGGGGCCAGAAACTGCCTCCTGGACATTCGTCCCGATCATTGCTGGCGAGCGCATTTGTTTGACTGCGGTCAAGCATGACCGGTTCTACACAATTTGCCTGGAAACGGGCAGCGGGGGGATTGCATGGGAGCGAGAGACCCCGCGATCGTGCCGGGACAAGCTGCATACCGAATAACCCGGCTTCACTGACTCCAGTGGCCGACAACGAGAACGTTTACGTGTTCTTTCCGGATTTCGGGCTGTTGAGATACACCCGGGCTGGGGACGAACGGTGGCGTCTCCCCTTGGGTCCCTTTGCTGAGAAATGACCTTGCGGGGTTGGCACAGAGGTGGCGTTGCCGGCTTCCCCACCGCCCGTACGTTCCCGCTGTCGTACCACGCCGCTCGCCATCAAGGTCGGTGCCAAAGCGCTCGCTCCACCATATCGCGGACGCCGTCACGCAGCCCCGGCCGTCCGCCCCCGCCCCCAGCCGCACAGCCTGTGTTCAAGCAATCCCCATACCGCAGTCCCGAGGCGGCGGTTTAGCCCAGCTGATTTTTTGCCACCGGCGCGGCCGCGAGCTATCTGCGGCACACTCGCACACCCGTTCTGCCGCGCCGCCAGGCCAAAGACCCGCTACGGAAATGGTCGGGGCGCCGAGATTCGAACTCGGGACCTCTTGCTCCCGAAGCAAGCGCGCTACCAGGCTGCGCCACGCCCCGCCAGTGCCACCAGTCTAGCTCACGCCTATCGCGCCGCACCTCCCTGACAGGGGTTGGAGGACAGACTGGAATGTTGTACGGTCAGTTCGTTGCGACGGTGTCGTCGTCCTGCTTGGTCGACAGGTCTGCGAGGATCTGCTTGCCCTTATCCACGGCATCTTTCGCCTCGCTGGCTAGGCTCCGCCCTTGGTCGAGCACTTCGCGCCCCAAGTCCGCAACTTCCCTCCCTTTGCGGCTGGCAAAATCTCGGCCGCGCACAGCCGCCTCGGAAATCGACTCGCGTGTCTCCTTCCCGGACCTAGGAGCGAAAAGGATTGCCCCGGCGATGCCGACCGTCAAGCCAGCCAAGAACCAAGCAGCGTTGCTGCCGTCACTGTGTTTTGCCATTACCTATGGACCTCACTCTCAGTATAGATGGCACCACTGGAGGCCCGGTTTCGTCCCAGCGGGGCGAGAGGCCGCCCGCAACCAGGTCAGGCCTGTCCTCTCGCGAGTTCAGCGGCGCCTGTGACTCCGGCGGCGTCGCCGAGCTGGGAGGGTTCCACACGGAACGGATCCCGCATGGGCTCGGGAAGGACCTCGCGCGCGGACTCCAAGAGGGTTTCTTTGAACAACGGCAGGCGGCTGCTTACCGAACCTCCCAGCACGACAACTGACGGATCGATGACGCAGCAAATGGTCGCGATGGCAGTCCCGACTAGTCGGCCGTACGACCGCCAGGCACGCATGGCCTGGCTGTCTCCCTGCTCCGCCAGATCGCCGATCTCCCGGGCTGTCAGCGTTTGGCCTGTGCCCAGATGACCGTCCCGAAAGTACTCACGGACCACTCCTAGGCCAGAGCAGGCGTTGTCGAAATCCGAATCGCCCACACGGCAGTACGCAACCTCTCCGGCGTTGTGGGAAACGCCGGAGTAGATTCTTCCGCCGATCGCGATACCGCAACCGAAGCCGGTGCCGAGCGTGATTCCCACCACCACATCGTGAGATCGGCCAGTCCCACCGACAGCCTCGCCGAGGGTGAAGCAGGCCGCGTCGTTCTCAAGGTACAGGGGGGCGTGGAGCTCCTGAGAGCAAAACCTACCTATGTCGAATCCCATTAGGTTCGGCAAAGAGTCTCGGTCGAGCAGGATTCGGTTCTCCGTGTCCAAGGGTCCGGAACTGCCCATCCCGATAGCTTTTGGCCGGCCCGCAACCCCGCCTTCGATCCCGGCCTGCTTCACCACGCGCTTGATGTTCATCAGGGTTACGGCGGGCTTCATGCTGGACATCGTTGGCAGCCGGGCAATCCTGCCGAGTCGGGTCCCGTCCATGGCGAACGCCGCAGCAGCGACCTTGGTCCCCCCCAAATCGATTCCGATAATGAATTCCTTCGGCATCGTGCAGTCTCACCATTTGATCCCCGGAACAAATCGGTCCGCGGCTCCGCCAATACGCTTGGAGCGATTGCTAGCGAGGCTCAGACCTAGGGGGGCAACTGTTGAGCCCCCAAATCGCGACACATCGATCAGCATCGCGCCGAGGCAGTGTCCGGCTAGGGGAACGATTGTCAGTGCCTGGATGGCACTGAAGGGAACCTGTCGGACCTCGGCCGGGTGCCAATGCCAGGGTTGGTCCCTGCGTGTCCGGACCGCTTCACCATGCACAGGAGGCCTCGTCCCTAGGAATCTAGCTCCGAGTGGTGGGTACGACTCGCCGGGTTCCGGAGCCGTTCCTCCAAAGCCCGCACTCGATCCTCGGCGACATTCGCCCGGTTCCGCTCGGCATCGGCCCGCTCCCGCTCGGCGGCCGCCCTACCCTCGGCGGCGTCGGCGCGCTCCCGCTCGGCGGTCGCACTTTCCTCCGCGGCGAAGGCCCGATCCTCGGCGAGCCGCCGCCGACGCTCCGCTTCCTCCAGCGCTCCGTCGAACTCCT
>CAYWUV010000030.1:0-61691 GCA_964461235.1 uncultured Bryobacterales bacterium | reverse complement strand
CGCCCACAGCGATTCCAACTTCCAGACTCTACCTGGAAATGAATGCCATTGGGGGGTAGCCCCATCGACCGGGGAATCAGGACGACTCCGGATGGGAATGACTGAACAGCGTCCTCGGGAGACAGCCATGAACCAAAAAATGTCGTTGCGATCGTTGGCAGTCGCGTTGGCGACTGTCGTGGCGGCCATGCTCGGCGCGTGCGGCGGGTCCGCCGACACCATCACGGTTGCGGGAATCTACACGCAGCCGGTGCAGCAGAAATGGGTTGCCCGGCTACATCAAGCCCTGAATAATGCCCAGGACCGGGGTCACATTGAGTATGTCTTCTCGGACGACGTTTCCAACGCCGACTACATCCGTGTCCTGCGCGAATACGCCGGGAACGGTGTTCACCTCATCGTCGGTGAGTCCTTCGGGATGAGCCGCGCGGCACGGCAGGTTGCAGACGACTATCCCGACGTAGCCTTTCTGATGGGCGACCCATCCGGGCCGTATGGCTCCAACTTCGCTGTCTTTGACAACTACATCCACGAACCGTGCTATCTGATGGGTATCTTGGCTGGCTACATGACAAAGTCGAACCGGATCGGCATGGTGGGAGGGTACCCGATCAGTGAGGTGAATCGCCTGTTCCACGCCTTCATGAACGGTGCCAGGTCCGTCAATTCCGACGTCGAGTTCAAGGTTGCGTTCATAAGCTCTTGGTACGATCCCGCGAGAGCCAAGAGCGCTGCTGTCTCCCAAGTCGAGGCAGGAGTGGACGTGCTCTATGCGGAACGCGCCGGAGTCGTGGAAGCCGCACGAGAGAGCGGGGTGATCGCCTTTGGCAACGTGAACGACATGAACAAGGAAGAGAACGGCACCAACGTAGTCGTCACGTCTGCACTATGGGACATGAATCCCGCCATCAGCAAGGCCATTCAGGAGGTCAAAGAGGGCCGCTTTCAGGCGGTCGACTACAAGGTGTGGACGATGATGCAGATGGGCGGCGCAAGCCTCGCCCCCTATTACGAGTTCGAAGCGCGGATTCCGCCTGAAGCGAAGGCCAAGGTCGAGGAAATCAAGGCTGCAATACTGGCCGGCGATTCTGTCGTGGAAATTCTCAACGACGAGCCGGAGTCGACTTACTGACGGGTCGCCGCAGTTGTCCCCGACGACGCGACTGACTAACGCTGGTTCGCGAGTAACCGCTGGCCCATCGGCCCCGTACGCCCATTGCCAACCCTCCAACGCTCAATTGACGATCCAAGGCGGGAAGCGGTGACCTCGATTGGCCGTGCCTTGGCTTAGCAATGGGCGTTGACACAGCACCCCGCTTTCGACACACTCCTAAGTCATGAAGCGTCGCTCATTCTTGCGCCACGGCGGGCTGGCAGCGTCCGCAGCAGCCATGCCCTTCCAAGCACCTGCGCAGATCGGGAACCAACCCTCCATGAAGATCACCGAGATCAAGACCTTCCTCGTAGGCAGTACTCGGGGAGAGCAAGGAGGGACCGGCAACATCAGCGGCCGCAACTGGGTCTACGTGAAAATCCTCACCGATCAAGGGATCCACGGAATCGGAGAGGCCTATTCCTGCGGTCCTGACGAGGCCACGGTAAAGGTCATCGAGGACTACGCGAGATGGCTCGTGGGGCAAGACCCGCGCAACATCCAGTACCTCTGGGACTACATGTACAACACGACCAGGTTCCCGGGAGGGTCCGTCGTGAACTCCGCGATCAGCGGCATCGAGCACGCGCTTTGGGATATCGCCGGCAAGGCAGCCGGCCTGCCTGTATGGGCGCTGCTCGGGGGGCGCGTACGCAACAAGGTCCGGCTCTACCAGTCGATTGGCGGCTCAAGCCCAGAAGAAGCGGCAAACAATGCCGTCGAACTTCGCGAGCGTTTCGGCTACAACGCCTGCAAGATGTCCCCGCACAATCCGGGCGACAACCAGATGCCCTATAACGAGGTCACCCGCACCGCGGGAGAGCGTGTCCGCGCGGTTCGCGAAGCCACTGGGGCCGACCACGATATCGCCGTGGATATCCATGCCCGGTACTTTGAGGTGCAGCGCGCGATCCGTGTCGCCAGGGAGATCGAGCCCTACTACCCATTCTGGCTGGAAGAGCCTATCCGGCCGGAGAATCCCGATGCCATGAAAAAGCTGGCCGACCATGTGAACATCCCGTTGGCGTCCGGCGAGTGCAACTACACGAGGTTCGAGTTTCGCGACCTGATCAACATCCAGGCGCTCGATGTCGTCCAGCCTGATGTCTGCGTCTGCGGCGGCATCATGGAGATGAAGAAGATCGCCGCGATGGCCGAGGCCCAGTACATGATGGTGGCCCCCCACAACCCGATGAGCCCCTTGGCGACGATGGTCAACATCCACTTCGCAGCATCCACGTCCAACTTTCTGATTCTTGAGTACAGGGCTCCCGTGGACGACGCACGGCGCGATGTGCTCGACGAGCCGCCGATGGTGACGGACGGCTATGCCGACATCCCGAACAAGCCGGGATGGGGCGTCGAACTGAACGAAGAGGCATTCCAGTACTACCCACCCAGACCTTGGAAGAGGACCACCGGCTTCCGGGCCGACGGCTCCGTGGCGTTCATTTAGCCAAGAAGGGTTCCCGTACCCAGCTCGGAGCCTCTCCAGAGCGCTGGCGCATAACGGGCCATTGAGCTATCCGCATTCCTGCACGGAGGCAACATCGCACCAGGCGACAAGCCCGGTGAGCTCAAGATCGTGATGCGCACCGCGGACTACGACGACTCCGCACTCACGACGGACCCACCGAGGGCCTATTCGAGCGTTAGCACAGACGGCGGCCACACTTGGGGCATCGCCAAGGCGGAGCCGGAGTTGCACAATGCCAAGTCGAAGTCCTACTTCGGCCAAGCAACAAACGGCACCCACCTCTACATGCACAACGACGGTCCGGCTCAAAGCCAAGGCGGACGCATGGCGCTGCGTTACAAGACCAAGGCGCCCGGCGGAACGTGGAGCGAACAAAAGACCTTCTACGACGCGGGAATCAAGAATTCCTACCCGACGCTGACTGAGGTCGCGCCAGGCGAGTTCCGGGGTGTCTGGGACAGCGGAACTGCGGACAGGCCCCCCACTCGTATCCACTTCGGCAAGCTGAGGCTCGCTCCGTGACCCTTGTGGGTTGCGGTGCCGGCTGCTCGCGGGTGGCCCGGTCTGCGGCACGCTCATCGTCTCGCCTTCGCCGCATCGGCCGGAAGCTGTGTGCCGATGCTGACTTGACATTGCCATGGTCGACACCGAGCAGGTTGCGCTCGGGCGTTCGGAGCCCAATCGGACATCCCGCGCGCATGTCAGGCTCGGGGCACCCCGGCTGATGCCCATTCCCTTTCCTGCCCCCGTGCGGTCACAGTGGCGCTCGAGGGAGGCGCGGCCGGAGTGATCGCGCCCCACGCTGAATGCGCGGCGCACACACGAGAACGGCGAGGAGCAGGCAAGCTGCGGCCGACCACGCGTGAGAGCTTCAGCGGAAGCCCTTGGAAGAGGAGTTCAACGTGGCCCTCGCATCCCACGTTGGGCGGGGGCGAGCAGCGCCTGCTCGCAGTCAACATCGAATGCGGACCGCAATCGAAGCCCTAGCCACCATATGGGCGACCGGTAGTGATCGGGCCAGACGATGTTCCCTGAACCCTCAAGAGTCCAGACGCTGGCGCATGTGGCGACAAATCAGAACATCGCGCCAGCCTTGGGCGACAGGGTCGCAATCGTCCGCACGGACCGCGAGAGAGGCCCGAGTCAGAAATCGAGCGTCGCTTGGGCCATTGGGACGCTACGGGGAGACTCGGCGACATGCGAGACCCATGGAGGGGCTCGGCCCCTTGAGCGAGGCCGCAGGAGACAAGAGAGAGAACCTGGTGCGGAGAGGGGGACTCGAACCCCCAAGGGATTGCTCCCACTAGCACCTCAAGCTAGCGCGTCTGCCAGTTCCGCCACCTCCGCAAATCGGATCTCCCTCGGTCCGCTATGACCGCAAGCACCTATTGCTTTCAAGCGCCTTACTGCTCGCCTTCCCCCTGTCCGGACCCAGCTGGAACTGTCTCTGTCGAGGACTCCGAGGCGGTTGGGTCGGACCCTTCCGCTTCGGAAGCCATTCCTGTGGTTTCGATCACGGACTGACCGGTAACATTGCGTCCCTGCCAGATACCAAGCGTGATCGAGGTCAGCATGAACAGCACGGCCGCGGTGGTCGTGGCCTTCGACAGGACTGTGGCAGCGCCCCGCGGCCCGAATGCAGTCTGGGAGCCCATCCCGCCGAACGCGCCGGCGAGATCCGCTGCCTTCCCGCTCTGCAGGAGCACGACGATGATGAGGAAGAAGCTCACCAACACGTGCACGATCGTCAGCAGAATCACCATCTCTTTTCCATTATGCCCGTAGTGCCGGGCCCTACGCTGCGATTAGCGCACCGAAGGATTCCGGATCGAGGCTCGCTCCCCCGACCAAGCCTCCGTCGATCCCGTCGCGCTCAAGAAGGCCCGAAAAATTGCTCGGCTTGACACTGCCACCGTACAAGATGCGAACGGCTTGCCCGGTAGCTTCGCCGAACTTGTGGGCCGCCAGCGCCCGAATGGCGGCATGGGCGTCCTCGGCCATATCCGGTGTCGCGGTGTGGCCCGTTCCAATCGCCCAGACCGGCTCGTAAGCCAGAATCAGCTTGCCGAACTGCTCCGGTTCCAATGCAGCCATGCCCCCCGAAAACTGTTCTTCCAGAACGGCTTCCGTGTTGCCGGCCTCGCGCTGGTCCAGCGTTTCACCCACGCATACGATCGGCGTGAGACCCGCGTCGAGAGCAGCGAGAATCTTGAGGTGGACCGTACCGTCAGTTTCCCCGAAGTACTGTCGGCGCTCGCTATGGCCGATGATCACGTGGCTGCAGCCGATAGCGGCCAGCATCCCAGCTGAGACCTCTCCCGTGTAAGCCCCCTCGGCTTCCCAGTGAAGGTTCTGTGCGCTGACCTGAATGCCCGTCCCCCGGGCTGCTTCGATCGCGGCACTCAACGCCGGAAACGGCGGCGCGATTACGATTTCGCGGTTGTTCACTCCTGCGGCGTGAGGCTTGACCTCTTCCACGAAACTCGCGGCCTCGCCGGCCGTTTTGTGCATCTTCCAGTTCCCGGCAACGACAGGTGTACGCACCAATCCTCCTATTCGGTTCACTCCGAGAGAGCCCGCCACTCCCAGCCCCGCAAGCGGGCAGAACCCCTAGGATAGTACAGTTCGGTGCGCCAGCATCTCGCTGGCAAAAAGCACCGGAGGCTGCCTTCGAGCTCCAGCGGCACCCCGGTTTGGTGTCTCCCGACAAGAGGCTGGAGGCAATGATCCGGCACCGATTCCGCTTCAGCACGGAGCGATCCGACCGGCAGTTCAAGCACTCCGGGCGATTCTGCAGAAAAACGTTCGATTTAGGCGAGGATGCCCGTTACAACCTCCCCATGGACGTCCGTGAGGCGGAAGTCGCGGCCGGCGTAGCGGTAAGTGAGGCGCTTGTGATCCAGACCTAGCATGTGCAGGATCGTCGCGTGCAAGTCATGAAAATGCACCTTGTTCTCGACCGAGTAGTAGCCGTAGTCGTCCGTCGCCCCGTACCGGATGCCCGCCTTGACGCCTCCTCCCGCCAGCCAATAGGTGAAAGCCTCGGGATTGTGGTCGCGACCGTCCGAGCCTTGAGCGGTCGAGGTGCGTCCGAACTCCCCGCCCCACATCACGAGGGTGTCCTCGAGCAGGCCGCGGGACTTCAAATCTCTCAGTAGGGCCGAGATGGGGACGTCGACCTCGAGAGCGTTCTGCGAGTGGTCCCGGTAGAGGTTGTTGTGCTGGTCCCATTTGTAGGTGTGGCTGCACTGGACGAATCGCACGCCCGCTTCCGAGAAGCGCCGTGCCATCAAGCACTGCCGGCCGAAGTCCTCCGTCACGGGATTGTCGATCCCGTACATGCGGAGCGTTGACTTCGACTCGCCGGAAAGGTCCTGCAACTCGGGTGCTTCCGCCTGCATGCGAAACGCCAACTCGAACGACTCGATCCGGCCCTCGAGATGACGATCGGGGCCTGTCTGCTCGATCTGGTCGCGGTTCATCCTTTGCAGGAGATCGATCTCCATCCGCTGGATGTCGCGAGGTGTTTCGTCGTTCGCTATGAACGGGATTCTGGCATCCTTCGCCGGGATGCCGACGGAGCCGACGGCCGTTCCGCCGTACGGCGCAGGCAGGAACGCGGGCGAGTAGTTGTTCGCGCCGCCGTGGCTTTGGGTCGGGCCGATCGTGAGAAAGCCCGGCATGTTCTCGTTCTCCGTGCCGAGCCCGTATGTGATCCAAGAACCCATGCTGGGCCGGACGAAGGTGTCACTGCCGGTATGCAGTTCAAGTAGCGCTCCCCCGTGTCGCGAGTTCGACCCGTGCATCGAGTTGATGAAGCAGATCTCGTCGACAAGCTTGGCAACTTCGGGGAACAGTTCGCTCACCCACACCCCGCTCTCGCCATGCTGCTGAAACTCCCAAGGCGACTTGAGCAGATTGAAGGTCTCGCTGGACACCACGTTGGGTCGGGCGAATGGCAGCGGCTTGCCGTGATCTCGCTGTAGCAAAGGCTTGTAGTCGAAGGTGTCCATCTGCGACGGACCGCCATGCATGAACAGGAAGATCACGCGTTTCGCGCGAGGTTGGAAATGCGGCGTTCGAGGAGCCAGCGGATCGGATCCGGAGAGATCCGGAACAGCAGCGGCACGCGCTTCGTTGCCGAGCAGCGCCGCGAGCGCCAAGCCCCCGAAGCCGGCCGCGGTTTCTCGCAGCAGGTGCCGCCGCGTCTTCGCGATCGAGCCGAGGTGCCAGTGCCGGTTCATCAGAGCCTTCAATTAACGTACAGGAACTCGTTCGAGCCGACGACCGCCTTGCAGAAGCTCTGCCAAGCGCGCGCACGCCGCTCCGTAGGGTCGCCCACACGTTCCTGCAAGGACCTCTCGACGTTCGAGACGAATGTCAGTGCCCGGTCGATTTCGTCAGGGCGCGGCAGGCGTGCCAAGACGCGCTCGTACGTGTCTCGGACCCTCCCCGGATCGTCCAGGTCCTCCCGGCCGAGCTGGCGATCCGCCAAGCGGCGGGTGTGACGCAACATGATTGACCCGTTCATCATGAACAGCGCTTGGGGTGCCACGACGGCCTCGCCGCGGTTACCGTTCGGCACGGATGGGTCGGCAAACTCGAAGGCCCCGAATACATCGTAAAGGGAACTGCGCACAACGGGAAGGTATACGGCCCGCCGGTTGCGGTCGTAGTCCAACTTGCTGTTCGCCCTCGTAGAGGCGACTCGCTCCCTAGGTCGTACATCGAGAATCGTCCCGTTCATTGTCAGGTCCAAGTCGTCCGCGATGTAGACGATCGCATCGCGCATGGGCTCGGCTTCCAGCCGACGGCGGTTCGCTCTCCAGTGCAGGCGGTTGTCGGGGTCGACCTGGGCGGCCTTGGCATCGAACGCCGAACTCATGCGGTACGTGCTGGACAGCACCAACAGCCGGTGCATTCGCTTGATCGACCAATCGCTCCGGACGAATTCCCGTGCCAGCCAGTCGAGCAACGGCTGGTTCGACGGCTTCTGGCCGAGACGACCGAAGTTGTCCGGCGTCGGGACGATGCCTTTGCCGAAATGCCAGCGCCAAAGCCGGTTGACCATCACGCGAGCCGTAAGAGGGTGGTCCGGCGCGACAAGCCATTCGGCTAATTGCAAGCGTCCGCTCGACTCCTCAGGAATTCGAGGCTCCGACCCGATTTGAATTGCCGACAGGAAGCCACGAGGGACGGAGTCGCCGAGCGTCCAGTGACTGCCGCGAATGTGGACTGGGATATCGCCGATCTCGGTTCCCTCGCGAACACCCATCGCCTTGGGGAACGCGGGAGTTCGACCTTCAAGTTCCTTGAGTTCCCGACCCAGTTTCCTGAGCTCCGCCTGGATCTCTTCCGGATAGTATTCGCGGAACGCCCTGCCAGGCCTGAACGGACCGAACTTCTCGTAAAGGAACGCTCGAAACTCCTCAAGGCCCGGATCGGGCAGGACCGGATCGTCGGTTCCGTCCCTGTAGCGCTCGTTCGTGTAATCGATCGAGGCCGCTTCGGGATAGAGCTTGCCCCACTGGCTTGTGGCCTCGTCGAAGAGTTCCTGGTAGCGGGCAGCGAGTTCTTCCCTCGAGCCGTACTCCCTGCCTCGAATGTGCTCCGCCGAGGGTGACGTCCACTCGTCGAGCAGTCCGCCTGCGTGGAGCGCATGCCAACCGTACAGGATGGAAGCCACAGCACCCTCGTCGCGGGCCAGTCTGTCGACCCATTGCGAGAGGAAGGTGGGGTTCAGGTCATAGTTTCGTGCCGCTTGGGCCTCGGTCGTGGGCCGGTCGAGGGACGGTGCCAAACGCGCCGGAGCAATCGCGAGACCCTCGAAGTACGGAAATCGGGATTGATGCTCGAGGCGAACTGTGTTGATACCGGACCGGAATCGGAAAACTCCGGAGACGGACCAGCCTCCCGTGTCGGGGGACGCAACGCGGTTGTTCACGGCCGGCACGCCTCGCTTCATCAGGAGGCCATTGACCTTCACATCTGCCGTGCCGTTGCCCGTTGCAAGGTCCAAGAAATCCAGTTGGTAGTCGCCCCCTTGTTCAAGTTCGATGTCGTACTCCGCATAGAACGGACTCTTAGCACCACGCTGGGTGTTCTTCTCACCTCTCGCAGGCTCTCTGGCGACATTGCCGCGATCGAATTCACCCGCCAGCCGCGCAACTACTCGAGCGACCTCGGATACTGCGACATCTCCGGAAACGATCGGGTCGATCTTGATGTCTTGGGAACGAAGTACGTCTTCAGCGGCGAGGAGATAGTCGCCCGCACGCTTCCAGCCGACCCGCACCAGGTGCTCATTCTGGTCAGCCTCGATCCTTGCTATCTCGTCGCGCTTCGCCTGGATGAGCGCGAGATGGGCGGCCAGCCGCTCCCGGTCGGCTTTCGGGGCGAGCACGTACTCGTGCCACTCGGCGACCACATTGAAGTTCTCCATGGTCTTGGAACTCGTGAGAATCCCCGCGAGTGCATAGTAGTCGGCGGTCGGAATTGGGTCGAACTTGTGATCGTGACAGCGCGCACAGCCGACCGTCAGCCCCATAAAGGCCCGCGCCAGCGTGTCGAGTTGCTCGTCCACGATGTCCATCCGCATCTTGACCGGATCATCTTCCGCGAGCATCTTGGGCCCTAGGGACAAGAACCCGGTGGCCGTCCAGCGTTCGAACTCGGTTGCAAGGTCCGACGCTGCAGGGAGCAGGTCACCGGCGATCTGCTCGGTGACGAATAGGTCGTACGGCTTGTCTTTGTTGAACGCGTCAATCACGTAGTCGCGGTAGCGGAATGCGTTCTTGTAGACGAGGTTCTCGTCCACTCCATTTGAGTCGGAGTAACGGGCAACATCGAGCCAATGCCGGCCCCACCGCTCCCCGTAGCGGGGCGAGGACATCAGGCGATCGACAACTCGGGAGAATGCGCCGGGAGAGTCGTCCGCCAAGAATTCGGCAATCTCCTCCGGCTTCGGAGGAAGTCCGATCAGATCAAAGTACGCCCGCCGTATCAGGGTCCGTTTATCGGCCGGTGAAGCCGGGCGCAGCCCTCTAGCCTCGAGCCCTGCGAGAACGAAGGCGTCAATTGGCGTGCGGACCCATTCGACACCACTGACGGCAGGCACAGGAGGGTCTTCGGGGACGGCAATGGACCAAAGGGCGGTGCCGTTGCCTACGCCGGATTGAACCTGCAAGCCCCACGGCGCCCCACTATCCACCCAACGCTCAAGAATCGCCAAATCGGAGGGCGCGAGCGCGCCCGTTGGGGGCATGGCAAGCGTTTCGTCACTCCGTTGGACGGCCCGGATCAACAAGCTGGCCGACGCGTCTCCCGGCACCACCGCGGGACCCCGGCCACCGCCTGCGAGCAAGCCCTCGCGCGAGTCCAAGCGCAAGCCGCCCATCGCGACCTTGCCATCTTCCGAGTGGCATGCGAAGCAATTCGCAGCCAGCAGCGGCCGCACACGCGTCTCGAAGAACTCCGCGCCGGTATCGGCGAGAGCCACAGGGGCGGCCGAGAGCGCGAGTAGCGAGCCGGTAGCGAGAATCCCCAACTGCTGACGGGGCGTCACCACATCAACTGTAGCGGACACCGAGCGCCGACGGGATTCGTCCGGCGAGGGAGCCGAAGCAATTCTGTCGGAGTTCCATTGCAATCCGCTTTCGGCGTCCGCCCCCCGGTCCGGCGCAGGGCCAAACGTGTTGCAGCCACGCCCCCGGGGCCGCTAGGCTGCAAAGGTCCAGCGCGCGATCCGTACGGAATCCAGGAGAGCCGACCATGCCCCTGACTCGCCGACAAGCACTTGGTGCCACGTTGACCGGCCTTGCCGCCAGCCGAGCGGTCCCGGGCGCGACTCGCCTGGGCGCAGCCATCATTGGAACCGCGCATTCGCACTCGCTCGGCCATTTGGAGGCGATTCGCGACTCGAAAAACTACGAACTCATCGCGGCAGCCGAGCCCGACGCGAACCTCCTCGAGCGTGCGAGGGCCAATCCTCGCTGGCAGGGTGTCCGCTGGGCTGCCGTCGACGAAATCCTGGTCGACGACTCCATCGACATGGTCTGCGTGGAAACGGACCCGCTCGAATCACTCGCATACTCCCTGGACTGCGTTCGAGCGGGCAAGCACACGAAGATCGACAAGCCTCCCGGAGTGAATCTCGACCTGCTTCGGCGAATCTATGACGAGGCGCGGCACCGGGGCTTGGTAGTGCAGATCGGGTACGTCTACCGCTATAACCCTGCGTTCCGGCTGGCCTTCCGCGCGATCAACGAAGGCTGGCTGGGGGCCGTCCGCTCGGTAGTGGGACAGATGAACGACATGCTGTCCCCAGAAGGCAGGCGGCGCCTCGACCGATACCCCGGGGGCCAGATGTACGAGATCTGCTGCCACATGATCGACGCCCTCATTTGGCTGCTGGGAGAGCCGACCCGCGTCAGTTCTGTCCTGCGCAAATCGAGTCCGGAACGGGACGGGACCGAGGACGACGTGCTGGCTACGTTCGAATTCGAGCCGGCGGTCGCAACGATCAAGAGCCACGCCCGGAACGGGGAACGCTACTTCTATGTGTTCGGCGAGCGGGGATCGATCCAGATCGACGACCCTGACCGCCCCAAGGTGCGCCTCTCGCTGAGCGAGGGACGGGGCGGTTTCGAGGCGGGCACGAACGACATACCGGTGGGCCCCTCGCGGCGTTACCTGCCTGACCTGGACGACTTGGCGGGAGCCATCCGGGAGGGACGTTGGGTCGAGCACTTCACCGCCAAGCATGACCTCACGGTCCAGAGCGTCCTCCTGCAAGCCTGCGGCATGGGCGTGTGACCCCGATCAGGGATCCTGGCGATCACTTGGTAACGACGCGGGGGACTTGGAGGGTCAGTCGGTTCGGGCAGGAGGAAGCTCCTTCGCCCGAGTTCCCCGGCGCCTCGCCCGGCCGTGGAGGAATCGTCAGCGCTCGGTAGCCGATCCTCGATCCCGAAGCGAGATAGCCCCTTCCCTTGGGAAGTCCGCAGGGACGGGAAATGTCACGGCCCCGGTTGCAAGCCACTCCGCTGCCCGGACCAGGCTTGTCTGAAAGCCCACGCAACGAACGCGGTCGGGGATTCCGACATCACTCTCCCAGATATGCCCGAAGGACGAGCTGTAGACCCTACCCTGGCCGTAGGACACGACCCATTCGAGCGGCCAGTAGCTTCCCGTCGCTATGTGCAGACCGTACGTCAGGATCGTCAGCTGTTCGGCCGGGCCGCGGGCAAAGGTGTAGACCTCAATATCAGGAGTGGTCCATCGCTTTGGAGTGTCGCGCGTAATCGGGTGCTCATCGAGCTGGATCACGACTGTGTCCTGACGCGGGCCATGGCTGGTCCGCTGCCCCTCCCTAGGCGGGATGCGTCGGATATTACCGTCGGCATCGAGCTGTAGAGCAACGCCTCGGTCCCTGTCACGCCACCCTAGGCCGATCATCCGGTCGTATTCCGGCCAATGCGGGAAGGCGTTGTTTGCAGAGTGAAAGGCCAGCAGTCCCCCTCCCCCTCGCACGTACGCGTCGAAGTCTAGCTCGACCCGCTGCGGCCATCGAAGGTCCGATTGGCGAATGTTGTTCCAGTTCAAGATGACGAGATCGTAGTCAGAGAATCTTGGACGCCACTGCCCCCAAGCAGCTTCATCTGGCTCGCTAGGCGTCGTCGTGACATGCACCGTGAACATGCCGGTCCTCTCAAGAGTCGCCTTGATGAAGGCGGTCGTCTTACGCCAATCGTGATTGCTGAAGCCATCGACAATGAGCGCACGGATCTCGGGCAAGGCTTTAGCTTCCTGGGACATGGCAGGCACTGCGACTACCACCAGACCGGCCACGGCGAGAATTGCCAGTCGCCTGTGTGGCGAGGGCGCTTCGCTGGAACTGATAGGGTGATCGACCAAGACCTGCTGATTGTAGCGCCGAGCACCGTCAGCACCTAAGGGGCGGCGCTCAGACCGGAAGGCTGCGAAGGTGCACTATGATCGAAAGTCATCAGCGAAGCGAGAGTTGCGACATGCCCAAGAACGAGCCAGAGACCCGCACCGGCGTCCGCTATGAACCCAACGAGAACCCGCCACTAGCGATGACGGTCGGGCTTGGTCTGCAGTTCGCGATCCTCTGCATCACTGGCATTGTGATTACCCCGGCCATCGTGATACGGGCCGCTGGCAGTTCGGAAGCGTTCCTTTCCTGGGCCGTGTTCGCCGCTGTCCTCGTCAGCGGCGCAACGACTGTCATCCAGGCGAAGCGGCTCGGCCGGATCGGTTCCGGTCACGTCCTGCTAATGGGAACGTCGGGGGCATTCATCTCAGTCTGCATCGGAGCGCTGGTCAAGGGAGGCCCGAGCACCCTAGCCACGCTGGTTGTGGCTTCGGCCCTGTTTCAGTTCGCACTGTCGGCCCGGCTGTCGCTGTTCCGGCGGATCCTGACACCCGGCATCGGCGGAACGGTGATCATGCTGATACCAGTCACGGTCATGCCGATCATCTTCGACCTACTGGAAGATGTGCCCGAGGGCACGCACCCCGCGGCGGGAGGGCTGAGCGCCCTGGCGACCTTGGCTGTCATGATTCCCATCGCATTGCGCGCGACCGGGGCATTTCGGCTCTGGGCACCGGTCATTGGAGTGGTGGCCGGATCGGTCGTCGCCAGCTTCTTTGGTCTCTACGACATCGACCGCGTACGAGAAGCCGCATGGGTCGGCGGCCCGCTAGGGGCCTGGCCGGGACTGGACCTCAGTTTCGGACCGACCTTCTGGTCCCTGCTCCCCGCATTCGTGTTCGTAACCCTCGTCGGGGCCATTGAGACGATCGGTGATTCCATCGCGATCCAGGGAGTGTCATGGCGCAAACAGAAAGCCGTGGACTACCGCGTGGTACAAGGCGCAGTGACGGCGGATGGTGTGGGTAATCTTCTGTCCGGCCTCGCGGGGACAGTGCCGAATACCACGTACTCGACGAGTGTTTCCGTGACCGAACTCACGGGAGTCGCATCACGCGCAGTGGGAATGGCTGTCGGTGTGGTGTTCATGGCATTGGCCTTCCTGCCCAAGGTGCTTGCACTGATCCTCGCGATTCCGAGTCCGGTTGCGGCCGCCTTTGCCACGGTCCTGCTATCGATGCTCTTCGTGCTTGGCATGAGGATCGTCATTCATGACGGAATCAACTACCGGAAGGGCGTGATCGTCGGGGTAGCATTCTGGCTCGGCGTCGGATTCGAGAACCAAGTGATCTTCCCCGAGTTCTTCTCGGAGTTCGCAGGAGGTCTACTCCAGAACGGCATGACGGCCGGCGGACTGGTCGCCATTCTCCTAACGCTATTCCTGGAGATCACGCAATCCCGGAGCCGCAGGATCGAGATGCCCGCCAACATCTCGGCCTTACCCAAGATCAAGGAGTTTCTTGACAGTTTCGCCGCTCGTCACGGCTGGACGGCCTCCACAAAGAATCGACTTCACGCAGCTACGGAGGAAACCCTCCTCACGATCCTGCAGGTGGAAGAGGACAAGGAGGGGGAGAAACGGCAGCTGCTGCTGACTGCACGCAAGCAGGACGGCCGGGCAGTCTTGGAGTTCGTTGCCGGATCCGGCGAAGAGAACCTGCAGGACCGGATCGCGGTGCTGGGGGACCCTTCTACGCAGGCCGATGTCGAACAGAGGATGTCGCTCCGCCTGCTGCGGCATTTCGCGTCGTCGGTGCGCCACCAGCAGTACCACAACGCCGACATTGTCACGATTCAAGTAGACATCCGCTGACGCGCCCCGACCAAGCCCATCCCGAGGGGATCCGGAACAGGGAATGGCGGTACCCTTTGCGGGTATCGCTTGAAGGAATTCACCTGAACATCTCGTGAGGGATATACAGGCTACGACCCGATCGTCGCCGTCGAGCCGCGACAGCGTCCGTCGGGCAGGTCCGTTCCCCGCAGACACCCGGGTTCCGGTAAAGTAGCCAGGTGCGAGGCAGGCTATGCGGCGGATTCGGTACTCCTGTGCGATGAGCTTGGATGGATACATCGCCGGACCAGGCGGCGAATTCGACTGGATCCCCGTGGATCCCGCTATCGACTTCGACAAGCTCTTCGCGCAGTTCGACACGTATCTAATGGGACGGCATACGTTCAACGTCACCGGCGGGCGAGACGAGTCCCGGCCGGGTTCGCGGACATTCGTCTTCTCGAGAACGCTTCGACAAAGCGACTACAAGAACGTCACGATCGTCGGTGTGGACTGGAAGGAAGTCGTGCAGTCCCTTCGAGAAGAACAAGGCAAGGACATCTGGCTCTTCGGCGGGGGCTCGCTATTCCGCAGCTTGGCGAGGGCGGGTTTGGTCGACACGGTGGAGGTCGCGATCATCCCGACGATCCTTGGCGGAGGAATTCCGCTCATTGCCGAGCCGGCCGGGCAAATCGCGCTGAAGCTGACCGAGCAGAGGACTTACGAGAAGACCGGAACGGTCGGCCTCGTGTACGACGTACGGTAGCTTGCCGCCCCCACGAGCGACCGTCACGGATGCGCGTGCCGCCTCTTCGGAACGGAGGGCGTCGCGAGTTCAGCCTGGGCGCTGTTGTTGCGCTCTGTGATTTCCGGAACCTGCCCGCCCTCGTCCAACACGGCTCGGAATCGACCGGCATCCTCGGTCGGGCTGAAGGGGAATCCAACCCGGACCGTTGACGGAACCAAGGACGAAGGCGCAGGCAAGTGCGGTACCGTCCGGCGCCCAACCAATTCTCCGCCACGGTAAACGGCCACGTCGAATGCCCGGGCTGCCGCCGCGCCGACATTGTGAACCGTCACGTCGACCCTTCGGTATTCGGGCACGAACTCGATGTCCTGCCGGGAAAGCGCCAAGTCAGCCGCGTGGGCCTGACTGGGCTCTCCCGATTCGTAACGGATGTCAACCACAACCGCAGTTCGCGACGGCACTTCCACAGCAAACCCCTGCCCCCGGTGTACGAGCTGACGCAGGACCGTCACAGGTGCCTGGTCGGGGTGGCCATCTACGTCGCTATCAAGCCCGCTGGTCACCTTGTAGTTCGGTCCGACGTCCAGCAGCCAAGGCACGAGCTCCGCTGACCGCGGCTCGGGGTGGAAGCTGAACAGCTGGACTCGCAGGGACCGAGCGTCCGCTGCCAGCACGACAGCCGCGAATTCCCTTCCCAGTCCGGTGTATGTCACGAGCGGACCCGTCCCGACCAGTCCGATGCCCGTTGACAGGCGGACGGCATTGCCCAGGCCCGGGTAGTACACGCGGTCCGTCGCGATCATTTCCGTGGTGACGTGGGGCCACCGCTGTCGTGCGTACGCGTTCTCCTCCGCCGCCATCCGCTCCGCTTCGCCAAGTGTCCTCAGCGTTGGCGCCGCGGTGCCGTCCCCTGGGAGGAGCACGCGTTGCATCCGTTCCCAGGAAGCAGGCCAAGACGAAAGCTTCGCCGCCACCCAGCTGTCGCTGCCTTCGGGCAGCCCATTCCATAGGTCCGGATGGGGCCGTCCGGGGCGGCCATAGTGCGGCGAGGCCTTGACGGATTCGGGGAGATTGTTTCGCACGAACTCCGCTTCGAGTTCCATCGGTTCCATATACTTGCGGTCGGAAGTGCTGCGAAAGGCGGTCAGCAGCAGGTTGACGACCGCATCGTGATACGAGCCGATCCCGCCCCAGTCGTAGTTGACGGTGCCAGGCGGATGGGCGGCTTGGTACCAAGTGGGCGATCCCACGCCGCCGAGCGTGCCGTCTGCGAACGCAATCTCCTGTGGAATCACCCCGGGCGGCTTCCCCCGCTCCGCCGAAAGCGACGCGGCCAGCCACGAATCGGCCCAGCGCACGATCAAGTCGGCAATGGCCGGCAAGGAGTTGTATCGAAGGACCGCCAGCGCCGGCGCGGCCGGGCGCGTGTTGATGCGCGAGTCGCTGGCTGTCGGCGGAGAGCCCACATCGGTCGCGCCGAGGAAGTTGGATCGCATGAGGTACCAGCCCCTCGCGTTCACCTCCATCCACAGGTCCCGCATGAGCTTGGCGGTCTTGAGGGCGCGCTCGATGTAGACCGGATTCCCGAAGTCGGCCTGCATCATCGCGCTCAGAGGATCGGCCGTCCATTCGCCGGAATGCTCCGTATCGGCAACTTCCGCGAAGTAACCCGCCTCGGTGTCTACGGAGCCGCTGGACCACGCGCCGTCAGCCAGTTTGCGGATCCCGTCCCGCAGGAGTGGGCTCGCGTCGAGGCTCGCGCCCGCGAACGCCGCGAAGCCGCGCAAGATCTCCACGTCATCGCCCCATCCTCCGCCGAGGGAGCCATCCTCCCTCTGGCGCTGCCGGATCCACCATTCGGCCAAGTCGAGCTCTCGGTTGTAGGCCTCGAACACTTCGGCCGCCCAGTCCGGCGCACCCTGGCGCCAGCCCGAATAGTCCTCGAACTGCCAGTCCGCGTAGTCGTCGGACCACTCTTCAGCCAAGTACCAGTCGAGGAAACGGCTGCGGTGCCCCCGGGCTGCCAGATCTTCCAACAGCTGCCGACCGGCATGGGATGCGAACGCCCACCGATGCGGGTCAATCATGTGGAGTGCGCGACCCGCATAGAGCCTTCCTTTCGGAAACAGCGGGTAGCCCGGCTCGAACGAGTCGACCTCACCGGTGATCAGCAGCAACTCGACGTAGGTCCGCTGCCGTTCAGCCGCATGGTCGAACCGGCGTAGCGCTGTCGCGAATCGGAGGGCCTGCTCCAAGTGTTCCGATGCGAGCCGGCTGGCTTGGCGCTGCACGACGGCGGCCTTGAGCAGTTCGATTGCCTCGGGCAGGAGCCGACGCTCCCCCTCGAAATCGGTCGCGCCCACAATCCACAAGAGTCCCAGCGCCCGCCCATACCCGTCATTCACGGAACGGAACGCTTCCTCCGCATTGGCGTAGCGCCCCCCGTTGAAGTGCTCGACTCCGGCGTGAAGCGTCGCGTCATCGGACAACGCGGACAGCCGGCCGTCCGACCACTCCAAGAGGGGCCTCTCGAATGGATGGATCTCGACCGAAGCAAGGGCGTTCTCGGTGAAGGGACATCCAATGTCCTCGTAGACCCACACGTTGCCGCCCGGCCTGCCAGTCCGTGGATCGACCCTCCCCCAGGCACTCGGGTCGGGTCTGGGAGGCTTCCCGTTCCGGGTCGGCACTCCCGCCAGATAGCTGACCGGCGCGGGCCGCTGGAACTCCCGCAGGAACCGCTGGTGAAATCCGGAATCGTCGCCGTGGATCCTGATCTCCAGTACCCCGTCCCGGACGTCCACATCCCGACGTATCCTGCGTGGAAAACCGTAAAGCATGTCGGGAAGGCCCCGCCGGGCGAAATGCCTCGCGTTTACATCGGTTGCAACCCGTTCGCCGTTCAGCGACACCTGCATCGAGCACACGGCGCGATCCAGCCGGCCCAGTACGAGTCGCACGGAATAGCGGCCGTCAGGAAGGTCGATCCGCAGCCTCAGGTCCTCGGACGACGCGACTCCGTCCCGAGTCAGGGCACTGTACTCCTTGTAGGCCACGTAGTCCTGCGGAACCAGCTGGCCGGCCGGGCCAAGCCATTCCGGATTGACATCCGGTCTCGGAACATCGAATTCGACTTGGCCCTCGCTCGCCCATCCGTAGCCCCGTTCGGCCCGGTAGGACAGTGAGGCGGGTAGTCTCTCGAACCCTTCCTCAACCGCCGAGCCGGCAGGTCCAAGGTCCAGCCGGACGACCGGCCGGACGGAATCCGCTGCCGCCGAAATGACGGATGCGGATAGGATGCAGGCTGTAACGCGACCAGCACCCTCGCATAGTCGATGCAACTTCGCGGGAAGAGAGGATGGGAGCATCCGCCAGCGTGACGCACCCACCGCATCTCGGCTCTCAAGGGACAGAAGCATGCCGTTGAGAGAAACGATCTCACGATTCTCGTGGACTCGCAAACCTGCCATGTAGGCGTGCCGTCAGTTAAGAATACGCAGCTTTCGCAGGGCCAGTGGCGGCTCAATCACATAGCGGCACTAACGCGGAACGAGAACAGCATTGAGACGAGGCGGCGTTTCTTCGGATGCAGCGACTGGGACTCCAGTGCAACCCGAGTCCGCAGAGCGGGTCCAGGCGGCCAAGTTCAGGCGGTTGAAGCGGATCGCGCTCGGACTGCTGGCCACTGCCTCGCTCTCGGGTCTAGGAGACCCCATTTCGGCGACCTCCATACGGTGTACACGATATGCGCCGATGGCACTCCCGCGGACCCGACGGGCACCGCCCAATGCGAAGCTCAGGTTGCGCAGTCGCTCGCACAGCAGGAAGAGGGCACGACAAGAATCCCCGGTCTCTTCGCTAGCGGCGGATCCATCTGTGCCAAGACTGCCGAGGTATTAAAATAATACTGGTATGAGTTCTGTCCACATTCGGGATATAGCACCGCGGACCCTGAGTTCCCTAAAGCGGCTTGCCCGGTGCCACCACCGCTCGCTGCAAGGTGAGCTACACGCCATCTTGGAACGAGCTGCTCGAATGGCGCCGCCCGAGGTAGCCGAACGCAGCCTGGACATCGTGACGGTCAAGGTCGGATGCGAGCACTCCTGGACCAGGGACGAGATCTATGGAAGCGGCGGTCGGTGAAACTCTCTTCCTGGACACCAACGTGCTCCTGCATGCGACTGACGGGTTGAGGCCGTTCCATGAGGAGGCACAGAGGCTCATAACAGGGGCAAGTTCCGGTGGGTTCCATCTTGCTGTGAGTGGCCAGGTCTTGCGCGAGTATCTCTCTGTGGCAACAAGGCCGGCGAATTCGAACGGTCTCGGACTGGAAGCTCCCGATGCGGTCAGAAATGTAGAGCGATTCTCAGAGTTCACGATCTTCGTGGACGAAGCAGAGCCAGTTGCCCAGCACCTCCGCGAACTGGTCCTGCAGCTCAAAGTAAGCGGCAAACGCATCCACGACGCCAATATCGCGGCGACCATGCTGGCTCATCACATTCGCTTCCTGATCACCGAGCCCGGCACCGACTTCACGCGCTTCGGAGGAATCGAGACCTTGTCCATTCGCCAAGCCATGCAGCTGTTGAGAGCCTGAGGGCGCTCATGATCGTTGCCGGCACCGATAACGACCTCTACAAGTTGCCCTCGTTGGCGATTTGACCAACACAGCCATGCCCGCTGCCACGAAACGCATCGTCCGGCCTACGCTATCGCCGGGGACACGGCCCATCCCCCTTGCACCGCACACGATAACGCGCCCGGTCACGGCCGTCGTCGCTGCCACGGGCGAGTTGGCCGCCGGAAAACTCGACTACCGCGTCCAGGCGGCGGCTATCGATGCGCTAGGCTCCTTAGTCGAGTCATTCACCCGCGCGGGACAGACGCGCCAGGCCAAGACCGGGCAGCTATAGCGAACCTTCCGCATTCGGACCCTCCCTACAGTGATCTGCCCGTGATCTACTCACTGCGCATCGATCGCTGCAATGGGGACTATAGTGTCCTAAACGGAGGACTGTCGGCCCCGCTTCACGGGGCGGAGCGCACTTGATCGGTGATTCGGCCAGCGTAGCTGTCACTTGCTACTTTTTTCTTGATGGACCCCACTCCCGTCCTTTTCGTGGTCGTCCGGGAAGGATTCTGCCTGGACCCTCCAGGCTTTCAGGATTCAGCCCGAACGCTCTGCCGTAAGGCGAGTCTTCACTACGGTTACCGAGACGTTCCAGCGCGTGCCGATTCACTCAACATCCACTGGATCCTGTTGGCACCGGCAGCAAGATTGGCCTCCGGTTTCGGGACATCGAATTCGCGAGGACCCTCGCTCACCCATCCGTATCCCCGTCCGGTCTGATAGGACTGCGAGGCGGGTATTCTCTGGAACCCGTTCTCAACCGCCGAACCGGCGGGCCCAAGGTCCAGCCGGACGACCGGCCGGACAGAATCCGCTGCCGCTGAAATGACGGATGCCGACAGGATGCAGGCTGTGAGCCGGCCAGCAACCACGCCCAAGCGATGCAACATCCCGAAAAAATAGACTGAGAGCATCTGCCAGCCTGAGGAACCCACCGCATCTCGACTCTCGAAGGACAGAAGCGTGCCGTTGGGGGCAACGATCTCACGAATCTCCTTAACCTGGAAACCTGTTATTTAGGCGTGCCGTCAGTTAAGAATACGCAGCTTCCGTAGGGCCAGTGGCGGCTCAATCGCATAGCGGCACTAACGCGGGACGAGAACAGCATTGAAACGAGACGGCGTTTCTTGGGATGCAGTGACTGGGACTCCAGTGCAACCCAAGTCCGCACAGCGAGCCCAGGCGACCAAGTCCAAGCGGTTGAAGCGGATCGCGCTCGGCCTGTTGGCCACTGCCTTGCTCTCGGGTCTCGCCTGCTACTGGCTCGTGTTCATCCGAGTCACAAACGGGGGCTTGGCGTTCGAGAACAAACTGCAGGTCCCCGATCAGATATTCGGAGCGGTGGTGGACGGACGTCGGCAATTCCACCTGACCGTTGCCGAAGGGAGCCGAGAGTTCCTGCCTGACAAGCGTACGCCAACAACTGGCGTGAACGGCCCGTTCCTGGGACCGACGGTGCGACTGCGACGGGGCGAGGACGTCGACCTGGTCGTCCAGAACAATCTGGATGAAATGACGACGATGCACTGGCACGGAATGCACGTTCCCGCTCGCATGGACGGCACACCACATCAGAAGATCAATCCCGGAGAATCGTGGACTGCCAGCTTCCGGGTCCACCAACAGGCCGCGCCGCTGTGGTACCACCCGCATCCGCATGGCAGCACGGGGCGTCAGGTCTATCGGGGAGTCAGCGGTCTCATGTGGATCGATGACGACAACAGTGATGCGCTGGATCTGCCCAAGACCTACGGCGTCGACGACATTCCGCTCGTGATCCAGGACCGACGGTTTGACGAAGACGGTGCGTTCCGGTTTGCTGTCAACCAGGGTGCCGTCTACGGAGACACCATTCTGATCAATGGGACCTGGAGTCCGTTTCTGCACGTTGAGTCCCGTCGCATTCGATTCAGACTGCTAAACGGATCGAATGCGCGAATCTACTACATCGGTTTTGACGACGACCGCGCGTTCCATCAGATCGCCACGGATGGCGGCTTTCTTGAGACGCCCCTCCGAACGAACCGCGTGATCCTCGCTCCGGGCGAGCGGGCCGAGATTCTGGTTGACTTCAGCGATGGCGCGGAAGCGGTATTGAAAAGCTATCCGGAAGCCGGATTGCTGGATACGGTCGGGGCATTCCTCGGGGGAATCGGGACCGGCAACCTGAACTTTGTGAAGATCGTCCCCCAGCCGGCAAGTCGCGCACCTCACGCCCTGCCCGAGCGCCTGAACTCCATTCCCCGCATCGATGCCGCAGACGCCGCCACGACGCGGCCCATCGTGTTGGGAGGCCCTATACAGGGCGGACGAGGGGGTGGACGTGGCGGCGGGCGTGGTCGAGGCGGCGGACCGTTGGGGCCGCCCATCAACGGAAAGCTCATGGATATGGCGAGAATCGATGAGGTCGTGCGATTGGGCGACATCGAGATTTGGGAAGTGACCAATCGCGGCGGCCAACCTCACCCGTTCCACGTACACCTAGTCCAGTTTCAAATCCTCGATCGCAACGGCGAACCGCCCACCGCCGCCGAACTCGGCTGGAAAGACACAGTCCTAGTGCCTCAGGGGGATCTAGTTCGGATCATCATGCCCTTCGAGCGATACGCTGATCCTCAGGTTCCGTACATGTACCACTGCCACATCATGGAACACGAAGACAACGGGATGATGGGACAGTTCCTGGTTGTGGAAGAGCCCGGACGACTCAGCGACCTTTCGAAGATCCTGCCGGACAGCTGACTGCAATCGAGGAATTCCACCCGACGAGCCCTCAAGGCCCGCTATTCCCTGTCGCGACGGTCATGCCGGGCTGCCTCGAGCTGGCCGGTCCGGCCGGGTCGACGTAAGCTGATATGCTCCGATGGAAGTCTCTGCGGAGTGATCTGCCGAGCGGACCTTCGCACGTTTCCCCATGACCCGCCCAGCTGTGATTCTCGGGCTCCTGATTGGCGCCTTGCCTCTGCTCCTTGCAGCCGACAAGCCGAACATCCTCGTCATCCTCCTAGACGATCTCGGCTACTCGGATCTGGGCTGCTACGGCGGCGAGATCGACACGCCGAACATCGACGCCCTCGCTGAAGGCGGCGTCCGCTTCGAGTCGTTCTACAACTCGGCCCGCTGCTGCCCGAGCCGAGCGGCCCTGATGACCGGCCTCTATCCCCCGCAGACCGGCATCGCGAGCTTCACCACTCGGGAGCCGCACCCCACCCGAGGACCCGCATATTACGGGCGTCTCAACGATCGCTGCGTCACGCTTGGGGAGGTACTGGGCCAATCAGGCTACAGCTGCTACTACGTGGGCAAGTGGCACTTGCATAACGAGACAGGGCCCACGAGCCGAGGCTTCGAAGAGTTCTACGGCTACGCGTTCGACCATTCGCACGACCAGTGGGACGCGGACTATTACCAGCGGATGCCGGCGGGACGAAAGAAGGAGATTGACCCGCCCGAAGGTGAGTTTTACGCGACCGACGTCTTCAGTGCGTACGCACTCGAGTTCATCAAGCAGGGCCAGAAGCGCGACAAGCCCTGGTTCGTGTTTCTCGGGCATTCCTCGCCGCATTTCCCCGTGCAGGCGCCTGCCGAGAGCGCGGACAAGTACTTCGAACGCTACCTGCGTGGCTGGGATGTGCTGCGGAAAGAGCGCTTCGACCGGATGAAGCGGATCGGCCTGATTGACGGGGACCGCTGGACCTTCACAGAGCGCTCCCTGGTCCCGGTCGACCGCGACGACATCGCGAATGGGTTCCCCGGCAAGCCGAACCCTGCCTGGAGCTCAATCGACGAGCCGCGGCAGAGGGATCTGGCCCGGCGGATGGCCCTCTTCGCCGCTATGGTCGAGCACGTCGACCGCGGTATCGGCGAGATCATCGCGCACCTGAAGGCTACCGACGAGTTCGACAACACGCTGGTCATGCTGCTCAGCGATAACGGAGCTTGCTACGAGTGGGGCCCGTACGGCTTCGACCGGAGGAGCAGACAGGGTTTCACGATCCTCCACACCGGCGACGAACTGCGGAAGATGGGCGGCCCCGGCACGTATCACTCGTACGGAAGCGGCTGGGCGAACCTGGGCAACACGCCGTTCCGGCTATACAAGCACTTCACCCACGAGGGCGGCTCCAACACCCCATTCATCGTTCACTGGCCGACGGGGATCAACGACACCGGCAAGTGGGTGCGCGAGCGTGGCCACATCATCGACGTGATGCCGACCCTCCGGGCCGCGGCAGGGGCCGAATACCCGTCAGACTTCGCAGGGAGCAACGTCCTAGCCGAGGAGGGCGTGAACCTCATGCCCGCCTTCAACGGAGAGAGACTGCCAAGCCGGACCCTGTACTTCGAGCATCAAGCGGCCAGGGGTGTCATCCACGGCGACTGGAAAGCCGTCTGGGGGAAACGCATGCCACACGAGATCCGTTGGGAGCTGTACAACCTGAAGAACGACCGCAGCGAGACGACCGACGTCGCACGCCAAAACCCGGGAATCGTACGGCGACTCGCCTCCGAGTGGGACGACTACGCCAGCCGGACGGGGATCTTCATCGAGACGCGCTGAGCCCTGCCTGGTCTCAGGCGCGATCGATCGCCGGGAGCGTTCCCCCGTGGCCCGCCGGCCGTCGAGCCAATCCTGAGCGGTCCTTCATCGAGGACGAAACCGCCCCGTGAACGGTACACGGACGAGCGGTCCTGTCCAAGCGCCCGCGAATCGAGACCGAACGCCGGTCTTTCCGTGTCCCGGCGGACGGCAACTCAGAGTTCGCTGGCTCGTCCCACCCTTGCGAGGCCCGCAACCGAGTCGGATTCTCCAGGGTGCGTGCTAAGCTGCGCGGGAAGCTAGAAGCTCGTTGCGAATGACCGCGCCCTTGCAGCCCCCAACCGAAACAGTGGACCCCGGCAAGGTCGAAGAATCCGTCCTGGGCACGGCAGACGAGCTGGAACTTGAGACGATCGACGACTTGGAAGAACTCGAGTACCCGTCCTCGGACGGCGTGGCCATGTCCGAGACGGACTTCCAAGCCCGGGCGCTGTTCAACGCGAGGCACTTCCTCACCACTCACTTCAAGTCGCGCCCTGAGGTCTATGTCAGCGGCAACATCTTCGTCTACTACGACCCCAACAACAGCAAGATGTCCGTTTCACCGGACATCTTGGTGGCCTTCGAAGTGCCGCAGAAAGACCGAAAGACCTACAAGACCTGGATCGAGGGCAAGGCCCCCGACTTCATACTGGAAGTGCTGTCCGTTTCAACGGTCAAGCGGGACTTGGAGCGCAAGCAGGCCATCTATGCAAGCCTGGGAGTGCGGGAGTATTTCCTGTTCGACCCGTCGGGGTCTCTGATGAATCCTCCGCTGCAGGGCTACCGGCTGAGCTGGAATCGGTACGAGCGCCTCCCGGGGCTAGAGCCCTTGGCGGTGCGGAGCCGGCTGCTGGGACTCGAGATTTGGGTGGACGAGCAGCGACACCTTCGAATGCGGGACGCTCGGACAGGGGTTAACCTGCTATCCCCAGAAGAGTCAGAAACGGGTCGCCGAGAGGCGGAGGAACGAGCCGAGCGGGCCGAGAAGAAGGCCGCACTCGAAACGACGCGGGCCGAACGGGCGGAAGCGCGGGTCAAAAGGGAGGAAGCGCGGGTCGAAAGGGCGGAAGACTTGGCCGAGCAGGAGAGGGCACGGGCCGACAAAGAAGCACGTCTTCGGCTTGAGACGGAAGCCCGGCTGGCCGAACTGGAAGCGAGGCTGCGTTCTAGGTCGTGAACGCGTGAATCACCTCCTAAGGGGACGGGCTCAGGTAGCGGGTACTGAGAATTCGCCCGCAGCGACGAGAGGTTTCGCCGCCACGGCCGCCCGAGGCCCACGTGACGCAGCGGGCATCGCAACCGTTCGGACTGGTCGCTTCCAACAGGCCGAGATGAGGGGGAGCAGGCTACTCAGGGCTCGCCCAGCGTGCGGCCGAAGAACTGCTCGACCCTGTCGATGAGGGTCTCGGGCGTGTCCCCCTGCATGTTGCGAAACCCGTGATCCGCACCCTTGACCATGTGCAGCGCAGTGTCGAGCCCGGCTTCCCGCATTGCCGCGTGGAGCAGCTCGCTCTGGTTGTAAGGGACGGACTGGTCCAGCTCGCCATGCATATGCAGAGTTGGCGGGTCGTCCGGCGTCACGTAGCGAATTGGGTTTGCTCGCTGCGCTTTCTCCGGATTCTCCTGGATCGGCGCGCCGATGAAGCGCGACTCGGGCGAGTCCGCAGCGTCGTGGTCAATCCGCCCCGGGAAGTCGTTCATGCGCAGGAAGTCGGTCGGTCCGAACCAATTGCACACGGCGTCCGGCCTCGACGACACGCCCGCGTTCGCCTTGTGCATGTCGTCCCATTCCGAGACTTCGTGGGCGGTACCCAAAAGGGCGGCCAAGTGGCCGCCGGCCGACGAGCCCCACGCCCCGAGGCGCGACGGATCGAAGCCGAACCGTGACGCGTTGGAACGTACCCATCGCATCGCCGCCTTCACGTCGGCGATCGCTGCAGGAAAGATCGCTTCCCCGCTGAGGCGGTACTCGACCGATACCAGACCGTAACCCTTCGCAAGGATTGGGGCGGGCCTTCCGATGCCTTCCTTGGTGCCTCCTCGCCAGCCCCCTCCGTGCACCCACACAATAGCCGGGATCGGTGTTTCGGGTTTGATGACGGGGGCGTACACGTCGACGCGTAGTTCCCTCTCGCCGATGGTGGCGTAGACGAGGTTCGCGTGCTTTCGAATCCCGGGGGGCAGACGGTCTTCCCTGCCCTGACCGGGCCGCTGCGCCAGCGCGGTCGCGCCGGCCGCCAGAACCGCAAGCAGTCCTGCGGCAATTCGAACCTGTATCGAGATGTTCCTCATCGGGAACCAGTGTATGTGGCAGCCACGCCACGACCTTCCGAGCGCACCAGAGCGACCCTGAAATCGCGATTCAGGGGCACCGGAAAGAAGCCCGGTGTCGCGTGCCCACGCCGCTCGACGTCACCTGCAGCCGCACCGGGCCCTCGCAGTCCACGTCCAACTTCAGCACCGAGTGGGCGGCGATCTCGTCCAGGATCTGCCCCACCTGTGCCGGAATCTCCTGCAGGCCCTGTGCAAAGAGAGCCTGGCCGCCCGTCACCCGCGCAAACTCGCTAATTCCGTTCTGGTACACCTCGTTGAGATCGTCGTACCGGCGTGCGAGATGAATGAAGAACAGCGGTGCTTGGGCCGATTCGAGCGCGTCCACGACCGTACGGATCCGCTCGAGGATGAGCTGCCCACCGAACCGGCGGCTCAAGTCACTACGGTCGCTGGGATTGACCACGGGAATCGTGTAATCGCCTCGGTAGTCCTCGATCTCCCCATCTGTCAGGAACAGTACTGCCAGACGAACGTCCGCCGCGTTCAAGGTTGCGTCAGCCACCTGCGAGACCTCGACCACTACGTCCAAGAGGCCGGGCACCCCGCGGATATCGATCGACTCGAGTCTCTCCCTGAGCCTTGGCCTGCTACGAATCGGGTCCTGTCGGACTACGAGCCCGTCCTGCGCTGTCAGGACGCCGACGTAGTAGTTCGGCCCCAGTTCGGTCAGCTTTGCGACCAAGGCCTCCTGTGCCGCGTCAGCCCGGTCCGGGTACTTCACCGTATCCAGAACCAGCAGCAGGATGAGATGGTCGTCAGGAGTCTGGACCGAGGCCACGGAGACGGGCTCCCCATCGATCGCAACCTCAAAGTCGAAGCTGTCGGCCACGCTGTCGCCCCAAACGGGCGTCTTGAATCCCTCAGCCCGCGATCCCGTAGCGGCCAATACCGCGAGCACTGTGAGGGCGGCCGCTCGCATGGGCTAGAAGTGATACCGAAGTCCGAGTTGGAGGACTCTCCCCCCGCGAGAGCCAATGATCCGGCCGGCGTTGGCATTGCGGGCGTGATCCGGACCTATCTCGGTGTCCGGATCGGTCCAGTTGCCTTGGTTGACGAAATTGAAGCTCTGGACCAGAACCTCGACGCTCTGCTCCTGGGAGATCACAACTCGCTTGGTGATGGCGATGTCGTGATTGCTGTAGTTCGGATTCCGCAGCGTAGAGTGCGTCCTTGGAACGTTGCCGAGGGTGAAGTCGGCAGGATCCACGAATGCTTCGGGGTTGAACCACCGTTCGGGGCCAGGTTTGGCCACGTGCGGGTCCACGCCGGGAACAGCATCTACGCGCAGGTACGGAACAATCCCTCCCGTGTTGTTGAATAGAGGCTCGAGCGTAATCGGATCACCGCTCAGCCACGAGGTGAATCCGCTGACGGACCAGTCCGAGACGAACTTCGTCCAGATGCCGCGCCGCGCCAGGACGGCCTTTCCCGGGCCCATGGGCAGTTCATACGTGTACGAAAGGGAAAGGCGCTGCGGACGGAATCCCCGGGAGAGGCCCCAAGCGCTCCCGCGTTCACTTCGGTCCTGGATCCCCGGACCTGAGTAATCGTCCCACCGTTTCCTGTACGAGTATTCCAAGTCGAAGCTGAGACCGTCCCCGGTTCGCTTCTGCACGTTCACCCTGCCTTCGTCGTAGCGGTACTTGCCTCCCGGGTACTGGTAATTCGTCCGGATCTGCTGCACGTGCGGAAAAGGGCGGAGGGAACGCCGGAACGTTTCGTCATAGAGTCGGTCGCGGTAGGCCAGAGCCGTAACGGGAATCGCGTTGACACCGGCCAGATGCCCGCCGATCAAGAGATCCCTGCCTTGAATCGTGCGGCCGCGGGCACGCAAGGTCAGGCCCTGCGCGAGCCCGTACTCAACCTCGAGACTGGCCTGGTTGTACGTCGGTTGCGCATCGGTTCGCGGAATCATGTCCACGTCTGAATTGTTCGCGAAATCGGCGCGCAGGTCCGGCAAAGAATGCAGCAGCGTCGGGAAGCCGTTGTCCAGTTTGACTGCAGGAACCAGCTGCCTGTTCGGAGAGACGGGGAACCGCCGTCCCGAGAAGCCCTGCGTCCCGAACGGTCCCGTCCGTAGGCCGACGGTGCTGTACGTACGATACAGTGTGCCCCGAACCACGGTATCCCGTGCCTCGGTCGGGCTCCAGGAGACGGCGAGCCGAGGCTCGACCCGTACCCGGTATGGCTGGAACGCTCCATCCAAGCCGTCACGGCCAGCGAAGACCAGTGCACCGCTGGTTCCGGTGGCTGGGTTTCGCGCTAGCGGATCGAACGACGACTGGCGGTCATACTTCTCGAAACGCGGGCTCTCCGCGGTCAACACCATTCGCATTGAAACCGTTAGACTCGGGCTCACTTGCCACTGGTCCGCGACGGAATTCTCGAAACCGCTCCGACGGAGATAGACTGGGTGGGGCTGGTCGGTCGCCTCGGCCCGCCATGCCTGGCCGAGCAGGAACGTCGCGAAGCCGTCGCCCGTGTTGGTGATCCCGGGCAGGCCGGTGATGCGATCGTTGAACGAATAGGCTCCCGACGGAGCGTCCAGCTCGAGCGTGTTCCAATGAACCAGCACGGCATCGCTCGCTACGGTCCAGGTGTGGTCTCCCCTGCGAACTACCAGGGAGTTGTCGAACCTGTAGTCGGCCAAGGCGTTTCTGAGGTACGACTGCGAAGAAGATCCCATCCCGAGGTAGCCTTGGAAACGGAGCGTCGGGAAGACCGATCCAGCGACCCCCGCCAGCCCGACCGCCTTGGGGAAGTCCTCGGTCGGGGCCAGCGATAGCGTGTCCACGACCTGCAGGTTCGCTCGGAGCCGGCCGTTGTAGGTGAGATTCGGCGTGGGATTTACCGTGTCGGAGACCGAAATGGTCCTGGTCCTGAACATACGGTCTGGCCGCCCCGGATTGGCGACAGTCGGGAGCAGGTCCGGCGTGTCCGAGAAGCCGTTCGAAGAGTTTGCGGAAACGTCGATCTTCTGGGTGTTGCCGAGATTGTGATCCAGCCGCAAAATGAAGCCGTCAGGAGTGTTGCGCTCGGACGGGTTCGTCCAGTAGTTGTTGCGAAGGAACGGTCCCACGTTAGTATTCGGCAGCGGGTAATCCCGGGTGGCCGCGTGGGCAACCCGGTCCAGGGCGTTGGCGGGAATCTGGTTGCCGGGGAACGGATCGCGGACGTACTCGAGGTTCGACCGGGTTACCTTCCGCGAAGGCTCGAAATTGGGATTGCGCCTGGTCGATGCCGGATCATAGATGGTCAGCGGCCTGCCGGCCCGATTGACCAGATCGGAGAAGTCGGCGAGCCGTTGCTGGGCGGTCGGCATCGTGTATAGATACGAGCGGCCGACCCGTTCGCGCGTGCCCTCGTACGAGAAGGTGAAATAGGAGGATCCCCTGCCGTTGTACAGGCGCGGTACTACCACGGGACCGTTGACGGTGAAGCCGAATTGGTTCCGGCGGCGTAGATTGCGTTCCCCGCCCCGCTGGACCACCTCGTGCGGGACCGCATCGAGGATGTCGTTGCGGAAGTACTCAAACACCCTCCCATGCCAGGAATGCGCACGGCTGCCGCTCGCGACCGCGACAGGTTGGTCCGTCTGCTGCCCGGGCCGCAGGTTTGCTTGGGTTGTGATCCGACGGAATGCCTGAACGGCGAGCCGGATCTGAGCGAGTTCCGGTCGGTCGCGCCGACGCACTTCCTGGTTCGTACGGGTGTCGAGCTGATCGCCTTGCGAACCTGCGGGAGTCTGCGCCGATCCCACCAAGGCGAGGGCAAATAGCGTGACGATTCGGTAGGAACTCACGAAGACGCGTCCCGCCCTCACCGACCTTAGTGTACCCAAGCGTTTCCGATCTGTCGACTCTCGGCACGGAGTCCAGCGAGCCCCTGCTACACGTCCGCGAAGAGTCTCGTCAGCCGGTCAACCTCTCGGGATTTGCGATCCGCGATGTTCTCGGTCTCGAACGGATCCGCCTCCCGATCGTAGAGCGCCTTCGTTTCGAAGAAGCCCTCCACGAGCTTGTAGCGCCGGTCCTGCACGACCCGAAAGCGCCCGGCGTGTGCCTTCCCGGCCTTCAGGGCGGACCGCACATGGTCACGATGCTCTCCTGTGCCCCGGTCGAGCAGCGGGAGGAGGGAGCGGCTCTCCATCTCGTCGGGGACGGGCAGCCCCGCAGAGTCGATGAAGGTTGCGGCAAGGTCCATCAGGCTCACCAGCGCATCGCTACGGACGCCTCGTGCAATCCCGGGACCCGCCATGATCAGCGGCACGCCGACCGAAGCTTGGAACGGGAGGCTCTTGCCCCAGAGACTCCGGTCGCCAAGCATTTCGCCGTGGTCGCTCGAATAGACCACTACCGTGTCTTCGAAATCACCTCGCTCGCGTAGCCGGTCTTGGAACGTTCCCAGCCAGCCGTCGATGTTCTCGATCATGGCCGCATAGTTTTGACGAATGCGGACGTGCTGCTCCGACGGGAATGGACCCGCATAGCCGTGCGGTTGTGGGAATCCTTCGATGACACGGTCCGGCCCGCGGTAGTGGCGCTCCATGCGCCGCGTGATATCCATAGGCGGATGGGGCCAATTGACATAGTTTCCCACCGTTTCCCGCTGTATTCCCATACATTCCTATCTATCAATAGGTTACCGGTACCCTGATTTGGCCGGATTCCGCGTTGACAGGCACTTGCCTAGGTGTGGTACCATGGTAATGAACATTGGAGGTATCCAGAATGGCTACTCGAAAGCGCACCCCTCCCACAACCATGTCGGCCTGCCGCGAACTGTGCGTGCCAGGCCCGAAACAGCGCGCCTACGGACTTGGGCCCGGCGTCCATGGCCTGCGGCTGCTGGTCAGCCCGTCCGGTACCGGCGCCTGGGTACAGCGACTCTGGTACGGAAACCGCAGCGTAGATCGCGGACTCGGCAGCCTCGATTACGTATCGTTGGCCGAGGCTAAGCGGGTGGCATTCCGCAACAAGGCGGCCAAGGTGCTGGCCAAGGCCGAGGACAACGCATTCCCCGACGCACCGCCAGCCCCGCGCAAGCGGGCCGTCCTGCCCGCCACCCCACCCGTGACGTTTGAATCCGTGTACCGAGACGTGCTGGCGGAACGGGCCGCAGCCGCCAAGAATCCCACCGATACCCGCCGACAGTGGGAGTCCCGCTTGGCCGTGATTCCTGCGCTGGCCGGCAAGCCCGTGGCAGCCGTCACCCGCGCTGACGTGCTGGCCGTATTCGAGACACCCTGCAATTGCGGCAAGGGCCGCTGTGACGGCAGCGCCTATTGGACTGCCCATGCCAAGGTAGCTACCGATATGCTGGCGCGGATCTCGGCCACCATGGACAAGGCCGTGGGCCGGGGCCTGATACCCGCCAACCCGGTTGATGGCGCGCTACGGGCAGCGCTCCCCAAGCGGAACGGCAAGGGTGGCACGCAGCATCACGCTGCTATCCCGTACCGCGAACTGCCCGACGCCATGCGGACGCTGGAGGGCAGCCGGGCCGGTACCGCGCTGGCGCTGCGCTTCATTGCCCTGACGGCTGTCAGACTGGGCGAGGCTGTGGGCGCGGACTGGGCCGAGATTGATATGGAGACTGCCACTTGGACGATTCCGGCAAGTCGCATGAAGGCCGGTGAAACCCACACCGTGCCGCTGTCCGATGCGGCCTTGGCCGTGCTGGACGAGGCCCGCATGGCGTCGGGTGGCACGGGCTTGGTATTCAAGGGCCGTGGAGGCCCGCTGTCTCGCGACGGACTCTGGCGGACGTGGAAGCGGTTAGGATGCGCTGGCACAGTCCATGGTTTGCGCAGCGCCTTCCGCGACTGGTGCGGCGACACCGGCAAGCCCCGCGAATTGGCCGAGGCCTCACTGGCGCACGCCGTGGGAGACGCCGTGGAACGCGCCTATGCACGTAGCACCATGCTGGAGAGGCGGCGGGTCGTCATGGACGAATGGGGCAGTTATTTGGCTGAGACTGGCGCTGACGCGTCCGACAAGTGCAGGTAGCACCCTAGTCCGCTTTTGCCCTCGAAGCCCGTAGAGGCGAAATCTGACTTGTACGCTTGGCACGCCTCGGACTGGCGCGGTACCGTGCCAAGGCTTGCCGAGGCAGCCAATTGGCTTACTTCGCAAAATTCGGGTTCGTCCTGTCTAGGAGTCAAACCGGTGTGCGCCAGCACGGCGGTTTGACATGGACCTATGTACTGGTCTGGCGCACACCGGTTTGACTAGCAGAGCAGGCAGGCACGTGGGAAGGGGGGGCAGCCGCCCCCCCTGGCCCCCCGCTACCCAGGTCCAAACACCCATGCAAGCCTTATATAAGGCCATTGCACCAAGTGCCATTGCACCAAGTGCCATTGCACCATTTCTATAGCACAGGTTACATGTCCAAGTGCCATTGCACCATTTCTATCACTAGGCAATGGTGGGCTGAGAATGGCGCTGACGGGCACGGAATAGCCGACTAGTACCTCAGTCACCTATTGCCCTCGAAGCCCGTAGAGGGCAAATCCAGCCCGAAGCGAAGAAATACTAACGCAGCACGTGTTGTATTGTTGCCTAGTGATAGACGCAACCTGTTGTGGTTTCTTGGGCCAAGGCGAAGATAGGGCGAATAGCCAGAGTTGATATGTGGTAGGCCAGTCGGTAGTATGCGTGCCATGCTTATCAACACCAGCAACCCTCCGGCACACACCGAGGCGCTAGGACTTCTGGCCTTGGTCAAGGCAAGCCTTGGCCGAGGGTGCACCTACCGGCACGCGGCAAAGTTTGCCGTGCGGCAGTACCGCGTCTTCAAGGGACTCAACCCGGATATTCTGGCCGACGCGCTAAAGGCCGCCGATGAGGCTGGTTTGACTGAGGCCAATATTGCAGCCGCGACTATTGGCCGCCTGCGCTAAAGGAATGGGCCGGACAGCCCCCCAGCCGCCCGGCCCCGTTTGTCACCTGTCACTTACCGAATGTGTTTGGTGCTCTTATGCATAATACCACAACAAACGAATGGGCCGATGCACCCGACGATCCGGGCGATTTGGCCTTTCGTGCGCACCAAAGCAAGGCCGGCAAGCGTGGCGCTGACACGCGCTGGCGCGGGCACGTGAAGCCCTACGAATTACTGGGTGTCGGCAGGAATACTTGGGGCCGGCACAAGCAACGATTCATCAAGTACCTGGCACGTCGTGGCGGCCAGTACCGGCCGTGGGAGGCTGCATTGGCTGCCGGTGATTCGAGTGCGCTTGAGGCTTGGTGGGACTACCAAGGCCATCTGTACGCGCTGAAACACAACACGTATTCAGGCATGAGTGAAGGCGAGATGTCGGCCATGATTGGGCGAGTCAGCCAATTGGCTGCCAAGGCAAGCAAGGGTGAAAGCCAACCCTTGCCAAGGCGTGCCAAGGTACCACGTGGTCCGCGTTGCAGGTGGCGTACGTGCTGGGAAACTCCAGCGGCCGGGCGCCATGGATATTGCGAGTCGTGCTGGGATCGAATCACCGAGAATACCGGGGAATGGTGCGCATGGCCGGGGTGTGACAAGCCAGCTCTTGCAGATAGCCATTGTGCGGAGCATTTGCCAGCTAATGTGCTGTGATATTCCGCTTGACTTCGCCGCGTTTTTTGCTACTATCAAGGGAACCGGCCAAAGCTTTCCACATCGCCGTGCACCCGGCCGGCCAAGTCCTTGTATAGGGGTGTGCGGCGGCCTCCCTACCTCGGCCCGTGGGACCCTACGGGCACGCCTCGAACGGGTCCAAACCGTTTACCCCGACTTGTCTATTGGATTAAGTGTCAGTCTGGCCAGGGTAACCAGCGAGTATATCCCAGCCCGCTTGCGACTTTGCTAGCGCGACATTTCTGCGCTGACTGCGCGCCCGACGATGCTGGCCGAAATGGCACGGGCGACAAATCGCCTCAAGCCCATCCAGCGGCGGAAAGGCCTCCCCGCCCGACTCAAGTGGTTTAATATGGTGGACTTCCAACCGGGCCAGACGGCCACAGCGCTCGCACTTTCCGGCGCTGGTACCGTGCAAACAGCCGGCACGTTCGCGGGCGGCATTGCGAAGCCTCAGCCATCTTGGGTCGCTATATATTTCCCGGCCGCGCTTACCAGCCATGCTAGATATCAAACCACTGAGGGCCGCTAGACTCAGCCAATACCGGGCCTTCCCTGCGCAATACTCCACAAGCTAGCGCGGTGGCAATCGCGATATCATCACCTTCACTCTTGACAAATCGGCTGCCTTGAAGCTGGTTGGTATCGACAACAGTACGGCCGAGGGACCATGCCCACAGCGGAGTACTAACCGGGCGCATCAATCTGTCTCCAGCGAGGTACCGGGCGGCACTGATATCTTGAGACCCATCTTTCCATCCCATTCCCCTAAACCTCGGATCGTAGCGCAGGCCGTGGTATTCAAACGCCTGTTCGAGGCCCGCATCAGCCCACCTGTCGGCCGCGACAACCGAGGGTTGGCCAAACCTATCAGCGGCCTGTCCAACTAGATATTCAATATCGGGACTCCGACTGCCAGCCAGCACAATCTCACCTGCCTTATGGGCGCGGGTGAATAAACCTTCGGGCGCGCCACAGCGTGCCTCCCGCTCGGATAGCGACGGCTTTTCCGGGAAACATAGCAGGCATTCCATGCGCCCATTTTGCGGCCAACACGCGACAATAGCGCTGCCGCTTCTATTGGCCCCGAGGTCCACCGCCCAAAAACACTCACCGGCCCGAGGCGGCGGATTGGCCGCACAGGCAATCCAGTCCTGGACGTCAAGTAAATGCAGTCGAATGGTGTCGTAAATGGGCTGATTCAAGCGATACGCACGGAACGCCTGTAACGCCTTCGGGTCCTTAGCTGCCAAGGCTGCATCGGCCCTAATCGCATCCCTTAATGCGGGGAATGCGGCGAATGAAGGGTTGGCCATTTTGTAGTATTCTTCATTCAACAACTCCGCCTCATCCACGTCCATCGGGACGGTATAATTGATGCCTTTGCGTCTCCTGTCGTCCGTCTGTAATAGCTCGTTATACCAATGGCCGGTTTCACTGGCAGCCGTGCCAATACAGATTAACTTACTGCCCGATTGCTTTCCCAATCCCGTTCTTAATGCCGCGATCATTCTGTCCCTGTGATGTGTACTCCACTGCGCGGGTTCGTCGCAAATCACTAGGCTACTGGCACCGTGGCCGTGCATTCTGCGCGGGTCACTACTCAGGCAGCTAACGCCAGTACCAGTCGGCTTGTACTGAATCCGCACGCTATTTGTCGAATCGTTTACAAGCCACACTTTGCGTTTGCTAATGTCGTGGCCGGCCGACTCGACAAACGCTTTTATGTGCGCGAATGCGACGCGGCTTTGGTTGAGTGCCGACGCGACAACCAGCGACTCGCTACGAGGCACGGCCAGCGGCCCGCCCGGACAAACTGCGGCTGCCGCGATGGCGCTAACCAGTGTTGTTTTCCCATTACTCCGGGCAACTGAGACGCCTGTTTCCACCCGGCCAGTGCGGTAAATTTCGCGGAGTACCCTTTTCTCCCAAGGGAGTAGTTTGAATGGCTGGCCCTGGCGATTACCCTGGGTAACCCGCAGGTTGGATTCAATCCAATCAATAAGACGCTGATGCATAAGGAAGAATTACTAATATGGTAGGCGAACACTAGGCGAAGAGTCAAGTTATACTTGGGGTTAGGAGATTTTTGAATGAGTGTCAAAACCAAGTTGCAATTGCGTCTGTCCGAGATTCGCACCGAGCTGGGCCGGCTGGCCGAGGCGGAAACGCTGGACGAGGCGAAGCGCGCCAAGATTTCCGAATTGCGCACGGAATTGCAGGACGTGGAAGTCCGCTATCAGGCAGCTTTAGCCTCGGAGACGGACGCGAATCGGCAGGCGCAATCGGCCCAGCCGGACGCGGAACACCGCGAGAGGGTGGAACTTCGCAATCGGGCAAGCCTCGGAAGGATGTTCCTGGCTGCGATGGATAACAGCCACCTTGACGGCCCCGAAGCGGAGTACCGGGCAGCGATTGGCAGCCTCGAAAGAAACCAGATTCCCCTAGACTACTGGGAAAGATTCCGGCCCGAGGAGGTGCGCAATGACGCGGCATCAGTCAGCCCGACGACTGGCACTGGCGTCAGCGTCCAGAGCGTGCAACCCTTTGTTTTCAAGCCGTCGATTGCCTCCCAGTTGCGCATCGAAATGCCGACTGTGGGCACCGGAACGTTTTCGGAAATGGTGATTTCCCAACCGCTGGCTGGCGCGGCCGTTGCGAAGGGCACCGCGCGGAATTCCACTGCTGCAACCCTCACAGCCGTCACCGCGACTCCTAGGCGCATTAGCGCGCGCCTGTCGCTGCAAATGGAAGACATTGCCTCGGTTGGCACGCCCTCGTTTGAGTCGTCTTTGCGGGCGAATCTCAGCTTGGCCTTGTCCAATGCCATTGACAATCAAATCGTCAATGGCGACGGCCAGGCGCCAAATGTGAATGGGTTAGTCAACCAATTGACGAATCCGGCGGACCCGACTGCGGTTGCGGAATTCGACGATTTCGTTGAAGCGGTCGCGGACTCGGTCGACGGAATTTGGGCGCGCGATTTGACGCATGTGCGCACTCTACTGGCAACCAAGGCATGGGTACTGAGTGCCAAGGTATACCGTGACACCACCAACACCAAGCGCGACATTAGCGCGGCGTCTTATTTGGCTTCCCGGAGTGCCGGATGGCGGGCGGCCGAGAGGTTGCAAACCACAGCCGGCAACGTCTCAACCGCGCTGGCAGTCCGCACAGGCCAAAGCGTCAGAGTCGCGTGTTTGCCAGTCTGGAATTCCCTCACAATCGACGACCCGTATTCCGACGCGGCCTCCGGGCTGAAGCACGTCACCGCCCATGTTTTGGTTGGATCGCAGGTGGTCCTAAACTACGCTGACGCATACCGGCGACTCGAATTCAAGGTGGCCTAATGGGCCTCGAAATCAGGCAGGCTTGGGAACTGCGGGCCGTCCCCGAAGCGCGCACCATTAGCGGGATTGCCGTGAGATATGGCGACGTGGCTAAGCTGCCATTCGGGCGGGAACGTTTCGAGGCGGGCGCATTCCGTGACCTGACTGACGTGCGCCTTGACGTGCAACATGACAGGGGCAAAATTGCAGCGCGGACGGGCGCTGGGCTTGAAATGACGGATGGCCCGGACGCCCTCCGCTTCTCTGCCACGTTGCCTAAAGTCAGGGCGGCTGATGACCTGCTGGCCGGAGTTTCGGCGGGGCTATACCGAGGTGCCAGCATTGCATTTCAACCGGTAAAGCATCGCTGGGAATCGGGCGTTCTGGTGCACGCCGAGGCGCTATTGCGTGCAGTGTCGGTTGTTGACTCACCTGCCTATCCGGCCTCAACCGTGAGTCTTAGGTGGCAGGATTGCCCGCCGGTTGTCCGTCCTGTCGCATGGTGGGAACTGTGATGGGCTGGCTTTGGAATCGCAGTCAACCCGACAAGTCGGACCGGGTTGCAGAAGCTTTGCTGGGCGTCGGTACGGAGGCTAGTGAGTACGACATTGCCCGGTTGGCGACGGTTGAAGCATGCGCCTCAATGTGGGCAAGGGCACTAGCTGCCGCGACGGTTTCACCCGGCAAGGCCGCTGACATTCTCGGCCCGGATGCGCTGGCAATGATTGGACGGGAATTGTTTTTGCAAGGTGAAATTGTTTTCACTTTGGACGTGGTAGACGGCCGACTAGTGGCGACTCCAACGGCCGGCCGGGCCAACGTTACCGGCGGTGGTTCTGACTCAGCCAATTGGCGTTATCAGGTGACGACGGTAACGCCATCAGGTAGTGAAAGCCGGTGGCTACAAGCGTCCGACGTGCTGCATTTCCGGTACGGCCCTCGGGCCAACGTGCCATTTAGGGGTGTGTCACCATTGACACGGGCTGGCCTGGATGCGGGTGCGTTGGCTGCCCTGACGAAGTCAATCGGTCAGGAAGCCAATGCCCCGTCTGGCACGGTGGTAACTCACCCAGGAAATCCGAATTCGGATTGGGTTAGTGCATTTCAGAAATCTCTATCCAACCTTCAGGGCCGAACACGGGTTACCGTGGACGACAGGGCGCGCAACCCGCAAGGCAATGTCGCAAAATACCGCATTGGTTTCCAGCCGGATGCTGAGGCTAGGCCCTGGGCTTCAGACTTAGAGAAGCGCGTCATGGCGGCTGCCGGAATGAGTCCGGCCCTGCTGCTATCCGAGACGGATGGGACGGCTTCGAGGGAAGCATTCCGCCGCTTCTCTGCGCTTGTTGTCGGCTATTTGGCGTCGATTGTTTCCACCGAGGCAACCCGGAAATTGGAGACGCCTGTTAGCCTCGGTTCGGCCGCACTGAGGGGCAGTGATAGCCAGGGCCTGGGCCGCGCTGTCAAATCCCTTGTAGACTCCGGTATGAGTCTGGCCGAGGCATTGAAGACGGTTGGTTTGGACTGATGCGATTCCCGACAATAATCGTGCCAGATGCGACAGTTTTATCGCCAGGTACCGCATCACCGCTGCCCGTGTCATTCGACGAGATGCGTAGTGGGCTGGGACTGGATGATTTGCCTGACTCGGATTTGTCCGTGCAACTGGAAGCCGCGACTGGCTATATAGCTACCGTCACAGGTACCGCAGTCAAGGTAAATGGCTATCGCCTCTATTACGATGGTGCGGGTTTAAGCGACTCGGATTGCTTGTACATTCCGGGGTTTGACGCGGTGCTATTGGGGGCCGAATCAGACGGACTCACGCTTCCTATATCGGGCCTGCGGACTCGCAAGGTGGCGCGAAATGGCGGCCTAATCGTCGATGCTGCGCGCTCCGGCTGGCCTGACGAATGGCTTGGTACCTCCTCCGGTGAGGTTGAGGTTAAGGCGCAGCGCGGCATAGCCGACTTCGGCCGGTATCCTGCAATCCAAATGGCTGCGACGTTGAAATCAGGGGACCTTTTCGACCGACTCGACACAAACGCGCAGACGGTTGTTGACTTGGTGCGTCCGTATTCCGAGGTTGCAAATGCCTAAGGGCGGCTCCTTTTGCCCCGGTTGTGGGCGAAACCGGGGCGGAATCGGTACCAGCAATCTGTGCACTCGGTGTTTCGCAAAACACTGCCACAGGTGCGTCCGGGATGGAATATGCAAGCGATGCGAAAAGGAAATGGAGACTCCAATGACACACACCTTCGATTGTCAAATGTGCAACAAACCTGCGAAGAAAAACCTGCCTTCGGCTGAGATAAGGTTTCACCCGGTCTTCGGCTATGCTTGCCTGGAGTGCGTAGGCGAAATCGGGGAGATGTACGGAAGCGGGGCAGAAATGCTGCAAATGCTGGATGAAGCAGCCGATACTTATCTGGCTGAGGCTGGCTGCTGATGGTACAGATTCTCCACAGCACGCAGACGACCGGCCCTGAGTTTGAAACATCGGGCGGCTTGGTATTTGCCATTCTCTCCGGGCACGCTGGCGGCACCTGGACTCTGGAAGTTGCGACTCCGAATGGCGACTGGGTGGATGCTGGAGGGCCGGCCGGAGTCGAATTCACCGAAGATGGTATTGTCTCGTTTTACTCGGCTGGAGGCGTCCGGTATAGATTGACTGGTGGCACGCAAGGGGCCGAGGCCTGGGTACCCACATTCGCGAGATTGCTGTGATGAAAAAGCGCGGCAAAGGGACGCTGAGGCCGGGTAATCAGAAAGTGGCTTGTGCTGTTTGTGGTGAAATCCACTGGCCCAACCATCTGCGGGAATCGTCATTCGGGCTGACGTGCGAGGGGTGCTGGGGCAGCGTGCTATTATCGAATCCTACGGAGTCGGTACGCGAGGCTAGAGGGCTAACGCCAACCGTACCGATAGCGCCCAGGGCGGGTGTCCACATACGCCCTGGGCGCGTTCCGTAGTTGGCCTATTTGGACTCCCTATCATCGTCGAGTGATTGCTCCATGTCGAGCACATTCTGCACGATCCATTCAGCGGCCACCAGCGCCCATCGAGGCTGCGTTTCGTGCTTCTCCCCGAAGGCATTCTGGGCGTCTACGATGGCCTCCATGGCCCCGTTGAGTTTCTTCTGTTGATGCTGTGTCATTGTTGTTTGGTTGTTTTCCGCGCTTCGTTGCCTACCCGTGTTGTTTTTCAAGCCACGTGGCCAAGTCGGATTGAAGCCAGCGGGCCGTATTCGGGCCAACCCGCACGGGCCGGGGAAAGTGTCCGGCCTCAATCCACCTGTACAGGGTGCTGTTGGAAATTCCCAGCAGTTCCAGCACGGCCCTACGGCCTAGCAGTCGTTGTTCCATGAGTCCTCCCATCGGCTTCCCGTCCCGTCCCGCTGTGTCGCTTGCCATACCTTCAGGATGAATGGAGTCCCAACCGGAATCAATAGCGCGCAAGAAGTTATCATCGGCTGCCGTGCCGCCACAGGCCTATTCGCCTACTCCCATTGAATGGTAATATCCCATGACGTACCGTGTTTTCCATGGTAATGACACGGCAGCCGGAAACCCTTAAGTAGTTGGCAGGTGGCGACTTAGGTGCCGCCTAGACTGAGGGATGGGGCCCGTTGAAGTTGACCACCAGCAGCCACGGCCGATCGTCCGGAGCCCTGTCGAGCAGGCTCAGACCCATTCGGGCCGTGAAATTGTCCAGATAGTGCTCGTCGCCGAGCGGGCACGGCTCGGTCATGCCCCACCAATTCTCTTCGCGCGGGGCGGACCGCTTCGCAATGTCCTCGGCGCAGATCCGGTCGAGTGGCGGATCCTGCGAAGCCAGATACGCGTAATAGGGCTCCTTCGGGCCGATAGGCTTGCCGTAGTAACCGCCTCCCTTGCCGGCGGTGATCAGCATGTCGGAAAAGCCCCAAGGCTCCATGTGCTTGCGACCATCGAGGGTCCGCCCGGCAGCGCCCTTATGCAAGTCGATCTTGCCGCAAGCCATCGTGTGGTATCCGCTTTCCCGCAGGTGCCTGTAGAAGGTCGTGATTTTGGGCTTGTACGGCTGGCGGTTGACCTCGACCCCGCAGTTCTCGTATTCCATTCCGGACGCCAAGCAAGACCGTGACGGGCCGCAGACCGGCGAGGCCACGATTGCCTGAGTGAAGTCGACACCGCGTTCCGCGAGCCGGTCCATGTTGGGCGTCGGTACTGGAATCTCGGGATTCCTGCCGATCCAGTCCGGCCGATGCTGGTCGGACAGCAAGACCAGGAAATTCGGCCGCGTCATCGCTCTTGGCCCTGGAAGCAGCTCGCCACTGCATCTTGCAAGCAAGGTGGCAGCGGTTGCGGTACCCGCGATGACCTCACGTCTGGTCCAGGAGCCACCGGAGGGCCTTCGTGAATCGCCGAGGGTCGAATCGTCCATGGTGCAATCCGGCCGTATTGTATGACGAGGGCGAAACGGACCATTCCGTTGCGGCCGGCTGAGCTGGCGAATTGTCGGAATCGACTGCGGAATGAAGTTGTGGCGCATCTGGTTCGGGGGTACAATCTCGGTGCACCCGGATCCGATTCCGGGCAGATGGAGGCCGAACCTTGCGCTACTTTCTCATTACGCTCGCGGCCATTGGACTTTGCGTGGCATGGACCTGCACGTCCGCACCACCGCCCCCCTCCGAAACAGAGACCCTGAAGCTGGTAACCGACGGGGTCTGGTTCCGGATGGGCGAACGGGAGCACGGCCACTGCAACAACGTGGTCATTGATATCGGGGACGGCCTCCTTGTGGTGGACGCCAACTTTCCCAGCGGAGCCCAGGCGCTGATGGATGACATTAACCAGGTCACCACCAAGCCGGTGACCCACGTCTTCGACACGCACCACCACGGGGACCACGCATACGCAAATGCCGTATGGACAAGGGCTGGCGCCACGACGCTAGCGTATGTCGGCGTCGCCGAGGAGATGAAACGCTACGAACCAGCTCGGTGGCAGGCGGCAGCTGCAACTCGTGAGGACGTGGCGGCAGTCGGCGAGGACACGGTGCAACCGCCCCAGCAGACATTCAGCAAGGTGCCTCACGTGCTGGAGGGGGCCAGCCGTCGGGTCGAGTTCCATCACTTCGGCTGGGCCCATACGCGCGGCGACGGCATGGTCTTCCTCCCTGATGAGAGGATCATCTGCACAGGCGACGCGATTGTCAACGGCCCGTTCAACTACACAGGCGACGGTAACACGGGCAACTGGCCGGACGTCGTGGCCAAGGCGCTCGAACTGGATTTCGAGACACTGCTGCCGGGCCACGGTCCGTACGGTGGCCGCGAGATCGCGGAGGGACAGAGACAGTTCTTCCAAGAAATCAATACGGCGGTCGGAGAGGCGTTCGAGAACGGCACCAGCCTCGAAGACCTGGTCACGGTGGAGGACGGTGCCGGGATCGAGACGACCGTTGCCCTCTCGGAGGATGTCAGCAACTGGATCGGAGATGGCAGCCGGTTTCCTGAGCAGGTGCGCGTGCGCTACACAGAACTGGCCGAGGGCAAGCCCCACGGGGAAATCCTGGGAGGGCCGTGATTCGTCGGTGCCGACGGAACGCGTCGAAACCGCCGGCCAAATCGGAGTAGCTCAGGATGGGCAAGGCTTCCAGTTCGGTCGCCCAATGGTCCAGACTCCGTTCCCCTCAACGCGTCAGTCGGCCACCGGAAGGAACCGTCCGATAGACTGCGAGAAACGGTGAGGCCGCAGCCGCTCCCGGCAATTCCGGAGTCCCGATGACAATCTCACAGGAATTCCTGGCCATTGGGGGCATTGCGGCCGCACTGGCGGTCTCAATTGCCTGTACCGAAGCCGGGCGGCCAAATCGCCGGCCCAACGTGGTATTCATCCTGGCGGACGATTTGGGATGGCGCGATACGGGCCTGTACGGCAGCGAGTTCTTCGAGACGCCGCACATCGATTCGCTAGGCGAGCGGGGAATGATGTTCACCAACGCTTACGCGGCAGCAGCAATTTGCTCTCCGACCCGCGCCAGCATCATGACAGGGCTGCATCCCGCCCGGCTCGGAATCGTGACTGCAAGCGGCCATCTCCAACGGGAAGTCCTCGAAAAGGGCCTGCGGGAACGCGGTCGCGAAAACCAGCCGGCGCTGGCGGCCGACAGCGTCACCCGCCTCAAGCTCGACTACTTCACTCTCGCCGAAGCCTTCAGCGCCGCGGGCTACGCAACAGGGCACTTCGGCAAGTGGCACCTGGGCCCCGAGCCTTACGATCCATACGCGCAAGGTTTCGACGTAGATTTGCCTCACATGTCCGGGCCCGGTCCATCGGGCGGGTATCTGGGGCCTTGGCGCTTCTGGCCGGACATGGGCAAGGAGGGGGAGCACATCGAGGATCGGATGGCCATCGAGGCCTCCCAGTTCATGCGAGAGCACAAGGACCAGCCCTTCTTCCTCAACTACTGGTGCTTCTCGGTTCACGCCCCGATCCAGGGCAAGCCGGAACTGGTGGAAAAATATCGCTCGAAGGCGGATCCTGACTACCCGCAGAGGAACCCGATCTACGGAGCAATGGTGGAGAGTCTCGACGACGCAGTCGGATCTCTTCTCGCCACGATCGACGAACTCGGCATCGCGGAGAACACGATCATCGTCTTCTTCTCCGATAACGGCGGGATGGTGCACCGATTCAACGACGGCGTGCCCGTCACAAGCAACACCCCGCTGCGCAGCGGAAAATCCTCGATCTACGAGGGAGGCATTCGCGAGCCGCTGATCGTTGTCTGGCCAGGCCGAGTCGAGCCCGGCTCTCAGAGCGAGGAAGTCGTCCAGAGCGTCGATTTCTTCCCGTCGCTGCTCGACATGACGGGGGTCGCCTCGAGCCCTGACCAATCCTTCGACGGAGTGAGCATGGTGCCTGCGCTTCTCGGCGGCACGTTGGACCGGGAAGCCATCTTCACCTATATCCCTAACTACACGGCGGCGACGATCCAGCGTCCGAGCGCAGCCGTTCGAAGTGGTGACTGGAAACTGATTCGGTTCTTTTGTGACGCCCCCGGGCAGGTCGATCGCTACGAGTTGTACAACCTCGGGAACGACATCGGGGAAGCGAGCGACCTGGCAGCGTCGAATCCTGACATGGTGGCGCAGTTGGATCGGCTCCTCGGGGCATTCTTGGAGAACACCGAAGCGGTAATGCCAAGACCGAACCCAGAATATCGATCGGGATTGGACCCGTTTCCGGACGGCCCGGCCAGAGTCGACGAATAGGCCCGAGACCTTTGGAGAGTAGTTGTCCCCAATCGAGCCTTCCCCAGCATTCCAGGCCGGATCGCCAATGTGAGTCGCGGGTTCTGCACGGTTCCCCGAGTGCCGACGGCCAACGTACAAGCGACAGACGAGCCCGGAGCGTTCCAGAACAATGAGGCCGCAGCCCTGGCGCTATGGTCTCGTCAGCCCGGCTGCGTCAAACGCAGCAGCCATGCGCTCGTAGCAGATCCGGGTCGCGGGTATCGGCTCGAAGTCGTCCTCCCTGTGAATCTGGGCACTAACTTCCACAGTGGCGTGACCCGAGTAGCCTAGTTCTCCCAGCGTCCGGAACATCAACGGATAGTCCGTTTCGCCTTCCCCAGGCAGCAAGAACCGATGGCTGCCCGGCTTGCCCATCGCATCCTTGAGGTGGATGTAGGGACTGACCGGAATCAGCGCCTCCAAGGTCGAAACGAGTTCCAAGCCAGCCAACCCGAGATGGCTGTAGTCGTATGTGCAGCGGAAGTAGGGACTGTTGATCTGCTCCAGAAGCCAGAGGCTCCGCTCCACGTCATTCACAGCGCCGCCGACGTGCGGTTTGAAACAGATCACGGTCTGCGCGTCCGCAGCAACCTCTGTCCACTCGCCTATCTCATCGACCATTCCGTTCTTGACGTCGTCCCACTCTTCAGGACGCCGACCCAGCACGGTCTCGAACATCGGAGGGCCGCCTGGCACGATGTCCGCCGCGAGATCGACCGCACGCCGAATTCGATCCAAGTTCTCTCGATGCGACTGGGTCGGATGCATCGCCCGCAGGTTCTCCAGCAGGGCCGGAACGGCCAAGCCCAAGTCGGATATCATGCCTCGAAGCCGGGCCCGGTCAGTGCGGCCGAGGTTCTGCGGCGAAGTTGGCCACTCCGGCATCAGTGCGAGTTCCACGCCGTCGTATCCGGTTCTGCTGATGAGTTCCAGGGCATCCTCCCACCTGAGCATCCATAAGGCGTAGGTACCGAAACTGAGACCGACGGGTTGCGGAGCTGCAGGAATTGCGGCAATCGCGCCGAGTGCTGCTACGAACGAACGTCTAGTAGGCGTCCCGAGATCAGATCGAGGTCGTGCGCCGCCAGGCACCGGATTCAAACCCGCTTCGTGCTGTCCTGCGTCCCGCCTCACGTGTGCCTCCGTTGGCAGTAGTGTACGCGCAAGACCGTGCGGAGCGCACGTCGTAGTGCCAATCTGGAGCGCACTCGGCGCGAAGAGTCCTGTTTCGCCTCGGCCGACGCCTCCACCCTATTCCAGTTGGAGGAGTGGAATGTTGGCTCACTGCCTGGATGAGTCCAGCATGAGTCACCATAGCTTTCTCACACTACCGGAGCAAGCCGGGTTAAGTTATTACGAGTAGGCTGATTCGACGATTCAAGCCATCCACCGAAACGCCAAGGCGCACGAGCACTTTGGCACGATAGTCCCCACTCGAACCCGCGACCTCGTTCACTACGCTGACCCTATCGGAGGCATCGATTCAGGATAGGACCGAACAACGACATGCCAGTCTTCCAGCCGTGCCGAGGCACTTCACGATGAAGTCGGAGCCCGTCCCGTCGACGGCCAAGGCCGGCGCGCCGCAATCTGGACAGGACGATTCATTTCGACCGCGCTGCGTGTCGGTTGACCTGGAGATCGGCAAGAAGGACGGCCGCATCCGCGCCCTCGGCGCGGTGCGCCCGGATACCGGCGAACGGCTGACGTATTCCGGCCGCAGCTTGCCGGCAGCTTTGAGAAGGCTGGACGCTCTTGCAGACGGGGCGACGTTCGTTCTAGGCCACAATCTGATCGCCTTCGACCTTCCGCACCTCGCAGCCGTCAAACCCGATCTCAAGCTACTGCAACTACCAGCCGTGGACACGTTACGCCTGAGTCCGCTCGCCTTTCCCCGCAATCCGTACCATCACTTGGTCAAGCACTACCAGGACGGCAGGCTGATTCGCGGGCAGATCAACGATCCTGAACTCGACTCCCGGCTCGCTCTCGAGGTCTATGGCGATCAAGTGAGAGCCTTGGGGAACGTGCCGCCGGATCTCCTCGCAGCATGGCATTGGCTTACCACGCCGGCCCCTGAGGGAGCGGATCGCGCCGTGAACGACCTATTCTCCGCTCTCCGGCGGTCTCGTCGACCCTCGGACGCCGAAGCGCAAGCGGCGATGGGCCGATGTCTCGGGGGCTTCGCCTGCTCCACGTGCGGGCGGGAGACTCTGGCGGAACCGAAGCGATTCGGCTGGGCGCTGGCGTACGTGCTGGCGTGGATCTCGGTGAGCGAAGGCAATTCGGTCATGCCGCCGTGGGTCCGCCACCAGTTCCCGGAGTCAGGCAGGCTGGTGCGCCGACTCAGGGACACCCCGTGTGCTGATCCCGCTTGCGGTTGGTGCCGGGAACGGCATGACGCGCAAAGTCGTTTGAGGCGCTGGTTCGGTTTCGCCGATTTCCGGCCGGAACCCGAGGACGACGAGGGACGGCCCATGCAGAAGACCATCGTCGAGGCGGCGATGGCGGGCAAGCACGTTCTCGGCATTCTACCGACCGGTGCGGGCAAGTCGATCTGCTACCAAGTCCCGGCACTCTCGCGCTACGAGAACACCGGCGCGATCACCGTGGTGATTTCTCCCCTAGTCGCCCTGATGGCCGACCAAGTGTCTGGACTGGAGGCTCGTGGAATCGGGTGCTGCGTAAGCGTCAACGGACTCCTCTCCATGCCTGAAAGGGCAGACGCCCTGGACCGGGTCCGGCTGGGTGACGCCGGTATTCTGCTCACCTCACCTGAGCAGCTCAGATCACGCTCCCTGCATCGGGCACTGAACCAGCGGGAAATCGGTGCGTGGGTAGTGGACGAGGCTCACTGCCTGTCGCAATGGGGCCACGACTTTCGGCCCGACTACCGATACGTGGGGCGCTTCATCCGCAAGATGGCAGGCGACGGGCCCGTCCCTCCGGTGCTGTGCCTAACCGCAACTGCCAGACCCGACGTCATCGAGGACGTGGTGCGGCACTTCCGGGACTTGCTCGGTATCGAGCTCACTGTCTTCAACGGCGGTGCAGACCGGCCAAACCTAGTCTTTGAAGTGATGTCGACTACGAAGGCCGAGAAATTCTCCAGTATCCACCAAGTGCTGAGTGCCTACCTGCCGCCCCGGACGGCTGGCGGCGCCATTATCTACTGCGCGACGAGGAGGCAGAGCGAGGAAGTCGCCGAGTATCTTCAACTGCAAGGAGTCGCGGCGGATCATTTTCACGCGGGGTTGCTGCCGGAGACCAAGAAGGATGTCCAGCGTCGCTTCATCAATGGCGAGTTGCGCGCGATCGCCGCAACGAATGCCTTCGGAATGGGGATCGACAAGCCCGACGTGCGCCTAGTCATTCACGCCGACATCCCGGGTTCGCTGGAGAACTACTTCCAAGAAGCGGGCCGCGCAGGGCGTGACCGGGCCTCCGCGCGTTGCGTGTTGCTGTATGCGGCAGACGACGTGGAGCACCAGTTCGCAATGTCGGCGTACTCGCGCCTCAGCCGGGCCGAGATCGACGGCATCCTCCGGGCGCTCCGCAATCTGGACCGGAAGAAGCGCTTCGGCGGCGAGGTCGTGGCCACGGCCGGCGAGATCCTAGGCGAGGACGAGGACAAGGCATTCGAGCGGGACTCCGCCACGGATGATACCCGGGTGCGGACTTCCATCGCGTGGCTGGAGGAGTCGCAGTTGTTGACCCGCGAGGAGAACATGGTCTCGGTGTTTCCCTCCTCGCTCCGGGTGAACTCCCTTGATCAGGCCGAGAGGCGGCTCCGGAAGGCTTCCGTCACGACGGATCGTCGCCGCCAGCTCCTGTCCATCACGCAGGCCATCATCGAAGCCAATGCGGACGAGGGCGTCAGCACCGACGAGCTGATGGCGGTCTCGGGGCTCGATTCCGAAGGCGTCCGCGCTGCGTTGTTCGATCTTGAAGGGCTTGGAATCTCCAGCAACGACACGGCGCTAACCGCATTCGTCCACGTAGGCGTCGAGCACCATTCCCGTAAGCGTCTGCAGCATGCCGAGGCATTGGAATCCGCACTGATCGAGCACATGCGCGAGTTGGCCCCGGACATGGTCAAGGGAGGTACGTCTTGCCTGCATCTTCGCGCGGCCGCCCAGGTGCTGAGGGACCAGGGACTGGCGGACCCCCTCCCGGAGAAACTGTGGCGCCTCGTCCGCGGAGTCGCATCGGACGGCCGGGGCGAGGGCGGTGCGGGCGGCAGTCTATCGGTGCGAAAGCGGGACGCCGAGACGGTCCGCGTAACGCTCCTTCGCGAATGGGAACCACTGGAAAAGACCGCTCGGCTCCGCCGCGAAGCGGCCGGAAGGCTGCTGGACCACCTGATCGCGTGCCTGCCAGCTGGGAGCCGGGGCACGGACCTCCTAGCTGAAACCACGCTCGGGAAACTGCTCCAAGCGATCGAAACCGACCTGGTTCTGAGCGGCAGGGTCCGACACCCCACGAAGCTCCTCGACCGCGCCCTGCTGTGGCTGCACGAACAAGAGGTGATCCGGCTCAACAAGGGGCTGGCGGTTTTCCGTCCCGCCATGACGATCCGCCTTGAGCAGCGGGATCGGCGCGGCTTTGCGACCGCGGATTACCAGCCCTTGGCAATCCACTACAACGGACGGGTCCTGCAGATCCACGTGATGGCCGAATTCGCCGAGCGCGGCCTCACCGCCATGAGCGACGCATTGCGACTGGCCATGGACTATTTCTCGCTGAGCGAAGAGGCGTTTCTCGAGCGCTGGCTGCCGGACCGAGGTCCGGAGACCAAACGGCAAACCACACCGAAGTCGTGGCGGGCCATCGTTGGGAGCCTGAAGAACCCCATTCAGCAGCGCATTGTTGCCGATGACCGAGAGCGGACGAACACACTGGTTCTCGCTGGCCCGGGGTCCGGAAAGACCCGTGTGCTGGTACACCGCATCGCATACTTGATCCGCGTGAGGCGGGAGCGCCCTCGCGGCATCCTGGCCCTGGCCTACAACCGCCACGCAGCAGTCGACATCCGACGTCGGCTCCACGATCTGATCGGCGACGACGCCCGCGGCGTGACTGTTCTCACCTGCCATGCCTTGGCGATGCGCTTGGCTGGGTTCAGCTTCTCGAGCCGGGCGGAACGACCCGACGACGGCATGTTTTCGAACATCATGACCCGCGCGGTGGAATTGCTGCACGGAGAGGGTCTACCGCCCGAGGAGGCGGACGAGCGCCGCGAACGCTTGCTGGCGGGCTTCCGCTGGATTCTGGTGGACGAATACCAGGACATCGGCCCCGAGCAATATGCGTTGATCTCGGCCCTGGCCGGGCGGACGCTTGAGGACGGGGCCGGCAAGCTCAGCCTATTCGCGGTCGGGGACGATGACCAGAACATCTACGCCTTCAACGGTGCCTCGGTGGAGTTCATCCGCCGCTTCGAGACAGACTACAACGCCAAAGCCGCCTGGCTCACGGACAATTACCGCTCCACCCGCCACATCGTGACGGCAGCCGACTCGGTGATCACCAAAGCTCGCGAGCGCATGAAGGCGGGCCATCCCATCAGGATCAACCGGGGGAGGGAGAAGGACCCCTCGGGCGGGGATTGGGAGCGGCTGGATCCGGTGTCGAGGGGTCGGGTGCAGATCCTGACGGTGCACCCCGATCCTGTGTTGCAGGCGCAAGCCGTCGTGGCGGAGCTGCAGCGTATGGCGGAATCCGCCCCGGATTGGGATTGGTCAAGATGCTCGGTCATCGCGCGCGAGTGGAAGTATCTGGTCCCGGTTCGTGCGTGTTGCGAGACCCAGGGGATTCCCACGCAGCTGGCTGACGAGGAGATACCGGGCTTCTGGCATTTGCGCGAGACCCGGGTGTTCCTTGACTGGCTGCGAGAACAGGAGCCCGGCGTTGTTAGCGTGACCGCCCTGAAGAGCCAAACCGAACGATACCCTCCCGGTCCGTGGTACGACCTGCTTCGCCAAGCCGCTGCGGAGTACGTACTCGAAGCCAGCGGGGCGGAGACGCCGGTGAGAGCGGTGATCGAATGGCTGGCCGAATGGGGACAGGACGTTCGCCGGCGGCAGCGTGGTCTCCTGCTATCAACCGCTCATCGTGCGAAAGGGCTGGAATTCGATCACGTGGCCGTCCTGGACGGGGGATGGAGCCGCATCGGAGCCGACGAGGACGCAGACGCACCTCGGCGGCTCTATTACGTGGCGATGACCCGGGCACGGAAGACCCTGCTGCTCGCGCGCTCCGACGGACGGCACGAATTCCTGGATGTCCTCACCAATCATCGTTCCGTCATTTGCCGTCAGGCGGTCGATCTCTCGCCGGGTCCTCCGGAACTCTTTTACCACTACGTTCAGCCCGCTCTTCGAAACGTCGACCTGGGCTTTGCCGGACGCGTTGTCGCTAGCGATCGGCTCCACGAAGCCATTGGACAACTGTCAACCGGCGACCCACTTGGAACTCGCGTTTCAAATGACGGCCGCTGGGAATTGCTGGACCAGCGCGGCAGAGTGGTTGGGCGACTCGCCGCGAGCTTCGAGCCGCCGCCCGGGACCAGCTGCCGTTCGGCAGAGGTCTCGGCCGTCGTCGGATGGAGCCGCGAAGCATCGAAGCAGGAGTACCAAGACAGCATAAGGTGCGATGCATGGGAAGTGATCGTGCCGGCACTGACGTTCGAGCCAGTTCGTGCGTCAGATTCGTAAACGCAACCGAGGTGGCTGAAGAAAGGGTCCTGGGCCGGATGCACTTCCCGCCGGAACCTCCGATCCGGTCACACTCGACCAACCCGGTGGAGCGGTCCAACCGGGAGCGAAAGCGGCGCGCGAACGTCATCGAGACCTTCCCGAGGAAGCCACCATCCGACGGTTGCCGGGACCCATCCCAATCGAGTCACAGTGCGGGTGGCAGTGGAGCGGGTCGGGCCTTCTCCACCGGGAATTTGGTCGGCCACGGAAAGAAACGGATCCGTAAGCTGGCAGCGGTTGCAACTTGAAGACCGCAGCGAGCTCCAGGGCAACGGATATCGAGTCTTGAGCAGCCCTCACCCTATTGGAACTCTCCAAATCGAGTCTGCTGTACAACAGAACCTAGAGAGTCTGCGGCGACTTGGCAGTAGACTCTTCAAAGCGAGGTGATTCCGTTGCGACCACTTGCACTAGCCGTGGCGATGCTCGCCACCGGGGCGTTGGCCGCCCCCGCCCAGGACCGACCGAACATCGTATTGATCGTGACGGATGACCAAGGTTGGTGGGACATCACCGGCCACGGCAACGAGGTGATCGAGACGCCGAACATGGACCGCCTCGCGGCCGAGGGAGTCGAACTCACCCGGTTTTATGTGCAGCCGGTCTGTGCCCCCACCCGGGCCGGCTTGATGACCGGCCGCCACTACGTCCGAACGGGACTCTACAACACACGGTTCGGCGGGGACACCCTCCATGCCGACGAGCGTACGCTAGCGGAAGTCCTTCGCACGGCCGGATACCGGACGGGCATGTTCGGCAAGTGGCATCTGGGGGAATACCGGCGGTTCCACCCCGGGCAGCGTGGCTTTGACGAAGCCATCTTTTTTTCGGCAGGACATACCGAACGCTACTGGGAGCCTGACGCGCTGCTCCGGAACGGCCGCCCCGTCCATGTCCGGGGCCACATTACTGACGTTCTGACAGACGCAGCCTCGACATTCGTCCGGTCCAGCGGGGACCGGCCGTTCTTCCTGTACCTGACCTACAACGTCCCCCACACCCCGCTGATTGTCTCCGATGCCCTCGAACAGAAGTACCGTGCCAAGGGCCTGAACGGGACCGACGCCCGCATTTACGGTCTGATCGAACAATGTGACGCGGCAATTGGCCGACTCCTGGAAGTCATCCGCAGCGAGGGCTTGGAGGAACGGACGGTTGTGCTCTTCATGAGCGACAACGGTGGGGTCAGCCGGCACTACCGAGCGGGATTGCGAGGCGGCAAGGGGTCTGTCTACGAGGGAGGCATCCTGTCGCCGTTCTTCGCACGATGGCCGGGCCAGTTCGACGCCGGACGAACGACTGACGCCCGGGGATCGCATCTGGACCTGTTCCCCACTCTGCTGGAAATCGCGGGCGCAAACGTACCGTCTGATCGCGTTCTGGACGGCCGCAGCCTCCTGCCCCTCCTGACGGGTGAGACCGAGGAGAGTCCCCACCAGCGGCTGTTTCACATCTGGGACCGGCACGCCCCGAGCATGCAGTCCCGGTGGGCCGTCGCCGGTTCTCGCTACAAGCTGATCGGAGACGAACTCTACGACTTGGAAGCCGACCCTGGCGAGCAGGTGAACATTGCCGCCAGGAAACCGGAAATCGCCACCTCCCTGCGCCGCGAGTTCGAGGACTGGCTGGCCGAGGTTAGCAAGGGCCAGACTTTTGAGCCCGTGCCGGTCCCGGTCGGCAACACCTTGGAAGATCCGGTGGACCTGCTTCCGAGTTGGGCGCGCCACAAGGGGCAGCACGCGAGCGTGGTCATGCCCAGGCACCGCGGGCCGATCGCGCCCGCCTCCATTGGGAACCGCCCGGTAGAGGAATCCACCATCTACACGTTCGGAGGCTACTACTGGGACACGATCGAAGGGTGGCGCGAACCCGGTGAGTCGGTGTCATGGAAGATCGAGGTGGAACAGGCCGGGGAATACGCAGTCACGCTTGTCTACGGGTGCGATTTTGAAGACGCGGGAGGCGAGTTCGCGGTCAGCGTCGGCAACGGCGAGCTCACCGGCACGGTACGCCCGACGCCCGGCCGGACATTCTTCGAATCGCATCCGGTGGGCGCACTCAAACTCGCTCAAGGGGTGACCGAACTGCACGTCCGGGTCGTCTCCGCCAACGGAAAGGACTTGATGGCACTCAATCGCGTCCGGATCGGAATCCAGAAATCCGACGGGCCGGACACCTCGGCGCGCTGAGGGAGCCGTGGAAGAGCCAGCTCATGCGGCGGTCGTGCGCCGCGACAGCGAATTGACTCAGAGCTGTCGGAGCTTGTCCTCGTAGTGCTTCCGTGCGCGGTCGATCATGTCCTTGGCCGCCTGCCGGAATACTGGGGATCCGAAGTTGTCCCGCTCCACCAGATAGGCCCATAAACGGTCGACCCAGCGGACAGCGATCTCCAAGTCGTCGCGCTCCAGGACGGGCTTGGACCCCGCTATCACGTAGACCGCGCTGGAATGCGCGAGCGCACGCGTCGTCAATCCCGGCGCGCCAGGGCCGTACACCCGCGCGGCGAACCAGCTCGAGTCGGTGACCTGCACCTCTTTCTCGAGACGATACCGGTCAGCGCCGCCGGCATTGGCACTCTCGATTACCCGGCCGTTCTGGATGAATTCGACCGTGTCGATCGGTGTCCGCGACATGATCTCTGCGCGGAGCGTGGCACGATACGTCGAGCCCGGGTTGAACTCGATCTCCTCTCCCACGCCGCTTCCGTTCACTTCGAAGGTGATCAGCGGGCCGGTCGTCGCGAAGGAGCGCCCTTCCCTGTAGCGGTCAATCCAGCGCTGCCAGCTCATCGTTCCGCCGACATGGACGTACTGCCGGCTCCCGCCGGGCACCCGATTGATGCCTCGCCAGTTCGTGAACGCGTCCGTGCCGGCACCCGCCGCGATCCGGAAGCCACAATTCTGGAGCGTGTACCAAAGCTGGTAGGCCGGGTCGCCGTACGGCAGCAGGTCCAGGGTGTCCAAGGCGCCAAGAGCCGCGGTGACAACGCTCTCCTTCGCACCCAGATTCGTGTCGAAGACACCGCGGGCGCTACCGGAGATGGGGTGCATGTAGGTCACCAGCCCGCCTTGGTCGCGGGCTTCGATCGCGGCCATCGTGTTTAGCGGGTAGTCATAGGGCGAGTCGCTGCCAATGACGCTGGTGTACGAGGGCGGGACGAGTCGCTTGATGTTCAGGAAACCCATGTGCCCGAGCGGGTCGCTGTTGCGGTACTCCTGGCCCCAAAAGAGGATGTGGCGCTCGGTGGAGAGGTCGCTCACCTGCCCGGTGAAGAACTCCTTGTCGTGGACGAAGGCACCCTGGGCGTTGGCGACGATCATGTTGGCTGCGTTCAGATCCATGGCCTTGAGCCACGCAAACGACTGGGGCGGCTTCTGATAGTAGCTCCCCAAGTAGTTTGCGTGGAAGTGGTTTTCGCCCGAGAACCATCCACGCTGGTTCCAGTTGGTCCAGCGCTCCAGCTGAAGGGTGACCTCCGCCGTGGCCCCGGGCTCCACATCCACGCGCTTGCTATTGAGCCTGTACTCGTAGCCCCGGACCGCGGTCAGTTGCACCTCACCCGCAGGCACCTCGAATTCGGTCTCGCCGACCAACACGAAGAACGCGTCGCGCTGGCTACCTTGGGAAGGCTCGAGCGGGTAATAGAAGATGGGCTCACCACGGGGCGAGTAGCCCTTGCCGTCGGACGCTTGCACGTAAAGGCGCGCAGCGGTCAGCTCGCCCATTTCGTCGACAACCTTCACCCGAATTCGACCGGAAGGCCGGCGGAACTTCAGGCTGTCGATGACGACGTGGCGGGCATCTCCGCCATGGGCCGGGATCGTGAACAGGTCGATGTTGCCGAGCAGGTTGGAAGCGAATGCGATGCGCGAACCGTCCGGCGCCACTTCGGGCGCGAGCTCGTGCCGCGAGGTGCTCGTGAGAGCCTCGGGCTCGCCGCCGTTCTCCGAGGCCCGGTACAGTTCAAAATTCCCCCGGCCATTGACCACGTCAGCAGAGTAGATGGCACCGCCCCCCGCGAGGGCACTGACCCCGTCGAGTTGGACGATGTGCTCGGGCAGGTAACGCGTCAAGGGAAGCTGGACCGTGAATCCCTCGCGACGCGCCGGAATGGACCAGACCTGCGGGGTGCCAACACGCTGGCCGGCAAACACGATCTCGTCGGCGCCTCCCGACACTTCCGCCCAGGAACCCGCGGGCCCGCGCTGCGGTCGGCTATGCAGAGGCGTCGCACTGCCCGTACCTGGATCGATCGCGTGGATCAAGGCTCCGGCTCCGGATACCTGGAGCGGGCAATACAGCGTTTTCCCGTCAGCCGACCAATCGGGAGTCCCCCCAGTTGGAGCGGGAAGATTCAAGACCTGCTCGGATCCAGTCTCCACGTTGACGATCGCAAGCGATCCGCGGACCTTGGCGAAGCGTCCGCGTGGATTCGGACCGTTGATGAACGCGATCGACTCACCATCAGGGGACCAAGTGGGATGGTCGTGGAAGCCGCCGGACGAGGAAACCTGCGTGGCCGGCCCGCCATCGACGGGTGCGGTCCAGATACTTCCGAACAGCGAGAACGCCAACCGTTCCCCGTCAGGTGACCAAGTGGGATCGGTCGCTCCCCACGGGAGCGAGTCGGCAGAGGCGACGGGCGTCGGCGGAGAAATCGCGACGTCCAGCACGACAGCGCCAGACACGACCAAGAGCAAGACAGTCAGGATGCGTGCGGGGCCCGGCATGCCACAGATTATATGGCCGAGTTGCCGCCCGCAGCAGTGGGAACACTCCGTAAATGGCCTTGATTCGGGCGAGTGGGAACTCCAGATTGCCTCACCACTCGCCAGGACTCCGCGACCGCACTACTTGGGCGCTCTATGGCCGACCCGGGAGCTGGCCAACCTGTCCGGTCCGAGCGGTAGTTGCCCGTCCAATCCGCGGCACGGATCCGTCAGTAACGCGCGCTTGGTCGATCAAGCACCGGTGTATTCCGGCCGGTTCGAAGCTTGGGCCAGATCGCGCTTCCAGTCCTCGAGCGAAGCCCCGGCAAGCTCTTTCACACGGTCCCGGAGAGCGCTCATCTCGGACTCCCCGAACTTCCCGAACTCTTTCGCAACGCGAACATCGTCCTCGATCTGGCCAATCGTCGTGCAGCCTACCGCCAAGCAATGAATGGGCAGGCTCAGGACGTATTGGATGCACTGCTTGACGCTCAGCCGTTGCAGCAGCTTGGCATTTGCGAGGCCCTTCATGCCTTGGATTCCGAGGCCGCGCTTTTGTGCTTCCGGCAGCACGATGTTCTCGAAGCTCAGATAGGAGGGGTCTGCCGCGTTAAGCGGCATCAGGATGGTGTCGTATGCGTCGTACCGCTCCAGCATGGCCATGTGTACATGGGGATCCCGGTGGCCGGTGAATCCCATGAACCGGCACTTCCCAGCCTTCTTGGCCGCCTCGAAAGCCTCAATGGCTCCGCCCGGACCGAAGATCCTGTCGACCTCATCCATCTCTCCGACTGCGTGGATCTGCCACAGATCGACATAGTCGGTCTTAAGGCGTTTCAAGGAGAGGTGCAGTTCGGCCTCCGCCTCCTTGCGCGTCCGGGCCGTGCTCTTGGTGGTGATGAACACTTCCTTGCGGAACTGGGGCAGGACAGCGCCGAAAACCTCCTCGGACTTGCCGCTCCAATAGCTGTGGGCGTTGTCGAAGTAGTTGATTCCGAGATCGTAGGCGCGCAGGGTGATGGCCTTGGCCTGCTCAAACGTGCACAGCGGAAAGCGGCCTCCCGCCTGACCGACGACCGTAAGGCGCTCGCCAGTCTTTCCGAAAACTCGTGTGGGAATGCCAGCTCTCGTGGACGCCGCGGCCGCGGGTGCGGTAGCGAGCGAGGCACCGGCCAAGGCACCACCAATGAAATTGCGACGGTTCATCAGCAACTCCTCCCGGGCGAATGATACCATGCCGCACCAGCCCAAACATTGCGCTCTTGTTGGTGCGAACCACCCTCGGAAGTACCGCTGGATGCACGCGCCTGTCGCCGGAAGACTGCGGCAGCGGGATTAGAGCGATCGCAGGGACGGTCCCGAAGGCGCGGTGTCCGGTCAGTCGGGCAAGGGGCCATCCTCCCTACCCTCACCGGCCTCATCATCAGGCAACTGCTTGGGACAGGCTGTCAGACGCCTGTGGACCGCCTCTGGGGTTCTTCTGGCGTGCATTCTCGAGTCCGCCAGAGGAGTTGCAATGGCGTCCAAGTCGGGTTATCCTGACGCGGGCCAAGGAGGCACCAGAATGTTCCGGGCACGTCCAGTTCTCGTATCTCTCGTCCTTCTTGCCGCTGCCGGAGCGGCTGCAGCTCCGGCGATCGGAGTGCGTAGCGTGACGAACGGCGTCTCCCTCGCGGACCCGCCAGCGACTGTACCCCGCGGCGGCGTCCTGACCATCCGCGGCGAGGGACTCGCGACGGAGTACGTCGGCGCCGAATCCGCGCCCCTGCCGGTTTTGCTCGGGGACCCGCCCGTACAAGTCCTGATCAACGATACCGAGGCACCGCTCTTCTTCGTGGCCCCGAACCAGATCAACGCGCAGGTTCCGTGGGAGGTTCCGGCGGGCCGGGCGGAGGTCGTGGTCAGAGTAGGGGAGGAATCGAGCGCCGCGTCGTTGGTCCAGGTGGCCACCATCAATCTGACGCTGGTCCGGCACGACGGGACGGGTGCCCCGATCACCGAGGGGCTTGCACCTCCGGCGGACTCTCCGGCCGAACCGGCTCGCTCGGCTCCCATCGCGCTGGGCGGCCCGAACGAGCCGCCTTCCGCCACGGGCGAGGTGCTGGATGCCGACACGGCCATCAGCCCGGGCAGCATGCTCCGGGTGTTCGCCGCCGGGACGGGTCTTACGACGCCTGCGCTGGTGACAGGGTCGGCCGCCGCGGTGGACACGGTGTACGAGGTCGTGGCGCCACAGCGGGCATTCCTCGGCGGCCTTCCCGTCGAAAGCCTGTCCGTCACGCCGTCTACAAGCCTCGTCGGCGTGTACGAGATGACCTTCAACGTTCCGGCCATGGCGGGGCCCACGGAGGTCTTCCGCTGGGTTGCGGGCACCCAGGGAGCTTCCGGGGCGATGGGCCCGATCAACGAGCCGACAGCACGCTACATGGCCGCTCCGGCGGGAGTCACGTTCGCCGACCGGATCCAGCTGAGCAGCCTCAATCCGTATTTCGTCTCCCTCAGCGCAGCCCTGGACGAGAACCAAGGCTGCTATGCGGGCACACATCTGCTCGATTTCCGCCGCGACTCGTCGACCACTCTCACCGACTGTCTGTTTCCGTCTTGGCCGAACGCCCCAAATCCCAATAACCAGCACCGGCCGTTCGAGGCCCCAGCGAACAGCGCCGTGCTGGCCGCGCTCATCGCGCCGCCAGCAGCTCCGGCCGCGGGTCTGTCGGACCAACTGCTCTTGGTGGACACCGCCGCCGGGACTCGCGAGACGGTCGCCATCGAAGGCGGGGCCGACCGGCTCCAGCCCGGCCTCGGGACAAGCAGCACGCTGCGCCTAGAGCGGCCGGGCGGCGCGGCCGGGCACGCAGTGGTCAATCTTTCCGGGGACGAGGTCGGCGAAGCCGCAACCGTCATGGCATTGCCGGTTCCTCTGGTCGTGGACGACCTGAGGTACCTTGTCGCGCAGAACCTGACCCTCCCCGGCGGGTACCGTCTCCGGTTCCTGGAGCCGGAATATGTGGCAGAGGGTGCGGGGCCGCAGGCCGTGCTGTTCGACGCGGCCGCAAACGTCGTCACGAAGGTGCCGTTCCCCGAGGGCTGGGCGCCGCTCCAGCCGCCGAGGCGGCTGAACGCGAACGGGGACCCGATAGGTGCGCTGTCGCTAGCTCCGGTCACTGCTGGATTCGCAGGCCAGACCACAGCCTACGTGGGCGCGCGCAAGACCGACCGCTCGGGGGACGGGGTGGTGGCGTTCGAGATGACCCCGCCGCCCCCTGCGTCGCCAGACGCACCGCCGGACACCCCCGAGGCGGCTGCCACCTTGACAGCGACCGCCATCGAGTTCCCGACGGGGGTGTTCGTGGCCAACTGCACCAACGCGGTCCGCTGGCTGCGCATCCCGGCGAACCGGAGCCTGGCGATCGTCGGTACTGACACCGCCCTAGAAGAATTCGCTGAGCCCCGCGAGAGCCAGATCTGTGCCGGCGACCAGGTGCTGGTTTTCGACACAGAATCGAGGGAGGTTTCCCAGATCGCTGCCGGCGAGGGCGTGCGGTTGGATGTCTGGCTGAGGGGCACTGTCAACAGCTACGTCTACTTCGGAGACGGCGCCCGCGAAGTGCCGTACAGGGCATCGACAAAGATCCATGTCATAGACATCGCGACGGGCACCTACCAGGAAATCGTCTTCCCGGAGGACGAAGCGGGGAATGCGGTGGGCATTCCGTACAACAACCAGCAGACACACCACATCTTCAGCGAGAGCAAGCTGGTGGCGCTCGCGACCGTCGGCGACGTAAGGGTCAACAACGCAGGGTTCCTGCTGCAGCCGTTCCCGGGCGACGCGGGACTGCTGGTGGTCGATCTCGAGCAAGCGACCGCGATCCACTTGCCGCTTCCCGATGGATTCGAGCGGATCGAGCCGGGCAGTTTCCAACTGATCCAGCAAGGCCGCCGGGGATTCGGAATGATGCCCGTGATCAACCGGGCGTTCGCCAACGTGAGGCGCACGGGCGCACCTCCGGGGACGGGCATCGTGACCTGGGACGTCGCCACGCAAGCGGCAACCGTGATCTCGTTGCCGGAGGAGGCGTACGCGACGGTCCGGCCGCTGGACGGTCCGGGCGCGGGCCAGCGGCCATTCCTCTGGGATGTCAAGGCGGATTCCGGAACGATCGCCTTCGGCGTGTACAACGAGGCGAGAGATCTGATCGGCGTGGCCGTGGTAGGCCCTTAGCGCGGATCAGCTGCGGACGTGCGCGCTTCGTCGGAACGACTCGATTCGATAGCTAGGGCCGGTATCGCGTTGTGAGTTCGGGCCGGCGGGACCGGTCGCGGAACGGCATCGACGCCTCGACAGCGTCGAGCCAGACCGGGAACCGTCCCTTCGGAGGCCACATGATGCATCAGACCGGGATGGGCATGTCGCCGGGCCGCCAGCACCAACGGAGAATCGGGAAACTCCAGGTCTCTCAGGTCAGCGCATCAAGTCGGGCTGGGTCCCGACACAGCCCCAAAATGCGCTCCTCCATTCGACAGGGCGACATCTCATCTGATCGCACACACCTTAGAGTGTCCGCATGTGCCCAACGCTACCCTCGGCATTGGCAAACAACTGCCAAAGCGGAACCACGACCGGTTTGTATTTCGTCGACGCGACTGCCGAAACGAATCGCTTGTCAGCGGTGACTACGCTGGCGCCGATGCGAAGCGCAAGCGCCAAATACATACAGTCATATACAGGGTGACCAACTTCAAGTGCGATTCGTAGCGCCTTTCCGGGTGTCTCTTCGTCGTCGGCCCACTTGACAGACATGCCCCTTACCTCGGCGGCCAAACGCCGGGCTTCGAAATCCTCCAGAGATCCAGAATCCACACTCCGCCACAGGACATTGGTGACTTCCGACACCAATAAGCGAGGCGCGTACAGCTCGCACGGTGCGCCCAAGAGCTGCATCGCGATCCCCGAATCGGCCTCGGGAATCAGCCATTTCGCCGCAACAGTAGCACCAACGACGACTTGCATCGTCAGCTGCCGTGGTTCCGATCCCGGTCCTCTCGAATGAGGACTTCGCTTGCCGTATGCGGACTGTTCAGCGTGATCTCCCTCTGAAGTTGCTCGACACGCGCACGGAAGACACGTTTCTTGGCATCCATATCGTTCTCAACCGCGGCGCTGAGAATCTGCCGGACTTCTCCCTCCAGTGACCTGCCGTTGATCTCGGCACGAGCTTTCAATCCCTGCACCACGAAATCGTCGAGTCGCCGTACCGTTATCACGGCCATGGTCCCATTCCGTTGGCATGGACTAAACCGCTGCGCGGTATCGGTGGCTAATCGATAGCGCGTTACCCCCTC
>CAYWUV010000029.1:0-63841 GCA_964461235.1 uncultured Bryobacterales bacterium | reverse complement strand
ATCCGGCATCTGCGGCGGCAAAAACCCAAATCAGGCGGCATTTAGAATTGCTGGCTCGCGACGACGCCCGGTGGCGGAACCAAGGACTCTAAGCCCCGCTCGCCCTCGTGTCCCGTCGAGGAAGGGTCAGCGCTACCGGTAGCCCCAAAAGGGGCAGGACCGCGAATCCCCAGAAAACCGAATGCAGGCCAACCAAGTCGGCCAGCCATCCCGCCATCGGAACGAATATGATTCCCGCAGTGCCCCATCCGAAGCCCATCATCATCGCGGAGGTCGTGCCGGCCTGCGAGGGCACAAGTTCCTGCGCCATCACAACGTTCACTGGAATCGAGGTGAGGAGAAGGCACCCTCCTACGAACAGAGCGACGATCGACATCCAGCCGTCCAGCAGCATGAATGCGACTAACGGCGGGACGCAGACAACCGTGGACAGGATGATGACGGCACGACGGCCGAACCGGTCCGCGGCAGCACCTCCCAGGAAGGCCCCGGCCGAGGTGCTGAGAAAATACACCGCCAACGCGGCGCTCGCCGTCGGGAGGCCGGCCCCGCGAACCTGCACCATGTAGAGCGTCAGGAATTGGGCCAGACCGACCTGCACGATCGAGCGCAGGACCACCAGCGCATAAAGCGACGCCAAGGCCCGGCCCTCGTTGCGCAGCGCCGACCAGTCGACCACTGACTTCGTCCGGCCCGGCTTCCGGATGGGCCGCGGTACCCGCCACAGCAAGGCGGGCAGCAACATAACGACCGGAATTGCCGAAACCCAGAGCCTCTCGAAGCCGAATCGCTCGATCACCGCCGTCAGGTACAGCGGACCCAATCCAAGCCCTGCCGTGCCGACGGTAATGAAGACCGCAGTCGAGATTCCTCGGCGCTCGGCACCGAGTCGACCAGCCTGGCTGGTGCTGTGAGGATGATGCGAGGCGGACCCCATACCTCCCGCCAGCAGGAGCACCACGACGGCCGCGAATCCCGGAGCAAGGCCGAGCGACGAAAGAAACACCGCCGTAACGACGGGGCTCAAGACCGTGAAGTACCGGCTCTGGAGCCGGTCGCTGACCAGTCCGAACGGCAGCTGGGTCACGGAGGACGAGAACATCCAGACTCCGCCCAGCAGGCCAGCCTGGGCTAGGGTCAGGTTGAACCGATCGACGAGGATTGGTTGGACCGTGGGCAGGGCGGACGAGAAACAGTCCACCAGGAAATGGGTGACGAGCAGGAGGAGATACGCCTCGCCCGCACGCCGGCGCGCACTGAATCCTGCCGTCGGGAAGAAGCTGCCCTCTGATGGCTTTCGTACGGCCGAGGCCGGTGCCGCTTCGCTCCGAACGGCCTTGGTCGATTGCATCACGCCCCTGCCAGTTGCTCCCGAAGGCGCACCGTCCGTCGAGGAGCCTTGAAGCCCGGACTACAGTGCCAGCATTACGGCACGAGATCCTTCCAGACCCCGGTCCGGACTTCGCCCAGACGATGTTCCGCAGCGTCGCGGATGTAGCGGTACTGGTCCTCTCTCGCCACTCGCTCGAGCTCGGACTCGTCGGTCATCTGCTTGACCGCCTTGCGACGGATCTCCTCGTCTCCCGACTCGCGCACCAAGCGACCATAGCTGGCGTCGTCAGGGCCCAGCTCGCGCAACGCTGAGAATGCTTCGTGGCGAACGAACCATTCGCCATCGCTGACGATGATGTCCACCAGCAGGTGGGGATCCCGGATTTCCGAAATCGCCTGCTTCCGGACATCCGGATTGGAGTGCCGCCATTTCGGGCGGAACAGATTCAACAATCCCATGTCAGGGAACTATCCAGCCGGGAACCCTTCAGCCGGTCCTCACTCCCCGTAGCTGACGCGCCAGATCTTCCGTCCGCCATCGTCGGAAACCAGCATCGACCCGTCCTTGAGCAGGAGCAAGCCGACGGGCCTCCCCCACACATCGGTACTTTCGGGATCCAGCAGCCAACCCGTCAGGAAATCCTGCGGCCCGGACTGCGGGCGACCGTCCTTGAACGGAATGAACGTCACGCTGTAGCCGACGCGCTTCGACCGGTTCCACGAACCGTGAAACGCCAGGAACAGCCCGCCCCTGTACTTCTCCGGAAACTGGGTGCCCGTATAGAAGCGAATGTCGAGCACGGCCACATGTGCGCCGAGCAGCACGTCCGGATAGAGGGTTTTCTCAACCATTTCGGCGTGTAGCTTTGCGTCGTAGAGTTCGTCTTCCTTGTGCCGGGGCTCCGCGTGCGGACCGTTATAGGCGTGGGGCCAACCGTAGAACTCCCCATCCTTGACATTGACCAGGAAATCGTTCGCAATGTCGTCGCCTAGGCCATCCCGTTCCTGGACGGCCGCCCAGATCTCCTTCGTGCCTGGATACCACTGCAGGCCGATGATGTTGCGCAGACCGGTCGCCACCGTCTCGTGGCCCGTGCCGTCCGGGTTGTACCGGTGTAGGGCTGCGCGAACAGGATCCTCGCCCAACGCGATGTTCGACCCCGAACCAACGGTCACGTACAGTTTCTGGCTGTCTTCATCGAAGAGCAGCGATCGAGTCCAGTGGCCGCGCCCATGCCCGGCGTAGGAAATGATCTCCTCTCCTGGTCCCGCCGTCATTGCCTTCGCGTCGTACACGTAACGCTTGACCGACGTCGGCTCGGCCACGTACAGCCACTTGTCGTGGAAGAGAAGGCCGTACGGCCGGTCAAGACCCTCGATCAACTTCTTGAGTCTTCCATCGTGGTGCACATACACAACTCCGTTCGGCTCGTTCCGTGCTCCCGAGTCCGAAAACACCAGCTCGTCGCTGGGTCCGAACGTCATGAATCGAGGCCTCATGAAGTCGCCAGTGATGTACTCCTCGACCTTGAACCCCTGCGGAACCGAGAGCTGTGCCCCTGACGGCTGCTCGATCACATTTGGACGATTCGTCGCCGAAGGCGTCTCGAACGGCGCGGGCAGGCCCTCCCAGTTCACTGGCTTGGAAGGCTCGCCTGCAACCAGCGCTACAAGCAATAGCCCTGCTCCGTAGACTTTGAACCACGTTCTCATGCCTAATAGCGTAGCGGATTTCCGGCGGCTTCGGCACAGGCTCGCTGTAGCCAACAGCCGACGGCTAAAGGCCTACCCGCTCAGTCCCAGCAGAGCGCACTCGCGCGGTGCGGAATCCAGCCCTGGTGTCCGCCTGCCTGAACCAGACCCGCGGATCGGGACCCGGCCCCCGACTCCTTACTCCGGGACTGCAACCTCGTTGGTGCGTTGGCCAGCCGGCTGCACCGGAGCTTCGGGAACGTTCGTCGAAGGCAGCCAGCGCCGCAGCTCTTCCTTGACCGCCCTGTAGCCCTCGTCCGCCGCAAGATTCGTCCATTCCATCGGATCAACGCGATGGTCGTAGAGCTCCTCCGTTCCGTCGGCGTAACGTATGTACCGGAAGTCGTCCGAACGAACGGCGTGGTTCATGCGGCCGTGCGTGGAGACGGTCGGCTGCCATGGCAATTCCGGATTTCTCAGCAGGGGGACGAGGCTGCGCCCATCTAGCCCCTCCGGAGCATCGAGGCCCGCGAGTTCAACCAAGGTGGGGTAGACATCGAGCAGGTTCACCGGCCGGGAGGACACCTCCCCGGCACGAGTCCCTTCCGGAAGCCCGGGAGTGCCAGGAGGGGCGGAGATCAGCAGCGGCACCCGAGTGGCCTCCTCCCACAGAGCAAACTTGCGCCAGTGGTGCTTCTCGCCCAAGTGCCATCCGTGATCGCCCCAGAGAACGACCACCGTATTGTCGGCGTGACCGCTCTCGTCCAAGGCGTCAAGGACCATGCCCAGCATGTCATCCGCGAAGTTGACCGATGCAAGGTACGATCTGACCGCCTCCTTCCACTGGCCGTGTTCGGTGACCCGGGCGTGGTCCCGTTCCGGCCTCGCCATTCGGATTCCTGTCGCAGGGACGTCATCCAGATCGCTATTGAACACGCGCGGCAACTCGATCGTGTCGACCGGGAAACGGTCCATGTAGTTTTGCGGCACATGCCAAGGCAGGTGCGGCCGGAAGATCCCGAACGCCAAGAAGAACGGCTTGTCGTGGGACTGCTTGAGCTTCGCTGCCACCCAGGACGCGACTTTCGCATCGGACATTTCTGCGGCATCGACGTCGAGAGGCCCCCAGTCGAAGCCCCCGACACCGGGGATGCCGTTGGCCGGACGCTTCGCCGGCAACGGGTCCGACTCGCGCTGCTGATTCTTCGACGGCCAGTATTCGTCCCATGAGGGCGGGTCAGGGTACACGCCGTGATAGATCTTGCCCGACCCTCCGGCCCAGTACCCTCCCTTCATGAATGCCTGCGGGAGTGTCAGTGCGTCCCGCATAGCGGGCCTCCACGCTTGGTTGTTGTTGTAGACACCGGAGCGGTAAGGCGCGATTCCCGTCATGATCGCCGCCCGGGACGGGTTGCAAGCCGGAGCAGCCGTGTAGGCGCGCGAAAACAGCGTGGATTGTCTCGCCAGTCGCGCGAGGTTCGGGGTCTTTGTCTGCGGATGTCCACCCATCGGCTCGATCCAGTCATTGAGGTCATCCACGGCAATGAACAGCACGTTCGGGGGATCGGCCGTCAGCAAGGTGGGACCCAGTGCCAATGCCAGGATGCCAGCAAGCAGTCTCATCGAGGACCCATTGTATTGGCTTCCGACGTTGCCTCGCGCGAGCCACCACCGCTTCCGGAAACCACGAGCGCTGCGAATATGGTCGCGATGCAGCCGAGCGGATTGAGCCAGAGGAAGGCCAAATCGGGATAGAGCAGCTTCGTGCCCCAAACCGCGATCAGCCCGAACGCGGTGCCGTAGAAGGCACCGTTGCTCGTGACGCGGCGGAACAAGAACGCCAGCGCGAACACCCCCAGCATCGGACCGTAGAAGAGCGATCCGACGAAGTTGACCGCTTCGATCAGAGAGCCCAGCCTAGCCCCGTAAAATGCGAATGCGGCGGCATACGCGGCCCAGCCGACTGTCGACCACCGCAAGGCGCGCCGCGCCGCCTCGTCGCCGATCCCCGGGCGGACATATCGCAGGTAGTGATCGACAACTGTCGAGGTGGCAAGCGAGTTCAGCTCGGAGGAAACAGTCGACATCGCAGCCGCGAAGACTCCGGCGATGATGAGCCCAACCAGGCCCGCTGGCAGGTAGCCGAGCACGAACGTCAGGAACACGTAATTCGTGTCGTTGTAGCTGCCGGGCCCGGAACCCCGCTCCGCCAGCTCGAGGGCCTCGCTTCGGACTTCCGACACCCGCCGCTCGGCCAAGGCGAAAGCTTCCGCTTCGATCGAGCCCCCGGATTCGACAAGCCGTCCGGCGGCGGCCCTGCGTTCGGCAAGGGCTTGGGCGAACCGCGCTTCCAGCCCGGCCAACTCGGCGGGTTCGGTCTGTTGAAGTCGGCCGCGGTCCGCAGGGTGGAACAGCAAGGGGGGCGGCTCATAAATGAAGAAGCAGAAGACCATGACCCCGGTGAGGAGGATGAAGAACTGCAGGGGAACCTTCAGGACTGCATTGAACAACAGGCTGATGCGGCTGTGATCCAGGGACCGGGCGGTCAAGTAGCGCTGCACTTGCGACTGGTCGGTGCCGAAGTAAGCGAGCGAGAGGAACGTCGCCCCGATCAACCCCGACCAGAGCGTGTACCGACTGTTCCAGTCGAACCCGGTCTCCACGGCGTTCAGCTTGCCAGCCGTCCCAGCCAGCGCTAGCGCGTCCCGTATCGAGACGGAGTCCGGCAGTCCGAGGACGGCGCACGCGAACGCGACGGCGATGCCAGCGAACATGATCGCCATCTGGAGCGCGTCCGCCCTCATCACAGCCCGGATCCCGCCCAAGACTGTATACGTGGCAACAATCGCCACCGTCGCCAGAATGGTGGCCCACTCGGGCACTCCAAGAATCACCGACAGCACGACGGCCGGGGCATATAGAGCGAGGCCGACTCCCAGCCCCCGTTGGACCAAGAACACCCAGCTGGCCAGAGTGCGTGTCTTGCCGTCAAACCGCTTTTCGAGGTACTCGTACGCCGTGCGAACTCCGGAGCGGTGGAACTCGGGCGCGGCGACGGCGGCGATCAACACCATGGCGATCGGCAATCCGAAGTAGAACTGCACGAAGCGAAGGCCGTCGACGTACCCCTGGCTCGTAGTCCCGATGAAGGTGATCGCGCTGGCTTGGGTGGCCATGATGGACAGGCCGATCACCCACCAGCGCATCTGCTTGCTCGCCGACACATAGGCGTCGACCGATGTTTCCCGCCTGGACCGCCTCAGTCCGTAACCCACGATCACTGAGAATGACGCCAGGAGCACCAGCCAGTCGATCGCTTTCACGAGGCGCTCCCGAATACTCGCGAGAACAGCCAGAGACCCGCCACCCAGACAGCTAGGTGAACCAGCACGGTCGCGTAGATGAGCCCCCAGCGGCGAGGCGCTACGAACTCTTCCCTGCCCGGTTCGGAACTCGGACTGGCAGGCACAGTAGCGGACTCAACTCGGTCGGTGCCAGCCTACTGTGACACTAGCAGCGACTCGACCGGGATCAGGTCGCTCGGAAGATACTCCCTGGACTCGATGTAGTCGTCGAACCAATAGGCATCGGGGTTGCGCCGGAACAGCATCAGGCGACCTGTATTGCGCGGATCGGCGGCCCGGTGGTACTTGAAGACGGCATGGTCATCGGTGAGCCCGACGATCTCGATCTTGCCTGTCGCGTGCGACATCGAGAAACGGGCCCGCTTCGCCAGTCCGGACACTCGCTCGATGGCCGCGGAGAAGATCCGGTAGGCCTCCTCGATCGGAACGGAATAGCTCTCGTTGCCCTCGGTCGGCCGGCACTGGAACACGTAGTACGGCGGCACTCCCAGGAACGAGAGTTCATTCAGGAGTTCACCCAGAACCTGGGGGTTGTCGTTAATGCCGCGAATCATCGGAGTCTGATTGATCGTGATGACCGAATGATCCTGAAGGCACTGCAGGCCTTCTTTCGCCACTTGAGTCAGTTCCACAGGATGGTTAAAGTGGCACATTACGTAAATTCGGCCCGTATCCGGGGTCGAGTATCGGTCGAACATCGCATGCAACTTCGAGTCCTCGGTAATCCGGTAAGGGTTGAAGGCCGGCATCTTGCTTCCCAACCGAATGATCTTCACGTGCGGGATCTCCCGGAGTTGCGCAATGATCGGCTCCAGCTTGGAGGTCGACATGATCAGCGGGTCGCCCCCGGTCAGGAGGACGTTGGAAATCTCGGGATGAGCACGGATGTACTCAATGCCGCCGCTGACATCCCGTACAACCTCGTCGTTGTCGTCCATAAAAAGACGCTTGCGGAAACAGAATCGGCAGTACGCCCCGCACACGTCGTTGCATAGCAGCAATGCCGTATCGCTGTACTTGTGTTCGAGGCCCGGAACCTTCGTGTAGTGCTCCTCGAACGACGCGTCCAAGCGGCCCCACTCGTTGAGTTCGTTCGAATCAGGGATGACCAGCTTGCGGATCGGATCGTTGGGGTCGTCCCAGTTGATGAGGCTCTGGTAATACTCGTTGGTCCGAAAGACGAACTTCTCGCTGACCTTGGCCCCCACCTTCTTTTCCTCTGCGGTGAGCGCGGCGATCTTGTCGACGGAGGTGATGTATTTGGGCTTCGGCATCGGAAACTCCCCTGCGACGCTCACCGCAGTTCGGGCTTGAGGGGCGGAGCGAGTTTTGGGGGTGCTCTGCGGCCTAACCGACAAGCTGGCGGCTACATTTGTCTGTCCAAGGTTAGGTCATTGAATCAAACACCGTCCCAAATGTCAAATTCGATCGAGTGACGCCCCTGCCATGGAGGCTCCTTGCCCAAAGCCACGGCCCGAGGACATTGCGAGTGCCGCGAAATCGGGCGGTTACGGATTGGATGTCTGGAGCGGCTGGCCTGCCCCCGGGGGGGACTGGGCGATGGTTTGGGGAAATGCGATCCGCTGGAATTCCGGAAGATCGTGCATGGCTGCGAATGCGCTGTCCCCCGCGATCTTACGAGGGCTCCCGAACCCCTCCTCGAGCGCCTTCCTGAGGTACAGGATGGTGCGATCCCAATCCTGGACGCCCGCGTACGCCTTGGCCATGAAATAGTAATACTTGCCGCGGTTGCCAACCGACCGCTCCTGAAGCAAGGTCCCGAACGTCCCGCGGGCCTCGAACACGTTTGGATCGAGCTGGAGCGCCTTCAGGTATGCCTGCGAGGCCTTCTTGAAGTGCCTTCGCGCAAAATACGAAGTGCCTAGGTTGCTGTGGATCGAAGCGGAATTCGGAGAGATCTCCAGAGCCTTCCTGTAGTTCCGGATCGCCCTCTTGTAACTCCCCTGAGCGTGGTGCACTGTCCCAAGGTTATTGAGCGCCTGACTGTAGCTCTTGTCGAGATTCCAAGCCCTTTCGTACTCCTTACGGGCGCTGTTCAGGAGCATGAGCTGGTGGTAGGAGATTCCCAGCTTGTTGACGAGCTTGGCGGAGTTCGGTTCGTGCCGGAGAGCCTCCCTGTACGTGTCCCCGGCCTCGCGGTACATCTTTCGCGCCATGAATATGTCGGCGCGCCTCTCGAGGGAGAGTTCCCGAATCTGGGGATTCTGTCCCCGAAGCTCCTTCGTTCGGTCGATCAACTGCGCCGACCCGAGATTCGCGAACGTCAGTCCGCTCATCAAAGCGCCCAGCACCAGTCCGCGGCCTTGCACAATTGGTGCTCCCGCCATTATTGAAACACAACCACGGGCCGAAGTCATCTTCGACAGACGGCTTGCTCAGACATTTCGATTGGCAGGGGTTGTGCACCGGATTCGTCGAAATCCGGTAGTCCTGGGCCTCATCTCGGCTCTTCCTCCGGCGGACCGAACGCGAGGCCGAACCCGCAGCTCGGCATGTCGCGGCAGCCTTCTTGCAGGTTCCATGGCTCCGCCTCGCGAGAAACGTGGGTGTCGCGACCCGACTCTGTCCGATCCAATATCTGGCAGGAATCAGTTGCCGGAGAAACGCCTCTGTCGGAGCAACCGTCGTGGCTGGACGGCGGTCGCACTCCCGGTGGTCGTCCACGGACTCGAACGTGGCTCGCATCGGACTGCGATGGCTTCAGGACACCGCGTGATCCTACGATTGCAGGCGGCGCCACATCGCAGCGAGTTCCTCGACGCTGAGTTGCTGGGCCCGGAACCCTGCAGATGGGTCCACGTTGATCCGGTCCGGCGGGTAGCTGCCGGAGAGGTTGTTCCTGAGGGTCTTGCGAGGGTTCCTGAAGCACCTGCGGAGGAATTCGAGTAGCCCGTTCGGAGGCACGGTCGGACGCATCGTGAAGCGCACGACCGCGGAACTCACCTTCGGTTGCGGCGAGAACGCGCCAGCGGGAACGTCGAAGAGCTTGGTCGGACAGCTGAACAGCTGGCACAGGCAGCTGAGGTACCCGAACGACTTCCCTCCGGGGCGAGCAACGGTCCGGTTGGCCACCTCCTCCTGGATGAGGAATGTTGCACACCGAAACGAGTCACTAGCAGCGAACACTGCCCTGAGAATCGGCGAGGTGATGTAGTAAGGCAAGTTTCCGGCAACTACCGATTCCTGGCATCCGGGCCCTCGCAGGAGTTCCTTCAAGTCGAGATTGAGTACGTCCCCCTGCACGACTTCCAGATTCGAGGGATGTCCGCACTCAGCCGGCAGGGCCGCGGCCAGTACGCGATCGAGTTCAACCGCCACGACTCTTCGGGCGATGCAGACCAATTGAACGGTCAAGGCTCCCCGCCCGGGGCCAATCTCGATCACCGTGTCTCCCGCTGATGCCGCCGCCTTGGCGATGCGTTCCAGCACGCTCTGATCTGTGAGGAAGTGCTGGCCGAGTTTCGGTCGGCGAGGCATCAAGTCGAGTGTATCCGCAGGGCCGCGAACCGCGCGGGGCTGCAACCCTGCGGGGCGTCAAACCGCATCGCGCCACCCGCCTAGAGGCCCGGCGAGCCCCAAGGAAGGCGAGCACGCCCTGCGCTAAACTGAGGTTTCGGCCTCCGGGTTAGACCCCGGTACCGCCCTTGGAATGCCCCTCCCACTGAACTGTCCGGAAGCGTGCCGCTTCGAGATGGATGTGGAAATCCCGTGGGAACTCGTAGAGGAAGAGCGTAAGCGGTTGGTGAAGTCGATCCGGAAGACAGCTGTCGTGCCCGGATTCCGGCAAGGCAAGGCACCCCAAGCGGTCCTGAATCGTCACTTCGAGCCGGGGATTCTCGAGGCAATGCAGGACAGCTTCATACCCCAGTACGTGGTCCACCAGGTGAATAAGCGGGACGTCGAGGTCGCGTCGGGACCGTACCTAGGGTCGATGCACTTTGCAGAAGGGGAACCGCTGAAGGTGCAGGTGGAGTTCGAAGTATTCCCCAAGTTCGAACTCGGAGAGTACCGCGGTCTGCAAATACCCTCGTTCGATGTCAAGGTCACGGACGAGATGGTGGATCAATATCTTGAGAACCTCCGTCTCCAAAACGCCTCCTACCAGAACCTTGATCCGCGGCCAATTGCGAATGGCGACATCGCCATCGCCAACCTCAAGGGATACCTGGACGACGGCACAGAGGTTTTCGATCGGGAGGATACCCATTTCGAGGTCGGTACTGAAAAGGCCGTTCCTGAGGCCACTTCAGCACTGCTCGGCAGGGTTCCAGGCGACACTGTGGAGTTTCAGATAACCCTCTCCAATGACCATCGTGACAAGAACTTGGCCGGACAGAATGTCACGAACCGTCTGGAGATCACCGGACTGACCAAGCGGGAACTACCAGATCTCGACGACGAATTCGCCAAGGACATCGACGACAACGCCGATTCTTTGGAAGATCTGAAGTCGAGCATCCGCGACCGGATGGAAGGCACGTTCGCTGAGGACGCGGAACGTCAAGAGGTGGACCGAGTTTGCAGGTTGCTGGCCGCAGCGCATCCGATGGAACTCCCGACCGCCTACATGCTGGAACGGTACTCGAACGCTCTCGCGGACTTCAAGCGCCAGAACGGACTTGGTGCCGACGACACGCTGCCAAGAGAGCCGGCCGGCCAGCTGTTTCATGCCGAGGAAGTCCGCGTACGGTCCGAACTCGTACTCGACAGGATCGCGATGGTCGAAGGGATCTCTGTCTCCGAGTCGGAAATCGAAGAGCAAGTCCGCCGCTACGCGCAGTCCGAGCAGGTAACCCTGCAGCGCGCGTACGACACCCTCAAGGAAACCGGGATGCTCTCGACCATCGAGCAGAGGTGCCGGCGTGGGAAAGTTATCTCGCTCGTGGTCGCCGAAGCGAACCGGTCCGCACCCGAAGAGAGCGCGCCATCAGACGGTACGACCGAGCCGCACGCTGACGCAGAGACCGCCGACCAAGGAGTCTTAGATGCCCGGGCCGGTTGAACAGTACTCCAGCCTAGTCCCGATGGTCGTCGAGCAGACGAGCCGGGGGGAGCGAGCCTACGACATCTATTCGAGGCTCCTCCGGGACAACATTATCTTCGTCGGGTTTCCCATTGACGACTCCGTGGCGAACTTGGTCACGGCACAGTTGCTCTTCCTGGAAGCCGAGAATCCCGAGCGGGACATCTGGCTTTACATCAACTCCCCTGGAGGTTCCATCACGGCTGGCATGGCGATCTACGACACGATGCAGTTCGTAAAGCCCGACATCACGACAGTCTGCATCGGTCAGGCGGCCTCAATGGCGGCAGTGCTCATGGCAGCTGGGGAGAAGGGCAAGCGCTACGCCCTACCGAATTCACGCTTTCTTCTCCACCAGCCGTCGCTGTCAGGTCTCACTGGTCAGGCCACCGATATCGACATCCACGCGAAAGAGATCCTTCGCATGCGCCGAAACCTCAACACTCTCCTCGCGCAACATACGGGTAAGAGCGAGCAGCAGATCGAGCAAGACGTCGAACGCGACTTCATTCTGGAGTCGCAGCAGGCAAAGGAATACGGCCTGATCGACGAGATCATCACCAGCAAGTAGCGCAGCGCCAGGGCCGCAGCCCCTTCCCGCGACCGAGACCCGCAGCGAGTGCCGCCGGATCGGCTCTGCTACCCTACCCCGCATGAAGACTTGGCAGGTCACTCACTACGGCGAGCCAGAGGAAATGACCCTTGCAGAGGTCAGCACTCCGGTTCCCGGTGAGGGTGAGGTGTTAATCCGTAACTACAACTGCGGGCTTAACTTCTTCGATCTTCTTCAGTGCCAAGGCAAGTACCAAGCTCGGCCGGAATTCCCGTTCACGATCGGCGCGGAGGTGGCAGGAACGATCGCCGAGAAGGGTCCCGGCGTCGAAGGGCTCGCGATCGGGCAGCGAGTCGCTGCACTGCCCCGTGGAGGCGGCTTCGCCGAGACTACCGTGGTGCGGGCATCCCGCACCTTCCCTATCCCCGACTCGATGTCGTTCGAGGAGGCAGCCGCCATGCCCGTGGTCTACCAGACGTCGTTGTTCGCGCTCGACGAGCGGGCTCACCTCCGGCCCGGGGAGTGGCTCCTGGTCCATGCCGGGGCCAGCGGCGTGGGGTCCGCGGCAATCCAACTGGGCAAGACCATGGGGGCACGCATAATTGCAACGGCCGGAAGCCCCGCGAAGCTGGCATTCTGCCAGGAGCAAGGCGCCGACCACGCGCTGAGCTACCGCGACCCTGCGTGGGTTGACGAGGTCAAGTCGATCTGCGGGCCATTCGGAGCGGACGTCATCTACGAGCCCGTTGGCGGAGACGTGTTCGACCTGTCGACCAAGGTGATCGCTCCCGGTGGACGGCTCTTGGTGGTCGGCTTCGCCAGTGGACGCATACCCTCGCTGGCTGCAAACCGTGCGCTCCTGAAGAACATGTCCCTCGTCGGAGTTTTCTGGGGCCGGCACTGCGAGGAGAATCCCGGATATATGGAGTCCCTCCACGACAAGCTGGTGGACCTGTTCGTGTCGGGCTCCATCCGCCCGCAGGTCGGAGCGACGTACGCACTGGAGAGCGCCCCGCAGGGAATCCGCGACTTGGCGAACCGCAAGGTTCGGGGAAAAGCCATCCTCGCAGTCGGGTAGGACTTCCCTCGGAGCCCTAAACGCCAAACCTCACGGGAACGGGCACGAAGCAGAGCAGGAAGACCACAGCCAAGGCGACGGCAAGCCTCCTGCGGGGTCGGCCAAGCGGCGTGACGTCGTCAAGTGTAGGCGGATGCCTCAGCCCCATGAAAAGCAGCAGCACGAGAAAGATCAGATACTGAAAACCGTAGACGGCGCCGATCGCCGCGAGGCACAGGAACGTCACCCTCGCCACGAACACGCTACGTGCCCCGAATACCGCGAATGACACGTGGCCGCCGTCCAATTGGCCGATCGGCAACAAGTTCAATGCCGTGACGAACAGCCCGACCCAGCCTGCGAATCCAACGTCGCTCAGCAGCAGTACCATGCCGTCCTGGTTCGGGCCGAACAGGATTCGCTCGAACATTTGAAACAGCAACGGATCTCCGAGCATGATCGTCGCGGAGCCCTCCTGCAGTTCTACCCGTTCCGAGATCATCATGCCCGCGAAACTGATCGGAACAGCGAGCACAAGACCCGCAATTGGGCCGGCAGCCGCGATGTCGAACAGGGCCCGGCGGTTCGGGACCAGGGGCGACATTCGTATGTAAGCGCCCATCGTTCCGAATAGGAACGGGGCCGGGAGGAAATACGGCAGCGAAGCGGGGACCAAGTGCGCCCTCGCTGCGAAGTAGTGGCCGAATTCGTGGGCTGTCAGAATCGCCATCAGGCACGCAGAGTACAGCGGCGACACGGACGCCGCTGTCGAAACTACCGTCGCTAGGAACAGCGCAACATGGAGCCATAGGCGCCCCTTGTACAGCTTGGCGTGAGCATCGCGGGCCAAGTCTCGGAACTCCGCCTCCGAGAGCCTTTGCCCCCTGCCGTCGGCCAATGGCCGCACCGGCCCCTGCGGGGCGTCCTTACGACGCTGCCCGAGACTGCCGGGTTCCCTTTCGGGAGGGAGCCAGACCGGGTCGTTGGCGCCGTCTCTGAAATCGCTAGGCAAGCTGGCGGACCAGTTCAGGCGGCTGCCGAGCTGCGATTGCCAACCAAGCTCAGCCAGCCGTATCGATCTTCCCTAACGCCTGAAGTGATGGCCAGGAACTCGGACTGGATGTCCTCGGTGATCGGCCCACGCCGACCGCTACCGACCTCAATCTTGTCCACCGAACGGATCGGGGTGACCTCCGCAGCTGTCCCTGTAAAGAACAACTCGTCCGCGATATAGAGCCATTCCCGGGGGATAGCCTGTTCCCGGAGTTCATAGCCCAGGTCTGTCGCAATCCGAATGACCGAGTCCCGGGTAATGCCGGGCAGCACCGAAGAGCTCAGCGGCGGCGTGTAGATCACCTCGTCCCGGATCAGGAACAGGTTCTCGCCACTGCCCTCAGAAACGTAACCAGCCGTGTCCAGCGCAATCCCCTCGGTATAGCCGTGCATATTCGCTTCCATCAGGATCAGTTGCGAATTCATGTAGTTGGCGGCGACCTTGGCGATGGCTGGAAGCGTGTTGGGAGCCATTCGCGTCCAAGACGAGACGCAGACTTCCACCCCCTGTTCAAGCGCCTCGGCCCCGAGGTACCGGCCCCACTCCCAGCAGGCAATGTAGAACTCGATCGGATTCTCAAGCGAGCGAACGCCGACATCACCGAAACCTCGGAAAGCGATGGGCCGCACGTAGCAGGAGGTGAGGCCGTTGATGGCTATTGAAGCCTTGCAGGCCTCCTCGATCTCTTCTTGCGAGAACCCGAGGTCCAAGATCCGGTAGATCTTCGCCGAATCGAACATTCTGCGGATGTGCTCTCCGAGGCGGAAGAGACCTGGACCATTCCTTGTTTCGTAACAGCGGATGCCTTCGAACACGCTCGTGCCGTAATGCAGCGCGTGCGAGAGCACGTGCACCTTGGCGTCGTCCCAGGCGATGAATTCGCCGTTGTGCCAGATTTTGGCTGTGGGCTTGATCATGAAGGCGGCGTTTCGCTCCTGCTCTCTAGTATGGCACCGGCACCTAGGTGCTGGCTCACGGTTCGGCGGCGTCAAGGAGGCTCCGGCATCTAGGGGCTCGGCCGGGGCAGCTGCCGGTGGACGGGTGCCGGTCAGGCCAGGGCTTACACTGATTCGCTGATGAGCCAAGTTCCTCCCAAGCTGTTCCTTCTCGATACCTTCGGACTGATCTTCAGGGCCTTTTACGGTCGGGCCAGGGCCGCCGTGCCCGGGCTCCGCACCTCGTCCGGGCTGCCCACCGAGGCGATCTACGTCTTCAACAACATGCTCAAGCGCTTGCTTGAGGATCACCAGCCGGATTACGTCGCTGCGGTGTGGGAGGGGAAAGGCCCTACATTCCGCGAGAGGATCTTTCCGGACTACAAAGCGAATCGGGAGGAGATGCCCGAGGACCTGTCCGTTCAGCTGCCGTACATCCAGAAGCTCTTGCAGGCGTGGAACCTCCCCGTGGTGGCGGAGGACGGCTACGAAGCCGACGACTCCATTGGCCGGCTCGCGTTGCAAGCCGCGAAGAACGAAGTCGAGACGTGGATCGTCTCGTCCGACAAGGACCTGATGCAGCTGGTCGGCGACGGGGTAGTGATGTTCAATCCGATGAAGAACGAGATCTACGGGGAAGCCGAAGTTCAGAGATACCTTGGCGTTCACCCGAAATACGTCACGGACTTTTTGGCGTTGAAGGGGGATTCGGTCGACAACATCCCGGGCGCTCCCGGAATCGGCGACAAGGGTGCCCAGCAGTTGATCGATGCCTACGGTCACATCGAAGGGATCATCGGCCACGCGGCCGACGTCAAGCGCAAGACCTATCGGGAGAGCTTGCAGAACAACGCCGATCTCATCCGCCTCAGCAAGCGCCTCGCCTCGCTGGACACTACCGGGACCTTGCATCTGGACCTGGAGGCGGTGCGAAGCACAGCGCCCAACAACAACGAGCTCCTCGCGCTGTACCGCGAACTTGAGTTCAACAGCCTTGCCGGACAGCTGGAGGGTAGCTCGGGTACGCCCGAATCGGAGCTGACCGTCCACACATTCGAATCAGCCGACCAGTTCACAGCCTGGCTGGATGCCGCGACCGGGCCCGTAGCCGTCGCCGCTCTGGATCCTTTGGAGTCCGGACCACAAGGCGGTGCCATGGACGGCCTTGGGCTGTGCATTGACGAGCACGAGGCGTGGCGGCTACCAGGGGATCTGCTGGCACACGCGAGCCAACTGCTCGAAAGCAGCCACAGGGAAATCTCGGTCCACGACTGGAAGTCTGCCATTCACTGCCTGCGGAGGACGGGGCTCGATTTCCCGCAGGCTGCGGACGACACCATGCTTATGGCGTTCCTGCTGGACTCGAGCCGAACCAACTACACCCTTCAGAAAACGGTCGAGCGCCGGCTGGGCACGGCGTGGCAACCCGATGCAGCCATCGCTGCGAGCCAAACACGCTCGCTGCGTCAACGACTTCGCACCCAGATCGATCAAGATGGCCTTCTCGATCTCTACGAATCGATCGAACTCCCGCTGGCACCGGTGCTCGCACGGATGGAAACGGCCGGCGTGCTTTTGGATCCGACGGTTTTAGCGGAACTGTCGTCCCGGCTGGCCGAGAGGATCAAGGAACTCGGAGAGGAGATCCACGTGCTCGCCGGGCGCGCCTTCAACATCGGATCCCCGAAGCAGTTGGGCGAGGTCCTCTACCAAGACCTCGGGCTGCCAATGCCGGCCAAACGGGGCAAGACGAAGACCCCTTCAACCGCCTCGGACGTGCTGGAGAGCTTAGCCATCCACCATCCGATCCCGACGAAAGTACTGGACTGGAGGCAGCACACCAAGCTCAAGAACACCTACGTGGACGTCCTTCCGGAACTGATCGGCGAGGACGGAAGGCTCCATACGACGTTCAACCCGACCGGTTCGGCGACCGGGCGGCTCTCGTCACTGAACCCGAACCTACAGAACATCCCGACAAGAACCGAACTCGGCCGAGAGATCCGAAAGGCGTTCGTCGCCCGGCCAGGCTGGACCTTTGTTGCAGCGGACTACTCGCAAATCGAACTGCGCGTGCTGGCCCACATGTCGGGAGACCCGAAGCTGATCGACGCGTTCCGTCGGGGGGACGACATCCACACGAGAACGGCGTCCGAAGTCCTGGGCATCGACCCTGCCCTGATCGGCCCGGAGGAACGATACCGGGCTAAAGCGGTCAATTTCGGGATCATCTACGGACTGAGTGCGTTCGGACTGGCCAAGCAACTCGGCATCCCCCAGAAGAGCGCGCGCGAGTACATCAACCTGTACTTCGAGCAGTACGGAACGATCAAGGAGTTCCTCGAGGGCCTAGTCGCGAAGGCCAAGGAGTCTGGCTACAGCTATACCCTCTTCGGACGCCGCAGGCCGGTGTCGGACCTGGCGAGCAAGAATCCTGCAGCCAGGGGACTCGCCGCTCGCATCGCCCAGAACTCTCCGATCCAGGGCACCGCCGCGGATCTGATCAAGAAAGCGATGGTTTCCACGGACGCTTCGCTGCAGCGCGCCGGCCTGCGGAGTACGATGCTGCTCCAAGTCCACGACGAGCTACTGATCGAGGCGCCCGAAGGCGAGGCCGCCGAGGTGGGCGGGTTGGTCAAGTCCGAAATGGAGGCCGCCGCCGACCTGCAGGTCCCCCTCGTGGCCGACGTGAAGGCAGGCCCCAACTGGCGGGATCTCAAACCGATCGGCTGAAGCCGCCACAGGCTTGGTCGCTAATGGTAGTTCCGGGTGACCCACTCGGCGACCACACACGGCTTTTGCGAGCCTTCGAGCTCCACGTGCACCAACCAGACCATTTGTACGCCCCATTCGTGTTCCTCCACGGACTGCGGCGCAATGTGGCCCCGAATCCGGGCACCGGCCGGAACCGGCGTGGGAAAACGCACTCGATTCAAGCCGTAATTGATGGCGTGCCGGAACTTGCCCCCGACCCGCACCGAGCCCATCATCATGGCCGAGAGCATTGAGAGGCTCAAGAAACCGTGCCCGATCGTCGTCTTGAACGGGGATTCGGTGGTAGCCCTGTCAATGTCGACATGGATCCACTGGTGATCTTCTGTGGTGTCTGCGAACTGGTTGATGCGGTCCTGGGAAATCTCGAGCCAGTCGCTCACGGCAATCTCCTGCCCGATGCTCTCCTTGAGCTCATCGATGGGGACTACTCTCGCCATGCTGTCGAGTGTATAGGATTTCGGCTATCGGTTATGCCAGCGACAGGGGTTCGGTTAGTTGCACGAAGTCCGGCCTGAGCGGACAGAGGTAATACAGGTGCCATTATCGCCGCCCTCACGAAGAATCCAGCGGGGAGAGTGGAGGGCCGGGGGACAGTCGCCGTATTCGAGCTAGAGAGAGTTGACCTGATTCCCACTCACTACGTACCAGACTGCGACCAAGATCAAGGTGGCGCCATTGAAGCAGAGGACGTTCCGTGCTCCCAGCTTTTCGGCAGCGTAACCGCAGGTGACGTTGCTGATGGGCATGACGCCCCGGAATGCTGTGTTGTGGACGCTCATGATCCGGCCACGCAACTCCTCGGAGACGTTCAGTTGAACCAGGGAAGTGACCATCGTGAAGACCGCCAGGATCGCCCCACCGCTGAGAAACAGTAGAACGACCCCCGGCAAGATCCACCGCGTCACGGCGAACGCAATCATCGTGGCTCCGAGAAAGACCTGCATGTTCAGAGAATTGCGGCCCTTCCGCGGTGCGTTCCCGAGACGTGCGACGTTCAGCGCGCCAGCGACCGCCCCTGCTGCGAGCACCGCCCCAACGAGACCGAACCCGCCGGCATCGAGCCCGTAAACGTCGCGGGCGTAGACCGGGAGCAGAAGGGCGAGGGGCACTCCGCAAAATGCCGTCACAACTGCCAGCAGCATCAGAGAACGAAGCCCGCTACTGGCCTTGAGAGCGTGCACTCCTTCCAGGAAACTCCGAAACATGTTCTTCTCCGACCTCGGCACGACCGGAATCCTCAGGACGAGCAACGAGAGAATCACCGCGAAGAAACTCAAGCCGTTCACCAAGAAACACATCGCCGGCCCCAATGCCTTGAAGACGGTGCCGCCGATGGGGCGCCCTAAGGTACCCGCAAGGTTGAACTGAATCGAGAGCAGCGCGATCGCGTTTGGCAGGTGGCGCTTGGGAACAAGCGAAGGCATCAGCGCCTGGTACGCCGGCCCCCCGAATGCCTGCCCAAGGCCGGCGACAAAGGCGGCGACGAGGATGTGCCAGACCTGGATCACCTCGAGGTAGAAGAGTGTGGCCAGACCCAGCGCGGCCGTCATTTGCATGAGTTGGGAGCCGATCAGCAGGTAGCGCCTGTCCATGCGGTCCGCGAGAACCCCGCCGACGACCGAGAACATCAGAATGGGAAGGCCGTTGAGAAACGCGGTTAGGCCCAGCAGGCCTGCCGAGTCCGTCTGCTGATAGACATACCAGCTCTCTGCCGTCTGTGCGACGAAGAACCCGGTCGTCGAGGTGAACGCCCCGAACCAGAGCCAGCGAAAGTTCCTGTAGCGGAATGACCGGAACGTTTGCGCTAGGACGCCGATCTTCCGGCGGTTGTTGCGCGTCCGATCCATGCGCCGCGCCGACGGCTCCGCAGATCGCGGTAGCGGCCACCAGCCGCCGGAACCTTATCTTCCCACAGCGTGCGAGGACCCAAACGAAGGGCCGTACGAAAACTCAACGCCAAGCTCAGCCGTCGTCTCCCCGGCTATGCGCCCTTCGGACGGTGCGATAATGCAGTCGCGCTCATCGAGCAGTTAGTCCATCTTCTTCCGGCGGCTGCCGCAGTCTGATTCCTAGAAAGCAAAAAATGGAAGCTACCCAAGTCCAGCAGCCCAGCCGCCATCCGAAGGGCCTCTACGTGCTATTCGCATCGGAAGCGTGGGAGCGATTCAGCTTCTATTCGATGCTGGCCCTTTTCATCCTCTACCTGCGCGACCCCGTCGAGGGCTTCGGCTGGACGGAGGCGGAGGCCATCCGCCTGTATTCGTGGTACCTGACGTTTGTCTACGCCAGCCCTTTGGTGGGAGGACTGCTGGCAGACCGCTACCTCGGGTATCTGCGCACAACCATGATCGGCGGAATCTTCTTCATCGCCGGCCACCTGCTCCTTTCGTTCCATTCCCTCACGATCGTCTACGCGGCCCTCACCTGCCTTGTCGTCGGCAATGGCCTCTTCAAACCCAACGTCTCGACGATGGTCGGGAACCTCTACCCGGACGGCAGCCCGCTGAAGGACCAGGCGTTCGTCATCTTCTACTTCGGAATCAATGTCGGAGCGTTCGTGGCACCGATCGTCATGGAGATCGTGAAGGCCAAGGCAGGCTACCACCCGGCGTTTGCGGTGGCGGCCTTCGGCATGGTGATCTCCCTCGTCACCCTGTACGCCGGACGGACCCTGGTGCGAAGAGCTGACGCCCCGATCATGGCCCCCGAAGGCGCCAACGTCGGAAACAGCGAACTGGAAAGCGTGTCCGACTCCCGAAGGATCGGAGCCCTGCTCGTGGTGTTCGTGATCGTGATCGTGTTCTGGATGGCGTTCCACCAGAACGGATCCACCCTCACGTACTGGGCAGACGACAACACCGACTGGGACGTGTCCGGCACGATTGCCAACGCGATCAACCCGGCCTGGATCCTGATCCTCTCTTTCCCGCTCGTTGCGCTGTGGCGTCGTCTCGGTGCGCGCGGCAAGGAACCCTCGACGCCGGCCAAGATGACGCTCGGCATGCTCCTTACCGGCGTGTCTTTTTTCGTACTGTACGCCGCTGCCCGAGTTGGCGAGGCATCCGTCACCGGGCCGGACCCGTACGCCTACGTGGTGTCTCCCTTGTGGCTAATCAGCTCCTACGGCGTTGTGACCCTTGGCGAGCTTCTGCTGTCCCCAATGGGGCTGTCATTGGTATCCAAGGTCGCACCCTTCCGCTTGCGCGGGATGATGATGGGAGGCTGGTTCGTCGCTACGGCGATCGGCAACAAGCTCACGGCGATCGGAGTGTATTGGACCCGCTGGCCCCATTCAGTCTTCTTCGCAGTGCTGGGCCTGATGTGCGTAGTGGTCGCCGGAATTCTGGCAGTCTTGCTGAAGCCACTGAAGAAGGCCATGCCCGGCGTGTAAGACCAAGCCATCGATCCTCCGGCCTCGGGCCAAAGACCGGCCCTACGGCGATTGCAAAGAACTCCAACAATGACACTTGCGCTAGCGTTAGCGGGCCACACCTGATAGACTGCCTGCAGAAATTTTCCTGTGGCTGGCGAGCTCATTGCGTTGGGGGCGGCACCAGCCTTCCGAAATCAATCGGAAGCGGGTGCTACCGTTACGACCCGGGCCAACCAGCCGTCTGCGTTTACGAGTACCGTCATGTCGCGGACTCGCAGAGGCAGCAGAAAACCGAGAAAGGGATTTATGACACTCAAAAGCACGCTTTCGGTCCTTTGTTTGGGACTCCTCGTAACGGTCGGCGCGTTCGGCCAGGCTACCGGGCTGATTCTAGGTACGGCCCAGGACTCATCCGGCGCCGTCATTCCCGGTGCGGACGTGCTGGCCATCAATGAACTGACGGGCATCGAGCAGTCCGCTCAAACCGATGCCCAAGGACGGTTCAACTTTCCGCGCACGCCAGTGGGGACGTATCGCGTGGAAGTGCGGAGCGATGGATTCCGCACGTTCTCGTCGGGCACGTTCCGCCTCACAGCGGACCAAAGCCGACAAGTGACTGCGACGATGGAGATCGGCCAAGTAACTGAAGTGGTGACCGTCGAGGGAGCGGTCGCGCAGGTCGAAACCTCGAACGCCACCCTGACTGAAATCATCGACGAACGCCGGATTACAGAGTTGCCATTGAACGGTCGGAACCCGATTCAGCTCATCATGCTAGTTCCGGGCGTGAACACAGGGCCTGGCGGCGTCATCTCGCAGTTCGGAGCATTCAGCGTCAACGGCGCCCGGGCGCAGTCCAACAACTACATGCTCGACGGCGGCGACAACAACGATCACCAGGGCGGTGCGCCCATGATCGTGCCGAATCCCGATTCGCTGGAAGAGTTCAGCATCCAGACGCAGAACTTCTCCGCCGAGCACGGCGGAGCGATGGGTGGGGTAATCAACGCGGTCACCAAGTCCGGAACGAACGAGTTCCACGGCAGTGCCTTCAACTTCCTGCGAAACGACGTGCTCGACGCAACCAGCTTCGACGCCAACCGGACGGGCGTGAAGAAGGGCAAGCTGCGGAGGAACCAGTTCGGAGCAACACTCGGCGGCCCGATCGTCAAGAACCGCGCCTTTTTCTTCTACTCCTTCGAGGGGACGCGGACTCGTCAAGCCCAAGCATTCCTCCACAACGTGGCAACGGATCTCGAGCGCGGAGCCGATTTCTCTAGGTCCCGGAGGCCCCCAAATGACCCGGACACCGGGGAGCCTTTCCCCAACTCCGTCATACCCATGGCTCGCTGGAACCATGTCTCGCCGAACTACCTGCAGGCCCTGATCCCCACTGCGAACGTGGTCAACACCCGAGGCGACGGAACGCTGCTCGGACGGATCGGTTTCAATCGCCCGGACAATCCAGACCGCGACCAGCACATCGCGAGAGTCGACAACCAGATCACAGACAAGCAGCGAGGGACATTCCGGCTCTTCCGCAACGTCGATGACAGGTTCCGCGCGGCCAACGTGCCGACGCTCACCCAGAACGAGGGCTTCAAGAACTGGAACCTGCAGGGCTCCCATACGTGGACGATCTCCCCCACGTTGCTGGGCGTCGGGAGGTTCACGTGGAACGAGGTCGACCAACTGCGCGGCGGGAACCCGATCATGTTCGACGGCCAGATCGCGACCTACGAGACCCTCGGGGTCAATGCGGTACGGGCTGCGCCATTCAGTCCTGACGAGCAGGCTGTCACTTGGCGCGGCTCCGTCCAGGGCTTTTGGAATCTCGGTCAAGTCAACGTTCTCGATACGGATCGCCAGACCTACCATGCCGTCTATGACTGGTCATGGACCAAAGGCGGCCACATGATCAAGTTCGGCGGGGACTACCGCTGGTCGAAGAGCGACCGCCTGACCAATAACCGAGTCGACCCGCAGTTCACTTTCAACGGGAACCGAAGCGGCAATGCGCTGGGGGATTTCTTCCTCGGATACCCGTCCCGTTTCATCATGGGCTCGCTGCGGATCAACCGGATCCGCAACATCGGTTCGAACCTGTACTTCCAAGATGACTGGAAGGCGCTCCCGAACCTCACGATCAGCATGGGGCTTCGCTGGGAACCGTATCACCAGTTCTACTCGGCCGACGACGAACTGTCCGTGTTCATTCCGGGCCAGCAATCCCCTTCCTATCCGCAAGCCCCTCCCGGGCTCCTGTACGCTTCCGATCCGGACATTCCGCGGGGCGGCGCTCCAAAGGACTGGAACAACCTCACCCCCCGTATCGGTCTTGCGTGGCAGCCAACGGCGGACGCCAAGACGGCGATCCGCGTGGGATACGGCGTGTTCTTCGACATGCCGACATTCCACTCTCTCAGCCAGTTCGTCAACAACCCTCCGTTCTCCATGCAGTTCGACAGGCGGCAAGCTGACCTCAACTCGACCGGCGCCACTTTCGACGAGCCGTTCAGAGGACGGGTCAATCCGTTCCCGTTCAGCCCACCCCGGACGGATGAAGAGCGACGGGCATTCAACTTCGTCACCCCGATCCTGTTCGGAAGGAGCGTCAGCCCGAATCTTGTGGCGGGCTACAACCAGCAGTGGAACGTCAACATCCAGCAGGAACTGCCCTACAGGATCCTGTTGACTGCCGCCTACATCGGCTCCAAAGCGTCCAACCTCCCCATGGTGCTCGATGTCAACGTGAGGCCAGCTCGCAGCAGCGGGCGCCCGAACGTGCGGCCGCATCCGGACTTTACGGCGATCCGGGAGTACCAGTCCGTTGCATACAGCAACTACAACGCGTTCCAGTTCACGCTCAACAAGCGAATGAGCGGCGGGTTTTCGATCCTCGCGCACTACACCTGGTCGAAGACCATGGACCTTTACGCGACGAATGGCCAGTTCAACCCCCAAAACATCGAGGATCTCGATGCGGAGAAGGCACTTGCAAACTTCCACCATGCTCACAGGATGGTCGGGTCGTTCGTCTGGGACATCCCGTCTCCAGTGAGAAGCGGCCCCGGCAATTGGTTTCTGGGAGGCTGGCAGATCAACGGGATCTACTCGGCCCAGACCGGCGACCCGGTGAATATCTTCCACGGACGGGACATCGCCGGCACGACGATCGGAGGCGGGCAGCGACCCAACCTTGTCGGGGATCCGCTTTCGGGAGTGAATCGCAGTCGGGATAACATTGTCGACGGCGGTGCCTGGTACAACGTCGGCGCGTACGCCCTGCCTGACCGGGGGTTCTTCGGGAACCTTGGCCGAAACACGATGATCAGCCCGGGTGACTGGAACCTCGATCTCGGCTTGTTCAAGAACTTTGACATCTCCGAAAAGGTGAACCTCCAGTACCGGTGGGAGATGTTCAACGCGATGAACCACGCTAACCTCACCAATCCGGTGGGGCGCATCATCAGCGGAACGGCCGGCGAGATCAACACCCTGACCGGACCGAGAATCATGCAGATGGGGCTGCGCATCGAATTCTAGGTCACGCCACGGCCCCTTGGAACGGTCCGCGCGCACGTCGCTGCGCTGGCAGCGACGTGCGCGCGGACCTGAGACTCATCTTCGCCAGGAATCGCTACACGCCCGTGCGGAGTCGACAGTGACGAATCCCGGCGTCCATGGCCTGCGTACGCGGGCAGTTCGGTGTTCGGGGAACCCATCGCGAGCGCGGTCCGGTGCCGGGACTCGAATCCCGAAAGCGTGTGCTACTCTGGTCAAATGAGGGCGCGGCCGCTGTGGCAAGGGCCGGCAACCCGGGGGCGTAGTTCAGATGGTTAGAACGCCGGCCTGTCACGCCGGAGGTCGCGAGTTCGAGTCTCGTCGCTCCCGCCATTTCCCTTCCCCGAGTTCGTTGGACTGACGAACCTGCAAGCGCGGTCCGGGGCCCTGCGCAGTCCCATGCAGAACAACCACATCAAGCGCAGCCTGCAGGCTGGCGGTACGGTCCTCGGCACCTGCATCACGGACTGTTTCAATCCAGAGATCGTCATCGCCATCGAGGCTGCCGGGCTGGATTTCTTCTTCATCGACTCCGAGCACAGCAGGACGGGCTTCGACGACGTGCAAGCACTGGTTCGCGTCGCGAAGTCGACGGGCGTCGTGCCGCTGGTCCGTGTTCCCCAGCCCGAGTACTTCTTCCTGGCTCGAATGCTCGATGTCGGGGTGTTAGGCGTCATCAACCCTCGTACGCAGTCTGTCGAGGAAGTCCGGAGTATAGTCTCGGCCATGAAATTCCCTCCCCTGGGACGCCGTGGCTACGGTTTGCGAAGCATCGTGACTGATCTCCACCCTCGGGGCGCCGCCGCCGAAATGGAGGCCGCGAACCGGGAGTCGATGGTCGTCGTGCAGATGGAGACCCAGAGCTGCGTCGACGCCATCGAGGAGATCGTGGCCGTGGAAGGCGTGGACGCCACCATGGTGGGTCCTTTCGATCTCTCGGTCTCCCTTGGCATTCCGGGGGATTTTGAGCACCCGAAGTTCTGGTCGGCATTCGACCGCATGGTCGCGGCCTGCGACCGCGCAGGGGTCGCGCCGGGGGTCCACTTCGGCAACACGAAGATGCTGCAGAGGGCCCGCGACCATGGCGCTCGCTTCCTGGTGTGCGGGACTGACATCTCGGTGCTCCTGAACGGTTTCCGCGCGATCCGGACCGAGATGGACGCGGCGCAGACCCAAGAGGCCGTCGCCGCGAAGTCCGGCGGCTACATGTAGGCTCCCAGACGAGGAGCGTAGTGCGCCGAGCGGGACAGTGGGGCCCTCGCCGGAGAGTGAATCGATGAAACCGGTCCGCTGGGGCGTTCTCAGCACAGCCAAGATCGGCCTAGCGAAGGTGATTCCGGCCATGCAGCGGTCGGACGCCTGTGACATCGTTGGCCTCGCCTCCCGGAACATTGCTCGAGCCCGCGACGCGGCCGAGTCCTTGGGTATACCCCGGGCCTACGGTTCGTACGAGGAATTGCTGGCCGACCCGGCCATCGAGGCCGTTTACAACCCGCTGCCGAACCACCTTCACGTACCGCTTACGATCGCAGCGGCAAGAGCTGGCAAGCACGTGCTGTGCGAAAAGCCCGTCGCGTTGAACGCTGGCGAAGCCGAGACCCTGATCGATGTGCGCGACTCGGTGGGCGTCCTGATCCAGGAAGCCTTCATGGTCCGGTACCACCCGCAATGGCTGCGTGCGCGCGAGTTGGTTCGATCCGGGAGCATCGGCGAGCTTCGGGCTATCCAGGGCTTCTTCAGCTACAACAATCGAGACCCCAAGAACATTCGGAACATGGCCAATATCGGGGGCGGAGGGCTGTACGACATCGGCTGCTATCCGATCACCGGTTCGCGCTTTCTGTTCGAAGATGAGCCGACCCGAGTTGTCGGCCTGATCGAGAGGGATCCGGAATGGACAATCGATCGCCTGACCTCGGCGATCCTCGATTTCCCGAGTGGCCAAGCGACCTTCAGTTGCGGGACGCAGATCACGCCGTATCAGCGCATGCAGATCTTCGGCACGGCCGGTCGCGTCGAGATCGAGATTCCGTTCAATGCCCCGCCGGACCGCCCGTGCCGCATCTTCCTCGATGACGGAAGCCAGTTGGGCAATTCTGGCGTCGTCGTCGAAGAGTTTCCGGTGACCGACCAGTACGCAGCGCAGGGCGAAGTCGTTTCGCGGGCGATCCGCTACGGTGAGTCGCTTGAGTTCCCTCTCGAGAACGCAGTGCAAGGCATGCGGATCATTGACGCAGTCTTTCGCTCGGCAGCTACCGGCAACTGGGAAACGCCGTAACTTCCCGACGAGACAGCGTTCAGCGCACCAATACAATTTCCGCCAAAGCCCGGTCGAGGTGGACGCAGTAACCGCCGGCCTTCGGGTGGATCCAGATTCCCTGCCCCGGGCCGACATTCGGGATTTCCTCGGCCGTCGCAAGAAATACTCCGCCCGTGTCGTCGACCTCCGGACTCAATGGCCCGATGTGAATGTGCGCGTGGCACTGCGTCCGAAAGTAATGGCTGTTCTGAGCCAGACCCCAGCGGTCCGGATACAGTTCCTGCGCCCGTTCCGCGGCGCGAGCCCATAGCCTTGCGCGGCCTGACTTGGACAGGTCGGCAGTGGACTGGTAACCCTTGCCGTGGGCTTTGGGCAGCGCCAGATAACGGTTCGGCTTGTGCGGATTGATGTCCTTGAGGAAATAGACCTCGTCAGAGTGTTGCTCGGCCGTCCCGCATAAGCTGCACACCCGGCTGGACAGACTGGACGGATCGCTGTGATCGCAGGGGCAGTCAACGACCGGCATGGGCACGAGAGGAACCAGTGCCCAGCTGCAAATCACCGCGATGGAGACCCTTCGCGGCCAACGCCACCTATACCGGCGCGGTCCGAAGTTCTTCAATGCTCTTTCCTCCGACGAGCCTTTCGTGGCAGGTCAACAGGAACGAGTCCGTCATGCCTGCTACGTAGTCGCAAACAAGCTGGTGCAACGGCTCGTCCCCGATCTGTTCCACGTAGCTGGCCGGCAACGATTCCGGGTAACTCATGTAGTGCCGGAACAACTCACGCAGCTTTTCCGCGCAGCCGGTCACGAAATGCCGTGTTCCGGGCGCACCGTAGTACAACTCGGACAGAACGGAACGGATCTCAGCCATGGCTTGAATGGTCTCGCCGGCCGGTTTGGCAATCCGCTCGGGGAGGCGGCGGACCTCCTCCCAGTCCCTAGCACGGGACGCCGCAGCTTCATCGCGGATGCCACGAATCAGGCCGCGAACTAGCGCGCCGACCAAGCGGCTGTGGACCTCGCGCAACAATCGGCGCTCGCGAGAGTCCGGATATTCCGTCTCGACCTCGTGCACCAACTCGGCAATGATCGGCACTCGCTCGCACAGCGAGTCCCGGCCGACCATGCCATTGTCGGCCGCGTCCTCAATGTCGGCACTCAAGTAGGCAATTTCGTCGGCAAAATCAATGATCTGGGCCTCGAGCAACGGGCGAAGTTCCGGCATGTACTCCTGGTACCGATCGTCGCCAGGGTCCAGTTCCCGTGAGTGCTTGACCAGGCCCTCCCGCACTTCAAAGCTGAGGTTCAAGCCTCGGAAGGCAACGTAGGGTCGCTCGAAGTGGTCCACGATCCGAAGCGCGTGGAAATTGTGGTCGAAGGACGAGCCGTACCGTCGCATCTCCTGGTCAAGAGCCGCTTCCCCTACGTGCCCGAATGCCGGATGACCGAGATCATGGCCGAGCGCCAGCGCTTCGACAAGGTCGATATTCAGACCCAGCGCCGCAGCAACCGTGCGAGCTACCTGCGAGACTTCGATGGTGTGTGTGAGCCGGGTCCGGCAGTGATGCGAACTCGGAAGCGTCGTAACCTGGGTTTTTCCTGCCAGCCGGCGGAAGGCTCGCGAGTGGATGATGCGGTCACGGTCCCGTTGGAAGGGGTTGCGATACGTGTCGGGATCGTGGGGTTCCGGGTGCTTGCGGGAACGCGACCGCTCTGTTGGAAACCGCAACCTCTCTGTCATTGCCCTCGCCGGGATCAGCCGTCCTCACCCAGCGTCTCCAAGAGCGCTGCGGCCATGGCACTTGCGGGACTGCTCCCGGACCGGATGCGATCGAGGATTTCCCTAGCTTTGCCCGGATCGCTCGCGACCAAGGTACGGGCCAGCTCGATCGAGGCCTGATCCTTTGACACCATGACGGTGGGTGCGTCGACGACCGCCTGGAACTGCTCGCGAGCCGCCTCGGCTTCTCCTTGATCGAATAACAGTCCGCCCAGGGCCATCCTGGCCAAGGCGGGGTATTCGGACCCTTGTCCCCGAATGGCCTGTTCGAAGTGAGCCCGGGCCTCGGCCGAGTTCCCTTCGTCGCGATCCAGCAGGCCGGAATAGTACATCGCTCCCGAGGCAGCCTCGGTGCCCGTATAGTCCAGCGTGATCGCGTCCAAGGCCCTGGTCACCTGATCAATTCGGTCGGTTTCGGTGGCGAACGTCTTCACGCCGGGCTGCTCCTCGACGCTTACACTGCCGTGGAAGAGGTCGATCGCGTCCTGCAGCGCCGCTTGGGAACTGGCGCTCCGGCGGCTGGAGTAGGACCAGTACCCAACGCCGCAAACCAGCAACACCACGGCTGCGGCACCGCCTGCGATGAACTGCTTGCGGTGTCCCGAAAAGAACTCGACCTGGTGCGTGACCTCTTCGACGAACCGGTCGCGCTTCAGGTCCTTGCGACGGAGCCTGGCCAATGGATCTACCTTCCTTTCGTGCGGGCCGGGCAATCGCCGACGCCGCACTCACCTCATTCTAGCCGGAAGGCACGATGATTCTGGATGCGCCAACCGCGGTTAATTCAGCGAGCCGCAAGACGCTTGCCTGGCAGCTTCGGACCTGAAGCTCAACCATCCACGACGGACTAACGCAATCACGCAATCAATGCGCGGACGACATGGCCGTGGACGTCCGTCAGGCGGAAGTCCCTCCCCGCATAACGGTACGTGAAGCGTTCGTGGTCGAAACCGAGCAAGTGCAGCAGAGTCGCATGCAGGTCATGCACGTGCACCTTGTCGACCTCGGCCCGGAAACCGAACTCGTCAGTTGCACCGTGGACGTAACCGGGCTTCGCACCGCCCCCCGCCAGCCACATCGAGAATCCGTAGGAATTGTGGTCCCGGCCGTTCTTGCCTGCATTGGATCCGAAGGAAGTGAGTTCCACTACAGGCGTGCGGCCGAACTCTCCGCCCCAGATCACCAGGGTGTCTTCGAGCATTCCCCGTTGCTTCAGATCAGTCAGCAATGCGGCAATCGGTTGGTCGCACTCGCCCGCGAGGCGCCGGTGGTTTGCCTCGACCTCGCTGTGCGAATCCCAGGGCTGGCCGGCACCGTGCCAGACTTGAACGAAGCGGACTCCCTTCTCAAGGAGCTTCCGTGCGATCAGCATCTGCCGCCCGTGCAGGGTGTCGCCATACAGGTCCCGGACCGACTGCGGCTCATTTGCAATGTCAAACACATCGGCGGCCTCCATCTGCATCCGGAAGGCCAATTCGAACGACTGGGTCCGCGCCTCAAGGAGTTCGTCGCCCGGTAGTCGGTCGGAGTGGTTCTGGTTCAGCGTTCGCAGCAGGTCGAGCTGACGGCGCTGGGATTGCTCGCTGGCGAACCCGCTGCGCACGTTCGCGATCAGTTTCTCCGGAACGGTGTAGCGGGTGTCGATGTGGGTCCCCTGGAACGAGCCGGGAAGGAACGCGGAACGCCAGTTCTTGGCACCCCAGACCGGATAGCCGCCCGGACAAAGGACAACAAATCCGGGCAGGTTGCGGTTTTCGCTCCCGAGCCCGTACGTGAGCCAGGACCCGAAGGATGGGCGCGACTGCTGGTTCGTGCCCGTATTCATCATCATCAGTGACGGGCCGTGATTCGGCACGTTGGTGTGCATTGAACGGATCACGCAGAGGTCGTCCGCGTGCTTGGCCACGTTCGGGAAGATCTCGCTCACCTCGATACCGCTCTGGCCGTGCTGGCGGAACTCGAACGGCGAAGGGAAGGCCGCCCCGGTCTGGCGCTCGGTCCTCAAGTGGATGGGGAGCAGCTTCCCGCCATACCGCGCGAGAGCGGGTTTCGGATCGAACGTGTCGACTTGGGACGGCCCGCCATTCATGAAGATATGAATGACTCGCTTGGCCCTGGCGGGCAAGGGCGGCTCCTTGGGGGCGAGAGGGTTGGTCGGATCGTACGATGCCCGTGCCGATCCGGAGGCGAGCAGCGTTCCCAACGCGCACGATCCGATGCCCATCGTGGCGTCTCGTAGTAGGGAACGACGGGTCGGAACTTGTTCCGTAGATATCCGTCTGGATGTCATCAGCTCGTTCTCAAAGCGCTCAGGAGCCGCTGAGGCAGTGCCTGGTGACGCTGCCGCCGTCTGGCGTCCTCCGTTCGACGCTCGCTCTCCGCGTGCTCAATAGATCTGCTTGGTGGCGGCTACGACTCGGTCGGGAGGCGTCACGCCAGCCACGAGCATCACTCGGCGCAGAGCATCGATGGTGACCTGCGACGGCTTGAAGTTGCCGAATCGGTAGCCTGTTGCGATCACCAACGGCGTCCATCCGAATCGATTCGGTGTGTTCCAGATCTCGATGTCCGCTCCTTTGGAGGCGAGGTATTCGACCACCTTCGGCAGGTTCTTGTACGCAGCCCCGTGCATGGCGGTCTCGCCGTTGTCGTCGACCGCGTTGATGTCCGCGCCATGCTCCAACGCCACCGCTACCGCCTCCAGAACCTCTTCCTCGGTACCGGCATCCTCTCCCGGCGAACGCGTACCGAGCCCTGCCGCGGCCATGAGCGGAGTGCTGTTGTCCGCGTTGGGGATCGTGACGTCCGCTCCGAGGTCCGCGAGCGCACGCATCAGATCTGCGTCCGCACTCTGGGCCGCGAGCATGTAGGGAGTCGCTCCGAGTTTGTTGAGCCGGGTGTTGCCCAGGTTGACCTTGTTGGCCATCCTAGCGTTCAGGTCAGCGCCCCGTTCGGCCATTTCCTCGACGAACTCGAGGCTCGACATGCCCCCGGAGCCTTGGGGAGGCGGGTCGTTGTCACCGACACCCGGTTTCCGGACCCGGCCAAGAGCGTGCAACGCGGTGTACCCCGGCCTCGCCCCATTCGGGTCGGCCCCGGCTTCCAGCAACTCCACAGCCAACTCGAAGTGTGCGTTCTCGACAGCGATAAGGAGGGCACTCGCTCCGAACGGAGGCGCACCCCTGTAGCCCCGAGCGGAGCTCAACTCGTCCTCGGGAGGCCGTATCCAGTCGTTCGGGTCCGCTCCGGCTTCGAGGAGGGCCTTCATTGCCTCGATCCGCCCTTCGCGGGCGGCGAACAGGACCGGCGTGAAGCCGGACGCCACTCGCGCGTGAACGTCGGCTCCCGCATCGACGAGCAATCGGACGACCTCTGCGTGCCCCTCTGCAGCCGCCCACATCAACGCAGTCTGGCGCCGCATGGCATCCCGGGCGTTAGGGTCTGCACCATGGGCAAGCAGAACCTCCACCGCACCGACTTTCCCGGTGCGGGCGGCCGTCATCAATGCCGTTTCTCCGCCAGCGAAGGCTGTGTTCGGATCCGCCCCCACCCGCAAGAACAACTCGACCATGTCGCGGTTGCCGTTTTCGCACGCCAAGGCGAGCGGAGTCACGCCGTAGCGGTTTTCCGCAGTGACGCTGGCTCCCGCATCGACAAGTCCTTGCGCCGAAGACAGGTCGTCCCGATAGGCAGCCCAATGCAGGGCTGTCATGCCGTCCGGCTGGCGGCCATTCGGGTCGGCCCCCTCCTCCAGCAAGTGCCGGACGGTGGCGGCAAAGCCTTCCTCGGCCGCGTCGGCGAGCGGCGCCACCGAACTCCCGCCGTGCAGGAGCAAGGCTCCAGCGACGGTGGCAATTCCCAACACGCTGATTCTGTCTGTGACTCCCCGCATGATTCCGGACCTCCCGAACAACGGGTCAGATGCTGAGCGGCTCCGTCAGTTCGTCGACCATTCCCGTGCTGTCGGCGAACGTGTCGAGCTGGACGCCGACCTTGTCGAGCAGGGTCAGATGGAGGTTGGCGAGCGGGGTCGGCTCGGCATACCTGATGTGACGGCCGCCCTTGAGCCCGCCAGCCGCGCCCCCCGCAACGACGATCGGCAGGTTCGTGTGGTCGTGGACATTCGGATTGCCCATGCCGCTTCCATACAGGTACAGGCTGTTGTCCAGCAGAGAGCCATCCCCTTCCCTGGTAGCTTTCAATTTCTCGAGAAAGCCCGCGAAGAGCGAGACATGGAAGGCGTTGATCTTGGAGACCTTTTCGATCTTGATCGGATTGTTCCCGTGATGCGTAAGCGGGTGATGGGGCTCAGGCACTCCCACTTCCGGATAGGTTCGAGTGCTGGTTTCGCGTGCGAGCTGGAACGTGATCACTCTCGTGATGTCCGCCTGCATCGCCAGAACCTGCAAGTCGAACATCAGCTTGGCGTGTTCCGCATAGGCGGCCGGCACGCCGACCGGCCGGTCGAGGTCCGGAAGCGCTCCCTCCTTGGTTTCGGCTTCGGCCTTCTGAATCCGCCGCTCGACCTCCCGGATGGAGTCGAGATACTGATCGATCTTCGTCCGGTCCTCGGGACCCAGTTCCGCTTTCAGCTTGGCCGTGTCCTCCATGACCCAGTCCAAGAGGCTGGCCTTGCGCTGCAGCGCCTCCCTCCTGTCTTCCGGAGTCCCTCCCTCGCCGAACAGTTGCTCGAAGACGATCCTCGGATGGGCTTCCGCAGGCAGCGGCGCGGTCGGCGAGGACCATGAGAGGTTGTTCTGGTAGACACAGGCGAAACCGTTGTCGCATTGGCCCACCATCGACATCAGGTCCATGGCCATCTCAAGTGACGGAAGCCGTGTCTGTTGGCCAATCTCCTGCGCCGCGATCTGGTCGGCTGTCGTTCCAAGATAGTAGTCCGTGCTCTCGGTCCACTTCGCCTTCGCCGCGCTCAGGAAGCCGGCGTTCGAAGTGGCGTGAGTGCCGGGATAGGAGTTCTTCAACTCCATGTTGGTGAGGATGGTCACGTCATCGATGACCGGGGCCAGCGAAGCGAGGCTAGGCGACAGTTGCCCTAGCTTGCCCTCGCCGGGAGGGGTCCATCTGGAGATGTCGCATCCCATCGGCATGTAGACGTAGCCGAGCCTCCGAACTGGCTTGGCCGGCGTCTTGGCGAGCGCTGTCAGCGAAGGAACCATCGCATCCAGCAGTGGCAGCGACAGAGTCGCCCCCGTACTTCTCAGGAACGTCCGGCGCGGCAGCGCCTTTTTTGAAACGATCATTGCAACCTCCTCATTTGAAACGGGGTGCTCTCAGTGATTCCAAGGACAAGGGACGAGAACCGATACTCATCCGCCGCAGCATCCTGCACGATCTTGCGGATCGCAGGGGCATCGAAGTGCTCGACTCCCCTGCCAAGGGCAAAGGTGAGCAGTTTCTCAGCCAGCAAGCCGGCGAACAAGTCCGGACGATTGAGCAGTGCGTCTTCCAGGTCATCGACGTCCGCCACATGGGTCCCGTCAACCAACTGCCCGGAAGGGTCGATGGGCTCTCCCCCATCCTCGTCGCGCCAGCGTCCAACCGCGTCGAAGTTCTCCAGCGCAAACCCGAGCGGATCCATCGGGTTGTGGCAACCGGAGCAGGCCGGGTCAGCCCGGTGCTGGGCGAGCCGCTCCCGCACCGAGAGCTTGCCGGAAATCGTGGCTTCAATCAGTTCCGGAACATCGGCGGGCGGCGGCGGCGGCGGCATTCCGAGGATATTCTCGAGGATCCATTTGCCCCGGATGACGGGGGACGTCCTAGTGGCGTACGACGTAACGGTGAGGATGCTGCCGTGACGCAGCAGTCCACCCCGGACGCTGTCCTTTCCGAGTTCGATGCGGCGGAAGCGGCTTCCGTAGACATTAGGAATCCCGTAGTGCTTGGCCAGGCGCTGGTTGACGAACGTGTAGTCGGCACGCAGCATGTCGAGCACGCTGCGATCCTCGCGAATCACGCTCTCCAGCAAGAGCTCGGTCTCACGACGAAACGCCTGCCGCAGATTGTCGTCGAAGTCCGGATAGAGCCGCATGTTCGGTCTCACGGAGGCCAAGTTCCGCAAGTGCAGCCACTGCGACGCGAAGTTACCCACCAGTGACATCGAACGCTCGTCAGAAAGCATTCGACGGACTTGTCTTTCAAGGCCCTCAGCCGTACGAAGTTCGCCCGCCGTTGCGGCGTCGAGCAACTCCTGGTCCGGCAAGCTGCTCCACAGGAAGAACGAGAGCCTGGACGCCAGTTCGAGATCACTGACGCGATAGGCGGTTCCGGGCACGACGCCGGGTGGGTCCCGCTCGATGCGGAACAGAAAATTCGGACTCACCAAGATCGCGGCGAGAGCCCGCTCGATGCCCGCCTCGAAAGCCCCGTCACCGCTGGTCGCGTTCCGGGCTTGGCGAAAGAACTCCAGTGGGCCCTCGAGATCCGAGTCGCGTGCCGGTCGGCGATACGCCCTTGAAACCAGCGGTCGGAGAATGGACTCCGCGCATGTCTCATCCGCCACGCCGGCTTGGGGCGTGCACGTGAAAATGCGCTGGCGGCTCGGCGAGCGACCCGAGCCGCTCGTGGACAGCGGGCCGACGATGGTGACCGAGAAAACCGCAGGCTGCGTGCGCGGGTGCCGGTAAAAGTTGAAACGGGCTTGGTACGGCTGCCTCTGGGTCTCCAGAAGAACTGAAGAGTCCTTAACGAACGTGGCAGCAACCTGGCGGGGTCCGGCTGCAATTCGTGTACGCACCTTGAGGTGGCTGTCCGCCAACCGGTGGTCGTCTCCCCTCGGCGGCGGTTTGACATCCAGCAAGGCCACCCTCCCTCGATCCACCAGGATTTCCATTTGGTGCGGGCGGGTCAGGCCCTCGATGTCCTCGTTCCGGTCTCGTGCCAGCCGCACCGAGATTTCGTATTCACCGTCAACGGGAAATGTGTAGGGCACCAGTGTCCCGCCACGCGTGCCGATCGGCAACCCGGGCAGGTGTGATTCCTGGGTGACGTCGGGAGGCACACGCACGGTATAGGCGTCCGGAAACTTCCCCGCCCTGCCAACAGCCAACCGGCTGATCTTCTCTGCGGCGGACACATACCGCTCCAGCAGCATCGGGGGAAGGTCCCCCACTGTGACGTTGTCGAAGCCATGGCTGGATTCGTCGTTCGGCAGGATCGAGCCTACGTCGACGTCAACCGCGAGTAGATCGCGGATCGCGTTCCGATACTCGGTCTTGGTCAGTCGCCGGAATGTTCCGGTGCGACCAGGGTTCGGATTGGCCCCTGCGTGATGGTCCAGCTCTGCGGTGAGGCTGGCAATCACGGACTGGTAGACGCCCTCTTCCGGTCGGGGCAGCCCGGGCGGCGGCATCTGGCGCCCGTTGAGCTTCCGGACGACCTTCTCCCACACCTCGGAGTGGCCGGCTATGTCCGACCCCTTGAGCGAAACCAAGTCGAGGCCTGCCGTCATTACCGAAGGGCTATGGCAGCCTGCGCAATGTTGGTCGATGACGGAGGAATGGATGGGCGGCTGGCCATGCTCGGCTGACGGAGCAGCTTGACTCGACGCAGAAACAGCCAGCACCGTCGCAACCATCGCGACGATACGAAAGGAACCTGCCTCCTTATATATAGAGGCCACGGTAGTAGTCACGATAGCACAGGTTCTGGCACCCGTCCTAGTCGAAGGCTCGCCAAGAGTACAAGCCTATCCGGGCTCTCCGGGAGGTGGCGGCATCACTGCAGGATCAGGCTCCAGAGCGACTTGGAGCCCCAGAGCACCCAGGGACAGTTCAGTGATCTCCTCGAGGGCGACGCAAAGTGGACAGTGCTGGTTCCGGGGTGAGAGGAGGCCTTTGCCCGCATCAGCCATGTACCTCAGTGGTTCTCGCAATGGCTGCCGGCCAAGCCTGGCAAGAGTCTGTTCCGCTGGTTTCTGAACCGTCAGAGGGAGCTGGCACGGCTGATCCCGTGCCGCCGGATCGAGGAAGAACTGGAAGACCGGTAGCAATGCGCGTCGAAGGGGGGCTGCGGTATCGACTGCCCCGGGGCTGATCGTCCCAAAGCGGAGATCGGCTCTCGGCAGCCCCTCCGATCTATTCTCCGGGCAGCACAGCCGCACCGGTCAAGCCCAGATGGTGGTCGGTCGACCAGACAGTTCGGATCTTGTGACGCGCCATTAGCGCCCGGCTGGAGGCATCGACGCACGTGAGCCGAGCACCTCGCAAGCGATCCAGCATACGGAACGTCTCCCGGTGGTGGTCCAAGTCGGCACCTAGGATCTCAAGACCGTCGAGACTTGAAGCCAGCATTCGGAAGGATCGAGCTGCGTTCTCACCGTGCCGGTGAAGGAACCAGGAATATGCCTCGGAGCAGACCAAAATCGACGTATGCCAATGGGGTTTCGGCCCTCCGAAGAGCTCCAGCGCCTGCTGGTGGCACTGATCCCGCTTGTTCAGAAGCGCGATATAGATCCCCGTATCGAGGAACACCCTGCCGTCGGTCATGGCACGGACCGACCGTATACGACCTCATCGACGGTTCCGCTTTCGTCCGGCTCGCCGTCAAGGATCCCTGCATACGCCATCCACGGTTGGTCCCCAAGCTCGCGGGAGACGGTTTCCCGCAAGCTCCTTCTACACAATTCAGCCAGGGAAATCCCCTGTCGCCTCGCCATGGACTTGGCCCGCTCGTAAAGCGCTCGGTCGACGGAGATTTGTGTCCTGAGCATGTTATCAGGCCAAACGATCATGACAACACTGGTCGGTCTTTCGCAGTGGTCCGAATCGCGCCTCGATTGATGAGTTGCCTTCGGCTGGGCGGTTGCATTTCGGTGGGACCAGTTCTAGCAGACCCTCGACAAGGCTCATTCGAATGATCTGGCTACGATGCTTGCGCGACCAATTCGGCAACAATGGAGTGCCCTCCGCCCCGGGCTGAGGGTGCCTAGCGGGAGCGCCGAATTGCGCTCGCAATGGGCGCGTAGGCACTGGATCCACCAAACGGGCAGGATGCCCAACGGTACGCATGCGCGATTGGGGGGACGAGCCTGGGATCACCGTTGGATCCGACCGTCTTGGGGCCAGAGCTGACTGATCCAAGAATGTCCAGACTCCAGTCGATGGAAACCACTGGAATTCCTGGATCCGTTGCGGGCATTTCTCTCGTGCTTTCAATGCGATTGAACGAATCGAATTCCGCCACGTTTCCGGGTTCAAAGTGACAATTCCAATGGCACGAAACCCAGTCATCTGATCTCAATTCAGGAATCGATCCTGCGTTGGGAATCGTCGATCCGGCTCTGTTGTACCGAAGCAGAAATGCGGGTGGTGCAACCTATTCCCTGAAGGCGAACTCGTTCGTAATCATCAGGACTTGTGCGTACTGCTCGGCTGGTGTCAGTGGGGGTTCCCAAGGTACGGGGAATCCTTCCTCCGCACTCCATGACTGGGGTTCCATCCCCGAGCGACGTTCCTCCTCGCTAAGGACTTCGACGATTTCCGGAGCCCAAATGAAGGTGTCGGCCTCATAGTCGCCTCGCGAGTCAACTACGAAGTCGAGATGTTCTCCGTTGTCGACACTCAGGTTTCGGAGACCCGTGTCGACCTCGAACCCTTCCACGACCCAGTTTGCCAGCAGCCCGCGTCGGCTCGACACGATCCATCCGCGAACGCCGTTCGAATGGTCGAACCGCGTGGCTTGTTCGCCCTTCGGGTGGTTCAGCATCCCAGTGACCGAGACTGTCATCGTCCGGGGCGCAGTCCAACGCCGCACAATCGAAGTCTCAGGGCCGTCCCCGGGATGGCCACTAGAGGCAGTCAGGCTGGCCCGGCCCACTCCCGGAGCGGCTATCGCCGGTGCCTGCTGGAGCCGGTCTCCGACTCGATACCGCATCGGCCGGAAGTCAGCCACTGCGCCCAAGACGGGATCGAGGTGGGCCGTGCCATGCGACCACGGCTGTTTCTCGGGACGCATCTCTTCAGGCTCGTGCCCGAACTCGGCCGTTTCTTCGAGGAACCGGAGCGCCTCCTCGCGTGCGCCATCGTCGGGGAGCCTTCCCAGCACGGTTCGGTGGATGCAACTCACGAGTTCGTCCTGCCCCACGCAGGACTCGGCTACCGCTCGCACCTGCTCGGCCAGGAACGGGCTATTCATCAGGAACAGCGCCTGCTGGGGAACGGTCGTCAGCTGTCTTTTCGGGGTGTGCTCCTCCGGATTCGAGAAATCAAACGTTCTCATCAAGGCAGACGGCTTCTCGCGCGACACGTAGGCATAGATCGTCCGCCTCGGGGACGAGGGAATTGCATTCAGGTCGAACGGCGGTCCCCCAATGGTGCGGTCGAGTCGGCCCGCAACGGACAGCATCGAGTCACGCAGGGCCTCGAAGTCAAGCCGCACGCGATTCTGACGCCACAGCAGCCGATTCGCCGGATCCACGCTGGCACCTTGCTGAGAGTCCGAGCTGCTTTGGCGGTAAGTGCTAGACAGAACAATCTGTCGGATCAGCTTCTTCGGCGACCACCCGCCGCCTATAAAGTCGGTCGCCAGGTAGTCGAGCAACTGCGGATGCGAGGGAATGTCGCCACGCGTGCCGAAGTCACTCGGCGTGCGAACTATTCCTTCGCCGAATAGGTGTCCCCAAACCCGGTTCACGAACACTCGTGCCACCAATGGGTTGTCAGCAGTCGCGATCGCTTGCGCCAATTCGAGCCTGCCAGTTGCGGATCGAAATTCCACCGAGCTCGGGAGCGCCGACAGGAACCGTGGCTTCACCTCGTCTCCCTTGTCGTGCTGGTTTCCGCGAACAAAGACAAAAGCCGGCTGAGGCCTGCGCGCGTCCCGGACGACCATGGCATGCTGCGGCCCACCTCGGTAGCTCCAGTCGTGCATGACGCCGTCGTACTGCCACTTCAGGCCCTTCATGACGTTGGAGTCGCCTTCGTTCTGGATCCACCAGAAGTCCTCCACCGGAATATCCGTCGGCGTTCCGGTACCTCGAAGAGCGAGACGCAGCGCTTCCTGTTCGGGGTCCGGCCAGCGGTAGACGCTGTCGGCTTCGACCATTCGCTTCGCGATCCTCTCGGCCCCACCGGGCGAGTCCAGTTCGCCGAACGCCGGGATCGAAGGTCCGACCAACCCACTCAGGTAGTTCCGCCACCTGGTGAGCAGGTAGAGGTTCAGATTCCCCTCCTTGGAGAGGGCTTCGAGATCCCGGTTCCCCAACCCGCGGGCCTCCCAGCCCGCCTCGAGGTACTTGGCGAGCACCTCGGGCTTACGAAACTCTCGGACGTGGTCGGCGAGGCGCTCTTCCCGGAAACGATCCAGCCAGCCTCGGCGATTGGCCAGCTTTTTGAGAAAGAAAGAAGTCTGGGGATCGTCACCGTAACTCTCCAGTGGCACGGGCTCGAGAACGTTCGGAGAATTGAGGAAGACGCTGTAGAGGGAGTAGTAGTCCGCCGTCGGGATCGGATCGAACTTATGGTCATGGCAGCGGGCACAGGCGACGGACAGACCGAGAAAGCCTCTTGTGACGACGTCGATACGGTCATCCATGTTCTCCGGAACATCGGTCGGACGCGGGAGATTGATCCCAAGCGTTAGCAATCCCAGCGCCGCAAGGTGGCGTTCGCCTCCCTCCATAAGATCGGCCGCAATCTGGAACTTTACGAACTCGTCGTACGGGAGGTCTTTGTTGAAGGCTTCGATGACCCAGTCGCGATACGGCCATGCGATGGCAAACGGACGGGCCTGGACTCCCTCGTCCGAGTACCGGGCGACATCAAGCCAGTGCCGTGCCCAGCGTTCGCCGAAGTGCTCCGAAGCCAGCAAGGACTCGACGATGTCTTCGTATGCCTGCTCGCTAGGGTCTTGAGCGAATTCATCGGCCAACTGCGGATCCGGTGGCAAGCCCGTGAGGCCGAGGTGAACCCGGCGCAGAAGCGTCCGAGGATCCGCTTCCATTGACGGTGCCAAGCCAGCCTGATCGAGCCGAGCCTCGATGAATCCATCCACTGCGTTTCGGGCCCAGCCGCTCGTCGACAGAGGGGGTTCGAGTGGCCGAGGTGGCACGAACGACCAGTGCCTCTTGCCGTTCGATTCGACCGGCCCAACCTCGTCCCGCTCGGGAAAGGGGGCACCCATCCGAATCCAAGACTCGAAATGGCCAATCTGATCCTCGGAGAGCTGCCCCGTCGGCGGCATCTGGATCCCCTCGGCACCTCGGAGGAACCGCACGATGCGACTGTTTTCGGGTTCGCTCGGCACCACTGCCGGCCCGCCATTGCCTCCCTTTAGGAGAGCGGCGCGCGAGTCCAGCCTCAGTCCTCCCTGCGGTAACGGACTCCTGTCGCTGTGACAGGCGTAGCATTGTCCCGCAAGCAAGGGTCTGATGTGACGCTCGAAATACTCATCGGCTGCGCGCTCCTGGCCCCGCAACGCACCTCCAGCCAAGAGAGCGACCATTAGCCACAATACGGACGACTTAATTGGCATGCCGCTCAATGCAAAAAGTCTATCAACCATAAGGGCACGACAGTGTGCTCTCAGGTTCCTTCATCGCCGTTGCGGCCCTTCGTTTGAGATTCGCGTGCGCGAAGAGCTTGGTCGCAGGATTCCGACTCGCTGTGCGCCAACAACTGCACTGCTTCGGAGCTGGGCGCGGGGAATTGCGCCCCTCCATGACAAATCTTGCGAATCGGCGGAAAGGTTGCGAGATGCACCCCAAGCGAACGGAGTGCGCCAGGACTGGTCATCCGCAGCCTTCGTCAGCAAGACGGGCATGATGGGAGGATCGGGCCACTGCCCATGGGTCCTTGCAGGAGGAACTGGAACGGCAGGTCGTTACCCGAGTTATCTCCAGCGATATCAACACCCCATAGCACAAGCCAAGGCTTGCTGAAGGAGGAAATCAGGCCAGCCATCTGCCCTGTGCATCCGACGTCCCCGCGCGTCTGATCGTCGTCACGATGCGCCGAGCGTTTCGATTAGTACTTCGGTCCGATCGAAAGTACTGCGTCCAGTCTGCCGTGAAGGTGCGACATCACGGCTGCAACCTAATTCCACCCCCAAAGGCTGCTGGTGCCTCTGGCCTGGGCAAGCAGCCTAGAAGCTGAATTGCAGCAGAAACCGGAAGGTGCGGCCGTCATTGAGTGTGTTCGTGATCTGACCGAAATTCGGGGAGGTGAGATTGAAGCCTGGCTCCGCGAATTGCGGCGAATTGAAGAAGTTGATCGATTCGGCGCGGAAATCGATTGCCTTGTCGGCGCCCAGCGGCCATGAACGCGACAGACTCAAGTTGATGTTGTTAATCGCGTCCTTGCGCAGGACGTGGCGACCAAGCGTGCCAGACACCTGCCCCGGTTTCAGAAAGCCGAAGGCCGAGAACGGCATCATCGCACGCGAAGTGTCCGGGTCATCGATAGCCCGGCCGAGGACGGACGGATCGAGGAGATTCGGCCGGTCTCGTCCCGTACCGTCGACATTGCCGAATCCCGGCCCGTCAGAACCGGTGTCAATAACGAACGGAGTGCCCGATTTGACGAGCACCACACCGGACATCTGCCATCCGCCCGCTACCCTCTCCAGCCACTTGGCGCGCGAAAGTCCAGGCAGCTCATAGGTGACGCGAGTGAGGAATGAGTGGGGTTGGTGGAACGAGCTGAGCCCCCGCATCGTACCGTGCACATTGAATTCGGACGGGCTTTGTCCCCACCAGGCGTCAGAGCCCGAAGCCGTGTTGACAAAGTCGCCGCCTAGGTCCATCGCCTTGCTGAACCAGTACGACAGATCGAGTGTCAGACCGCGCCAGCGAGAAGTCACGAGCCGTACCTTCGCCGCATCGTAGTACCCGCGGGAGCTGTTGAGCACGCGCCGAACCTCAAAGTACCGCGGGTCTGCGCGGCGTTCGTTAACCGTGTTCGTTGTTAGGGCGATCCCGGGAACCGGGCGCCCTCGATTCGTGTTCCAAAGATTCAGCAGCCGGATCGAACGGCCGCCAACATAGCCTACTTCGAGGTTCCAGTCGCGTGCCAAGCCCAGTTCCCATTGGAAGTTGTATTGATGGGAATAGGGCATCGCCAGATCCGGGTCCAACTCGACGACGGTGCTGCGCGCGCTAGGGTCCAGAGCCCCAGGTGCCAGACCGGATAGCGGATCCACAAGCTTTGGCGCTGTGATCACGACATTGATGCTGCCCGGGGGATTGAATCGGGCCTGGCTGTATGTGACCGGAAAGATCTCGCCGTAGTGGAGACCGTAGGCTCCTCGCACCACACCCCGGTTTCCACCTAGGCGGTATGCAAACCCGAGGCGGGGTGCCAAGTTATTGCAATCACAATCGAATGGAAATTGATTGCGGCGGTTGACCTCCGAGGGTGCGAAGGCCGCTTGGTAGCGCAGCCCGAGCGTGAGAGTCAGGTCAGACGAGGCCCGCCATTGGTCGCCTACGTAGAACGCCGCATCCCAAGTCCGGAAGCCACGACTGATGTCCCCGATAGCCTGCTGGAACTGGCTGGGCCGGCCGAGACGGACATTGCCAATGGTGTCGCTCCCGAAATTGTCGTTAAAGACGTATTCACCACGATGAACGGCGCTTTCAAAGCCATTGACCTGCCTGCGTGCCGCCATGGCACCCGCTGTCAGGTCGTGCTTCCCTCGGCGATGACGCACTTGTGTGGCGTACCGGAATGTGTTTCGAGAGCGATCAATCGGGATGATCGGGCCGGGTCCGAGGAACTGAAGGACGGAAGAAATCCAGATCAGCGGTCCAACCGCCGAATCATCAGGGACCAGGAGCGACCCCACTCGGTCGAAGCCCGCAGACGTGTCCGTCGCCGTGAACGGGGACCACGTCCGGCTCCAGGTCGCCCGTGCCCTGTGGTTCTTAGTGGTAGTGTTCGGGTTCTGCCCGCCGACGAGTTGAAACGCCTGCACCTCCTGCGCGGTGAACTGGTAGGCGAGCACAAATCGGTCGGCGTCTCCGGCGCTGACATCCAGGCGAGGTGCCAGCGAATCGTTGTTGATAGACTGCGGCGAGTTCGTATTCAAAGCGCGCGGGTCGATATCGGGACGGTTGGGCAGCTCGTCCGGATAGGCCGCGAGCATCCGGCTGACGAAGTGCCGTGTTTCAGAATCAACCGGCTCGCCAGTGACAGGGTCGCGATCCAGAGGCGTTCGTTCATCCGCCCGCGGTACAAGGACGTTCCCATTGACATTGCCTCGAACTCTCTTCTGGCTCCCGTCCAGACTCAGATTCACCGTTTGTCCGAGAGGCACCAGGACCTGGAAGCCGTAGTCATTCGAACGAGCCGGCTGGACGCTTCCGACCTGAAAGAATGAGCGCGCGCTAAACACGCTGTTGTCGTGGGTTTCGTAGATTCTGCCATGCACCCCGGACGTCGCCACGTGCCCTTGGTGCAGCGTCGAAGACGGCGAACTGCCGATCTCTGCGCCGAAGTAGCTGGTCTCAGCCTTGAACTCCTTGATGATCGTTGCAGAGGCACCGAGACGCTCGTTGAGCTCCCTTTGCACCGCGTTGTCAACCAGGGTGATCCGGACGTTCTCGTTTCGGCGGCTCTCACCCGCTGAGGCGTCCGTCTGGCCGAGGAGATTGAGTTCCGTACGATCCGGCCCGGAACTGTCGCCTTGAACCGTGTCCGCGCCCGAGTCCTCCGCTTTGGAAACCGACGCCGGTGTGTCCCCCTCGGCCACGCTGGGGCTTTGGAGCGGAACGCTATTTGCTGCCACGGAGAAAGTTGAAACGAGTCCGGCAGTCCAGACCAGAAGCCAGCACGTACTCAACAAGGCCGGAATGGCCCTGCCGGCATGCCATCTCGGAGAGTACCGACTTGGCTTCCACCACGAGTAGGAACTCGGCTCGGCGGGAATCCCAAGCCTTACCCGTGCTTTCAAGACCCACGCTCCGAGAGTCTTGTGGAGGCCGATCGCAGAGCCTTCCAAGATGGGTCGATTCTACCGCCCTGGCGGCCCTTCGGGTGCGTCGGCCCGAGCCACCGACCTGAAAGGCAGCTAGGACGCCAAGAGCGGCAAGGCCGCCCGGCCACCCGACGAGAGCGTGACCGTCGAAATCGGCACGGCCGAAGGAAGAAACCTCTTCGTCACGCGCTGCCAAGACCTCGCAGCGTTCCACGCCACGCGCCGATGCCACAGCCTTGCATGCCCTGAAAGGACGAGTTCTGGAGATCTTGGCGTTCATCAGGCATTTTCGCAGTCCCCATCGCCCTTGGTGGCGCTGTCGTGGCACTGTTGGCTAGCAGTATCCACTACGCACCGGCCGGTTGACAGACACCGACCAAGGTGCGGGCACTCCTCAGCGCAAGTGTGTTGCGAAGAAGTCGATCGTTCGCTTCCAGGCCAGCGAAGCCGCCCCTTCGTCGAAGCGAGGTGTCGTGTCGTTGTGGAATCCGTGGCTTGCACCCGCGTACATGTGCATGGCGTAGGACTTGCCGTTCGCCTTCAGAGCCTCCTCGTACGCTGGCCAGCCCTGATTGATCCGGGTGTCCGTTTCGGCGTAGTGAATCAACAGCGGTGCGTTAATCTCCGCCACGGCCTCGGCTGAAGGCTGGCGGCCGTAGAACGGCACAGCCGCGGCCAAGTCCGGATTGCGGACCGCTAGGGCATTGACGACGAACCCGCCGAAGCAAAACCCTACCGCGCCGACCTTCCCTGTGCAGTCGGAGTGGCCCTGCAGATGCTCGACGGCGGCGGCGAAGTCCTCGACCAGCTTGTCGCGGTCGAGTTCGGCCTGCAGCCGGCGCCCGTCATTGTCGTTTCCGGGATACCCGCCCTTTGGTGTCAGCCCGTCCGGGGCGAGGGCCAGGTATCCAGCAGCGCCCAGGCGGCGTGCCACATCCTCGATGTAGGGATTGAGGCCGCGGTTCTCGTGTACGACCACGACACCCGGCAACCTGCCTTGAGCTGAGGACGGGCGTACGAGGTACGCTCGGATCGAACCGTGGCCTTGAGGGGAGTCGTAGCTCACCCGCTCCGTTCGGACCCGGGCGTCATCCTCCGGTACCTGCTGAGCCAATGCGTAGTTCGGGCTGAGGCTTGCCAAGACAGCCGCTGCGCTCGCGCCCGCCGTGAAAGGCCTTGCCTGGTCGATGAAGTCCCGCCGGTTCAACGCGCCATGTACGTACGCATCGAAGAGGCGCAGGATCTCGGGGTGATAGTCGCTCGCGCGCATTCGTTCCATCGGTAAGTCCTCCTGTTGGTCATCAATAGGCAATCAAACGCCCAGTCGCCCCCGGTCCTTCGTGGGGGCGGAGTCCTCGCGGGCATGGAAATGCCCGCTGGTGAGGTCCTTGCCGGCCTCGAGATACGCATCAATCTTGGCACTCAAGTCGGCGACCACCTCCGGATGCTGGTCGGCGACGTTCGTCAGCTCGTCGGGATCGTCGCCACGGCTGTAGAGTTCCGCGTCGTAGTCGTACCCGAGCTTCTCCCGGTCCATCACCTTCGAGAATTGCCATTCCTTGGTCCGGATCGCTGCGATCCAGCCATAGCCCTGGACCAATCCGTCATGAGGGCTCTCCTCTCCGTCAACCAGGCCCCAGAGGTTCTTGCCAGTCGCACGCGGGGGCGGATCGAGTTCCAGCAAGCTGAAGAGGGTGGGCATTACGTCCGGGTGATGGATGAATCCTGATGCCCGTGTGCCGGCCTTCTCCTTGCCGGGCAGACGGACCACGAAGGGGTTGTGGGTCACCTGCCTCCGGACGCGCCTTGGGCCTTTCAGGAACTGTCCCTGCTCGCCAAGGAGCGACCCGTGATCGGAAAAGAACACGACTACCGAGTTGTCAAACAGCCCGAGTTCCTCGATCGTGGCGAGGATCTCGCCGATCCAGTGGTCGACGCACATCGACTCGCCCGCATAGTTCGCCCGCAGGCGATCGATTCCCGCCTGCGGCACCTCGATGTCCGAATACGGAGGCTCCCACCAGGTAGGCCCTGTGGCGTCCGGCATGTACTCGTCGAGGAACCGTTTCGGCGGATCCCACGGCTCGTGCGGGTCGAATGCCTCGAGGTGCAGGAAGAACGGGGTATTGGCATGGTTTCTGCGCAGCCAGTTGATGACGTTCTTGGCCGTCAGTTCGATGATGGCCTCGCATTCAGTCTCATATCGCTTGCGGTTCGCGAGGAACTGCCGCATGAAAGCGGGACGGCCCGGGTCCAGTTCCAGCCAGCGGTCCCAGTACTCCTGCGGGTAGTGCGTGGGAACGATGTCCGACAGGTCCGGCGGGGCCTGCTCGTAGTAGTCGACCTCGTGGCCGCGTGACCACTCGTAGTAGCTGTAGCCGCGGTGGAAGTTTTTGCCGGGCCTCTGCAAGTGGGGAATGTCGGCGAAGAACGCAGTCTGGTAGCCGGCTTCGAGCAGCGCCTCGGACACGGTCTGGTCCTCGTAGTAGAGCTCGTGCCAGCCCGGAGTCTGCACCGGCTCGTGCTGGTGGAAATAGTGGTACGGGAGGATCCGCCTCCCTGTCATCAGGACCCGCCGGATCGGGATGGTTGGCATGCCCTCCGGATAGCAGTCTTCAAACACGACGGAGTCCTCGGCAAACTGGTCCAGCCGCGGGCACCTAACCAGGCCGTTTCCGCCGTAGGCCTGGAGATTGTCGGCCCGAAACGTATCCGTATTCAGAAAGATGAGGTTCTGACGGTTACCCTTGCCCCGCTGGTCGGGCGGCCGTTCCCAGATGCCGCCGGAAATCGCGGACACTGCAGGGGGTGCGCAACCGCTGCTTCCCGCAGCCGCTCCGGCCGCCGCGCCGGCACCCACTGAGGTGCTCGCAATGAAACTCCGACGAGAGACCCCGTCTCGCTTGGATTTACCCATACCAGCGAAAGGCTAGCATACCGTCGGGCCGAATCCAGCGGGCCGTCGCAGGGCAACTGGGCGAGCGTTTTCCCGCGCCACTTCACGGAGCCTGAGCGGAGAGCGCCGATAAGGCTCGCGCCTTCGGAAATGTCGGCACTACGCCGGGAGGAAGGTGAAGCACAGGGCACCAATCCCCACCCAGAGCACGACCCAGACGTAGTTGTAGCCGATGTAGGTGCGGAAATCCATCCTCGCGATTCCGGCAGCGATGACGGCCCAGAACGGCGACACCAGGTTCCCCACGTGATCCCCGACGCTTAGGGCCAGCAACCCTCGCTGTGCCGTCACCCCGACGGCGAGCGATGCCTTTGTCGTGATGAATCCCTGAATGACCCATTGCCCGCCGCTCGAAGGCACGAAGACCGAAACCACCGCAGCCGAGACCAGGGTCAGCAGCGGGAAGGTGTGCTCGGTCGAGATCGCGGCCAGGTACTCAGCAAAGGACGTGCCAATCGAGGTTTTCTCGAGCAGGCCCGCCACTCCCGCATACAGGTGATACAGGACGATGACGGGCCATGCAGTGACCACGGCCCTCGGAAGAGCCTTGGTGAAGTTCAATACGCTCCCGTGCAGCAGCAGTCCGATCGCGAGCAACGCAGTGATCAGGGAATTCAGTTGCAATCCCCCGCCCTCGACGATGACGTGGTACAGGAGCCACCCGAACAACGAAGCCGTGAGGGCGGCGCAGGGGAGCCCGTTCGCTTCAAGGCGCTCCGCAAAGCGCTCAGACGGGGCTGGCTTCTCCTGGGGCCGCAGCATGGCATCCAAGGTGGAGTCCGCGAGCTTTCGCGATTCCGGGAACATCGAGATCGGCCGGGCCTTCTTGGGCATGAGCAGCCGCGCAAGGATGAAGACGCTGGTCAGGTAGGCGGCCAGATAGATCAGGGTCGCCGGCGCCCAGATTGTCGTGGACAGCGGCATGAGCCCCGTAATGTGTTCCAGGAAGTGGCCGGGCGTGTTCATCAGCAGCGGCGCGCTGGCGGAGAGGCCGAATTGCCAAATCGCGCCGGCAGCCGCGTTGGCCGATAGCAAATAGGGGAAATCGACCGGGTGTCCGTTCCGCTCCGACTGACGGGCGTAGGTGACCGCGACGAGCGGTGCCAAGGCGAGGCTGAGGCCCCAGAAGCAATAGGCGAGGCAGCAGGTTGTGGCCATGGAGAGGGCAACAGTCTGGCCCTCGCTGCGAGGGAGATTCGACAGCGCCCGAACCAAGCGCCCGAAGAACTTCGTAGACGCAAGCGTTGATCCCAGGACGAGGATCAGGGTCATCTGCATCGTGAACGGCAGCAGCATCCAGAGACCCTCGTAGTACGCGCCCATGACGTTGAGCGGCGCGTCGCCCATCAAGAGCGCTGTGACGGCCAGTACGGCCATCAGCAGGATCGCCATGGTCATGGCATCGGGAATGAAGTTCCCGATGAACTGGGCCATGCGGAACAGACGGTCCTGCGGCGGGGCGGGGCCCGCCCCCGGGTTGGCCTGAGGTTCGACGGGCATTGTTGCGAGAGTATACAGAAACCCCGAGGGGTGGCTTGTTTGCCGGTCGCTTCCATCGCCAGGGACCCTGCCCATGGGATCGACTACACTGCGGGCGATGACGCTGCGCTCCGTCTACTGCCTGGCTGCTCTGACCGCCATTGCATGCGCTCCCGGGATTGAGCCGGGGCCCAACATCGTCGTGATCCTGGCCGACGACCTCGGGTACGCCGACATTGCCGCGTACGGGAGCGAGCGCAACCGGACACCTCACCTCGACCGGATGGCCGCCGAGGGCCTTCAATTTACCGATTTCCACTCCAACGGCCCGATGTGCAGCCCGACGCGGGCGGCCCTTCTGACCGGACTGTACCCGCAGAGATTCGGAGTGCAGTTCGAAAGCGCCCTCTCCGGCATCGAAGACTACGACATCGGCCTTCCGCTTGACGCGTTGACCATAGCGGAGGCTGTTGCGGAGCACGGATACGCTACCGGTATGTACGGCAAGTGGCATCTCGGGTATCACCCGCCGTTCATGCCGGCCGACCAAGGATTCGGCGACTTCAGGGGCCTTGCAAGCGGCGATGGCGATCACCACTCCCACATCGACCGCTCCGGGCGCAAGGACTGGTGGCACAACTCGGAAATCGAGATGGAGGAAGGCTACGGCGTCGATCTGATCACGAATCACAGCGTCGATTTCATTCAGCGTCACCGAAACGAGCCGTTCTTCCTGTACGTGGCGCACCTAGCCATCCATTTCCCGTGGCAGGGACCGGAGGACCGCGGCTACCGTGTGGAGGGGGGCAACTACCACAACCTCACCAAGCTCGGAGAACTTGACAGCCTGGACGTCTCGTCCCAGGTGAACAAGATGGTCGAGGCGGTCGACGGCAGCGTAGGGAGGATCCTGGAGGCCGTGCAGGAAGCGGGTCTCGACAGCAGGACTCTTGTCTTCTTCACTTCCGACAACGGCGGCTACCTTACGTATCAAGGCGGATATCACAACATTTCCGAGAACGGCCCCCTTCGCGGCCAGAAGACCGATCCCTACGAGGGCGGTCACAGGGTCCCGGCAATCGCGAGGTGGCCTGGCAGGATCCAGCCAGGCGCGACCGATGAGCTTGCTGCGACATTCGATTTGTTCCCAACGATCATGGAACTCGTCGGAGCCGATTCGGGCGCCACGGCGCTCGACGGGATGAGCCTGACCCCGCTGCTTTTCGAGCGAAGCCCCCTCCCCGCACGCACCCTGTTCTGGCGGATGCGAGGCGAGGCGGCCGTCCGGAGAGCGCAATGGAAGCTCGTCCGAAACCCGAACTCTCCGATCGAACTCTATGATCTATCGGTGGATGTCGGTGAGAGCAAGAACCTGGCCGAGTCCAACCCGGATGTCACTGCCGAACTGCAGCGGGCGCTCGCGGAGTGGGAGTCCGACGTCAACAGGGGGCACCAATAGCCGCCGGCGAACCTCAGGCGTAGTCCTGGTCCGTAACGATGCGGCGCTCGTCAATGCTCGTCCAAGCGGCATACGCGAGCTTGGTCGCCTCTATGGAAAACTCCGCGTTGAGCGCCGGCTTGGAGCCGTCACGGATCGCGCGGAAGAAATCCTCGTACATCAGGGCCTCCATACTGCGGCCATCGGATTCACCCGAGCCCAGATCCAGTTCGCGCGGGCTCGCGCCGGTCTGCCGAACGATCGCCGTCCGCTGATCGAACTGCAGGGAGCCCTTGCTGCCCGTGATCGTCATGTGCCAAGTGGCGCCGGGCGCACAGCCGCAGTAGGTGTGCTGCAGGCGAATGTCCCCGTACTCCGCGATTACCGCAATGTTGTCTTCGGTCGTGCGGTCGGGCCAGTGCATCGCACCACCCGTGGCCGCGCAGTAGGTCAACGGCCGGCCGATCATCTCGTAGAGGAACGCGTAGGAGTGCACCGAGAACTCGAGGAGGCTCGAGCCTGCGAGCGACCGGAGATGCCTCCACGGCGTGGTTCTGCCGCTCACGGGATCCGTCCATCTCCAAGTCCGAGGGTTCCAGTCACCGCGGTACTCGTTTAGAGCGAACAGATACGGCGTGCCTATCTCGCCGGACTTCACGGCCTCTATGATGCGACGGTACTCGGCCTTGAAGTAGCGCTGCATCCCGACTGCCAGCACCCCCCCTGTCTCCCGGGCCGCGTCCGCCACGCGCTGAGCCTCCTCGTAGTTGAGGCCGATGGGCTTCTCCATCAGCACGTGCTTTCCCGCCCGGAGCGCCGCGATGGCCATCTCGGCGTGCAGGTAGTTAGGCGCCGTGATCACGACCGCCTCCACGCGACCGTCCGCGATCAACTCCCGGTAGTCCGTGTACATTTCGGCGTTGGCGGCGGGCCCTTCGCGCTTCGCGCGCATGCGTTCGGACTGGATGTCGCTGAGGGCTGCGACGTCAACGGAGGCCAGTTCACCGAAGGCAGCCAAATGCCTGGCACTGCGGTTGCCCAAACCGATCAGGCCGACTCGCGGGATATCGCCGCCAGATCCTGTCTGTCCCTTGGAGTCGTGGGCCGTCACGGCTGCCAGGCCGCCCGCCAGCAAGGTTCGTCTCGAGAGTCTTGGATCCACTAACGCTGCTCCTCTGAGGTGGCGCGGCCCGCATCCGCGCCGTCCCTATTCTGGCAGGTCGGTGTCCTTCGTCTCTGGGCCGGCTGCGATGACAGCAGCCCCCACCAGGAAGAGCAAACTCAGCAGGGACGCGGATCCACGGAGCGTCATTCCGCCGTCCCGCTGGAGCCAGCCGGACGCGAACAGTACGGGTGCTGCCAGGATCCGAGCGACGTTGAAGCAGAGCCCGGCTCCGGTGCTTCGTACGTGCGTGGGGAACAGTTCCGGGAAGTACACCGCATACCCGGCGTGCATGCCGAGCGTGAAGAAGCCGAAGATCGGAAGCGCAATCAGAAGGGCGGTCGGGGTCGAGAACCACTGGAACATCGCCAGTGCGGCCCCGAGGCCGGCCAGGTGATAGAGCACGAACGCCCTCCTGCGACCGATCCCCTCTGCGAACGCTCCGAACGCAAGCAGACCGGCGCCGCCGCCAGTCGAAGCCAGGAGCATTCCCAGCATCTCCCAGCGTTTCAGGCGGGCGAATCGATCATCGGCCGCACCCACGCTCGCGCTGTCGGAAACCTGCTCTGCGTCGATGCGCCTCTCCATCTCGGCCCTGAGCAGGTCCTTTCCGTAGATATGAACGCCCCAGAACGTTGATAGCCCGATGGCGGCGAGCGAGATTCCGACGAGGGTCTTCCTCCGCAGGTCCGACCGGAACAGTTCCAACGCCCTGCCAGCCCGGTCCCTGCTCGCCAGCCGCGACTTGCTCCAGGCCTCTGTCTCTCCACGCAACTTCCAGCGGATCACCAGGATCAGCAGGGCCGGAACTGCCCCGGCGGCAAAACCGATCCGCCAGCTCGCAACAGAACCCAAGCCTGCGAATGGCACCTCGAATTCCCGGCCAGCGACGATGAACGCCCCGACAGCAACGGCAAGCCACGCACCAAGGACGCTGGACGCATGGAAGATCGCCAGCGACCATGCGCGGGCCCTCTTCGGGAACACTTCGGCGACCAGCGATGCGGCAACGGCCCATTCCCCGCCCACCCCCATGGCAACTAGGAAGCGGAACCCGACCAGATGCCACCATTCGGTGGAGAAGGCCGACACGAACGTGAAAGCCGAATACGTGGCGATCGTCAGGATGAGCGCCTTCACCCGCCCGACCCGATCGCCCAGGATCCCGAACGCAACCCCGCCTGCCGCTCCGCCCAGCAGGAACGCCCCGAAGGCGATGTTGTTGAAATAGGCCAGCCGGCCGGATCGTTCAGCAGCGTCGAGGCGATCCATCCCGGGCAGCAGGTCCGGCATGGCCTCGTTCATGCTCGAGACGTAGACCTGTCCTTCGAACGTGTCAAAGACCCAGCCGAGGGAAGCAATCAGGAGGACTGTCCATTGGTGCCTGGTGATGCCCTGGTACCACGGACCGTTTTTGTCCAGTTCGGACTCCATGAATCCCGCCACCATACTGTACTAGCGATGACCCGACCGACTTGCCGAACGCGTTCGAGTCCGAGAGCCGCGGAAATCCGCCGGCTCAATGCGTTGACGCCGGAGCAGGTCCTGGAGCAAGCTTCCGCGCATCTGCGTGTGGTAGAGAGCATTGACGAACTCCATCTGCATTTGGCGCGATCGATCGCCACGGAAGTCCGCCGAGCATCGGATACCGGCCGTCATCTCGCTCTGATCCTGCCGTGGGGCCCCGTCGGCCAATACCCGATACTCGGAGAACTTCTGACACTCCAACGACTCTCGTTAAGGAACTGCACTCTCTGTTTCATGGACGAATACGCAGACCCCAATGGTCGGGCCGTCCCTTCCGACCATCCCCTGAGCTTTCGGGGCGCGGCTCTGGACTGGCTTGCGTCGCTGGACCCCGACCTGCTCCCGAAACCCGGAGAGGTCCTGTTTCCAGACGGTACCAACTCGGAATCGATCGAACGGCGGATTCGGGAACTAGGCGGAATCGACACCTGTTTCGGAGGAGTCGGAATTCATGGACACGTAGCATTCAATGAGCCGGAGCCCGGCGTTTCCGCGTCCGGGATTCGTCGCGTGACGCTGAACGACTTCACCCGCACCATCAACGCGATCCGGGCGGGTGTGGGTGGGGACCTGGAGAACTTCCCGCGCGAGGCATGGACGCTTGGGATGGGCGAGTGCCTCGCTGCTCGGCGAATCCGCCTCTACTGCAGGAGCGACTCCGGCCTGGACTGGGCCAAGACAGTCATGCGTCTGGCTGTCCTCGGGACTCCGGGCGACGACTATCCCGTGACGTGGATTCGGCACCACTCCGACTACCGGGTCGTCACGACCCGAGAGACACTCGAATCCCCGGTCGTACAGATGCCGTAAACCACGAAGCACGCTCGATCACAGCGATCGTTCAGGTTTCGTTGAACCCAAGAGAGGCCGAAGTCGACCCCACCGGACGCTCGCAGTGAGAGTCTAGACTTGCATCACTCGGCCAAGCAGCAAGCGACCGGCCGTCAGGAGAGAATTCCAGACATGGGCTGCCCGTGGTCGGTGATCGGAACGGGGCGTTCGTTGGCGTAGAGGTTCTTGAGCGGATCGATGCCCAAGGCAGCAAAGATCGTGGCGAAATAGTCCGGAACCGTGATCTGGCGGTCGACGATTTCCTTTCCGATCTCGTCGGTCGTGCCGACCGCAACTCCTCCGCGCACGCCTCCTCCCGCAAACAGCGTGCTGAATGCCCCGGCCTGGTGACCCCGGCCTCCGTACGCGTCGAATTCGGCCGGCCTGCCGAACTCGGTGGAGATCACGACGAGCGTTCGGTCAAAGAGCTTGTGCTGGTGGAGGTCGTCAAGCAAAGTCGAAACGGCCTGGTCCAAATCCTGGATCAGCAGGTGCTGCTTCAAGATGCCGTCCTGATGCACGTCCCAGCCCGTTCCGTTCAGGAAGTTGAGGTTGAACGACACCTCGACAAAGCGCACTCCTGTCTGCACGAGCCGACGCGCCAGCAAGCAGCGCTGCCCGAACTCACTACCGTAGGATTCGCGGAGGCTGGACGACTCCCGGTCCAGATGGAAGACGTTCATGAACCGCTCGCCAGCCATGCGGAAACCTTGCTCGCTCACCTCCGCCTTGGCCCTGACAAGAGCGTCGTCGTCGTTTCGTGCAAGGTAGTCGGCCCGCAAGCGCCCGAGAAGGATTTCCCTCCGCTTTTGTCGTGCGCTATCGACGTCCGGTGCGGGGTTGAGCCCGGACGGGCCGGTCTCGATCTGGGTCAGATAAACGTATCCGCAACGCGCACCCAGGAACCCAGGGTCGCGCATGATGTTGGGGTATCCCATCACCACGTAAGAGGGCAGGTCGTCCGACTTGCTGCCCAGTTCGTGCGAGACCAAGGAGCCGACAGACGGGTAGATGATCGTCCCGCTCGGCTTGCGGCCCGTGTGCATCAAGTTCGAGGCCGCGCCGTGCTGGCTGTTCAAGTCATGGCTAACCGTGCGGAGGAGCGCACAGCGGTCCATGCGATCGGCCAGACGGGGGAGATGCTCGCATAGTCGGATGTCCCGCGCCGCCGTGGGAATCGAATCATAATACGAGCCCGGGGTGTCCTTGCCGTCTCCCCTTCTCTTGGGATCAAAGGTGTCAATATGACCGGCACCGCCCCCTAGCCAAATGTAGATGCACGCATCCGCCCCGCCATTGGCGGGCTGGTGCGTCGCGGAAACGGCGAACTGCGATCCGGCGAGCCCGGCCGCAGCACCCTTGAAGACATCGCGTCTGGTCGGCTGCATTGAGGATTCCTCCCGTTACGGAATGACAGAGAACTCTGGTGTGTTGACGAGCGCCCACACAACGTCCTCGAACCGCTCCCGGAATTCGGTTGTAAGGCGAGTCGTCGGAGGGTCGCCCATCCGGACCTTCCGCTCCTCTTCCATCCGAATACGGTTGCTCTCAGGATCGAAGTGGTTCCCCCAGGAAACCCTTCCATCGGTTTTCTTGGTCGCATCGGCGCTTCCGCGGTCGGCGTCGTTTGCCACGATCCGGTCTGCGAAGTGCGGGCCGAGCAGGTCCACCATCGTCTGTCGCTCCCTTGGCGTCGGAAGGCGGGTCAGCGTTCGCAGGAACACTTCATCCACCATCTCCTCCAGCGATCGGTCCCCAAGGGCCAGTCTGGTGAAGAAGCTGTCATCGGAGAGCCTCGTGACCCGGACGCCCGTCGAGCCGTTCGCCAGCGCCAGGGACTGCATCGGAGACGGTGAATCGTCCCGGCTGGACGCCGGGCTCTGGCGGGATTGCCGCCAGCCGTACGCCGACAGCATGTCCACGATCGCCTGGGCACGCGGCAGAGCCAGACTCGGACGATCGCGCTCGTTGGACAGCGCAGTCATCTCCCACGCCCGATTGGGGGCGCCCATATTGAGGAACTGACGCAAGGAGCGATTTCCGAGAGGGTTGAGATTGAGTTCCTCTGAATCCAACCCTTTGCCTGCGACTGCATGGAGCGAGTCCACCAGTTGTTCGGCCGACATCTGGCGTCGCACGGGTCCGGCGAAGAGCTTGGCCGCTTCGCCCGGCGAGGCCGGGTCGTCAGTGACCGGCATTCGCTGATACGTGTGAGACCGGAAGACCAATTTACTCAGGTGCTTCAGGTCGTACCCGCTCAGGACGAATTCGCGGGCCAGATAGTCCAGCAAGTCGGGGTTGGCCGGCTCGGTGTCTTCCCAGTCATCCAGCGGCTCGACGATTCCGCGTCCCATGAACCGCGCCCAGACTCGGTTCGCGACCACGCGAGAGAACCGCTGATTGGCCGGATGTACCATCACCGACGCCAGCGCGTGCCTTGCTTCGATCGAGGTGTTGCGTGGCGGCGGTGCGAACCCCTCCCCGCCAGAAAAGTCACCGAACGGCCAATGCGGATCAATCGACTCCCCGGCTCTCAGAGTGATCTCGACGTACGGCTTGCGGCCGCCTTCGCGCACCGGAACAGTGCTTGACGCTGGGAGAACGACCGCGTCGCCCTCGAGCATCGCCGCCATGCTGAAAAGGTCCTTCTGGCGGAAAGGATGGAACGGCGCGTCGTGGCAGCGGGCACAGGACAGCTTGTTCGCGAGGAATGCCTGCGAGAGGATGTCGGCCTTGGCCGCCATCGGCGCGTCATTCAGGCTGGCCATGCCGAACCCTGCCGGGCCTCCCTGGTACAAGCTGCCTTCCATTTCGATCAGTTCCACAACCACTCGATCGAACGAGTGTCCGTCCGCAAAGGCCTGGTGGAGGTACCAGCGGAACGGCCCCGTGTTGTTCAGGTCCGGCTTGAGAATGCCGGGATTCTCAGCCAGGACGTCCTGCCAATAAGGGACCCAAGAATCGGCCCAGTCCGGGCTCTCGAGAAATCGGTCGATCGCCAGACTCCGTCGCGTATCCGGTGGCTGGGCGAGAAACCACTTCGCCTGGTCCGCTGTCGGCACCAGGCCGGTCGTGTCCAGGGCCAGACGCCGTAAGAACTCGAGGTCGCCGACCAGACCGTTGGGCGTGAGGGACGACTCCACGAGCGCGGCGTTGACGAAGCGGTCCACATTGTTATGGACCGTCTCATTGCTCGCGACCTGCGGAACCTTCGGGCCGGGCCTAGACTTCATCCACTCGCGGATCAACCGGTGCCGTTCCGCCCACGCCTCCTCTACAGAGTCATCGGACTGTCTTCGTCGCGCGATGTCATCCCGATGGTGCCGAAGCCTAGACGCCACAGCGAACCTCGTCCAGTCCGTATCCGTCAGCAAAGGCGCATCCACGCCGCCAACCACACGGTCAATCTCACCCGGTCGGGCCATACTCACCGAGAGTTCTCCCGGGAACGGCGCGAGGCCCTTGCCTCCGATCACCGCGACGAGGCGGAAGCGATGCTCCCCGGCGTCGAGGGGAACGGTCGCCAGAACGTCCTGATGGGCCGGCGGAGCGGGTCGGATCACACCGTCCGACTCAGAGGGCTCGGGTAGCGCGTCGTGCGCTGCAGTGTTCGGCACTTGGGCTTCCGTACGGAGAATAGGCTTGTCGTCCACCAGGAACAAAGCCAGCCCCTTGGATCGCAGGCGGAATCGATACTCGCCGCGCTCCAGAGTCTTTGTCATCGACGCTTCGAGCGAGAACGGCACGGAGCGGTCCAAGGGAAGCGCGTTGCCACTGAACTTGGCAGGTATGCGCACAAAAGCGAAGCCGGGTTCCGAGTACTCCGTGGTCGGATCGCTGCGAGGATCCAGCCAAGATTCTTCGGCAAGGTCTTCGAAGACTCTCACCGTCACTGGCAGGTCACTCGCCTTGAGAAGCCCGAGAGAACCTGTCGCAAGCAACAGGAAGACCAGCATCCCGCTCAAAGGATTGGGACCCGCAACCGTGCCAACACTCAGGGGTCGTCTTCTGGATGTAAGGGGCCGCACAAGGACATTGTATTCGCAAACCCTTGTGGTGACACGCCATTATTGGCCTCGAATGTCGACGAATTGCGGAATGGGAGTTCATGTTGCCCCATGAAGATTCGAGGGAGGCAATGGATCGCAGGCCCAGGGGTGGAGTCGACTGGTGGTGAATCCATCCCAGCAAGTGGCGGCCGATCTGTTCTGGCCATGCGGCACGTGCTGGCGGGGCATTGGCCAGACCGACAAGGGCGATTCAGGCCGCATTCGAACTTTCGGTGAAACACCTGCGCCGACTAGCCGCACAGTTGACGTGGCCGCACCCTATGGCCAGCCGCGACAGTGAGTCCCGATCGGCGACCCGAATTTCAGCAGCTCTCCCAGCGCAATCCGATCCATTGGCACTGGCGGGAGCGGATTCGTACGAGCGCATCGAGTTGGGTTGGAGGAGTGGCACCGCTGGCAGGCTGCGTCCCCAAACTCCCTCAGGTGGCCGTGCTTGTCGATCGGGCGGGTCCGGCGCGCTCCGTAGCCTTGGGCCGATCGAGGCCGAACTGGAAGACCAACGCCAGCCAGATGCCGTCCTGTCGGCCCGTAGTACGGCCCGTTGGTCAGATTGACCCGCTGGGCGTTCGCAAGCCAAGATGAGCGCCCAACTCATCAGGGCTTAATCCAACCGTCAACCTTGTCGCGAGACAAGGCGTATACCGCTCTTGACAAGATCACAGCAGCCAAGTTCTCTCGTCGATTTGCCGTCGCGATTGGGGATTCAGCAGCCTACACGAGAGGCTGATTTCGCTGCGAGCAATCCCGTGTCTCGTCCAACCGCACAACTAGCGCCCAAACGGGCCATGGCATTAATGCAGACGTACATGTAACTGTCTACCTGGACGACTGCTGTGGGACTCAAAATCAAGAACTCCGAGACCTGTCAGCTTGCCGCCGATGCTCGCGCGCCTGACCGGCGACACAATGACTGGTGCCATCACGATCGCCCTGCGCGAGCAGCTTGCAAGAGAGCGCCGTGTGCGCGGGGCCGAGAAACGGCTCCGCGAAATGCGGGCGATCGCTGATCGCTGCGCCCGCCTGCTGGAATCCGGACCGTCGGCCATCGAACATGGCGATCTCCTATACGATGAGCAGGGCTTGCCGCGTTAATCGTCGATAGTTCGGCTTTGCTGGCGACACTCTTTCGGGATCCAGATCCGGCCTTGCTGGAGGAGTTGATTGCGACGGCGGCTGAATGCCGCATGTCGATGGCGAACGCGCTGGAGGTGGCCATCGTCTCCGAAGGTCGCGGTGGCGCGGCAGCAGGAGATGCACTCGAACCGTTCCTCGACAACGACAACGTCTTCAGCGGAACGACGCGCTACAGCGGAAGCAGCGAGGACTCACAACAGACCGACAAGGTCCACGATATAGATGTTCAGATTGACCCAATTGTCAGCCCCCCTTGTCGGGAGACAAGGAGTGCCTCCAGCACAGTCTGACGAAGATCATTGGAGTATCCAGTGCTCTTCCATCACCGAGCGCCTGCAAGCAAACGGGGAGCACGGCCTCTCGGACAGGCGCAATACGCGACCTGAGAGCGCGTGTCGCGGGCCGCGCCCGTATACTGTCAGAAACGGTCGCACTGGCTGCTCGGTCCGCCATGCGGTCTCACCAGCAACTAGATGAACTCTGGCCAGCGTTCAACCGCGCAGCGTGCAGACACCCTCGCAAAATCTGCCAGCTCTGGAGGCGACGGCAGTGAAGCGCTGAATCCGCGGGACTTGGGTGAAAGCCAAGATGGGTTCCTGGTCCGGCTCGAAAACTACGAGGGGCCTCTGGATGCACTGCTGGACCTCATCAAGAAGCAGAGCCTGAACATTCTCGACATCCCCATCGCCAAGATCACGGACCAGTACCTGGAATCTCTCCGTGCCGCCGAGGAACTGGACTTCGAACTCAGCGCTGAGTTCGTGATGATGGCGGCAACATTGATCCACATCAAATCGAAGACCCTCCTGCCCGTCGCACCCACCGTTGATGAGGCCCCCGATGAAGACCCACGCGAGGATCTGGTCCAACGGTTGCTGGAGCGGGAGAAGTTCTTGCGGGCGGCCCAGCTCCTGCGGGAAAAGCGCGTCGTCGAGGAGAACGTATGGACGGCAGGGGCGAAGGAGCGGGTCGACGAATCCGATGAGGACCCATCAGAATTGGATGTCAGCCTGTTCGACCTAGTCAAGACGTTCGGCGAGGTCCTTGAGCGTCTGAAGAACGAGCCGGTCGTCGAGCTGGAGCAGGAATCGGTCTCCGTTGCCAGCAGGGTTCAGTACTTGAAACAGCTCCTACTCACCGAGGATGGTCCAGTCTCGATCCACGATGTCCTCCGGAGGCAGCGCACGCCGCGGGCTTTAGTGGCCACGTTTCTCGCGCTTCTCGAGATGGTCAAGGCCCGAGCAATTCAACTCAAGCAGGAACAGGTCTTTGGCGAGATCCTGATCCAGAAGCACGAGGAGTTCGACCAGGCGTTCCAGGAGGGAGCTCTGTTCCACTCCTCGGATGCTGAGATGGAGTACATAGGTTGAGCGATCGAGTCGTCACTTTCCCCAACTCGGCGGTGGGGGATCAAAACAGTCAGCCCGACCTGTTCAGCGAACAGCGCATGGCGGCGCTGGAGGCGATCATCTTCAGCGCAGAGGAGCCGCCGACGCTCTCCGAGCTTGCCTCCGGCTTACAAGCTTCCAAGCAGGCCCTCAAGTCCGACTTGGATGCACTTGTGGCTTCGTATGAGTCGGACTCGAGAGGAATCGAGCTCCGCATTGTCGGGGGCCGCTACCGGATCTCCACGAAGGCCGAGCATCACGAGGCAATCCGATCGTTTGCAACGTCGACGAAGCCCCGACTTCGGCTTTCGATGCCCGCCCTGGAAACCCTCGCAGTCGTGGCGTATCGGCAGCCCGTCACCATACCGGAGATCCAGGCAATCCGGGGCAAGACCAGCGTCGCTGGCGTGATCCACACGCTGCTGCGCCACAAGCTGGTTACGACGGCTGGCCGCAAGAAAGTGGTCGGACGACCGATGCGGTACAAGACTACCGAGGAGTTCCTGATTCATTTCGGCTTGAATGACCTGTCGGAATTGCCGACACTGAAGGAACTGGAAGATCTCGGCCGTTCCGCCCTCGAAGAAGACGGGCAGGTTGCTGCCGAAGTGGAACCGGGCTTCGAAACGCCTACTGGTTCCACCGTTCCCGACGAACACCCGGCTGAGTAGGGGCCAAGCGTCCGACCTCGGCACAACCGAGCGGACTGTGAGCACCCATGCCTGAACGACTCCAAAAGATCATTGCGCGAGCCGGAATCGTCTCCCGTCGGAAAGCGGAAGAACTGATCGTGGCCGGACGGGTCACCGTCAACGACACAGTTGTCCAAGAACTCGGGTCGCGGGCCGACCTAGCGACCGACAGGGTCTGTGTCGATGGGAAGGAAGTCCAAAGCAGCGAGAACCGTCGGTACCTAGTGATGTACAAGCCAAGAGGCTGCATCACCAGCACCAGCGATCCCGAAGGTCGGACGACTGTCATGGACCTGCTCGGGCCGGAGTCGGCCCGGGGCCTTTTCCCGGTCGGTCGACTCGACTACAACACCGAGGGGCTGCTGCTCCTGACGGACGACGGGGAGTTTGCGAATCGGATCCTTGCGGCCAAGAACAAGGTTCCCAAGACGTACGAGGTCAAGGTGAGTGGCAGACCGTCGGACGACGCGATCCAGAAACTCCGGGACGGGATCAAGCTCGACGGCCGGCTGAGCAGACCCGAATCGATTCGCCTGATCAAGGCGGCGGCCAACCCGTGGTACGAAATCACATTGGTCGAAGGCCGAAACCGTCAGATACACAGGATGTTCGAGCGCATCGGCATTCTCGTGGAGAAGATCCGCCGGGTCAGCGTGGGCAACCTCACGCTAAAGGGACTTGAACCACGCCAAGTGCGTGAGTTGCAACCCAGAGAGGTCCAGCAGCTATTCGAGGCCCGTCCCCCGGCACGCCCCACCCGGCTAGAGGCCCGGGCACCTTCGAGGAAGCGGCGGGACCAGGGTCGCGGTGGACGCGCAGAGCGCTCCAGGTCCAGAGCACCCCGGAAGCCGCGCCGCCCCGATGACCGGCAACACACCAAGTCCCGCCAAGATGGGGGGCGTCCAAGCCGGTCAGCGGGTCCGAGGGTCAAGCGATCAGCCACACCCCAGCGACCACGAGGAAAGCGCCCGCCCACCTCCGAACGCTCACCTGCTCGCGCAAGACCAACCGGGCGAGGAGGGTCTCCAAGGCGTAACTCAACGCGGTCGCGGGTACCGCGAAGCTCACGTCCCGGATCGAGAGCAAGGCCATAAACCCGAAAAACGACGCGGTATAGGCAAGAAGCGACAGCAGGAACCAGGAGTTGCGAAGAGCGACGATCCCATACCCTACGAGCACAAGCCCTTGGAATGACGCCGGAGGGCCTTGCTTGCGCATGGCATACGCCTTCAGCAGATCGCCGAGCACTGCGCCAACGACTACGATCCCGAGCAGGAATGCGGCCACTGGATCACTCCGCCGACACTGTCGACTCAGGCGTCGAGCCGACGACCGCAACTCCGAATGCAATCAGCACCGTACCGGCCCAGCGCATCATGGAAATCTCCTCGCCCAGTAGGGTGGCGCTGAAGACTGCAACCAGCACGTAGCCGATGGATGTCACGACAAGGACATAGCTCAAGTCGGCCCAGGAGAGAAGCAACGTGTGAGCCGCGAAGAAGATTGCGAGCAGGCCCACTCCCGCCAGGACCCAGGGATTTGCGAGGCTTGCAATGCCCGATCGAACCAGTTCTGCGGGCGAGTAGGAGCTAATGTCCCCGATCCCGCGCATGCCGTATCCGAGAACGACATTCCCCAACGCGTTGGTCACGATCACGATGCCCAGCAGCACCTGAGTCTTCGCTTGCAAGATTCGAGGCTACCATTAGGTCCGGCCGTCCTTCTCCAAGAGCTGGTGAGGAAACTTGGAAGTCCCAGAATCGTCTGATACGATGAGGCTGGTTGCAGATCAGCAGCCAAGAAAGGGGGGCGTACAGGCTTCGACGGAATTGCTATTGCTGTTGAGAGGCATGCCGGGTTCCGAGCACCCGTAAAACGATCGGACCAAAAGAACTGCCAACGACACGCAGTTTGCCTACGCTGCCTAAGCTTTAGGCAGCCGCTTCCGCCGGTGGGCTCGCACGCTGGCACGAAGCGTCATCTTGCGGGATAGGTGCCGGGGCTTCTGCTCGTAGCCTCGATGCCGAGATCAATCGGGCTGGACCGTAAGTGGCTTGTTCATTCCTAGCTGGCGGTCGAGACTCCAGAATGGACTAAGCATGTAGGCTCTCTTCGGCGGTCTTTTTCGGACGCGGGTTCGATTCCCGCCGCCTCCACCACTCCTTGAAGTGCCCCATGGTTCCGTGTGTTCCAATTGATTTTACTTCAGTCTCATAAATCGATGAAAATAAAACGGTTATAGACTGAGCGCGGGTTTCCCATGCGTTTGCTTGTTCCGTTCGATTCTCGTTTAATCCAAGGGAACGTTGGGTGAGCATGGGGAAACTTGCTGCAGCGAAAGTCAAATCGATCACGAAACGGGGGCTGCACGGAGACGGCGGAACGATCTACCTAGTGTCTGCGACAAAACCCCCTAAAATTGTATTCCGATCAGGATAAGAGGGCA
>CAYWUV010000028.1:53843-64839 GCA_964461235.1 uncultured Bryobacterales bacterium | reverse complement strand
AGAAGCCGTCAGGGCCTTAAGTTAGCGGCCAAAACCTTAAGTTAGTGACATTGGGAGGCGCGCAACCTAGCCAAGGGCACCACGGCGCACGCCCGCTCGCTGCTGTCCGGGCTTGTCGAGGCCGCGGAGGCAAAGGGGATCTCTGCCATCAGAGGCGTTGACCGCCCCTTCCTGCGCAGCTGGCGCGAGTCCAAGAACTGGAAGCCGAGCACACACCCGCAAAGGCTGACCCTGTTGAAGGCCTTCATCTCGCACGCTGAGCACGAGCGATGGATCGAGGAATCGCCAGCACGGGGCTTGGCACCACCGAAGTGCGACTCCCCCCCGACCATTCCGGTGGACGTGAACGAGATGGTCGCGCTTCTGGAGGCCTCCGCCGACAAGCCGAAGGAGCGAGCCCTGCTGTTGCTGATGCGGTATTCCGGGGTGGCGATCGGCGACGCGGTCATGCTGAGAAGCAGCGCGATCCAGCCTGACGGCCACGTGATCCTGCGCCGTGCCAAGACCGGCACGCTGGTCACCGTTCCGCTGCCGAGCTATGTGCTGGACGCGCTGGAGGTGATCGCCGAACCCGGCTGCCGGCACTACTTCTAGACCGGGAACTCGGAGCCAGAGACGGCGGCGAAGTACTGGCGCCGCCGGCTCCACAAGGTAGCCGACGCAGCCGGGGTGCAGGACTTTCGCCCCCACAGGCTGCCTGACACTTCTGCTGTCGAGCTGCTGCAGGCCGACGTAGCCATTCAGGACGTCTCGACGCTGCTCGGGCACAGCAGCGTGACGATCACGGAGCAGTACTACGCCCCGTGGAACCAGGCGCGACTCAAGCGCCTCACGGAAATTGTCCGGAGAGCCCAGAGGCGGGATCCGATCCTGCTGAACGGGAATCCGAGGAAGCCAGTGGCGGCTGCTCCAACAGCCGCCGCTGGGGAAGGCCTGGCAACGAGCCACCGTTCCGGACCGCCCGGACGCTCCGCCCCGGTCCTTGTCGAAGCTCGACTCATCCGCCATCGAACGCAGTGGCTGCAACAACGCCTTCCGCACGTCCTGATGCGCCGCCGGAAGCGGCACTTGCCCGGCGAGGCGGTAGTTGATCGCGGAGACGGAGATCCCTGCGCTCAGCAGCCGCTGCAGGGTCCCTTGATTGACGGAACGCTTGTCGCCACCCGTGAATCCGCCACCGTGGATGTACAGGACCAAGGGAGTGGGCACGGCAGACTCGGCCCGGTAGAAGTCCAGCACGTGCCGCTCATGGTCCCCGTACGCGAAATCAGCGATGGTCGGCTCCATGCGAGGTCGCCCATCACTCTGCGCGAGAACGGGCGAAGCGGATAGGAACAGGACCAACCCGAGTGGAATCGGGCCAAGAAAACAGCGGACCATAGCTACGCACCTGCTGACCAAAGCACCTGTCCGTGCAACACGTCCCCGTTCGGCCAGTAGCTGCCGCCGTATCGTCGCTGACGTGTCAAGGTTCTGGCGACTTCTTTCCACGTGGAGCCTCACGTGTCAACCGTCTTGCCATATCGCCGCTGACGTGTCGAGCCCCTGCGGATTCCTTGACACATCATCCCCCCGATTCCAGCGAGCGCCCGGATAACGGCCGGGGCCGATCGGGAGACGGGCCTCGTCGAGCCCACTCCTGGCTCTGCTCGCCGGCCGTCCGTTAGTCGGTGGCGAAGCAGTAGAAGTATCCGTTGCCGCCCGTGGCAACAAGGTTCGCCTGGCTGCAGCCGCGCGAACCATGTGCCGAATTCCAGGAAGACGGGACCTGTCCTCCACCAGTCCGATCGTGGTGTCCGACCTGGGCACTGCCTTCCCCGTTCTTCGTCCAGTTGCTGCAGGTGTGATCGGCACCGTCCGTGAACGCCGTGCCGTCGAGCTGCGATCCGGTGAGGATGTCGTGCTGGTTCGGCGAGTCGCCCCGGCCGTTCACGACCCCGCCCGTTTCCGTCAGGGAGTTCTCCTTGCCGAGCCCGACGTTCGAGTAGTGCAGTTCATCGAGGTTGCCGGCTACTTGGACGCCCTTCGAGTTGAACCACGGTCCCGTGCCGATTCGATCGCGAGCATTGACAGCGGCCATGCCTCCCATGGCTGAAGCGCTCAGATACGCCCTCCAGGTCTTGCCGCTGGACCCGGCTGCCTCTGCGAGCTGCTGGCAGTGGGCATCGGCCCCGTCCAGTCCCCCCAGGTTGGCTCCGTCGCCCGGACCCTTGCTCGTGATAAAGAAGCTCATTTCCTGAGCAGCGACTGGCAGCGCGAAGCATGCCAATGCCACCATGCAGGCGATTGCGGCTGAAAGTCTCATGGTCTCCGTCCTCTTCCTGTTACCAATGGGTCCTGCGCCGAGATGCCGGCCCCAAAACAACTGTGCATTGGGATTCTATCAGACCGGTGCCGTCTGCGGCCGGAATCGTACCGTTCAAACTCGAAACGGTCCCGCAGGAGTTCGGTTTTGTGTGGACCGGTTCAGACCTTGTCCGGATTCGGGTGGTCCCAAGGTTTGCGATAGGGTCTCGCGAGCAGCTTGTTGGCGGCGTTGTCGTTCCGCACTTCCCCGCGCTCTGGGTCCCACACGAGCGGTCGGCCGAGCTTCATGGACATGTTCGCCAGAATGCAGGCTGTTGTCGATATGTGGCCCTCTTCGATGTCGGCCACCGGCCTTGAGCGCTCGTCCACCGCCTTGAGCCAGTCCTTCATGTGATAGCGGACGGCATGGGCGGAGTGCAGTTCGAGGTCGGCTTCGGTCTTGTCCTCCGGGTAATGGTCGACTTCCAGTTTGTTCTTGCCTTGGATCACTTGGCCGCCCCGACCGACAGGCACGAAGTCCCATCGATGGACGCTTCCCTTCAACGTGCCCTTCGATCCGTAGATGAAGAACGCCCACGGGTAGTCGGGGTCTGGCGGCGTGCCCCAACTCCGGTGCGTCCAGACAACAGGGAACCGTTCGAATTCGAACGTCGCCACTTGCGAGTCCGCCGTATTTGCCTTGCTGTCCCTTTGCACCAGGATGCCGCCTGTCGACGACACGCGCGAGGGCCACCGAATCCCCAGCATCCAGCGCACGGCGTCCAGCATGTGCACGCACATGTCGCCCATGATTCCGTTGCTGTACTCCATGAAGGCCCTCCAGCGTCTCGGATGGCGGAGTTCATTGTAGGGTCGCATCGGCGCGGGCCCCGTCCAGAAGTCGTAGTCCAGATGCGACGGCGGCTCCGTGTCCGGGGGATTGGCGTTCGCTCGCATGTGGTAGTAGCAGCAGACCTCCACATGCCCGATTTCGCCGAGCAGGCCCTCTTCCACGATCCGCTTCTTGGCATCGATCAGGTGCGGAGTCGAGCGGCGTTGCAGCCCGATCTGGACGACCCGTCCGTACTTCCGGGCCGCGGCCAGCATGGCTTGGCCCTCGCGGATGTCCACGCCGATCGGCTTCTGGCAGTACACGTCGGCCCCGGCCTTGCACGCAGCGATCATCGGCAGTGCGTGCCAGTGGTCTGGGGTCGCGACCAGCACAAGATCGAGTTCTTCCTGCTTGAGCATTTCCCGGTAGTCGCTGTAGGTCCGGGGTGTCTTGCCGGACTTTTGGCGCGTGGCGGTCAGTTCGACGGCGGCCTTGAGCGAGTTGCTGTCCACGTCGCACATGGCGACGACCTCGACAGGCTCGACCTGGATCAGCCGGAACAAATCGATCTTGCCGTACCAGCCCGGCCCGACGATGCCCACCTTGCGAGCCTTCGCGGCAGGGCGGGCACCCGGTACTAGGAGCAAGGTGCTTGCGGCGGCTCCGATGAACTTGCGGCGATTGGGGAACGTCTGTGGCATTGGGTGCCTCCTCGGCAGGTTCCAGTATGATACCGAGCACGATCCTTGGACCGGACTCGAAATCCCGGGGAACCGCCGCATGACATCCAGCCGACCGAACGTGATCCTGATCGTCGCGGACGACATGGGCTACGGGGATTTCGGCCGTTTCGGGGACGGGTCGGTCCGTACGCCGTCCTTGGACCGGCTGTCGAACGAGGGCGTTTGCTTCCGGCAGCACTACTCGGCATCCCCGATCTGCGCTCCCGCCAGGGCGGCCTTGCTGACGGGCCGCTACCCGCACCGAACAGGGGCCATCACGCAGCACGAGATCCATGGGCTCGACCGGATAGCGCTTCGAGAGGTGACGATCGCCGATGCGTTTCGAGCGGCCGGCTACGCCACCAGCCTCGTCGGTAAGTGGCACAACGGCACTTTCGACCGCCGATTCGAGCCCAATGCTCGGGGCTTTGAGGAGTTTACCGGGTTCTGCGGAGGTTGGTCCGACTACTACCGTTACTACCTGCGCCGCAACGACTCCAGCTCGCCGTCCGACGGCCGCTACCTGACCGACGTGCTGACCGAGGAGGCGGTGGCGTTCATCGAGCGAAACCGCGCCGGGCCGTTCTTCCTGTACCTTCCGTTCAGTGCGCCGCACTCCCCGTTTCAGGCCTGCGAGGAATGGATCGCGCCTCACCGTGATCGAGGCCTCACCCGTATCGTCGCGACCACCTACGCGATGGTCGAGCGGATGGACGAGGGCATCGGACGCATCCTGGAAGCGCTGGACCGGCTGGGCCTGGCCGAGAACACGGTCGTCGCCTTCACGAGCGACAACGGACCGGCGTTCTTCAACCCGCCCTACATGCTCGAGGAAGGCGAACCGACGTTCAACGAGCGGTACAACGCCGGGCTGCGCGGCAGCAAGGGGTGGGTGCTCGAAGGCGGGATCCGCGTCCCGATGGTCTTGCGCTGGCTTGGTTCAATTCCCGCGGGCAGGCTGCTGGACGAATTGGCTCACTTCACCGATTGGATGCCGACGCTCCTGTCCCTGGCCGGCGTCGTGCGACCGGCGGGACGTCCGATGGATGGCCAGGACCTCTCGCCCCTGCTAACTGGACGGCCGTTCCGGGTGGAACCGCGCCGATTCTGGCAGTGGAACTTCTACTGGCCGCAGGTCGGCACAAACGCCGCGGTCCGGGACGGCGACTGGAAGCTTGTGCGGCCGATGATCCGGGGGACGAGGTTCTTCCGTGACGAGCTGTGCGTTTCCCAGGAGGATCGCCTTCGCACGGCAGCGTTCATCGAGGCCGACATGAAGCACAAGGAGAACCCGGAGGCCGTGCGCAGGACTCTTCCCGTGCCCCGCCTCGAGCCCCAGGTACCGGAACCGCCCGAACTGTATGACCTTGCCAACGACCCGGGAGAGCAGCACGACCTCGCGACGAGGCACCCGGGTCGGATGCGCAGGATGCTCGGCGAGTTGGAGTGCTGGTTCGAGGAGGTAGAAGCCGACCGACGCAGCATCCGGTGGCCCGACGGCCCCTGATTCCGGGCGGCCCTGCCCGGCGTCAGCCGCGCGTGCCGGTCCGGAATCCCTTGAGGGCTTCGTGCAAATAAGAGCCCGCGTCTTCGGGAGGCGTTCCGGTCAGGATGCGGATATCCTCGCTGATCTGTGCGAATTCCCCGTTGTCAACCGCCCGGTACATCGATGTGAGCACGGCGGCCTCGAATTCGGGCACTCCGTCGGTCCGGCAGATCTCGGCGAATTCGCTCTCTTCCACGGGGTCGAAGCGGATCGGGCGGCCAGTAGCTGCGCTCAGTGCCGCCGCAAGTTCGGGCATCGACAGGGCATGCGGTCCCGTCAGCTCGTACGTCCGCCCGGCGTGCGCGTCGTCGAGGCATGCCGCCGCACTGGCGCGCGCGAGGTCGGCGCGAGCCACGTACGCGACGCGGCCGTGCCGGACCGGATAAGGGAGCCGTCCCATTTCGGCCAGAGACGGTGCCCAGTCAGCCAGCGGGTCCAAGTAGATGCCGTTGCGCAGCACGGTCCACTGCATGCCGCTGAGGCGCAGCTTCGATTCGGCGTAGAGATAGAAGGGCGCCATCTGGAATCTGGAGTCCAAACGTGTCGCCGCAAAGCTGGTCAGGACGATCCGCCGGACCCCTGTGGCCGCGGCTGCTCCAAGGATGCGTGCGTGCTGGGCGACGCGCGGCTCGACGCCGGCCATGCTTGGAACCAGCATGAGAACATCTGTGCCTGCCAACGCATCGCCGAGCGTGCTCGGCTCATCGTAGTCGAGCCGCCGCACAGCGATGCCCCGGTCCTGGAGCGTGGCGAGCCGATCGCGGTTCCTGCCGGAGGCAATCAAGCCTCTTGCGGGAAACCCTTGGGCGAGCAGCGCGAGAACGATCTTGGAACCAAGCTCTCCCGTGGCGCCGAAAACGTTGATCTTCACCTTCGCGGCCCTCTCCGCAATCGTACCAGCGCGTTCGGCGAGTGCGGCGCCGGCGACCACGAGGCCCCGAAATTGGGAGGCGCTACTGCGGGCAGCCGGCCACGCGCCGCCGCATCCCTTCGATCCGGTCCAGGTAGGCTTGGCGGTAGACGGCGGGCTCCAAGCCGAACGGAGTGCTTCCCGGTTGGAAGCCGGCAAAAACCTCGTCGGGATCCAGTTCGGCTAACTGGCGCAGGGCCGCGACCTGGTTCTCGAACAGGTCAGACAGGGTCGGCTGCTCGGCCAGCAGCCGTCGCAGGACGTACACTCCGAAGGCAATGTGCCGCTCCTCGTCACGCTGGATCAGTCGGATGCCGCGTTCGAGGCCGGGGAATCGGCGGGTCCGCTGGAGCATCGCGTAGTACAAGGTGTATCCGGCCTCCGCGCTCACGCCCTCGACGTAGAAGTGGTACAGCATGAGCGCTCGCAGGAGAGCTTCGGGGCTGTCGTCGTCGAGCAGCGCGCGCATCGTTCGCGGCAGGCGGGTGGAGAACATATCGCCGCGGAACTCGGGATAGGGAATGTCGACGCCGAACCGGCCCGGCAGCGCCTCGACCAGCCAGCGCTCGAAGAACAGGACGTGCCGCGCCTCCTCGTACATCTGTGCGGAGACGAATACCTCCTCCTCGAGCCAGCCGGCGCGACGGAATCGGAACTGCAGCGGCGCCAGTTCGTGGGTAACGCCGCGTTCGCCGACGCGGAAGCCGGAAACCAGCCGTAGCAACAGTCGGCGCTCATCGTCCGTGAGCGACAGCCAGTCGCTGCGCTCCTGCGAGAAGTCGATGCCGGCGGGGTTCCAGGCGCGCTCGTGCGACGCCGTGAACAACCGAATGGGAAGCGAGTCATTGTCGAATGGCATCCGCGTCGTCCCCTCGCTTTGACGGTAGCGCAGTTCAGCAGAGGTTCGATTGCCGACGAGCCCGTCTAGGCGCCCCTTGCGGCACACTGCGAATCGGCGGGAGCTCAGGAGGTTCCTTGCCCCGCGTGCGACGGGCCACTGTCAGCGGGTCGGTTCCCTGCCATGACATGACTTGCAGTCTCCGGTTGTCTATTGCCTTCTCCGGCGACGGAGCGAGCGGAAGACCGCGAGCCGACTGAATCGAATGTGCAACTCAAGGCGTTCATGCGGTCGCACTTGACAGTGCCGGAGTCGTAGAGAGCCATGCGGCCGGCCGAATTCGAGCTCGCCACGCAGCTGAGCGTGGAGCACGCCCGTGCGGTGGAGCTGCTGAATGGAATCCGGGTCTAACGCATGAGAGCAACGCGTGTGGTCAGTAGACGCGAATCGCGCCCAAGCGCATCTGCTTCAAAAAAGAGGTTCGTTCCGAAAGACCCCGCAGCATCTCGGACTAATGACTCAGTGGGTTTTACGGCTACCTTGCCGTGAAATTCCCTCCCCACGGGGTTAAGGCGAGCTCTTGCCGTCCATCCCTGGGCCCTGGCAACCCTGTTTCGGACGTGGCGGGGGTACGATGCGGCGTGATCGGTGCAATTGTGGCTCGTAGCGAGTCCTCATTTGGCATTGGATGTCAATGGTTCATCAGCAAGCCAATTAGAAGGCGGGCATGGGAACGGAGACCCTTCCGACACAAAGAGTCATCTCCCTGCTAACCGACAAGACCGTCGAGGATCTGGACGAGAATCTGGGGTGGAATCGCTGCGCCACGGGCGGGGTGGTGACGGGCGGGTCACCGCCCGGCTCGGCATGGCCCTGGCCACCGTGGCCAAGGGGCGCCAGCAGTTGATGTCCGGAAACTACGAGACGGAGCGGATCCACAAGCCCGGGGTCGTCCGCAAGTACGCACTCGAAGGAGTCTGCTATCTACTGGGTTGACGCCTGCAGGGCACCGGCGCAGGCCGTCAGATCGTCCGGTGTTGCCAAGCCGTCGGGTTGTATGCGATGCCGGCCATTGGGTACGGACTCAAGGCTCCACGGGCTCCAACACTCGCACCCGTCGGCCCTCTGGGTCGCTGAACCAGATCCTCCCGTCATCGTCAACCGCCAACCCGCCGACGCTGATCCCGTACTCGCCCAGGTCGACGACCGTCGAAACCGAGCCGTCTGGAGCGATCTCATGGATCGCCGTCCCGTCCGCGAAAAACACCGTGCCGTCGCGTCCACGCGCAACCGCGCCAAGGGCCCCGCTTCGGCCCTCGAATCGCTCCTCGATGCGGCCATCCGGCAGGCGGATGGTCCATAGCCGGCTCGTCGCGGCCGGTGCGCCCAACGCCAAGTGCAGCCCCGTTCTGCCCGCCCTGGCAGGGCCCACGGCCAGGTCGAAGGCTCCCAAAAGGGGCGCGCTTTCCGCGTCGCTGCCGTTGAATAGGCCAGCTAGGTGGGGGCTGTCCTGGAATCCGTTCCCCGCCACGGACCGCATCCAGCCCGCCGGCGATATCGCCCGCACGCGGCGGTTCCCGGCATCCAGCACGTAGACGGTCCCATCTGTTCCGACCGCCACCCGCTCCGGACGGTTCAGCGGCGAGGAGTCGGCAGGCAGGCCAAGCCCGGAATAACCGGCCTCACCGGTCCCGGCGAACATCGCAATTGTCCCCACGGGCTCGATGCGGAGGACGCGATGGTTTCCGGTGTCGGCCACGTAGACGTTGCCGACGGCGTCAACCGCGACCCCGGCCGGTGTGTTCAGCTGCGCCTCGGAAGCCGTTTCGTTGTCCATGCCGAATCCGGGCCGTCCCGTCCCGGCCAACGTCGAAACGGTCTCCGCCGCATCGATCCGGCGCACAGTGTGGTCGAACGAGTCGGCGACGTACACATTACCTGAGGCATCGACTGCCACGGCTCCGATTTCCCGGGAGAACCGACCCTCGGAAGCACGACCCCCATCCCCCCGGTCGAACGGTTCCCCCGTCCCGGCCACCGTCGAGATGTTCCCGGAAGCATCGATCCGCCGGATGCGGTGATTCGACAGATCCGCGACATACACGTTGCCGGCGGCGTCCGCCGCCACCCCGGCGGGGCCGTCCAGCGGTGCCGCGTCCGCTGCGCCGCCGTCTCCGCCGTAGCCTGCCTCACCGGTCCCGGCCACCGTCGAAGTCACCCCGGCGGGGTCGATCCGCCGGATCCGCCTGCCCAGGTAATCCGCGACGTAGACATTCCCGGCAGGGTCCACCGCCACGTCCGCGGGGCCGACCAGTAGTGCTGCGTCCGCTGCGCCGTCCCCGCCGGAACCTGATTCATCGGTTCCCGGAACGGTCGAAATCACCCCGGCGGGGTCGATCCGCCGGATCCGCCTACCCAGATAATCCGCGACGTAGACGTTCCCTGCTGTGTCCGCCGCTACGCCGCCCGGACCGTCCAGCCGGGCATCGGTCGCCAAGCCGGAGTCCCCCCAGTCCACGGTGTTGCCTGGTCCGGCGTACGTCTCGATCGTGTTGGCGAGATCGACCCGGCGGACCCTCCGGTTCCCGTAGTCCGCGATGTAGACCCGGCCCGCCGCGTCCGTTGCTACTGCCACGGGCGTGTCGAGCCGGGCGCTTGCTGCCCAACTCCCGTCTCCGGAGTAGCCCCGGACACCCGTACCCGCGTATGTTCCGATAGTTCCGTTCACGTCGATCCGGCGCACCCGGTGGTTTCCGGTGTCGGCCACGTAGACGTCGCCGAAATCGTCCACCGCCACTCCGGAAGGACCGTTCAGGACAGCCTCGGCCGCCGGACCGCCATCGCCCCGGTAGCCCTTCTCGCCCGTGCCCGCAAACGTGGTGATCGTGCCGGAGATGTCGATGCGGCGGATGCGGTTGTTGGACTGGTCGGCGATGTAGAGATTTCCCTGCGAGTCAAGCGCGACCGAACTGGGCGTATACAGTCTGGCCGAGGTCGCGGAGACGCCATCCTGCACGCTGGAGTGCCCGCCAACGGTCCGCAGCCTGTGGCTCGCCAGCCGCCAGCGGCCGTCCGCGACATCGAGGACGAATTCCCGGCCGTCCTGCGCGTGGCGGTGACCGGAGACGACCGTCTCGTCGCCAATCCTCCAGGATCCCGACTCGTCGCGCGTCAGGGTGATCGGCCGAAGGCCCTCCAGCGGGACCGCCTGCCGCTCGGCCACGTACCTCGCCTGGAGACCTCCATCGGCCGTGTTGTGCAGCGCGTAGACATCGCCGTTGCAGGTCGCAACTCTTATGCCAGCGAAGGCTGTCCTGCCGCCCAGCGTGACGTCCCCTCGCGACGAAACCGCCAACCATCGCGTCTCACCACTCGATCCCAGCCGCACGGGCACTTCGTAAGGGACTCCGCTGACGAGCCGGATACGGTGGTTGCCGATGTCCGACACGTAGACGTTGCCCTCCGGGTCTGCGGCCACGCCGACCGGTATGCCGAGCCGGGCCTCGGTGGCCGGACCCCCGTCCCCCGAGTACCCTCTTTCCCCGGTCCCCGCCACGGTGGTGATGACCCCGGCAGGATCGATCCGGCGCACCCTTTGATTGATCGTGTCCGTCACATATAGGTTGCTGGCCGCGTCCACCGCTACCGCGTGCGGCCAGAAGAGCCAGGCTGCGGTTGCGGGACCCCCATCACCCGAGTACCCCGGTGCCCCAGTCCCGGCTACCGTCGTGATAGTGCCAGCGGGATCGATCCGGCGCACCCGGTTGTTGTCGGTGTCCGCCACGTAGACGTTGCCGGCCACGTCCACTGCTAAGCCCACGGGGACATTGAAGTGGGCCTCGGTGGCCGGGCCGCCGTCCCC
>CAYWUV010000028.1:0-53743 GCA_964461235.1 uncultured Bryobacterales bacterium | reverse complement strand
CTGCTAAGCCCACGGGGACATTGAAGTGGGCCTCGGTGGCCGGGCCGCCGTCCCCGGAGTACCCCGGCTCTCCCGTCCCGGCAATCGTAGTGATGATCCCGGCGGGATCGATCCGGCGGACCCGGTGGTTGTACGTGTCCGCCACGTAGACGTTACCGGCCGCGTCCACTGCTACGCCCGCGGGGAGATTGAAGTGGGCCTCGGTGGCCGGGCCGCCGTCCCCGGAGTACCCCGGCTCTCCCGTCCCGGCAATCGTAGTGATGATCCCGGCGGGATCGATCCGGCGGACCCGGTGGTTGTACGTGTCCGCCACGTAGACGTTACCGACCGCGTCCACTGCTAGGCCTTCGGGGAGATAGAGCCGGGCCTGGGTGGCCGGGCCGCCGTCCCCTGAGTACTCCGGCTCTCCCGTCCCGGCAATCGTAGTGATGATCCCGGCGGGATCGATCCGCCTCACCCGGTTATTGGCGGTATCCGCGACAAAGACGTTCCCCGCCGTGTCCGCCGCAACTGCGTAGGGGGAGGCGAGCCCGGACCCTGAAGCCTCGCCGGTTCCGGCGAGCGTCGCGATCCGCCGGGTTCCGGGCTGTAGCATGTCCCCCGATACCCTTATCGGGGTGGCTGCTGCGACAGCCTGGGCAATGATGGTGCCGTCCGGTTGCTGGGAGAGGCGGTAGTGATCCCCGTCGCGAGCCACAAGCGCATGCCCCGAGAAGACAACCTGGCCCTCCACGGTCACGAGCCCGGATCCGCCTTGGTCGACCTCAAGGCGGGCGGCTTCCGCATTGTCCCCTAGCGGGACCACCGCCACCAAGCCGGGATGCAGGACCCTGAGCGTGCTCTCGCTGACTACATAGAGCTTGCCGGTCGCGTCCACCGCAACGTCCCGGGGAGCACCTAGCCCGGCCGCGGTCGCCGGGCCGCCGTCCCCGGCGGACCCCCGGGCGCCCCGTCCGGCAATCGTGATGACAACGCCCAAGGGGTCGATCCGTCGTACGCGGTGGTTCTCAGTGTCGGCCACGTAGAGGTTGCCGGACTCGTCCACCGCCACCCCTTCCGGTGCGTTGAGCCGCGCCGCGGTGGCTATCCCCCCGTCCCCCGAGTACCCAGGTTCCCCGGTCCCGGCGACCGTAGCGATGACGCCTGCGGAGTCGATCCGTCGTACGCGGTGGTTCTCAGTGTCGGCCACGTAGAGGTTGCCGGACTCGTCCACCGCCACCCCATGAGGGAGGCTGAGCCGAGCCTCGGTGGCCGGGCCGCCATCCCCCGCGAACCCGGCCTCACCGGTTCCCGCCACGGTGGTGATGACCCCGGCGGGATCGATCCGGCGCACCCGGTGGTTCCAGCTATCGGCCACGTAGAGGTTGCCGGCCGGGTCCACCGCGACCCCCTCCGGGGAGTTGAGACGAGCCACGGCGGCCGGGCCGGCGTCTCCCGAGTACCCCGGTTCCCCGATCCCGGCAATCGTAGTGATGACGCCCGCCGGGTCGACCCGTCTAACCCGATCGTTGAAGGTGTCGGCCACGTAGAGGTTGCCAGTGGGGTCCATCGCCAAGCGGCGAGGCTGGTTCAGACGCGCCGCGGTCGCCGGGCCGCCGTCCCCCGCAAACCCCCCGTGATAAGCCCCGGCAATCGTGGAGATGACGCCTGAAGAATCGATCCGCCTCACTCGGAGGTTCTCTGTGTCGGCCACGTAGAGGTTGCCGGCCGGGCCCACCGCGACCCCGAATGGTAGGTTGAGCCGGGCCGTTGCCGCCGGGCCGCCGTCCCCACCGAAGCCATCCTCTCCCGTCCCGGCAATCGTGCTGATGACGCCTGCAGGATCGATCCGGCGCACCCGATGGCTCCAAGTGTCGGCCACGTAGAGGTTGCCGGAATCGTCCACCGCCACCCCATTCGGGTGGCTGAGGTGGGCCCCGGTGGCCGGGCCGCCGTCGCCTGCGAAGCCGAATTCCCCCGTCCCGGCGATCGTACTGATGAGGCCGGCGGTATCGATCCGCCTCACGCGCTGGTTCCCCCTGTCGGTCACGTACAGGTTTCCCGTCGCGTCCACCGTAACCGCGAAAGGGGAGTCCAGCTTGGCCTCGGTGGCCGGGCCGCCGTCCCCCGAAAAGCCTCTGGCTCCCGTCCCGGCGATTGTGCTGATGAGGCCGGCCGTATCGATCCGCCTCACGCGCTTGTACAAGAAATCCGCCACGTAGAGATTGCCGGTTGCGTCTACCGCCACACCGGTCGGGAATCCGAGCCGGGCCGCTGTTGCCGGGCCGCCGTCGCCTTGGGAACCTCTGTGCCCGTTGCCGGCGACGGTCGTGATCATGCCCTCGGTATCGATCCGCCTCACGCGGCGGTTGTAGGTGTCTGCCACGTAAAGATTGCCGGCCGCATCCACCCCCAACCCGAACGGCGAGTTGAGCCGAGCCTCCGTGGCCGGGCCGCCGTCCCCGGCGAAGCCGCTCTTCCCGGTCCCCGCGAACGTCGTGATGACGCCTGCGGGGTCGATCTTCCTGACGCGGTGGTTCTCGGATTCCGCCACATAGAGGTTGCCAGCCCCGTCCACTGCCAGTGCGAACGCTACTTCGAGCCGGGCCTCAATCGCCGGACCCTCGTCCCCCAAAGCGGCCGCAGACCCCGCGGCGCCGCTGATCAGTCCGTCAGGGGTGATGCGTCGCACGCGGTGGTTCTCGGTGTCGCTCAAATAGAGGTTGCCGGCCGCATCCACTGCCACCCCGTGCGGTACTCGGAGCCGGGCTGCCGTCGCCGGGCCGCCGTCACCTGACTCCCCTTCCACCCTGGTTCCGGCAACCGTCTCGATTCGGTAGTTGGTCTCGATCTGCGGCAGCGATGCCGCCGTCTCCGGGGAGACCCACAACGCGTCCCCGATCCCCTGGCTGCGCCTATCCGCTAAGGTAGCTGCTGCCAGGCATGCGGTAGGCCCTTGCGAAGGCGGCTCGCGCCGGTTCCACGGTGGCCGGCTATCCGACGCGCCGCTCGGCGTTGGTGCCGTTAGGCTACGCGTGCCGCCGAGCAGCCACCCGATCGCGTCGGAGTCGCTCACCGTACCGGGCTCGCACTGACGGCCTTCGCCGGAAAGTTCGACGGAGGCTTCCAGCCCCGCCTTGTACCTGTAAAAGTAGTAGGCCCGCGCCGACTCCCGGAGAACCTCATCATCGCTCGTGGATCGCACGAGGACCCTGAATCGCGTCCGGAAGTCGGCCGGGGGGTCCCACGCCTGTTCCGGGTCGCGGTCGAAGCAGCCGCAGGCCGCATAGAGCCCTCCACCGTAGCTCGCTCCCCGCGTGGGAATGAAGTCGTTCAGGAAGCACGCCCCCTCCGAGGCTCCCCAGAAGACGATCTGGTTGGGGTCGAACCGGAACTGAGTCGACAGGCCCATTTGCAGGAATTCGTGCACGAGAGGGATGTCCGCGGTGTGCCATTGCCGCATGCCGGTGTCGCCCAGAGTCCCGTCGCCGAGTCCGGGCGACGCCAGCGTCACGCGGACCAGTCCGTGCTCCTCGGCGACCTGCTGACCCAGTCCGTGGAAGCGGTCCAGGACCTGTTCCTGCGTGCCGGAACTTCGGCCGTGGAAGTACAGCAGCAGCCCGGGCGTGCCGGCCATGTTGGCAAGGTCTCCGCCGTCGTACCGGTACAGCAGCGTCCGTTCCCGGTGCGTGAATGATTCGGTGACCGCCTGGGAGAAGGCGGGACTGCCGAGGCCTGCGGCCAGCACCGCTAAGCTGAGGCGATTTCGCATCGCCGCCAGACCCGGTAACCTTGGCCATGAGGCAGGTGGGAGGGGATGTGAGTCCTCAGGTAGCATCGTTGTCTCAGCAGGTTCGTGCGCCATTCGAAGCGTGTTGAGGAAGGCCATCCCGCAAGTCGGCGGCCAGCGCGGAGTCCTTCTTCGCGGCCTTGCAGGTCCGGAACCCGGCACCGCCGAGTGGTGGCGAGGTCTCCCGAAAGCCGGCGTTCTTCATGAAGCCTTGGCCCCGACGAAATCGGCGGTCCGAAGGAGGTTCCCCAGTCGGATCCCTTCAGGTCCGTGCCAGGAAATCGACAAGTCCCGGGCAGCGTAGTACTCGCCACCGCCCACGCGGCTACCCGGCCCGCCCCCGAGGTCGTCTTGGATGCTGCGCGGGTCCCAGGCGCAGTTGAAGTTCGCAGACCCCCGAAGAGCCCGTGGGTCTGGCTGGGCCAGAGGACGGCTCGTTCCGGCTTGTTGCCGGCGAGAGGCGATCCTTCCCCGCAATCTGAATTTGGCCGTCCGGACCGGGTCGCGAGTTCCGAACCGAGGCCTACCGGCAGGCACGTGCGGTTGGGTTAGTGGTCCTCTCTCCGTGAACTGCGAGCCGTCGCTAACCACTATTGATTGCACCTGCAGCCGGGCTTGGACGAGGGGCGCCCCGTTTCGGATGCGTGTTGGTCCAAGCTACTTGAGGAAGCTTGCCTCTGTGCGTCACTGTGAACGATGTTTACATATCGGGGGTTCCATCACAAGAGTGTCCTCACGAAAGACACATACGTTCCCGAATATGTTCTGTTCTGGCATTTTAATCGATTTAACTCTCCGATATAGTTACGTAACAGTCATATGTCTATTTCCTCGGACGTCCGCGCTCACCCGTGTCACAGAACTTTCCGTGCGCTCCCCAGCTTCCCTACGGGTCCTTACCGTGATCCGGGGGCTGCGACCGGAAATGACCGGCCCCCACTAGTTTGTCCATGTTGCGGCTAAGGGGGGCCAACAATGGCGAGAGAGCGATACAAGTCCGAGGAGATGGCCGGCAAGCTGCGACAGGCTCCCCGCTCCACTCAGGGCCACATCCCTTGCGGCCGTGCTGGCGAGGGTCGCTTGATGACGGACACGATCGAACTGGCGTATCGATAGGGTCGGTACGGCTACCAGTGGATCGCGGCCGTGCTGGGCCAGGCGGGCTGAGGCGTGAACGAAGAGCGGGTCGAGTCCCTATGGAGGCGTGACAGGCTCAAGGTGCCGGTCGGCCCACCGAAGCGGGCTCGTGCGTGGCGGAACGACGGCTCCTGTATGCGGCTGCGCGCCCCGAGCAACGAGACCGTGTCTGGTCCTCTGACTTGTTCCATGACCGGACTCACGATGGGCGGCCCTTTCGAATGCTCAATGTGCTGGACGAGCTCACCCGGGAGAGCCTGGCGATCCGGGTGCAGAGGCGGTTTTCCTCCACCGATGTGATCGAGGTCCTGGCCGGTTTTCTCCTGCCACACGGGATTCCGGCCCACATTCGACCCGACAACGGGCCTGAGTTCGTTGCCGAGACCGTCCGGCCAGGAATTGCCGCGGTCGGGGCACACACGGTCGTCATCGCTCCGGGCTCGCCTTGGCAGAACGGCTAAATCGACAGCTTCAATACGCGGCTGCGCAACCAGTTCCCAAAAAAGAGGGATCTTCTACACTCTGAGAGAAGCCCGGGTCCTCATCGAATCCTGGCGACGTCACTACAACACCGTCCAGCCATATGGCAGCCTATGATACCGACCAGTGGCCCCGGTAGCGACAATGCTGGCAGGCTGGTTGCCCCCCTTACACTCCGGCGTCCGGCCAGAATGACCGATGCACCGTCGGTGACCTAACGTTCGGACCGGACCAATTGGAGGGGGCCGGTCGGCCTCGCTTCCAAGCATGAGACGAAGGCCGGAGAGATCTCGCCGGACGACGAACCGGTGTCGTCGCTGACCGTAATCAAGCTGTCCAACAGCAGTCCCGCCTTCCGGGAATGCGAGTTCTAGACCGCCCGCCGATCCGGCCGGAACCGGACTACCCGCCGGGCTGACCCTCCCGTGGCCCGGCCCGGCGGTCAGCCCGCAACGATCTTCCCCGACTAGAAGTCGTGGTCAGGAGGAGCCGCCGGAGCAGCGGTTTCCTTCTCGGGAATCTCGTGGACGGTTGCCTCGGTGGTCAGCATCAGGCCGGCGATCGAGGCCGCATTCTGCAGCGCGGTTCGCGTCACCTTGGTTGGGTCGATGATGCCCGCTTCCACCAGGTCGCCGTAGCGATCCTCTTGTGCATCGTAGCCGTCGTTCCCGCTGCTGTTGCGGACTCTCTCGACCACGATTGCACCTTCCTGGCCTGCGTTCTGGGCGATCCAGCGCAGGGGCGATTCGAGGGCTCGCCGTACGATGTTCACGCCGGTCTGCGCATCCTCGTCGTCCAACTGGCAGTCATCCAGTGCGGCACCAGCCCGCACCAGGGCGACTCCGCCGCCAGCGACGATGCCCTCTTCGACGGCCGCGCGGGTCGCGTGCATCGCGTCCTCCACGCGCGCCTTCTTCTCCTTCATCTCCGTCTCCGTCGCCGCGCCGACCTTGATCACCGCCACGCCTCCGACCAGCTTCGCCAGCCGCTCCTGCAGCTTCTCCCGGTCGTAGTCCGACGTCGTCTCCTCGATCTGCGCCCGCAACTGCTTCACCCGGCCCGCGATCGCTTCCGAGCTCCCCGCGCCCTCCACGATCGTCGTGTTGTCCTTGTCGATCACCACCCGGCTCGCCCGGCCCAGGTCCTGCACCTGCACCCCTTCCAGCTTGATCCCGGTCTCCTCCATGATCGCCCGGCCGCCCGTCAGGATCGCGATGTCCTCCAGCATGGCCTTGCGCCGGTCGCCGAAGCCCGGCGCCTTCACTGCCGCCACGCTCAGCGTGCCGCGCAGCTTGTTCACCACCAGCGTGGCGAGCGCCTCGCCCTCAGTTTCCTCGGAGATGATCAGCAGCGGCCGGCCCTCGCGCGAAACCGCCTCCAGCACCGGCAGCAGGTCCTTCATGCTGCTGATCTTCTTCTCGTGGATCAGGATGTAGGGGTTCTCCAGCACGCACTCCATCGAGTCCTGGTCGGTGACGAAGTACGGCGAGGCGTAGCCGCGGTCGAACTGCATGCCCTCGACGACGTCGAGTTCGGTCGCGATGGTCTTGCCCTCCTCGACCGTGATGACGCCATCCTTGCCGACCTTCTCCATCGCTTCCGCGATGATGTTGCCGATGTCGGCGTCGTTGTTGGCCGAAATGGACGCGACCTGAGAGACTGCGTGGCCCTCAACGGGACGGGCCATGGCGTGGATCCCGTCCACGACCAGTCCGGTCGCGTGCTCGATGCCACGCTTGATGGCCATCGGGTTGGCTCCCGCAGCCACGCTCTTCACTCCGGAAGCGAAGATGGCCTGGGCCAGGACGGTCGCTGTCGTAGTGCCGTCCCCGGCGACGTCCGACGTCTTCGAAGCGACCTCACGAACCATCTGCGCGCCCATGTTCTCCGCGGGCTCGGTCACTTCGATCTCCTTGGCCACCGTGACCCCGTCCTTGGTCACTGTCGGACCGCCGAACTTCTTCTCGAGCACGACATTGCGGCCCTTGGGCCCTAGCGTGACCTTGACGGTGTCGGCGAGCTTGTTTACGCCCGCAAGAATGGCTTGCCGCGCGTCTTCGCCGTAGATGATGTTCTTTGCTGCCATGGCTGCTACTCACTTCTCCTGGTTGCTTGTGTCGGACCTGGTCTAGTCCTCGACCACGCAAAGGATCTCGTCCTCCGTTAGGATGACGAAGTCCTCGCCGTCGACGGTGATCTCGTTGCCGCTGAACTTGCCGATCAGCACCGTGTCGCCGGCCTGCACGTCCAAGGGCACGACGGTGCCGTCGTCCTTCTTCGAACCTGGTCCTGCGGCAATGACCTTTGCTGTCTGTCCCTTCTCCTTTGCGGAGTCGGGAATGATGATGCCGCCCGAGACCTGCACTTCATTCTCGATACGCTGGGCAACAATGCGGTTGCCTAAGGGTTGGATTGCCATCGTGGTATGATTCCTCCGTTTTCACTGGAATCGCGGAGCGGGTGTGATGGACCCTGCGCGCACGAACAGTGATAAAAAGTTCCGGCTTGTCAGAAGGCGGTCGCATGCGGAAGCTGAAGGTTGACCTGTCCGCGCGACCGATGGACACAGGGTAGAAACCCTGTTTCCCCAGTATGGCCTAGGATGCGACTGGATTGCAAGCGTACGGCAGCCCCGGGCGGGCTGGCGCTGTTGGCGATTGCCTTGCTCGTCGGCTGCACCGAAGCGCCGGGTGGCCACGCGGCTCCGCCAAACGTGGTACTGGTCCTGGCCGACGACCTAGGCTGGAGCGACCTGAGCTGCCAAGGGTCTTCGTTCTTCGAGACTCCGCGCATCGATGCGCTCGCGGTCCAAGGGGCTCGCTTCACCCAAGCGTACTCAAACTGCCCGGTCTGCTCGCCTAGCCGGGCCGCCCTGATGACCGGCCAGAACCCGGGTCGCGTCGGCTTCACCGGGCACATCACGGCGATCGGCAGGCACCGCTACCCGGAGGACGGCTTGATTGTGCCTCCCGCGGACTTCATGCACCTTCGCCACGAATTCGTCACCTTGGCTGAGGCCCTGGGTGACGCGGGCTACGTATCGGCCAGCATCGGCAAGTGGCATTTGGGAGACGAGCCGTACTGGCCAACCCGGCAAGGATTCGACATCAACATTGCCGGGCATACCCACGGTAGTCCCGCGAGCTACTTCTTCCCGTACCAGAATCCGGACCAGGAATGGAATCCGGACATACCGAACCTGGACATTTCGGAGAGCGAGGACGGGGAGTATCTGACCGATCGACTGACTGACGAGGCCGTTGCCTTCATCGAGGAGAACCGGGAGCGTTCGTTCTTCCTCTATCTCTCGCACTACACCGTGCACACGCCTCTGCAGGCCCCCGACGGGCTGGTTCGGAAGTACGCAGCCAAGATCGAGGCGGGCGCGAAGGGCAAGAACGCCGTGTACGCAGCCATGGTCGAGACTCTCGATGCAAGTGTCGGACGAGTGATCGACACACTGGCCGAATTGGGGCTGGAAGACCGGACGGTCGTGATCGTAGCCTCCGACAACGGGGGCCTCGACTCCGTGACGCACAACGCCCCGCTCAGGGCCGGTAAGGGGCATCTGTACGAGGGCGGCATCCGTGTGCCCCTGATCGTTCGCTGGCCAGGCCACGGCGAGCCCGCCATGGTCATTGACGAGCCTGTCACGAATGCCGACCTGTACCCGTTCCTCGTCCATCAGGTCGCCGGTTTGGACGAGCAGGGCTACCCGGTGCCGGATGCGCGGAATCTCGGGGCGCTTATCGACCGGGCGGAATGGGGCACGCGGGACCTGATCTGGTATTACCCGCACTACAGCCCCCAAGCGCGCACTCCCGGCGCGGCGATCCTGTCGGGAGGATACAAGCTCATCGAGTTCTACGATCCTCCGGGAGTGGAACTGTACCGGCTCGACCCGGACATCGGCGAGGCGGCGAATCTGGCGGAGAAGGAGCCCGGGGTGGCCGAGTCCTTGCGGACGCGGCTGAACGGGTGGATTGACGCGAACGTGCCGATCCGTCACACCGACAACCCGTTGAGGGTGCCATAGCGGTGGTATTGCTTGGCCATCCATGGATGAATTGGTACTCTCGAAGAGCCCCTTGAGTTCCCGCAAGCAATCGGGTGCCTATTACACGCCGCAGGATGTTGCGAACGCTCTCGTCCGCTGGAGCGTGCGCCGGGACTCCGACAAGATGATTGACCCGTCTTGCGGGGATGGGAGGTTTCTTGCTGAGCACGGAAGGTGCGTCGGCATCGACCAAGACACCGGGGCGATTCAGGCAGCTGCTGAACGCGCCCCGTGGGCGATTGTGCACCAATGCGATTTCTTTCAGTGGGCTGCTAGCACTGCGGAACGGTTTGACTGTGCAGCTGGAAACCCGCCCTTTATCCGATATCAGACTTTCAAGGGGGAGTTGCGCACTCGGGCACTGCAACTGTGCGAGGCTCTCGGTGCAAGGTTCTCGGGCCTGACCTCGTCCTGGGCACCCTTCCTAGTGGCGGCGGCAAGCGTGCTGAAACCATCCGGTCGGATGGCATTCGTTGTTCCGGCGGAGATCGGCCACGCCCCTTACGCAGTTCCTCTGATCGACTATTTGCTGGATAATTTCCAGAACGTTCACATTGTTGCGGTAAGGGAGAAATTTTTCCTTAGTTTGTCTGAGGATTGCTGGCTACTCTTCGCTGATGGTTTCGGAGAGAAATCCAATCGGATTCTCTTTAGTTCAATTCCACAGTTTTCTACTAGCTTTCAACTTTCTCCAAATCCTGATTCGATTTCGCGAAGGGAATGGAAATCAGTCTGGAATTGCCGATTGAGACCATTTCTCCTCCCGCGCAAGGCCCGTGATCTTTACTTGAAGATCGTCAGGAATCCCGATTCGAAACGATTCGGCGAATTTGCTTCTCTTGGTATCGGCTACGTTAGCGGGGCAAATTCCTTCTTTCACTTGCGCCCGTCCGAGGTCGCCAGCATGGGCATTCCCGAGTCTCTTCTTTGCCCGACCGTGAGGAGCGGTCGGGACCTTCCCGATATGCACCTGACGGCTGAGACGATAGCCGATTGGAGGCAGTCCGATGACCCGATGATGCTCCTTCGCATCCCGAAGACTGCTCGGGTGCCGTCTAACGTCCGGCGGTACTTGGATTCCGAACGCGGACAAATCGCTCGCCAATCGTACAAGTGCCGAAGTCGCGACCCGTGGTATTCGGTGCCTGATGTGCGAATCCCGGACTATTTCCTAACTTATATGTCAGGAGTTTCCCCAAGTTTGGTCAAGAATGCTGCGGCCGCAACTTGCACTAACGCGTTACATGCGGTTCGCCTCACTGACCACAAGCTGGCGGATTGGATACTAGATCGTTGGAGGACGCCGTTCGTGTGGCTAAGTTGTGAAATTGAAGGGCATGCTTTGGGCGGGGGAATGCTAAAGCTGGAACCGAGAGAAGCCGCGCGGGTCGTCTTTCCAGAACCGAGTGCATTCTTGGCCACGTCGGAGACCGAAATTCTGGAAGCTGTTCAGACCATGCGCTCGTGGCGACACTACGCCCTTGCCAATGCCTGAACCAACTAGCCGGAACACTAGCCGCTTGGTGACCCAAGGGCAGGCTCTGCATCATTTTGCGACTTACGAGGGATCTACCCAGAGCCAACGGCACATCAAGCCCCTGCACTGGTACGTTGCGTGTCGCTTGGTGCTTGAGGGTGGGTTCCGCCCAGACGAGATCAAGCCAAGGCCCCCGTTGGTTCTCGAAAAGAAACGAGATGAGTACCATCTGCGGCTGGTGGAGGCAATTGCGGACGGGAGCGAGGCTACCGTATTAGGCGGCCTCAAGACCAAGAACGTCGATGTTGTTGTAGAAAAGCCAGGGATCGGACCGGTTCTTGCGATCTCCTGCAAGGGGATTACCGGTGCCTTCCGGAACCTCACTAACCGAATGGAGGAGATGATCGGCGAATGCACCAACCTTCACATCACCTACCCGGCGCTAGTTCTCGGATACCTGTTTCTGGTGCGCGCTAACCCCCAATCCTCGCTCAACCGCATGGGGTCGGGAAAGCTTGCATTCAATGACATCGCATTAACAGATGACGGCAAGCCGCAATCATCGATCGAGCGGTACCATGCTGCGCTTTGTAGGATTACCGGGAGGAGAAGCCTCCGCCATGACGTCAGCGCGTACGAGGCAGCGGCTCTGTTAATGGTGGACATGCGAGCAAGCAGCTGCGGCGACATTCTACAAATCGAATTTCCTAAGTCCGAGGCCGAGCTTGGAATCGAAGCGTTCTTCGAATCTCTGTACCAAAGGTATGACGAACGGTTTGTTTATGCCGCGCCCGACCTGAAGCACGTAACGATGCGTCTGCAATGGTCAAGGTCGTCGCCCGTGTTCGATCGCGACGAGATGGAGGACATGGGTTACAGCGCCCGGTTCGTCGACGGCAATCTGTGAAGCACAAGCGAGGTAGATGGGGCATGCCTGCCTTGCTACGCCTTTCTAGCCGGTACCGAGGACGAGTCCGTACGCAGACATAGCTGTTCCAGCGTTCGTGCTTGTGCTTGTGGTGGATGGGGTGGACCGGGCCGTGAGAATTGGACGCTCCGCCCGCCTGTGCGATTGTGAGTGTAGAGGTAGTTGACCCGAGTTCGAACACGGTCGCTTCGCATCCTCCTTGTTGCACGCGGACCTACGGAGTTACCCCTCCCCTCCCCAAGAGCGCCAGCAGGTAGCTGGTTGGCCAAACTGGCAAAGGCCTTCCCTGCTGTTCCTGTGGCTGAGGCAGACCACAGCGCAGCTTCGCTTGTTGCCTCTGCGGAAGTTGCCGAGCTTTCGTGGCTAGGCCGGCATACATCGGACGAATTGCACGGTTCAAGGCACGAATGCGCCGATTCGGCATGCCTTCCAGAGCGTAGTCCGTCTAGACTCGGTGCAGTGACTGTCCCTAGTTCCGGGGAAGCGGTACATATCGGTCCCGCAGCCGTCATATGGATCTCACTCTTGGTGCCGGCCCTTGCGTCCGGCGACGCACCGGACTTCGTTTCCGACATCGCTCCGATTCTCGAGACCCGCTGCCATGCCTGCCACGGCAGCGGGGCAGAGCAAGGGGAGTACCGCCTCGATCTCCGGGACCGAGCGTTCCGAGGCGGAGGTTCCGGCGTCTCGGCGATCGTTCCCGGAGACAGCGGGGCCAGCCTCCTGTACCGGTACGTTTCCGGACTGGGTGAAATCCGCATGCCACCGACCGAACCCTACCTGACCCCGGCGGAGGTAGAGCGGGTCCGGCTATGGATCGATGCGGGCGCCGACTGGCCCGCCGAGGTGTCCGGAGAAGTCCAGCCTGCCGAAGTGTCCGAGGTCGAACGCGCCCGGGGGCACTGGGCGTTCCGGCCAGTCGCGCGCCCTTCTCCCCCGCCGGTCCGGGACCCGAGCCTTGCCGCCCGGATGCGCAACGCGATCGACGCATTCGTGATCGCGAAGCTGGAAAGCCGCCGATGGAAGCCATCGCCGCCAGCCGAGCCTCGTCAGCTGCTGCGTCGAGTTCACCTCGACTTGACCGGCCTGCCGCCGACGATCGAGGAGCAGGAGGACTTCCTCCGCGACCCGACCCCGTCTGCACTGGATGGGGTGATCGAGGAACTCCTGGCACGGCCGGCCTACGGTGAGCGATGGGCGAGGCACTGGCTCGACCTCGTGCGCTATGCCGACACGAACGGCTACGAGCGCGACGCGATCAAACCTTCCGTGTGGCGCTACCGCGATTACGTCATTCGGTCCTTGAACCAGGACAAGCCCTTCGACCGGTTCGCGATCGAGCAGATCGCAGGCGACGAGCTTCCCGACGTTTCGCCCGAGACGCTCATCGCAACCGGATTCCACCGGCTGGGACCTTGGGACGACGAGCCCGCCGACCCGCTCACGGACCGTTATGACCAGCTCGACGATCTGGTCCGCACGACGTCGGAGGTCTTTCTCGGCCTGACGCTTGGCTGCGCGCGGTGCCACAACCACAAGTTCGAGCCGCTGACCGCGCGGGACTACTACAGCATGACGGCGGTCTTTGCGCCCCTGCGGCGCCCGCAGGCCGGCCGCACGGAACTGCTTCGCCCGATCGGGACGCGACGGGATCTGGAAGCATGGGACCGGCGAGACGCGAGAATCAGCGAGATCGAAGTCCGGATCGAATCAATCAGGGGCAGAGTTCGGGCGGAGTTCCTCCGGTCCGGTCGGTCGGGACTGCCGGGTCGCGCGGTGCGGGCTTTCCTGACTCCGGAATCGGAGCGCGACCAGGTTCAGGTGGCAACCGCCAACGAGTTCTCGAATCAGCTGGCCAGGAAACTGGAGGAGGCCATGCCTGCGGCCGACGGCCGTCGGATCGCCGAGCTGGAAGAGCGTATCTGCGAACTCCATGCGGAGACGCCGACCACCGACTCCGCGTACATCCTGCACGAGCCGGCTGAGCGTCCCGCTCCCAGCTACCTGCTTGTCCGGGGCAACGCGTCGAACCCCGGGCCCGAAGTCGGGCCGGCCACGCCCGAAGTGCTTGAGTCCCGGGCCCGGTTTCCCGAGTGGAACGAGGGGAATCGAACGAGCCTGCGCCGCATGACACTCGCCAAGTGGATCGCGGACCCACTCAACCCCCTCACCGCCAGAGTGCTCGTCAACCGCATCTGGCAGTTCCACTTCGGAGAAGGTCTCGTCCGGACCCCCAGCGACTTCGGCCTGATGGGCGATCCGCCGACTCATCCCGAGCTGCTCGACTGGCTGGCCCGCCGGTTCATCGAAAGCGGCTGGTCACTGAAGACGCTGCACCGACTCATCATGACGAGCAGCACGTACCGAATGAGCAAGCGGTGGCGGCCGGAATACGGCCGCCAGGACCCCGCGAACCTCTTCCTGTGGCGAGTACCGTACCGACGGCTCGAAGTGGAAGCCATCCGGGACTCCATGCTCGCGGTGACCGGGCGACTGAATTCCGTCGTGTTCGGTCCCAGCATGTACCCGCGCGTGCCTGCTGCCGCTCTGGCCGGCTCCAGCGACCCCGACAAGATCTGGAAGCCGTTCGACGAGCGGGATGCGTCGCGCCGCACGATCTACGCGTTCGTCAAGCGGTCGATGGTGGTACCGATGTTGGAAGTGCTCGACCTTTGCGACACGACCAAGTCTTCGCCGATGAGAATCAATACGTCCGTTCCTACGCAAGCGCTGGAACTCTTCAACGGCGAGTTCGTGAACCGCCAGGCGCGGTATCTCGCCGAGCGGTTGGTCGAGGATGCCCCGGGCGACCCGGATGGCCAGATCGACCTCGCTTTCCGCATGGCTCTCGCCAGGCCGCCCACGGGCCGGGAGAGCGAGTCCATGCTGGCGTTGCTGGCAGAAGAGGCTGGTCGCAGCGGGAAGGGCGCAGATGCGACGATTGATGCCCTAACCCAGGTGTGCCGCGTCCTCTTCAACCTGAACGAGTTCGCGTATCCGGGCTGAACGATGTACTCCACGAACCCATCGGATGGTTTCTGCGGCGGCCGGCGCGGCTTCCTGCGGCGCGCCGGTGCCGGCTTTCCCCTGCTTGCGCTGATCGATCTGTTGAGTGGCGACGGTTTCTTCGGGCGGCCGGCAAGCGGAGCCCCGGCCGGCGGGCTCCTCGAGGAAAAGAGCCCGCACTTCCCGGCCAAAGCGAAGCACGTGGTCTTTCTCTTCATGAACGGGGCGCCGAGCCAGGTCGACACCTTCGATCCCAAGCCTGCCCTGGCCAAGCACCATGGCACCCCGTATGCCGGTGACCTCGCCATCGGGTCGAACAGCCGGCCGATCGGCAATCTGATGCAGTCGCCGTTCAGGTTCCGAAAGCACGGAGCCAGCGGGCTCGAGATCAGCAGCCTCTTCCCCAACATCGCACGGCACGCAGATGACCTTTGCGTGATCCGCTCCATGTACACCGATACAGCCGCCCACGCCTCCGGCTGCATCCAAATGAACACCGGCAGCGTGGTGATCGGCAAGCCCAGCCTGGGCTCCTGGCTCAGCTACGGGCTCGGTAGCGAGAGCCAGGACCTGCCGAGCTTCGTGGTCATGACCGACCCTCGCGGAGGGCCGATCGGCAGCGCTTCGAACTGGAGCGCGGGCTTCATGCCGGCAGCCTTTCAGGGCACGCTGTTCCGCAGTGGCGGGGCCCCGCTGCTCAATCTCGAGACACCACCCGGCGTCAGCGACCGCACCCAGCGCCGCTCACTCGACGTGCTGCGAGAACTCAACGAGATGCACCGTGTGGGGTACGAAGGGGATTCGGAACTCACCGCGCGCATCCACTCGTACGAACTGGCCTACCGCATGCAGACGGCTGCTTCGGAGGCGGTGGATCTGGGGGCAGAGAACCCGCAGACCCGGGCAATGTACGGAATCGGCCGGGAGCCGACCGATGATTTCGGCCGCAAGTGCCTTGTCACGAAACGGCTGCTTGAGCGCGGCGTCCGGTTCGTGCAGCTCTATTCCGGAGGCGGCCACATTGAGGACACCTGGGACGGTCACGTGAATTGCATCTCGAACCACACGTTGCATGCCGGCGAGACCGACCAGCCGATCGGTGCGCTCATCACGGACCTGAAAAGGACGGGACTCTGGGAAGAGACGCTGCTGGTGTGGGGCGGGGAATTCGGCCGCACTCCGACTAGCGAGGGGATTGACAAGCCGGGTCGCGACCACAACTGGCACGGTTTCAGCATGTGGCTGGCCGGCGCGGGCGTGGGCGGAGGCCAAGCGATCGGCGCGACGGACGAACTCGGCTTCAAGGCAGTCGTGGACCGCTGGCACGTGTCTGACCTGCACGCCACGATCCTTCATCTCATGGGCCTCGACCATACAAGGCTCACGTATTTCTACCAAGGCCTCGACCAAAGATTGACCGGGGTGAGGGGCGAGGTGATTCGGCAGGCGCTGGCCTGAGCTGGCCAAGGGTCGCTCGCGTCGGTCTGCCGGCACGAGCCGCTCGCTCCACTCCCGGCCGAACGGAGGCGCTCAGGGCCGAATCGCCTGACGCCCGGCCTCCGCCCATCCCAGCGGTCTGTCGCCAGCATGGAGGTTCCTATGAAGGCCCTGAAACACCGGAGCATAGTCGTCGTCGTGGCTGCCATGTTCCTCGGAGTGGGTTGCTCCGCCACCGAGGAGGCGAGTCCCAACATCATTCTCTTCTTGGTGGACGATCAGGGCTGGACCGGAACCTCTGTCCGGATGGACGACAGGGTGCCGAATTCCAGGAGCGACTACTACCGCACCCCGGCGCTCGAGAAGCTGGCCGCCACGGGCATGCGGTTTACTAACGCGTATTCGCCGCATCCGAACTGCTCGCCGACAAGGATGAGCATCCAGACGGGAAAGAGCCCGGCCCGGCTGGGCAGTACGGACATCTTGGACGTTGTCCCCGGCACTCCCACGTTCTTCCAGGCCTTTCATGACCGGTTCTATGTCAACAAGCCGCTGAACGTGCACTTTCCGATTACCGACATTCCGGACGGGGAGACGACGATCGCGGAGTTTGTAGGTGTGCACGCACCGCAATACGCGACGGCCCACTTCGGAAAGTGGCACTTGAAGGGCGGAGGTCCGGGCCGCCACGGGTACGACGAACACGACGGCCCGACCACGAACGCCGAGGGAACGCACGGACCGCCGAACCCCAAGCGGATCGATGGCATCACCGAGCGATCGCTGGGCTTCGTCGAGAAGGCCGCTGCGGAGGGTCGCCCGTTCTTGCTCCAGGTCTCGCACTACGCCGTGCATTTGCCGATCCGCGCGAGGCCGGAAACGGTCGAGGCCTATGAGGCGCGGGCGGTGTACACACTAACAGCGGTTACGGTGCCATGACCGAGAACCTCGACGAATCGCTGGGCGCGCTGATGGCGAAGCTCTACGAACTGGGCCTGACAGAGAACACGTACCTCTTCTATACGTCAGACAATGGCGGCGAGGTCTATCGCAATCCCACCAACAATCTCCCCCTCCGGAAGGGGAAGACCCACACTTGGGAGGGTGGGATTCGGGTGCCGCTGATTGTCCGCGGGCCGGGCATCGAGGCGGGCTCAAGTTCGGACGTCGCTGTGAGCGGATACGATTTCTTCGCGACATTCGCCGAACTCCTGGGCATCGAGGCACCGCTTCCCGAGGACCAGGACGGCGGAAGCCTCGTGCCCGTCCTGCGTGCGGCCGGGAGCGGGTCGGTGGAGCGGGCGAGCCGCGACTTCATCTGGTACTACCCCCACTACCGCAACATGAAAGGCGTCTTTCCCCAAGCGGCGATCCGTTCCGGCGATTACAAGCTGGTCAAGTTCTACGAGAATGGCGATGTCCACCTGTTCGACCTCTCCGCCGACCTGGGCGAGGAGGATGACCTGGCCGAGTCCATGCCGGACCAGGTGCAGGCCCTCCACGACAGCCTGAACTCGTACCTTGCGCAGGTTGGGGTGAAGATCCCGACGCCGAACCCTGAATACGACCCCAGGAAGGACCTAGGTCTCGCACCGACGCCCCAGCGGGGCCAGAACCAAGGCACTCGGAACTAGGCTCGGCCCGGGTTCGCCCTCACGCTCCAGGACCGAGCAGCCGGACCACCGCGGGCGGGCCCGCGGATCGCGGGACTCGGCTAGACTGGAAGCTTCAATACGATTCGTGCCGGACGTGGTTCCCGACCCGTTTGGGCCTTCGAAGCCGCGTGGAATGGAGAGAATCGCTGTTCTCGACTCGGGCGGACAGTACGCCCACCTGATCGCCCGCAAGGTCCGCGAGCTGGGCGTCTACGCGGAAATCCTGCCTGTCTCGGTGTCACCCGAGCGATTGCGGGAGCACCACGGCGTCATTCTCTCGGGCGGCCCCGCTAGCGTCTTCGGCCAGGACAGCCCCCAGCCCGACCCCGGTCTGTTTGAGACGGGAAAGCCGATCCTCGGCATCTGCTACGGGCACCAGCTCCTGGCGCAGTACCTAGGCGGGGAAGTCGAGCGGGGGACGCGACACGAGTTCGGAAGCGCGACCCTTCGGGTTCGCTCGGACGCAGGCCTGTTCTCTGGGCTTGCCCGGCAGCAACGCGTCTGGATGAGTCACGGCGACCACGTTGTCCGGCTGCCCCAGGGTTTCTCCGTGCTTGGCGACACGAGCGAGTGCGAAGTGGCTGCGATGGGGCACGAGCGGAGGGGCCTTTACGGCCTCCAGTTCCATCCGGAGGTGATTCATACCCCCAACGGCCCGGACATCCTCGGCAACTTCCTGCGCAATGCCTGCGGGTGCGGGATGGACTGGCATCCCGGCGATCGCGTCGAAAGCGTGGTGCGGGAGGTACGGGAGCAGGTGGCAGGGGGCGAAGGCTTGGAGCCGCCCGGGGGGCCTTCCTCTGCGTCGCTCCGGCGCGTCCTGTTCTTTCTCAGCGGAGGGGTCGATTCCACCGTGGCCTACGCGCTCACGGTACGCGCACTGGGGCCCGCGAACGTCGAGGCCGTGTACGTCGATACCGGATTCATGCGCGACGGCGAGACCGCCGAGATCGAGGCGGCGTTCCGCACCCTCGACCTGGGCCACCTGCGGGTGTTCGATGCGTCCGGCCTGTTCATGAGCAGGCTGGACGCCGTGACCGACCCAGAACGGAAACGGGCGATCATCGGACAAGCGTTCGTCGACGTGCAGGACGAGATCCTGCGGGAAGACCGGTACGCGGGCCAGGACTGGATGCTCGGGCAGGGCACGATCTATCCCGACACCATCGAGTCGGGCGGGACCCAGTCGTCCGACGTCATCAAGACCCACCACAACCGCGTCCCGCGCATCCAGGAGCTGATGAGAGACGGCCGGGTGCTGGAGCCGCTGAGCCAGTTCTACAAGGACGAGGTGCGCGCTCTTGGCCACGGCCTCGGCCTCCCGGGCAGGCTGATCAACCGCCATCCGTTCCCGGGACCCGGACTGGCGATTCGCTGCCTTTGCGCGATAGAACCGGAGGGCCCGGAATTCCACGAAGGGATCGCCGGCCTGGCCGGCGAGGCCGGCTACTCGGCGTTCCTGCTGCCGCTTCACAGCGTGGGAGTGCAGGGTGACAGCAGGAGCTACGCTCGCCTGACCGTGCTGCACGGGGGCGATCTCAAGTATCGCCGCCTGCTGCCACTTTCGACCGCGATTACAAACGAGCACCGCCTCACGAATCGCGTGGTCGCCTCGCTGGCGCCCAGCGAACTCGACCCGCAGGAATGGTGCCTGCGTCCTGCCGGGCTGACGCGCGACCGGATCCGGATTCTGCAGCGGGTGGATCGAGCCGTCACCGAGTACCTGCGCCGCGAGGGGCTATACGGCCAGGTATGGCAATGCCCCGTCGTCCTGCTGCCGTGGGGACGGCACGGCGGCGAAACCGTCGCCCTCCGGCCGGTCACGTCCGTCGACGGCATGACGGCTGATGTCGCGCGACTGCCGGAAAGCGGGTTGCGAGAACTAGCCGAAAGCTTGATGGCTCTCGAAGGAGTCGATTCCGTCCTTTATGACGTTTCGAGCAAGCCGCCCTCCACGATCGAGTGGGAGTGAGACGGGTCTGTTTGCACCGTCATGAAGAGACATCGAGAAGCCATTCCTCGATCAGCGACCGGATCTCGGACCGGCCAAGCCGCGATGCCACGCGGATCGAATTCCCGGCTTCCAGCGTGTCGTAGGTGTCGAACGCCCACGCGATTTCGGCTCTCGCCGCTTCAGGTTCGATCGCCGTGCCCCGGGAGTCCACCGGATTCACGACCAGCAGCGGCCTCGGCGCGACCGCAGCGTAGACATCCTTGATCTCGTACGCCCCCAGGACGCCCGGCAACAGGCAGCTTACCGGGTGAGTCGACTGGGGATCGTCGAGAATCGATCGGTACGACAACGGGGCCTGGATGCTCATGACGCCCGCGATCCGCGGGTCCAGCACGGCCGCATGGGCCGCGATCAGCCCCCCGATGCCGATGCCGATCACGATCCATTCGCGGCGCTTGGTCATCGTGGGCGCCGTGGAGAGGAGGTCCTTCAGGCGCTGGCCGAACAGGGGCCGGCCCAGCTCGAAGCTGCGGTACGCAAGGAAATCATCCCACTCGAAGCCCACCTCCAGGTAGGGCATGTCCGGGACCGTGGCACCCCAGCCACGCACATCAACCCCATAGACGCTGTGGTTCGCGGCGACGACGGCGTCGATGCAGTAGCGGCGGACGACCGGGTGGTCCTTGCCCTGTTCCGCGACCAGAAACACGGTCCCTTTGGCGTAGACGCCTGCATCGAGGAACCGCGTCGGGACCTCGACACCCCACTCGGACTTGAAGGAGCCGACGCGGGTGATCTCACGGATCCGATTCGCGACCTCGCTCTGGTACACCCGAAACTCACTCTCGTCGCCCGGGGCCTCGAAGACGGGCGCGATCGAATCCGCCTTCTCCGTGTAGAAGTCGGCCACGCTGCGCGAGTCTCCCGAGTCCGCTACCTGTCCCGACTCCGAGCAGACGAGTTCCCTCGCCGGCGGCAAGGGATCCTCGTCTTCCCGCACGCTTGCCTCCCGGCCTGCCAGCGAGCGAAGGAAGAACGCTACGGCGGCTTCCCGGAGCTCCCGGTTCAGCCCGTGCGGCGCGTCGGTCTCGCTCCACTGCAGGTTTTCCGGCCGGCCCAGCTTGGCGTACACCGCCTGAAGTTCGCCGTGCGTCCGTCGCGCCCCCTCGATCGGGACGTAGTCCTGCAGGGCTGCCCCGATGGCCAGCGGCTTGGGAGCGAATGCCGCCAGTAGTTCGGGATGGTCGATCCCCTCCCGCAGAGTCCCGTACAGGATCTGTTCCGGGTCGGCGATCAGCAGGGCTTCCGTCTTGGTGCGGAAGCTGGCGACGGCGCAGCTGATGAAGGCGGCCCGGATGCGGTCGTCGAAGCAGGCGAACTGCAACGCGGTCATCCCGCCGCCGGATTGGCCTGCAAGCCCGATGCTCTGCGAGTCGATCTCCGGCCGCAGTTCCAGGTAGTCCAGGGCCCGCACGAGATCCCACACGCGGTACTGCATGAGGTTCTCGCCGACCAGGTAGCAGCGGTTTCCGAGGATCCGGTGCTCGCCCGTACCCCGGCGGAACTCCGAGTCCCGAGTCTCGCTGTCGAGGAACTGCACTCGTTCCCCCTGGCTCACGGGATCCCAGGTCAGGACGGCGAGCCCGTTGCGCGCCATGAGCCGGCAGAACCGCTGGTAGGTTTCCGCGAGCTTCCCCTCGGCGGAGTGGCCGCAGGGAAACACGATCGCCGGGACAGGTCCGGACGCCCCGGTAGGCCGGTACAGGTTAGCGCTGACATGAAAGGACGGCCGGCTCTCGAACAGGATCCGCTCGATCCGGTGATCGCCCCTGTCGACCGTCCCGGCGATCCGCGGGTTCAGAGGCGCCCGCTCAGGAAAGGGCCCCCACATCTGCAACAGCCCTGCGCGAACCCGCTCGCGCAGGGCTTGGAAATCCTCTTCGGACTCAAGCTCGGCGAGTCGCTTGGCCCTGCGCTCGTCCAGAACGCGCAGATACTCTCGGACGAAGTCCCAGAGCATCGAGCCGAACCGCGACTGACCGGGTGCTTGTGCCAGGACTCCGGACAGGGCCAAGGCGGCAGCCTCGCGCCTCGTGATCAGGCTGCCGTGCACGTCCAAGGATTGTAGCTGTGGGCCGACTCCGGCTGGTACCATCCGGGGCCGGCGGACACGCGTGTCACGTTCCTGCTTCGACGCCCGGCTTGCCGTGCACCAGGGCCGCGACAGCGCTCACGGCTTCGACGGGATCGTCGTGCTGCCAGATCTGCCGGCCGAAGATCACGCCTGAGGCGCCGGCCTCGAGAATTTCGCTGACCGTGTCCAGCGTCCCTCCGAGGCCGGCTCCTCGCCGGGGGCCGCCGGCCACCAGCACCGGCGTTCCGCACGCCTGCACGCTTCGACGGAACTCGTCGACATCGCCTGAGTAACGGGTCTTGATCAAGTCGGAACCGAGTTCGGCGCCCATCCTGCACGCCAGCGTGATGTCTTCCGCGATGTTGCCCGGAAGACGCGCATCGCCGGTTCCCGACATGTCCATATGGTTCGCCATCATCCGCTGGCTCAGGATCTCCGCGACGACGGGCATCCCCCAAGCGCGGCCCTCACTAGCGATGCTGCCCACCTTTTCGAGTTCTTCACCCTCAAATGGTGCGCCGAGCGTAGCGTTCATGACCACGGCGTCAACTCCCATGGCGACCGCCTGCTCGACGTCGACGAAGAGGCGCATCGGGCCGCCGACCATCGGGCTGACGCAGCCGTCGATGCGCAACAGGATCGCCAGCTCTCCCACGTGCTCGCACACCTGCTCGAGGATCCCGGGTGTGACGAGGATGGCGTCGGCTCCCGCTGGGGCGAGCTGCTGGACCAGTTCAACGGGCCGCTCGAGGCCCCGCACCGCGCCGGCGGCATTCCCGTGATCCATGGCCACGACAACGGCCCGGCCGTTGCGGAGGATGCGGCGAAGCCGGAGGGTCTTTCCGATTGATTGTGTTGGCATGTGCCTTCTTTCTGCTCCGGGAATCGCGTTGCCGGATTCCAGTGTCCGATATCCCGGGAACGGCGCTACGGGCCCGTGAGGGTGGGTTCCAGCGGTAGGGCAAGCGGCTCGTCGACCAGGAAGTCCAGTCCCCGCATCTCCTCCAGAGCAGCCTCGAGCGCGTCGCGCCGGGCCGGTTCGAGGGTCGTGACGAAAGGAAGGTCCGACTTGTCGAAGTGTGGCTCCTGCAGTACCGCTTCGATGCTCACTCCCTGCTGCGCGAGGATCGCCGCGAGGCTGGCAAGGATGCCCGGACGGTCCCGGACCCGGAAGCGCAGGTAGAACTGGCGCTCTTCCGAGCCAGCATACACCGGCGAGTGGCGTTCCAGGGCCTCGTGGGCGAACGGCGGCACAGGATCCCGCCGCGGCGCCCGCATTGCGCGCGCCGCGGCCATCAGGTCGCTGACCACGGCCACGCCAGTCGGGGCGGGCCCCGCGCCCTTTCCGTAGTAGAACGTGTCGCCGCCCTCGCCGTGCACCCAGAGGGCGTTGTAGGAACCCATGACTCCGGCCAGGATTGTGTCTTTCTCGACGAGCGCCGGCCGGACTGCCAGGCGGAGCCCGCTGTTGCCATTCCGGGCCGAGGCCAGGAGGCGGATCGTATGCCCCAATCGGCCCGCGTAGGCGAAGTCGATCGCCCGGATGCGGCGGATCCCCTCCAGCGGTATGTCTTCTGGCGACACCTGTACCCCGAACGCGAGCCCGGCGAGGATCGCCAGCTTGGACCGGGCGTCGTATCCGTCGATGTCCGCGCTGGGGTCGGCCTCGGCGTATCCGAGCTCCTGCGCCTCGCGCAAGACTTCGCGGAGCGGGGCGCCCGTTCGCTCGATCTCGGTGAGGATGTAGTTGGAAGTGCCGTTGAGGATGCCGACCAAGGCATCGATCCGGTCCCCGGCGATACCCTCTCGGAGCGCTGACAACACCGGGATTCCCCCGGCCACCGAGGCTTCCATCCCTAGGCTGGCTCCGCCGGAGCGGGCCTGCTCCCAGAGCCCGACCCCGTGCTCGGCGAGCAGTTCCTTGTTGGCGGTCACGACCGGCTTCCCGACCGTGAACGAGGCTTCCAGGATCTCCCGCGCGGTCCCTGTCCCGCCGACGAGTTCGGCGACGATATCGACGTCGGAGCGGTTCACCAGCTCGCGCCAATCGCTGGTCCGGGCCGCACATGGGTGCAGTGCCACGGCTTCGGTCGGCTCACTCAGGACCCGGCGAGAGCAGACGGCAGTCACTTTCAGCGGAAAGCCGAGCTTGCGCTCGATTTGGGCGGCGTTGGCGTGCAGCAAGCGGAGCGTCCCGCCGCCTACGTTGCCGAGGCCTATGATGCCGACGCGGGTTGGATCCACGGAATTCCCATTCTACTTGCGGATCGCTAGCTTCCGGGTTCGACGGTGGAAGCAGGTCGGCTGGGCACCGAGGAGACACCTTCGGCTGCTCCGGGGGGTCAGTTCGGATCGGGGAGCGCCCGTCGCAGCCGGAGGCTGTTCGTCACCACGGAAAGACTGGAAAGCGCCATGGCCGCGGACGCGACGATCGGAGAGAGCAGGAGCCCGGTCCACGGGTATAGCACGCCCGCCGCGACGGGCACTCCCAGCACGTTGTAGCCGAAGGCCCACCAGTAGTTCTGCGTGATGGTCCGCCGGATCCTTGCGGCCAGCTCAATGGACCTGACCACGTCTTGCGGGTCGTTCCGTGCCAAGATGATGCTGGCCGATTCCGCTGCGATATCCGTTCCCGCTCCGATGGCGATCCCGAGATCGGCTTGGGCAATGGCGGCCGCGTCGTTGATGCCGTCGCCGACCATCGCAACCGTGCGGCCGTCCGCCTGCAACTCGCGTACGGCATCCGACTTGTCGATCGGCATTACCGGTGCGAGAACGTCGCGGATGCCCGCTTCCGACGCGACGGCCTTGGCCGCTTCCGTACGGTCGCCACTGATCAGCACCGTCTTGACACCCCGTTGGTGGAGACCGGAGACCGCAGCGGCCGATTCGGGGCGAAGCGTGTCGCGCAGGGCAACGGCTCCTGCCAGCTTGCCGTCGCACGCCGCCAGGACGACGGTCTTGCCCTCTCCCGAGAGCTTGTCCAGCGTCGTTCCGGCACCGGAGATGTCCGTACCGCGTTCCGCAAGCAACTCCGGCTTGCCGATGATCCACTTGTGACCGCCGAGGGTCGCGGTCGCCCCGGCCCCCGGCAGCGCCCGGTAGTCCGTGACCTCTGCACCCGAACTAGGCGCTGCCCCCGCGATGGCCTTGGCGATCGGATGCTCGCTGCGACGTTCAATCGCTCCGCAGGATTCGAGCAGACGGTCCGTCGCATCCGGCCCGTAGACTTCCACATCCGTCACCTCGAGACGCCCGAACGTCAGCGTCCCGGTCTTGTCGAACACGACCGTGTCCACGTTTCTAGCCGATTCGAGAGCTGCCCCGTCGCGGATCAGGATTCCTTGCTCGGCCGCTCGGCCTATGCCAACCGTAAGGGCGGTCGGCGTCGCCAGGCCCAGCGCGCACGGGCAGGCTATGATGAGCACGCTGACAGCGTTGTTTAGGGCCATCCGCAGTCGGTCGCCGGACGGTCCCGTGGCCATCCACACGACGAACGTGAGCGTGGCGGCGACGAGGATGACAGGCACGAACACGCCCGCGATGCGGTCCGCCAGGCGGGCGGCCGGAGCCTTGGACTCCTGCGCACGCCGCACGAACTCGATGAGGCGGGCGAGCGCGGTCTGGGAACCGACGCTCTCGGCACGGAACACGAGGAAACCGTCCTTGTTGAGCGAGCCGCTCACGAGACGGGCTCCGGGAGCCTTATCCGCCGGCAGGCTCTCCCCGGTGATCGGCGATTCGTCGACCGCACCCGTACCCTCGAGCACGGTCCCGTCCACAGGGATTCTCTCGCCGGGACGCACGAGCACTTCGTCGCCGATGGCAACGGCCTCCAGTGCGATCTCGTGCTCCTGGCCGTCGTGCCGCACCCGCACGACAGGGGTCTGAAGTGCTAGGAGCTTGCGAACCGAGGCTGAGGTTCGGTGCCGGGCCCGGGCCTCGAGCACGCGTCCGAGGAGCACGAGCGTGAGAATCGCGGCCGAGGTTTCGAAATAAACTGCCGGAGCGCCCGAAGCGGACATCCAGCCAGGGGCCATCGTGGCCGCGGCGCTGTAGGCGAACGCAGCCCCCGTCCCGATCGCAATCAGCGTGTTCATGTCGCTACGGCCGTGGCGAGCGGCCGTCCACGCCGCCGTATAGAACGGCGCCCCTCCGTACAACACGACGGGTAGAGCAAGCGCGAACTGCACCCAGAGCGAGCCCGCGAACTCGAGGGTGCCGTGAGACATGGCAAGGATGAGCAACGGCACCGTCAGCGCAGCCGACAGTGCGAGTCTGCGCTGCGACGGACCAGATGGGGCACCGTCGCCCTCCGGATGTCCCGCCATGCCCGACTCCCTCGCCCGGTAGCCGGCCGACCCGATTGCTCGGATCACATCGTCTAGGCCGACCCGAGCTGCGTCAAATTGCAGGCGGGCGCTGGCGTCAGCGAGGCTCACGTTGCAGGAGACGACTCCCGGTACCTGTAGCGCCGCCTTCTCGACCGATCGCACGCAACTCGCGCAGGTCATGCCTTCGACGGTCAGCCTGCGGCTCTCCGGAGTGGATCTAGCAGCTACCGCCGGGTGCGCCCCCGGAGTTTCCCGGAATGCCCCCGGCAACGGGGAAATCAGGCCGCCGGCCGGTCGTGGGGCGTATCCAGCTGCATCCACGGCCCGTTCCATGGCCGGAAGGCCCACGGACGACGGGTCGAACGTTACGAGAGCCGACTGCGTGCGCAGGTCTGCCGAGGCGGAACGGACGCCGCAGAGACCCATCAACGCACCTTCGACCGTAGCCACGCAGTGGCCGCAAGTCATGCCTCCCAGGGGAACGGTCACCGTCTCCAACTCGGTCCCGGCCAATTCGGTCTCCTCCGTCCCGCCGCTGGTCACCGCGGGCGATTCTCAGGCTACACCAGCAGCCCCGCCGGCTCCGCGGGACATACCACGGCGATGCCCTCGGCACGGTGCAGGAGAGGGGCACCTCCGCCTTTAGGCGCAAAACTTCCGCAGAATGGGTGGACGGGGGGAGCGGCGGCATGCTAGATTTGTGCTTCAGCTGGATGCCGTCCCTTATGTGTCTGCTGTGGCAGGCAGTCAGATAGAGACCTTCCGCCACGCCAGAGGTACTCCAGTTCGAAACCATCCGTCACCGGCCGGCGTTACGTAGGCAGGGGAATATCGGGTAGCATTCCAAGTCCGAAGGTACGGTCATGATCATTTCAATGAAACCGGGCGCGACTCAGGAGCAGATAGATCGCGTCTGCGCTCGGATTGAAGAGATGGACTTCGCGGTCCGGTCGATCCAGGGAGACGAGCGAGTCGTCATAGCCGCCGTCGGCTTGGGCGACGTGATCAATGCGATCGAGGTGTTGCGATCTGTCGAGGGTGTAGAGAACGGCGTGCCAATCAGTGCTCCGTACAAGCTAGTCAGCAAACAGGTCAAGAGCGACCCCACCGTGGTGCAGGTAGGTTCCAGATCGATCGGAGGCGAAGAGTTCGCTGTGATCGCGGGCCCGTGTTCCGTGGAAACTGAGGCACAGATCATGGCCTCGGCGGCCGCTGTTTCCGGGGCGGGCGCGCGCTTCCTGCGAGGCGGCGCGTACAAGCCCAGGACGAGCCCTTACAGCTTTCAGGGTCTGGAGGAGGAGGGGCTGAAGCTGCTTCGCAAGGCGGGTGACGAGCACGGCCTCAAGGTCGTCACCGAGGTGATGACTGTCCGAAACGTGGAACTGGTCGCGCACTACGCGGACGTACTCCAGATCGGCGCACGCAACGTCCAGAACTTCCCCCTGCTCCAGGAGATCGGAGCCAAGACGAGCATCCCGGTCATGCTCAAGAGAGGCCAGAGCGCGACGATCACGGAGTTCCTGCTTTCCGCCGAGTATATCGTCACGAATGGCAACCCCGATGTCATCCTCTGCGAGCGCGGGATCCGCACGTTCGAGACCGCCACGCGCAACACGCTCGACATTAACGCTGTGCCGGTGTTGAACCAGCTCACCCACCTGCCTGTGATCCTCGATCCAGCCCATGCGACCGGCAAACGGGCCCTGATTCCGCCCTTGGTGCGGGCGACCGTGGCAGTGGGCGCCGACGGGGTGATGGTAGAGGTCCACCCCGATCCGGAGCGGGCTTGGAGCGATGGGGCACAGTCGCTCAACTTCGATCAATTCGCCCAAGTCATGTCTGAGATCGAGCCGTATGTCGAGCTCTGGAAGGCGAGCCGGACTGCCGAGGCTTGCGTACCGGCGTGAGGCTGGGCAGCCGTTGGCAGGCCCTCGCGGCGACTTCCCGGAGGAGTCCGGCGGACTCAGGCTGGCTCTGCCGACCTGCGACCGGGGCATCGGGAGCGTCGTGCTCCATCCGGACTCCCCGGACCTGATTGACGGTGTTCGCGTCGAGTCAGTCGATCTATGGCCGGACGATCGCGGATACTTCCTCGAGGTCGCTCGGTTGGGCGAGCGCTTGGCCCGGAAATTCCCGCCCGGTTCGACCCAGGTGTCGGCGGCCCTGAGCTACTCAGGCACGATCAAGGCGTTCCACTACCATAAGGCTCAGACGGATCTCTGGGTGCCCTGCCAGGGGATGCTGCAGGTTGCCTTGGTGGACTTGAGGGAAGCGTCTTCGACATTCGGGCACCGCAACACGCTATACGTCGGCACGCTGCGCCCATGGAAGATTCTCGTCCCGCCCGGAATTGCGCACGGCTACAAGGTCATCGGAGAGGCCCCCGCCATGCTCGTCTACCTCACCGACCGGCATTACGATGCCTCTGACGAGGGGCGGATTCCCCACGATGCCCCGGAGCTCGCCTACGACTGGGAGACGCAATTCAAGTGAGGGTACTGGTTACAGGCGGGGCTGGCTTCATCGGGTCGGCGTTCGTGCGATCCGCAGTCTCCAGGGCGGATGGCACCGAGACTCTGGTGCTCGACGCCCTGACGTATGCGGGCAATCTCGACAACCTCGCGCCAGTGGAGCACTTGCCGGGCTTGCGGTTCGAGCGGGCGGACATTCGCGACACGAGCGCGGTACGTACGGCCTTTCGCGGCTTCCGCCCGGAGGCAGTCGTGCACTTTGCGGCGGAGTCGCACGTGGATCGGAGCATCCTCCTGCCGGGCGACAGCATTTCCACAAATGTCCACGGGACGGCCGTGCTGCTGGAGGCCGCCCGGGAGTTCCCCCCGTCAGTATTCGTGCACGTGTCCACCGACGAGGTGTATGGAAGCGTGGACGAGCCCGGCAAGGCTGACGAGTCGTCTCCGGTGCGGCCTTCCAACCCGTACTCCGCCTCGAAGGCGGGATCGGACCTGTTGGTGCTCGCCTACGGGACCACGTTCTCGCTTCCCGTGATTGTCACGCGGGCATCGAACAACTACGGGCCGTACCAGTTTCCGGAGAAACTCATCCCGCTCATGATCGCCAATGCGCTGGACGATGTCCCGCTCCCCCTTTACGGCGACGGCCTGCAAGTGCGCGACTGGCTGCACGTCGACGACCACTGCCGGGCGATCGATGCCGTGATCGCCCGCGGGCGGCCGGGCGAAGTCTACAACGTCAGCGGCCGCCATGCCGTGCCGAACCTGGAAGTGGTTCGCAGCATACTGCGGCTTTGCGGGCGGTCTGAGTCGCTAATCCGGCACGTGCAGGACCGCCCGGCCCATGACCGGCGATACGCGATGGCGAGTTCGAAGATCGAAGTGGAGACTGGGTGGAAGCCGCGGATTGGATTCGCGGGCGGGCTCCGCGAGACGATCCGTTGGTACCGGGATCACTCGGACTGGGTGTCGCGCGTGCGGACGGGCGAGTACCGCGACTATTACGAGCGCAATTACGGCCGGCGAGACAGACTCGCGGTCGGATAGGCTTGGCGGCTGTCCGCTTTTCCGGGGCGGTCCTTTCCAGTGTTGATGGTGCGTCTCCCAAGGGTCGTTGCGAGCGAACAGAACTCGGACTCGATGGTGGGCAGGGATCTGCAGGAAACCGCTCTTGGGTACTGGGATTCAGCATCGGAAACGTCGAAGTACCCTTCCATCCGGCGTTGCCATTCCCTGCTTGCGCCGCGAGTATCATGGGTTTCGCTGCCAGCCGGTGACTATCATTCGGATCCCACGGGGCTAGCGGATGGAATCACCACGAGGCAGTAGATGCATCTCTGGATCCAAAGGATCCGGTGAATCCGTGCACGCAGGTTTCGGTGACTCCAATTCCGCCCGGCTTCCTCAATGTCCGGACCCCGCTTCGGGGCGGGGTTGTTTTTCCGAGATCTCTGTGTACTAGCTGAGGACAGCCATGGAAACGGGCGCGTCGGTCGTTGTGGCGAAAGCATACCCGCTGGTCGCATTGGGCTTGCTGTTGGGCTGTCCGTCTGGAAGGAGCGTCCATTCAGGGGGTACGCGCCCGCGGACGCGTACTTGGAAGGCGCGGAAAACCCGTACTACGGCAGCGAAAACCCGTGGGACGTGCGGTTCTTTACCGACCACATCGAGAATCTCAGTTAGCGGCGCGGCCAGCGGCAGATGCTCGATATCGTGAAGGGCCGATTCTAAGTGGCAGTCAGCTACACCATGGAACTACTGGAAGCGGACCCGGACGACCTGGGTGACAGTCCCGGGTCAGCAAGGCAGGTCCGGTCCGCTAACCCAGCGGCCAATCAACCGGTCTCGAGACCACAGGGAGGGACTCTCCGCGAGTCCAGGTCCTGGTTGCGCTGCTCCAGGCCCGCGTTCTCCTGCTCCAACTCCTGGACCCGCGCATGCAACCGCTCGTTCCGCTGCGGCCCATCCGCCAGCTTCTGCTCTGCTTTCCCGCAGCGCAACTGCCACTGCTCGATGCGCTGCTTCGCCCGCTTGTGCTGGCTCTGCCAGTCAAGCCACCTGCGCTTCGCCTCCACCATCGGCACCGACAACGAACGCCATCGTTCCCCCTGGAACGGGACTGGCCTCCCTGCCAACTGCACTGGCAGCTGCCTTTCCGCCTCCACAGCCGCCAGGCTGCCATAACGACAATTCTTGTGTCCAGCGTTTTATCCGAGTTTTTTCGCCGCCCTCCCCACCGGCCTTCCCCTTTCTCAATTCACGGTCGGCTCGAACGCTTACGAATCTCCGCAGCCGCGTTGGTTGATCCGATGTGGCGGGCAATCCGAGTTTCCCATTCCAGTGCGAACGGTTGTAGTCGTGGCTGATCCGATACAGATCCTATGTGGTCGATGCTATGAATCAGGTACGCGGATCCGTTGGGGGTCACCAGCCAGTGTCGGTCGCCGGCCTTCTCGGGCCGGGAAGAGTCGCTTGCCTCCAAGGTCCTGGCCGTCCAGCCTCCGAACTTGCCGCGACCTGGCCCAGTGCTCCCCGGGGACGGCCCGACCGCCGACATTCCCATGGATGCGGCTGCCAGTCGCAACGATTCCCGCTTGGTCATCGGTGCCCCTATCCGAAAGGGGCGGGCTGGAACTCCACTCGTGGGATACCGGCCGGAGACGTGGAGATGCGTTGCCGCGCTCGCTCGGTGCAGGCGCGACTAATTGCGACCGCCTAGAACCAGCGGCGCTTGTCCACGACGTTGTGAAGCGGCAGACCGCGCACGAACCGCGAGACGTTATCCAGCAGCACCTGGAGGTGTCGTTCCGCGATCGCTGGCGAATGCCCGGCGATGTGCGGGGTGAGAATGACATTCTCAACGGCCCACAGGGGGTGGTCGGCCGGCAGTGGCTCGATTTCGTACACGTCCAGGGCCGCCCCGGCGATCTCGCCGGCTTCCAGGGCGTGCGTCAGGTCGCCGAGATTCACAATCACCCCGCGCCCGATGTTGATCAGCACAGCCGAGGACTTCATACGCCGGAATTTGGGAGCGCTGAAGAGTCCCTCAGTTTCCGGCGTATGGGGCGCGGCGATCACCACGTAGTCGCTCTCAGCGAGAAGGTCATCCAGCCTGTCTGACGGCCACGGCCCCTCGACTCCGTCCGGGGCAGGCCGCGGGTCACTGTCGACGGCGACTACGCGCATGCCGAAGCAGACGCCGCGCCGGGCGATCTCCGAGCCGATCGACCCCAGTCCTACCACCCCCATCGTCGATCCGGCCAGCGTGGTGTGAGCCAGGTCGACCCCCGTGGTGACAGCGGGCCCGCTACGGAACGTCTGGCCCTCCTTCCGCCCGCCATACGGCTTCCACTCGGCCCGCTGCTGCTGGCGGACGTAGATGTGCAGGTTCCGGGCGAAGCACAGCATGCAGCCGAACACGTGATCGGCGATATTGTCGTGGAACAGGCCCCGCATGTTCGTCAGTTGAGCAGGATGCTCCGCGAGTTCCGGGAAGATGTAGTGCTCGAGGCTGGCGGTAGGGGACTGGACCCAGCGCAGGCACCGTGCTGCCGCCAGCATGTCAGGGGTCAGCTTGCCGAAAAAGGCGTCCGCGTCGGCGACTTCGAGGACGGCTTCGGTCTCGGTCCGGCAGTTCGCCACCCGCATCGGGCCGCACGCCGATTCGATCCGCGACAGCCTTTCGGGCTCGATTTCAGGGTACGTGACCAGCTTCACTGGATCTCCTCGCTGACGACTTGGCCATCGATTACTACGCCGATACAGTGGGAGGCGTACTCGAACGGATCGCCATCGTACAAGGCGAGGTCTCCGTCCTTGCCGACCTCGATCGAACCGATGCGATCGTCGACGCCGAGGATCCGCGCGGCATTGATCGTGATGCTCCGCAAGGCGTTCTCGAATCCCAAGCCGTGAGCGGCTGCGACGCCGGCCTCGAACAGCACCAGGCGACTCTTCGGCACATAAGCTTCGTAGCCACCCTGGATGGCTGCGGGGATGCCAGCGTCATAGAGCTTGGCCGCCGTTTCGAAACTGAGGTTTTCGGTCTCGCCGCGGGCACGCATCATGGTTGGGTGGACGATCACCGGAACCGCGGCCTCACGGATCTGGTCCAGGACCTCGGGAGCCTCGGCGACCCCGTCGAGAACGATCGGGATATTGAACTCGTCGCGGATTCGCAGGGCGGTCAGGATGTCCTGCGCGCGTTGCGCGGTCACCAGCAGCGGCACCTCCCCCTGGACGACCATACCGAGCGCTTCCAGCCGCAGGCTCCGGTCCGGCTGGTCCCCGCCTTCCTTGGACCGCCTCGCTACGTATTCGCTGGTTTTCACCAGTTCGGTCCGAAGCATCGATGCCATCTTCGCCCGGGTGCCCGGAGATTTCTGCCCGCCTTCCCGGGCTCCCTCCCCGAGCGTCACCGCGATCATCGCGACAGGCTTGACCAATGCTTCCTCCAGGGTTCCGCCGCGCAGTTTGACGACGGCGGTCTGCCCGCTGACGAGTGCCTGGGGCGAGTGCCCTGTGTGGACGGTCGTGACCCCGTAGGCCCGGGCCCAAGCCACCAGCGGCTCCCGGGGATTGTAGGAGTCGATGGCGCGCAGTTCGGGCTGGAGGGGCTCCGATCTCTCGGCCTGGTCTTGGTCGTGGGGCTGGTTGAGGTAGCCGCTCAGGCCGATCGTGCAGTGGGCGTCAATCAGCCCGGGTGTCACGACCTTGGCGCGCAACGTGCGGAAACCATCAGGGATCTCTATCTCGGCGGCCGGACCGATGCGGGTGATCTTGCCGTCCTCGATTATCACTACGGCGTCGGTGAGGGGATCTCCCGCTGCGGTATGGACCGTCTCGCCGTGCACGGCTACCTGGGCTGAGATTGGCCCAACTGCGACCAGGAGCGCTGCGGCGGTGGTGATGCGGTGGAAGCGATTCATCGATACTCTCCCGTCACGATCTCATGGTGAGTTCCGTGCTGGTCGTGGCTCGCGCCGAAGCCCCCCTCCGCGTACAGCCTGTCCTTTGGATCGGAGCGGTCGAAGACCCGGCTGCCATCAACCCAGGTTTCCAGAACGTGGCTGTAGACGCTCAAGGGGTCCCCCGACAGCACGATGATGTCGGCGTCTTTGCCGGATTCCAGCGATCCGACGCGGTCCTCGAGGCCCATCATGATCGCACCGGCCATCGTCAGGCCGTACAGGGCTCGGTCTCGGGGCATCCCGACGCGGACTGCCAATGCCGCCATGCGGTTGAACAGCCGGGAATCGGTGATCGAGTCGTCGGAATGGAAACCTGTCACGACCCCGGCGCGATCCAGGATGGGCGCGGTTGCGAACTGGTTGTCCTTGGCCTCGATCTTGCCGCCCGGACTGTCGATGAGGATCAGCGAGGCACCCACCACGTGCGGGGATGCGGCGATCTGCTCGGGGACGGCCCATCCGTCGCTGACGTGCTGCAGGACCACCTGGAATCCGAATTCGTCCGCCAGCCGCAGGATCGTCACGATGTCGTCATGGCGGTGGGTGTGGAAATGGACGACGCGGTCGCCCTCGAGGATGTCCACCAAGGTCTCCAGGCCGAGGTCCCGGTCAGGCCGCTGGTCCGCGTCGTCGCCGGCCGCCGCCAACTTGTCGCGGTACTCCGCGGCCTTGACGAACTGCTCCCGAACGATGGCGGCCGACTTGGCCCGCGTGCCCGGAAACGGGGGCGCCTTTCGGGAGTTCGTGCCGTTGGCCATCTTGACTCCGTACGCCAACGAACCGTCCGGCCGACGGATGACCATGTCATCGATGGTTCTGGCTTCCCGATGCTTCACGTAGAGGGTCTGTCCGCTCAGCAGATGGCCCGAGCCGGGCATGATGTTCGCCGTAGTGATGCCGCCGGCCTGGGCTTTCTGGAATCGGGCGTCCCGTACGTTGATGGAGTCGAGCGCCCGAGCTTCGGGATGCATGGGCCCGCTGCCGTCGCCACCGTCGACACTGCCGACATGGCTGTGGGAGTCGACGAAGCCAGGCATGACCACTTTGCCACTCGTGTCGTGCCGGACCGCACCGTCCGGTATGTCGGTACTGGACGCGTCGCCAACCGCGACGATCCTGCCTTCGTGGATGACGACCGTGCCGTTCTCGATGTCGGCACCGGTGATGGGAATGACGCGGCCCCCCACGAACGCCTGGGGCACGTCCTGCGCGCCCAGAATCAATGCGGTTGCGAGGATCGCAAGCAGCAGACGGACCATAGGAAAGATTCTAAACGGCCCAGCCGTTTGCCGGTTTCTCCCGGCGCATACAGCCGTCGGGACCGGTGTCAGGGACATAGGGGGGCGGGAGGAAGGCGTATCAGACTTGCCGGGACTCGGCTTCGACTCAATGGACCTGTTGATGGGACCGATTCCTTGTGGATGGTCCGCGCCTCGTCCGGTGAAACGGCCTTCGCTGTCCAAGCTCAGCATTCACCTCGGCGATTGGCGAGGTGTGCTCAAACCGTGCGAGTGAGAGTCGTGCGGGCAAGATTCTTCAGCATGGATACCATGGACGAGACGGAGAATAAGGCTCGCTGGATGGTGCGCGAGACGCTCTCGGGCAAGAGGCTCAAAGCGTGTGCAGGAATGAGCGCAACCGCGCGAGTCGGCCAGATGACCCGTGTGCTGAAGGCCAACCTCGCCTTGCAAGAGACGGTCCGGCGCATGTTCGCCTACGGGCCGCCTCGCAGCAAGACATGAAAGGGGACTGTATCGATGCGTGACAAGCCATTTCGGACCAGCGACCGGGGCCCGTGCTGGGACGGCAGGCACCGATCGTCCTGGTCTGACCTGAACGTGCCAATGCCACCCTCAGGGTTCATCGCCAAGTGGAGCGCCTCCGAGTTGAAGGAGCGCTCCGCGTCGCAGGAGCACGTCATCGACCCGTGCCGGATGCTTGGCGAGCCGACACCGGCCGAGGACGACCCGACCGGCGAGATGTACTGCTTCGAGCCGAGAGCCACCGATCGACCAGTGAATACCCGTTCCTTCATCAGGCGCCACCGTGACGTGCGCGGCTATGCTGCCCGTAGGAACTCCAGCAGCAGGCGGACGGTCTCCTCGGGCCGCTCCTGCTGGACCCAGTGGCCGGCGCCGTCGAGCAGGTGCGCGCCGCGAAAGTCGGTGCAGGCGCTCTCCTGCATCCGCTCGAACGCCCCCGGGCGCTGATAGACGCCCCAGTCCCTCGTGCCGCCTATGAACACCGACGGGATGTCGATCGTGCGGCCGGCGAAGGTCAGCGGCTCGTCCGTAATCACGCCGGAGCGGTACCACTGCAGGCCGCCCTGGAACCCGTTGCGCTCGTACTCCGTGCTGTAGACGCGCAGTTCGTCGTCGGGCAGCCAGCGGTTGGCCGCGATCTCGGCCGCGCTCGGCATTTCGCGGGCGACAGTCTCCGCCATGCCCATGTCGAGGTCCATGATGTAGTAGGTCGGCATCTGCGCGACCTCGGCGGCCGTCCACGATGCCAGCCGGTGCGGGCGGTTCGCGGTCCAGTCGGCGCTCTTGTGGTGGTAGTAGGCGCGCAGGAACGCGTGGACGCCCTGCGGGGCGCGCCACATGTTGGGGTTCGCCTCGCGTGTTCTGTAGTAGCGCTGGTAATGCTTGCGCGGGCGGGGCAGGCGCGCCAGCTCCTCGTAGATGTCCGGCTCGGCGGCCGGCGAGGCGCGCGGGCCGTCGTCCGCCGTCCCGAACGGAAACGTCGGCGTGCCGCCGAACGGGGCGCTCATCAGCGCCACCGCCCGGAACACATCCGGCCGCGCCACGGCGCACCAGGCGGCGATCGGCGATCCGAAATCGTGGCCGATGACGGCGTCCACGGTGCGGTAGCCGAACGCCGATACCAGCGCGAGGGCGTCGCGCACGGCGTTCATCCGGCTGAACGGCCGCAGGTCGCCGTCGTAGTCCGCGCTCCAGCCGGTGGTGCGGCCGTAGCCGCGCTGATCCGGCGCGATGACGTGATAGCCGGCCGCGGCCAGCGGTGCCAGCACGTGCCGCCAGCTGTAGCCGAGCTCGGGGAAGCCGTGCAGCAGCAGCAGAGCCGGGCGCCCACCGGTCTCGAAGCCGGCCTCCAGCACGTGCATCGTGAGCCCGTTGACGCCGTGGACGAAGCGCGATCGCACGCCCGGGGGCAGCCAGTCCGGGTCGTAGGGGCCCACGGACGCGGCCTGGGCAACGGCCGCGAAAGGCGCCGCCAACGCTTCCGCCGGCAACTCCCGCATCACCGCCGCGGACCCGAGGACTGGGCCGACACCCTGCATCATCCGGCGCCGGGTGACGGCGCCCCGATCGGTGTTCTCTGTCGTCTGCCTGCGGGTGGTCATCGGTTCACCTCCGCGCGACGGCGGCCCGAATGCCGCGGCAGCTACCGCCTCGGCGCGGGCCCGGCCGTGCTCCATCTGTTATACATTCGAGCCCACCTGGAATCCACGTCGATGGAGCGTACCCGTACCCGCGGTACTGGAGGATCCCAATGATCAGGCACCTGCTGCTGCTCGCCCTCGGCCTGCTGGTTGCCGCACCGGCAGTTACTGCCTAGGAGACTCCCGTCACCATTCGCGCCGGCCGGTTGCTTGATGGCGTGGGCGACGAGCGTGACGGCGCCACGATCACCGTGCAGGGGGGCGGTCGAGTTTAGCGGGACCCCGGTACCCGTGACTGCGCTGTTCGACTACCTCGACAGCGAAGGATCCTTGGGCGAGTTCCTTCACGACTTCCCCACCGTCTCCCGCGAGCAGGCCCAAGCAACGCTGCGCTTGGCAAGACTGGCGCTCAGTCGGTATGCGGATGAAGATCCTGCAGGATGAGCACCTCCCGTATGCCCTCGCCCACTCGTCCCCTGACGACTGGAAGATCCGCAGCACCCAGCGGATGGGCTGGCAAGGCAAGGAGAACGGCGAACTTCTGGAACTCGCGGCGGCCCGGGGATTCGATGCGCTGATCACGGCGGACAGGAACATGCCGCACGAGCAGAACCGGCACGCACCGTCCCTGTTGTCGTGCTCCGGACCTCAAGCCTGCGAGTGCGGGACGTGAAACCGCTCGTGCCGCAAGCAGCCGGCGTGCTTCGGGAGTGGCCGTCCCGGACATTTCACGTCATAGGGGAACGCAGGCGATCGGACCGGACCCGAGATCGCCGACGAGAGCGAGGCTAAGACTGGAGCCGCTGAAACCGGCATTCGAGCTGGAGCTCCTCTCGCGGCTGCCCCATAGCGATCCCGAGGCAACCGGAGAGAGCGGGTCTCAGGCAGGAGTTAGTTGGTTTCCAGCGGCGTAGAGCGAACCGTGCACGAGGGGATGTGGAACACTGTCAACTTGAGGTCCTGACAGCCTGTGGTTTGCCAATGGATCACACGGATTCTGGGAAGAGTTCCGGGTCATTCCCCCACCGCAGCCCCAGTCGGCCCTCTATCGCCCTCAGAATGGCCCCCTAGACACCCCTGAACAGCACACGAAAGGCGCAAGCAAGGTTGTCCGCCAGCTGGCGGCCTTGTCCTTGCAGCGTGCGGGGCGTACCGGTCCCAGTGACCGACCTCATCATCACTCCCAGATTGCCCCCGCAGGCATGCACCAGCAACCGCTTGCGAATGTTCGCCCGTCACCGCAAGTACAGCCGCCTAATCCCGTCCGTCTCGTACATGTGGGCCATCGACCGCTCCACCTTCTCCGTCCGTGGCTTCTGCAGCTGGTTGCCTTCCGCGCTCCCCACTCGCTCCCGGGTCCTCTGCACCACCCGCTCGGCCTCCTCCTTGCCCTTGAGATCCCTCTGCCCCTGCTCCGGCTCCGGGATGCGCGCCTCCTGCCCCGCCGGCTCCAGTCCCAGCACCCACGCGAACACCTGCTCGTGCCCTTCGAGGCTGATCCGCCGCCGGGTGCGCGAGATCGTCGAGTGATCCGGGGATTCCGGTGCAGCTCGTAGCGGAGGCAGGACCGCAGGCCGAACGAGTCGCTGACGGTGAGGGCGATGCCGCGCTCGGAATCGATGCCAAGCAGGTAGCCGACCAGCAGCAGCCGGGAGCGAGCGAGGGGCGTCACCTGCGATCAGCATGGAAGGGCTGGCAGGCTTTCCCGACGTAGGCATCGAAGCCCATCCGAGCGAGCAGCTCGTTGAGGTTGTCGAAGAAGGGGGTTGTGGGGTTTGGTGCAGCCAGTTGGTCCGGAGCGAGCAACATCGGGATCTGCCCGGATTTGCGGGTCCCCATCCCCATGACTGCGATTCCATCGAATTCTGATTGGAACTTGATGGGATTTCGATTGACTGACTCTTGCCACAGGCTGTTAGGCTGGCAAGGCCAGAGGCCCGCCGCCGGCTAGCACGTCGCGACCGGTATTCGGCGTGTCGGAGGAATGCGATCCCCCACCATTGGAAGACAGTTGGCCGCGCACAAGGCGAGATTCCGTCGTCCGCCTCATCGACCCCTTCGACCAATCCGTCTTTGGATGGGGGGATGGGGCACCGAGCAGAGAGGGTGCCGCGCCCGTACATGCGTTGCGATTTCTTCATTCTCCGGTTGGGACTTCCGCGTGGATGGGGGAGTCGGCCCGGTTGCTTCCCCGTCAGTTCGTTGGCAGTTTCGGTCGAGGGGACTTTCCGGTGACTACGGCGAATCGGGGACTCCGGTCCGACCGGTATCGCTACGCTGGAGGCAGCCGGTGATGCGAAGGCTCCTAGTACGTGCGACCAACTGGCTCGGCGATGCCGTGATGTCGATTCCCGCGCTGCGCGAGATCGGGCGTGTTCACGAGGGCTGGAACGTGACGATTCTCGCCTTGCCGTGGGTGGCGGAACTCTATCACGGGCAGCCGTTCTGTGACGAGATCGTGCTCTACCAGCGCGACCGCGAGCATCGCGGGGTGATCGGGCGCGAGCGCCTCGCAAGGGATCTTCGGGATCGCGAGTTTGACCGCGCGATCCTGCTCCAGAACGCGTTCGACGCGGCATGGATCGCCTGGAGGGCGGCGATTCCGGAGCGGATCGGCTACGCCACGGACAGACGCGGGCTGCTGCTCACCGATCGGGTCCCGAGGCCGGGTCGAGGCGACATTCCGTCGCACCAGCGCTTCTACTATCTCGAGCTGCTCCGGCGGGCGGGGTTGGTCGAGCGCATTCCCGACGACACGCAAGCCCGACTCGAGGGCCTGTCGGAGATCCGGCGCAGGGGCGCGGCCCAGTGGGCGCGACGCGGGCTGCCGCAGGACTCCTGGATCGGCGTCAGCCCTGGGGCGGCGTTCGGCTCGGCCAAGCGCTGGCTCCCGGAGCGGTTTGCCGAATCGGCTCGGGTCCTGTCGCGCGAGTTGGGCGCGCACGTCGCGGTGTTCGGTTCGGCCTCTGAGGCTTCCTTGGCCTCCGAGGTGGCGCGTCGCGTGGGCAGCCGGTCGATTTCGGTGGCTGGACAGACGACACTCGAAGAGTACCTCCAGCTCGCCTCTACGTGCAGCATCTACCTGACGAACGACTCCGGCTCCATGCACGCCGCCACGGCACTGAGCGTGCCGACCGTGGCGGTGTTCGGAGCGACCGACGCCGAGGCGACCGGACCCGCCGCCCCATGGAGCACGATCGTACGGGAGCCGGTGGACTGCGCTCCGTGCCTGTTGCGCGAGTGCCCGCTGGAAGGCCACCCCTGCATGGAGGGCGTCCCCGCCGATCGCGTCGTGCGCGCCGCCTATTCAATGCTGGCCGAGTGGGGCCGCAGGGCCAGGGACGGACCCTAGAATGGGGAAGATGGACGGTGCCGTCATCCTGGACAAGCCAGCCGGCATCACGTCGTTCGTGGCGGTGCGCAAGGTTCGCGGCCTCCTGGGCGGAGCGAAGGTCGGCCACCTAGGGACATTGGACCCCCTCGGTACCGGCGTGCTGCCCATGCTCGTCGGCAGGGCTACCCGCCTTGCGCAGTTCTACCTTGGCCACAAGCGCGAGTATCTGGCCGAAATCCGGTTCGGATGGGCGACCGATACCTATGACAGGGACGGCGAGCCGCTGGGCAAGCCGGTCGAAGTGCGCGTGGATTCCTCCGATCTCGATGGACTGCTGTCCGGCTTCCGGGGAGTCATCCGCCAGGTACCCCCGCCGGTTTCTGCCAAGAAGATCGACGGGGTCCGCGCGTACAAACTGGCGCGGCGCCGGAACCCGGTAGAACCTGATCCGGTCGAGGTGGAGATCTTCGAGCTCGAACTGCTGCAAGTTGGCGGCGCGACCGCCAGGATCCGATGCTTCTGCTCGGCCGGTACCTACATGCGGTCGCTGGCGCACGACCTCGGAGGCCTCCTGGGATGCGGCGCGCACGTCGCGGAACTCCGGCGCACGCGGGTCGGGGAGTTCTCGCTGGACGAAGCCCGCACGCTGGAGGAGTTGGAAGGCCTCCGCGACGAGGGGATCCTGGACGACGCCCTGCTCTCCCCACTCGAGCTCCTGCCGGAGATTCCGGTTCACCGAGTTGGCTACGAGGAGGCGGCTCGGATCCGTCATGGGCGGGACTTTCGGGTGAGCCCGTTCGGGCAGTGCGTGGGCGCGCAGGTCGTCAAGGCCGTCACCAACGACGGGCAGCTGGTGTGCTTGGGCGAGGCCGTGATGCCCCGCGTCTACCATCCGTTCGTTGTTTTCAATTGATCCGCGATCGGTTTCGGGGCAGCTGCACGGGGCCGGTGGCGCTCTGGGAGTTGCCGGTCAGTCGAAAGAGACCTGGACCATCTCCTCGCCGCTGGTGTCGATGAACAAGCTGGCGATGACCTGGCAGGCAATGCCGAACAGATAGGTCGCGAAACGCGTGCGCATCGCCACAGGCTTCGACCGCATGGCGATCCGAGGCCCGATCTGGGATCCGACGAGGATGAACGCGCTCAGGATCCAGGGTTCGTGCCAGATCGTCTCGCTGGTTGCCAGACGCCCCAGGAGACCTCCGGCCGCGGTGAGGGTCACCATGAATGCCGAGGTGCCGAACGCGACGCCGATCGGCGCTCCGAACAGCCGGACCAGCATCGGGATTCTCAGGCACCCGCCCGGCGTTTCCGTCAGGCCCGACGCGATGCCGATCCGGCAGGATAGGGGAGCGCCTTGCCGAGGTGTATCCGACACCGCTCGCGGCCGAGTTCCCGCTCCCACTCGAGCCTCGACACCTTCTTGGCCAGTTCGCGCGAGCCCAATCTCAGCAGCATGGAGGTGCCGGCGCTGAACACGAGTGCCGCCAGCCCGAACGTCAGCAGATGCGGGGGGCAGGCGGTTGGCAAAGTACCCGCTCAAGACGGCCCCTGCGAAGCTGCTCGTTTCCAGAACTCCCACCATGACCCAGTCCACCTGGTTCGCCTTGCGGTAGAGGAGCGTGGCGGGAACCGCGGTAAGGATCGTGAGCCAGAGGCTCTGGAATACGGCCGCATGGAAGTCCACTCGGAACAGGACTTGGATCGGCGTGTAGAGGACGCCGCCTCCTTGGCCAAGCATGGAAAGGGCCACGGCACCGGTACCGTGGATGATGGCTAGGCCGAGCGTCTGCGGCTCACTGTCGGGGGGATCGATCCCTCCCTGATGTCTCGTGCGAACTGGGAACGAGTCCTGGTCGTACCGGAGCGCTGTGATGGGACGACAGGAAGGGCGGAAAGCCCCAGCGCCGCCCCCTTGTGGTGAATTAGAGAGTCGAACGGAAGCAGCCGCGCGCCAGCGATTCCGCAGGCACGTCGAGGTAGGCCATGTCCCCGTCCGGTGGCCCGGTGTCCGGCGGGTAATCGCCGGTGAGGGCCTCCATGAACAGGATCAGATCGTTCCGTTCGTCGGCAGTGAGGTGGTCCAGCTCCTTGATCTCCTCGTCACGGTAATCGTTCGAGTTGCCCGCGCCGATGTAGAAGTCGAGTACCTCCTTGAGAGTCTTGAGGTGCCCGTCGTGCATGTAGGGGCCGCTATCGGTGATGTTGCGCAGGTGCGATGTCTTGAACGCCCCCTGATCGCCCTCGGCCTGGGTCTGCTCGAACCGTCCGATGTCGGCCAGCGAGCCGTCGAGTTCGGCCCCGACGCCCAGGTTGTGGAACTTGTTGTCCATGAACAGGGCGTACCCCTCCTCCTCGTTGATGGTGTGGCAGACTTCGCAGTTGCCCTTCTCAGGATCACGAAAGACCTCCAGACCGCGGATGGCCTCCGCGCTCATCGCCTCCTCGTCGCCCCCGAACAGGTAGCGGTCGAAGGGAGAGTTGCCGACTAGCACGGTCCGCTCGAAGCTCGCGATCGACTTGGCGACCATCTCGAAGGCGATCGGCTTGTCCCCCCACGCTGCCTTGAACATCTCGACGTAGACTGGATCCTCGTTGATGCGCTCCACGACGCCTTCGTGGGTGAACGCCATCTCCACCGGGTTCTCGACCGGGCCGCCGGCCTGCTCCTCGAGACTGGCCGCACGCCCGTCCCAGAACTGGGTCGTGAAATAGGCCGCGTTCATGACCGGAGGTGCTTGGCGTCCCCCCAGTTCGCCGCCGACGCCCTTCGAGAACTGATCCGGGTCCGCGAAGCCGGCTTCGGGCCGGTGGCAGCTGGCGCACGCGATGGTGTTGTCGACGGAGAGCCTCTTGTCGAAGTACAGGTGACGGCCCAGGGAGATCGTCTCTGCTGTGGGAGGGTTGTCCCCCGGAATGGGAACAGGCGGCAGACCCAGCGGCGGCTCGATCATGACCGTCTCGCCGATGGGCATCAGCGGCTCGGGCGGCGCCTCGGTCTCGACCGGCGCGCAGCCCGCGGCAGCGAGCAGAGCTATGGCTGGCAGTGCTAGCCAACTGCGGTTCTTCATCTTTGGCGTTCTCCTTGGCTGTCGCGAAGCGTGGAAGCCAATCCGACGGACGAAATGCATCCGACAGCCACCCTCGGGGAAAGGCGAAACATCCCGTATACGGAATGTTTCGGTACGGTGTCGGCTTCCTTCTTGAGAATACGGCAAATCACCCCGCATCGCAACTGCTCCTTGCCTCCAAGCGGAGGCGAGGAAGACGCGACGCCGCGACCGCCAGCAGCGTCGCTCGCACCCGCTTCAGGAGGCGGCATTCTCCACGGCCGAGCGGTTTCAGTGGCAGACCGAATCTTGTCGGAGCCGTGGTCCGGACGCGGCTTCCGACAGTTCGCGGTGCGAGGGATGGCCTGCGGGACCCGGACCCGGGTGTGGTACATCACGGTTATGAAACGCATCGCCCCGTTCCTGATGTTCTCGGGTGAGCAGCGCAACAAGGCCGAGGAAGCCATCGGCCTGTACGTATCGCTGTTCGCCAACTCCGAGATTCTGAGCATTGAGCGATACGGTCCCGGCGAAATCGAGCCGGAAGGCACGGTCAAGCTCCTTCGGTTCACGCTCAACGGAACCGAGCTGATGGCAATCGAGAGCGCTCTTGACCATCGGTTCACATTCACGCCGTCCATATCGCTTTACGTCGAATGCGAGTCCGAGGAGGAAGTCGACGTGACCTTTGGGAAGCTGGCCGAGGGGGGCATGGCGCTCATGCCGATCGACAATTACGGCTTCAGCACGCGATTCGGATGGGTGCAGGACCGCTACGGCGTCAGTTGGCAGCTGAACCTGCCATAGCGGGCCGCAGACCCGTGAAAGGGTCCTCCACCAAGCAGAAATAGTGGAGAATACAGCCTATGGGACGCATTGCCTTTGCCGGCGCTTATTGCTTGCTGCTGTTCGGCGGCTGTGGCCGCCCACCTCAAGAACGGGCCGACGAATTTCTGGAGACCTATGACACCGTCATCCAGAAGATGTACAAGATCACGGCGGAGGCGTACTGGAAGTCCGCGACCGATGTGACGGAGATGCACGTCGGAGAGCGGATCGGTGCCGAGAAGGTCATGGGGGCGTTCAGCGGCAACCCGTGGATCATCGAAACGGTCAAGGGGTTGCTCGAGGAGAAGGAGAGTCTGGACGACCTTACCGTCCGCCAGCTCCAGAGTGTCCTGCTGTCCGCGGCGGAGCACCCGGGCACGATTCCGGACGTCGTAGAGGCGCGAGTGACCGAGGAGGCCAAGCAGGGGGCGATCCTCGATTCCTTTGAATTCTGTGCGGATCCGGCGGACGGGGAGTGCCGCCAGGTTGTCACCCCGAACCAGATCGACGAGGTTCTCGTCACGTCCAGGGACGAGGCTGAGAGGCGGAAGACCTGGGAGGTGTCCAAGCAGACCGGGCCGGCCCTCAAGGAGGGGATCGACCGCCTCCGGGACCTGCGGAACGAGGTCGCGACGGAGATGGGCTACGACTCGTTCTTTGCCCTGCAAGTGGCCGACTACGGCATGACCGTCGACGAGATGATGGCCATGATGGAGCAGTTCAACGAGGATCTTCGCCCCCTGTACGAGCAGCTCCATACATGGACCAAGTACGAGCTGGCGAGCCGGTACGGCCAGCAGCCTCCCGACCTGATTCCCGCGCATTGGATCGGCAACCGGTGGGCGCAGGCATGGCCCGGACTGAGCGAGGGGGTCGATCTGGACAGTCTGGTGGAGGACAAGGAACCGGAGTGGATCGTCAAGCAGGCCGAGGCCTTCTACACCTCGATGGGAATGCCTCCGCTGCCCGAATCGTTCTACAGCAAGTCCGACCTGTACCCGCTGGGCCCGGATGCCGAGCGCAAGAAGAATACCCATGCGTCCGCCTGGCACATGGACCTGGAGAACGACGTGCGGTCACTGATGAGCGTGGAGAACAACTGGCGCTGGTTCGAGACGTCGCACCACGAACTCGGCCATATCTACTACTACCTGGCCTACACGAGCGCGGATGTGCCCCTTACGCTCCGGGGCGGGGCCAACCGCGCCTTCCATGAAGCGGTCGGCGACCTGATCGGGATCGCGGCCCGGCAGCCTGCGTACCTGAAGGAGATCGGCCTGCTGGACAAGGATGCCGAAATCGACAAGACGGCGTGGCTCCTCGATGAGGCCCTCGACCAGGCCGTGGTCTTTATCCCGTTCTCGGCCGGAACGATGTCGTTCTTCGAGCACGACCTGTACGAGGAAGCACTGCCGATCGACGAGTTCAACCAGCGCTGGTGGGAGCACGCCGGCCAGTTCCAGGGCATCGCGCCGCCCGCACCGAGGGGCGAGGAGTTCTGCGACGCCTGCACCAAGACCCACATCACGGATGATCCGGCCCAGTACTACGACTACGCCATGGCGTTCGTCATCAAGTACCAACTGCACACCTACATCGCGAAGAACATCCTCCAGCAGGATCCGCGCGACTGCAACTACTACGGCAACGAGGAGGTTGGCAAGTTCCTCTGGGAGCTGCTGAGTCTCGGCGCGACGCGCGACTGGAGGGAGGTCATGTTGGAGAAGACGGGCAGTGCCGTGTCGACCAAGGCCATGCTGGAGTACTTCGAGCCCCTGGTTTCGTATCTGGAGGAGCAGAACGCAGGCCGCAAGATCGGCTGGCAGTAGGGCCTCCCGCCCGCCTGCCGGGTTACGCTGAAGGCAGTGTCCGGCTCTCTTGTGGCGGTGGCCATGAGCGGCGGGGTGGATTCCTCCGTCGTTGCGGGAATGCTGCGCCGGGAGTCGAGTCCGGTCGTGGGAATGACCATGCAGCTGTGGAACCAGCGTCGCATGCCGGAACTGATTCCCGAGGGCGGGTCCTCCGGCCGCTGCTGCTCGCTGGACGACGTCTACGACGCGCGCTGGGTGGCGCAGCGCCTGGGGATCCCCTACTACGTCGTCAACTACGAGGAGAGCTTCGAGCGGCACGTCGTAGAGCCCTTCGTGGCCGATTACCTCGCTGGCAGGACGCCGATTCCCTGCACGCTCTGCAACAACTTCCTCAAGTTCGACCGCTTCATAGAAACGGCCCGCCAGGTCGGAGCCGAGAGCATTGCAACCGGGCACTACGCGCGGATCCGCCAGGATCCCGCGAGCGGTCGCTACCTCCTGCTGCGCGGCAAGGATGAGTCCCGCGACCAGTCGTACTTCCTCTTCGGCCTGACGCAGGACCAGCTTGCCGCGAGTCGCTTCCCGCTTGGAGGCATGCAAAAGGCGGAGGTGCGCCAGCTAGCTTCCGAACTCGGCCTCGATGTGGCTACCAAGCCGGAGAGCCGCGAGATCTGCTTCGTTCCGAACGGCGATTACGCAGCGTTCGTGGAGACCTACCGGAAGCGGAAGGGCGCGCCCGAGGGAACCAGCCCCGGGGAGGTCGTCACCGAGGAAGGAGAAGTGGTGGGCACCCACGCCGGGATCCACCGTTACACCGTTGGCCAACGCAAAGGACTTGGCGTCGCGGCGGGCAGGCCGGTCTATGTGACCGAGATCCGGCCGGCTGACCGCCAGGTCGTGATCGGTCCCGCCGCCTCGCTCCTGCGCGACGAATTCGAGGTTCGCGACGCGAACTGGATCCGGTTCGAGTCCCTCGTCCGTCCCGTCCGGGCCGAAGTCAAGATCCGTTACCGGGCGGTTCCCGCCTGGGCGGACATCCGGCCGGTCTTGGGCTCGCCGGACCGAGCTCACGTTGTATTCGACGAGCCGCAGCGGGCCGTAACCCCCGGGCAGGCCGCGGTCTTCTACGACGACGACATCGTTTTGGGGGGCGGCTGGATCTGCTGACGAGCGGAACGGGCCGGAGCCGCGTCACTTTCTCCCCTCCCATGCGTCCAACCAACGAGAGGGACTCCGGCGACGTGGAGATTGTCAAGGCGCAACCGATCCCCTTCGGGCTCGACTCGGCCCCGCCCGACGTGGCCGAACGGCAGCTTGTCGAAGCTGCGCAGCAAGGCGACCAGGCCGCCTTCTCGGAGCTGGTGCGGCTTTACGACCGCAGCGTGCTGCGGATCGCACTGCGTATCCTGCGCTCGCCGGACGACGCGCAGGACGCCTACCAGGAGGCGTTCCTGAAGGTCTACCGCAAGATCGGTACCTTCCGGTTCCAGTGCCGGCTGCACACCTGGATCTACCGGATCGCCACGAACGCCTGCTTGGACCAGCTCCGCAGGCGCAAGTCCCGGCCGGAATTCACCGCCCTCGAATCGGATGATTCGGTTGGCCGTTCCCCCTTGGATCTTGCCGCCGACCCGAGCCCTTCGAGCTCGCCCGACCGCATGGCCACCAGCGCCGAGAAGCGGAATCGGCTTGAGCAGGCCCTGGAGAAGCTGTCCGAGCGCGAGCGGGTCGTGTTCACGCTCCGTCATTACGCGGGCATGCGGCTTCGGGAGATCGGTGACGCCAACTCGATGAGCGAGGATTCGGTCAAGCAATGCCTGTTCCGGGCTACCCGGAAACTGCGCAAGGATTTGGGCGATGTCCGGGAGTAGAGGCCGCACTCCGCTCGACAGCGAGCTCCTGCGCCAGAGGATTCGGCTGTACCTGTACGGCGAGCTCGCCTTGTCCGAGCGGCTGGAGGTCGAGCGCTGCCGGGATGAGGACCCCTCGTTCCGGGAGCTGTTCCAGGACGAGCAGGAATTCCTGCAATCGCTCGGGAGCCCGGAGCCGGACACGGACCTGGAGCCCCTTCTTGCCCGTTGCAGAGCCAGCCTCGACCGTGCGATCGCGCTCGAACCCCGTCCGAGCCACGCGCCCTCCGTGGCTGGACGCGTACTTGCCCGGTTGCGGCGTTTGGCCGAAGCGCTGTCCGCTCGCCCGCTCGCCTGGCAGCCCGTGACGGCCGCTGTGCTCTTGGCGGTTGGCTTCGTGGCCGGTCGCGGCCTCGATTCCGGGCCGGTCCGGACGGCGGCGCAGCCAGCGCTTGCGCTTCCGGGCCAATTGATTTCTTCCGCTGCCGACCCTGCGCTGACCGGGATCGAGGCCGTCCGTCTCGACCCGGTCAGCGGCCAGGTGCAAATCGTTGTCGAGCAGCGCCGGGTTGTCACCGGCGACTCCTCCGACCCGGTCATCCGCGGAATGCTCCTCTCTACAGTGCAGGAGTCCCACACAGGAGCCAGGCTTACCTCACTCGACGCGCTGCGGGAGCACGCTTCCGAGGGAGATATTCGTGAGGCGCTGCTCCGCACCATGCTCGAGGACGGTGACGTGGGCGTGCGCCTGAAGGCATTGGAGGCGGTGCAGGCGCAAGCCCGCCATCCCGACGTGCGCCACGCCCTGGTGAGAACCCTTCAACTGGATCCCAGTCCGGGGATGCGGGCGCACGCGATCGAGATCCTGCGCGATCACGCCGACCGGGACATGGCCGGCGCCCTACAGGAACTCATTGAGCGCGAATCGAATGCATACGTGGTTCAGGAGAGCGAGCGGATCCTCGACGCACTTGGTGCGTCCATGGAACGTTACTGAAGAAATGCGATCCGAATGCAGAATTGGGACGTGGAGAAGGTGGAGTACAGTCGCCGTCGCAACCGCGGTATGCTGCGCCCTCCCGGCGGGATCTGCGGCTCAGGAACTGTCCGCTAGCGACGGCCGCTGGATCCAAGACCGCCGGGGCGAATTCCGCTCGGCGGATCGACTTGCAGTCCGGGTCCGCGGGGACATCACAGTCTCTGGTACGCCTAGGGAAGGGATCCGCTACGCCGCCAAGCTCCTGGCACGTACCCCCGGCGAGGGGACGGAGTGGGTACGGGCTGCGCTGGGCAGTTTGGGACTTGAGTCCCTGGAGCGGGAGGACGGAACCTTGGAGCTTTCCCTGCGCGAGCCTGACTGCGCCGGGTGCCGGGTTGTCGCGAACGTCGAGATCGAGGTGCCCGACCACATCGACGAGGTTGATCTCCGAACAGAGGGCGGAGATATCCGGGTGCACGGCGTAGCGGGTTCGGTTCGGGCTTCCGCTTTTCGCGGCTCGGTCCGGATGGATTCGATCGGTTCCGCGGTCACGGCGACCGCGGCGGGAAGCATCCGGCTCGGAGCGGTCGGGGGACCGGTGGACTGCGAAACCGCGGCGGGCCGCATCGAGCTCGGCCGCGCCTCGGGTTCCGCTCGCCTCAGGACGAATGTCGGCAGTGTCCGAGTGGAGAGCGTTGACGGCACTCTGGACGCTCAGACTGGTGCGGGAAGCATCCAGATCGGACGGGTTTCCGGCGCGGTCCGCCTCGCCACGACCAGTGGGTCGATTCAGGTGTCCGAGGCCTTCAATGGCGTGGAAGCCCACGTAGGAGCCGGTGATATTCGGATTCACCGGACCTCCGGAGCCCTGAATCTCACCAGCGGAGCCGGCAATATCGCGATTGCGCTGCGGGAGGGGGCTATCATGCGCGACTCCGTTCTGTCCACCGCAGTCGGCTCGGTCTTCGTTTCGGTGCCGGAGTCGCTCGCCTTGACCGTCGAGGCGGCGGTACGCATGATCCAAGGCCGCCAGGGCATCGTCAGCGACTTCCCTTCGATTCGGGTCCGCCGGCTTCCGGGCGTGCTCGGGGGTGCACAGGCAAACGGATCGATCAACGGGGGCGGTGCGGTGCTCCGCTCCGGCACCGGGATCGGACAGATTGAGATTCGGAGGCGGCGATAGGGCCATACGACCTTCGCCCGACTGCAGAATGCCACGGAAAATTGCACTGGCTCTCCTTCTCGCGGGATTGCTCTACGCCGGGCCCCCAGAGGCGCACGCGCAAGGGCACGGCTTTCCATTGCACCTTGCGCCGTCAGGGTATCTGGGCGTCGGAATCATGGAAGTCAGCCCGGACAAGGCCAGGGAGATCGGCTTGGTCGACCCGCACGGGGTCGAGATCAGCAGCGTGGCCCAGCACAGCCCCGCCCTGCGTGCCGGCTTGGAACAAGGGGATATCGTGCTGACCTACCAGGACGAGCGGGTCAATGGCATCGAGCACTTCGCGCGCCTCGTCCGGGAGACCCCGGTCGGCAGAACAGTGGAGCTCAGCATCGTGCGGGACGCCGACCGCCTGGCCCTGGATGTCGAAATCGGGAGGCGGGACGGCACGTCCTCAGTGCGGGAGACGATAGACGCGGTCAAGGAGGGTCTCGCGCTGGACGAGGGTCACATGGACTCGCTTCGGCAGCATTTGGACTCGGTCCGTCAACACCTCGATTCGGTCCACAAGCGCCTGCGTAGCGGGGACGCCCGATCCGGGGCGGACTTCGGGACACCGCTGAAGCGGATCTCCGACCGCCGCATCGGTCTCGAGCTCGTCGACGTAGATGGCCAGCTGGCAGAGTTCTTCGGAGTCGATAGCGGTGCCTTGGTCCGGAGCGTCCTGGAGGGCTCTCCTTGCGACCGGGCCGGGATGCGGGCGGGCGACGTGATCGTTGGTGTTGATGGTACGAGGGTCCGCGGCACCGCTGACATTCGGGACGCCGTCCTGGCCATTGGCAGCGGCGGCGCCGCTGAACTGGAGCTGGTTCGCGACCGCAGGACGACCAAGCTGGAACTCGACGTCCCTCGCCAGTGATCGCGTCTCCCGCGTGCCTGGTTCGTGCGCCCAATCCCTGGCGAAGGGATCCCTTGGCGGCGGTTGGGCATCCGCGATGCAACTTCGTCCGCGGTGAAGCGCAGACGCAGCGCGCTGATATGCTGAAACGCACGGACGCTTCGGCCAGAGTCCCCGAGTTCGGATCCGGTTCCGGACATATTCGGGTCCTCTCGGTTGCGGGTTCCGGAAGGGCGACAGGACGGCGTACGCCGGCAGATGTCCGTGGCCCGGCCGCGTCGCCGAACCGTTCGATCGTGCCGGAGAGCAAGCTCAGGCAAACGACTGCAGGCAAGGGAATCGCGGACGGATCCAGGGACCCGTGAGAAGGCCCGTTCACGGGGACGAACCGGGAGCGATCCGCCGGTTCCGGGGGGGATCTCGGCAAGGAGGCCAACATGTGCGATGAAATGACCGCTAGCGACAACGAGAAGTACTTGAGCGCGAAGGAGATGACAAGACGGCAGTTCGGGGCAGGTTCGGCTGGGGCAGGCCTGGCGGCGCTGCTAGCCCGGGCGGCGAACGCCCAGGCCGTCACCGAATCCAACGTCGACGTCCGGACCCCCGATGGCGTGGCGGATTGCTACTTCGTGCATCCCGTGAGCGGGAGCCACCCCGCCGTCCTGATCTGGCCCGATGCCTTCGGGTTGCGGCCGGCGATGAAGCAGATGGCCACGCGGCTCGCAGGGTCGGGTTACTCGGTCCTGGTTGTTAATCAGTACTACAGGTCGCAGAAGGCCCCCATCGTGGACAGCACGAACTTCGCGGAAGTCCGTGAGACGGTCAGGCCGTTAATGGCATCGCTGAACGCCGATACCCATGTGACGGACGCCAAGGCTTTTGTCAGCTTTCTTGACAGCCAGCCGTCGGTGAACGGCAGCCGCAAGGTAGGGACGATGGGCTACTGCATGGGCGGGCCGATCACGATGCGCACGGCAGCTGCCGTGCCCGATCGGATCGGGGCCGGGGCCTCGTTCCACGGCGGCGGGCTTGTCACGGACAGGCCGGACAGCCCGCACTTGCTGGTGCCGAAGATGCAGGCGCACTACCTGTTCGCGATCGCCGAGAACGATGATGAGCGACAGCCCGAGGCGAAGGACATCCTGCGCGAGGCGTTCGCCAAGGCGGGACTGCCGGCGGAGATCGAGGTCTACGAGGGTGCGATGCACGGCTGGTGCCCGCCGGATACGCAGGTGTACAACGAGGCCCAGGCGGAGCGGGCCTGGAGCCGCCTGCTCGCCCTGTTCGAGCGGGCTCTCGCCTGACCTGGTTCCGACCGGCACTTCGTCGCCGGACCCAGGCCGGTGGCCTTTTACGGCCAGCAGCATGGAATCCGGCAGAGGGCTCAGTTGCGCTGGTCGCTGCCGGTCCCGCTGGACAGACGCCTCACGGACTGCACGGTTTCGGCAATTGAACCTGCCTGATCGCAGTCGAGGGCGGCTGCAAGCCCGCAGTACGTGGTTTGGTTTCTGCCTATGGTCGCGGTGCACCCTCCTGGAACACCGGTTGCACCCAGGCCTTTCGTCCGGATGAATCCGTGATCGTGGCCCGCACGTAACCGTCTCCGGGCCGGAGGCGGTAGCTCTCTTCCACTCCGGTCCCCCTGGCCAAGACCCGTCCGGCCTCGCCAACAAACACGGTGCGGTACCGGTGGTCGCCCTCCTGTTGGACCGTGACCCTCAGTTCGCCTCGGCCGCGATGCAACTCTTCGAGCTTCACCCCGGTGGAAGCATAGAACGCACCCTTTCCCACGGCCGCCAGGATAGCCTCCTCAGTGAGTTCCGGCGCGAGCACCTCAATCCAGCCGCCCCCCGGGTTTGACCGTCCGGGGCCGAACTGCTTGAACTCGTGGGCATCGTCCACGGCGATCCCGTAGATTTCCCTGCCTGTCGTCAGAGCATGGTCCCACATCTCCTCCAGCCCCCACTCGTCGTTCGTTGCCGGGCTGCCGTTGTACACCTCGAACAGGCCGAGATTCCGCGCCCCAGCGAGGGTGGCGGCGCTGATGGCCCATCCGTACTGGGGATGATTCAACGAAGGGACTGCTCCGACATCGCGGATTGCGTCGACATTGCCTTGAAGGGTCGACAGGATGTCTTCGCCGAAGTACGGTTCGATGGTTCGTTGCAGGCGGAACGCATTCACGTGGATCGGAGCGTCATCGTGTTTGGATGTGACTTCCTCTCCTGTGATCAGCAGGAAGCGATCCTTGGCTCCCAAGAACCGTTCCAGGCCCTGCGGATCCGTGAAGTAGTTGTGGTCCGTCAGGGCGAGGAATTGATAGCGTCGCTCCTTGTACCACCGGGCGACGGCATCAGGGGAACTGTCCCCGTCGCTGTTGATCGTGTGGGAGTGGAGATTGCCTTTGAACCAGTGAAGATCAGGGCCCTGGCTCGGCGTCCGACCCGTTGCTCCAAGCCATGTCAGAGCGGCGACGACCAGCAGGCCAATTCGGACCCTGCCGGTTCGGGCTGAGGTCTGACGGGCCGGCACGCTCCCAAACTTACCACCGGAATGCACTTCGTCGCAGGGATTCTCAATTTAGCCTTTTTGGGTCTCGCAAGCCGCTGCGGGGCCGGC
>CAYWUV010000027.1:0-67551 GCA_964461235.1 uncultured Bryobacterales bacterium | reverse complement strand
GGACGGGCGAGGAGTTCGACGGAGCGCTGGAGGAAGCGGAGCGTCGCCGGCGGCTCGCCGAGGACCGGGCCTTCGCCGCGGAGGACAGCGCGGCCGCCGAGCGGGAGCGGGCCGATGCGGAGCGGGAGCGGGCCGATGTGGAGCGGGAGCGGGCGAACGTCGCTGAGGGTCGAGTGACCGCCGAGCGGGAGCGGGCCGCTGCCGCCGAGGATCGAGTGCGGGAATTGGAGGAACGCCTGCGGAACTTCGCGGGCCGTGCATGGCCGTCGGAGAGAGATTTCTAGGGACGAGCCCTCGGAGGGTGGCGAAGCGGTCCGGCCACACGGGTCCCGAGCGAGCCACTGCCACTCGGCAGAGCGCCCGCCGATTGCCTTGAATCCTCATCCAGGCCTGATAGACGCTCGTCCAACCCGTCTGCCTGCCTTAGCGCGATGCTGATCGTTGCGTTGCAGGGCTCTACGGCTGCCCTCGTCGGTCTGAGCGGAGCCTCGCTAGTGCTTGCAGACTCGGTGGCGCGGATCTCTCTAAACGATCGCACCAAACGAACTGCCCGATGTCACGCTGATTGAATCGCGTGGGGGCCGGGGCTCGCTTCGTCAGAAAGGTCCACGACCAAAGGGGCTGATTGAGCACATCGACAATTCTTGAGTGCGTCGATTTCGTTTCGGTACTCCAAATCCACCCAACCCTTGCGCAGTAGGTTGGCGATCGGCTCCGTGCCGAGAATTCGGTGAAGCCTTGAAGAAACTGGTCTGCGGACATTGAAGTCGTAATTGTGTCCCGTTCTAGGGTCGGAGTGAAGACGGCGGTACAGATCAACGAAGCCGGTTTCAAGGAGCGAACTCAATTCCCTCCGCTCCTCTTCGGTGTAGTTCAAGGTCTTCCGAAGGGCTCTCCCGTCCGAGACAACGTTGAAGTCACCTGCCAGAACGCACTTTCTCGATCTCACTGAGGGCTGGTCGACATGCTCGCGCAGGAGTTGCATCCAGCGGAGCTTTCGTCGGATAGCTCCATCGACCCCGTGCCTCCGGGGATCCCCATAGGGCGCATAGACCGACGATATCTCTAGCTCACCGACGCCGACCGTTAGGAACCGCGCGTCGCGGTCTTCTTGGGAAGGCAGGCCCATCTGCAAGATTTCCGGTTTCGGAAGTGTCGTGGTACTCAGCACGGCAACCCCCCAACCATTCCGGAATTCCCCGTCCTGACTGAAGTGGATCGATTCATAACCTGCCTCGCGAAGTGTCCCCCGAGGGAACTGGTCCGTTGCTACGAAGGTTTTCTGGAGAGCGACTACGTCGGGTTTCCTGCTGGCTAACCAATGGCAGAGGTATTTCAAGCGAGAATTGATGCCGTCAACAGACCACGTCGCGATCCGCATGGTCTGGATCGTACAACTGCCACAGGTGGCGGGACCGGATATGGACGCACAGTCCCCTCTGTCCATAGTGGGCGGGGTGGCTGGACCTCCGCCTCGAGCGCGAGGACTGTACCCTACTGTGAGATTCGCGGAGGCTGTGTACCTTGCCTTGGGCCTTGCCGGCTCCGATTGCGTCGGTGACTGGCACTCCCCCGAGAATCGATCCACCCACAGGCCCGCGCAGACAGGCGATCCCGGCGGTATATTGAGGGTGCCCGGCCTTGTCTGCGATGCCTTCACGAGCCCGAGTAGTCGTGCTTGCCGCGATCTGGTGCGCTGTCGCGCTGTACGCGGAGAATACCGTGCTCATCCTCACGGACGGCACCCGTATCGGTGCCACCGAGTATGAAATCACGGATGGCCGCGTCCGGTATTTCAGCCGCGAACGAGGCCAATGGGAGATCCTGCCGGAAGCGATTGTTGACTGGGAGCGAACGAAGACTCATAACACACGCGTACAGGAGGCGGCAGACAAGCGGTCGGCGGAGGAGCGACGTGAGCGGGTCGCGGAGAGGCGTGCCCGCACCGAACTGCACTCCGTCCCACTGGAAGACGGTGTCTACTACCTGCGGGACCAGGAACCGGTGGCACTCGAGCAGGCCACCCTGGAATTCGGCAAGAGCAAGAAGCGCACCGTGCTGAATGTCATTGCGCCCATGCCCGTCATTCCCGGGAAGCAGACCCTCTCGGTCGAGGGCCTCTCGTCGGCGTTCCTCACGGCCGGGGAAAAGCCGGTCTTCTATCTCCGGCTGGAACAGTTCGCTAGGTTCGGCATCGCGAGGACGAAGGTCGAGGAGGGCAGGAACCGGAGGATCGTCCAGCAGATCTACACCGTTCCCAAGGCCGAGGACCAGTTTGAGGAGCAGGACGAGGTCGAAGTATTTCGGCAGCAGCTGGCTCCGCTGGTGTACAAGATCTGGCCGGTCGACCCGCTAGAGCCGGGTGAATACGCGATCGTGGAATACACCCCGGGCGAGTCGAACCTGCGGGCATGGGACTTCTCGCACAAGCCGGCCGCCACCGAGGGAGCCCAGTAGCGAACCGCTGTGTCGGCATCCTCGTTCGCAGTCCGCGCTTCGACCCTAATGGTTGCGCTCTCATGCGCCGATCCTGCGATCGAGGTGGACGCGACAACGCTCGTTTCCCGGGATATCGAGAGTGCGCTCGCGACCAACGGACGGATCGAGGCCACGGACCGAATAGCGCTGCATGCCGCAGCAGCCGGCACAATCGAGCGGATTCTCGTGCGCCCGGGCGACCATGTCGAGGAAGGGCAGGAGCTGGTCCGGCTCGCCGACACCGGCCAGCGGGAATCCCGGAAACAGGCAGAGGCCCGCCTAGCGGCGGCAAGGGCCAGGCTGGCCGTACTCGAATCAGGATTGCCGCCCGCCCGCCGGGCCGAACTGGAGGCCGAGCGCTCGAAGCTGGCGAAAGCCAGGGAGACTGCTTCTGAGGACCTGGAACGGCTCGAGAGGCTCGTGCGTCGCGCAGCGGCCCCGCAGGTCGATCTCACCGCGGCCAGGCGCCTGCTGGTCGAGCAGACGCTCTCGATCGAGGCCCTGGACGTGCAGCTTGCGGCCCCTGTGGCCGACGGCCAGCGAGAGGAACTGGCAGCGGCGGTGCGGGAAGCGGAATCTGCAATAGCTGCGGCGACAACCGCTCTTGCCAGTCTGACCGTGCGGGCTCCGAGGGCCGGGGTTGTCTATTCGCTGCCGGTGTCGCTAGGTGATCACCTCGATGCCGGCGGACTGCTCGCTCGCCTCGGTCTTGTCGACCCTGTCCGGGCTCGGATCTTCGTGGACGAGCCGGATCTCGGCCGGGTCCGGGACGGTTGCCTGGCGAGCATTCGTGCCGATGCCTACCCGGGCCGGACCTGGACTTGCCGAGTGGATCGCCTCGCTACGGAGGTGGTTGAGATGGGGCCCCGCAGAGTGGGGGAAGTCCAGTGCACGGTGGAGAATCCGGACGGCCGGCTGCTACCGAATCTGGCCATCGGCGTGCGGATCGTGACGGAAAGTGCCCGTGACGCGCCCAGCATCCCCCGGCTTGCCGTTCAGCGAAACGCCGGCCGGACGTTTGTCTGGACGGTCGAGGAGTCCACGGCTTCGCGTCGCGAAATCGTCACCGGAGTCGAGGGTCCAGCCTATGTGGAAGTGCTGAGAGGCCTTGACGATTCCGAACCCGTCCTGCTGCCCCGTGACGAGTCAGTCGCCCCGGGGCGCCGAGTCAGGATACGCTTGCAGGAAGGAGATGGGTATGACTAGCCGATTCTCGCTGCTGCTCGCTATCTGCGTGGCGGCCAACGCAGCCGATGGGCCCGGTGCAACTGACTGGGAAGAGGGGGTCCGGCTCTACCAGGAAGAAGAGTATCGGGAGGCCCAGGATTTGTTCGAGCGCGCCGTCAGCCAGGACCCCGACAGCTCGGAGTATCATTTCTGGCTTGGACTTGCGATCGGCCGGCGGGCCGAGCAGATGTCCGGATTGCGTCGACTCGCGGCCATGTCCCTGGCCAAACGGGTCCGAGTGGAGTTCGAGAAGGCCGTCGAACTTGATCCGACGAACCTGGATGCGCTCGAATCGCTGCAGGGATTCCACTTCGATGCGCCAGGCATCGTCGGTGGCGACAAGGCGCGGGCCAGGAGCGTTGCTGACCACATCGAGGGACTTGACCGGGCCCGGGGCGCCGCGGCATGGGCGGCGTACCACGAGAACGCCGGAAACCTCGATGAGGCCGGCGAAAAGCACGCCCGCGCGCGCGAGTTGGCACCGGATGCGATTCGGTACCTGCTGGGGCATGCCGGGTTCCTGTCGCGGAGAGGACAGCAGGCCGAGAGCGACCGCCTGTTCGATGAGGCCTTCGAACGGGACCCGGACAATCCCGACGTTTGGCTTGCAGCAGCCCGGTCCTGGATCGAGGCGAAGCGCCGGTCCGAGTATCCGCGAGCAAAGGAGTTACTGGAGCGGTATATCGCCAGCCCCGACCGGAGGCTGAACTCTCACCCGCCCTCGCTCGTCCGCAAGCTGTTGAAGCGGCTATGAAGGGTGCCGGGGCGGCCGGCCTGCATGATCTTGCCCGGCTGGCATTCGAAGCCCTGCGAGCCCAGCCGCTGCGCTCTGCGCTCGCGGCAGTCAGCATGGCAGCCGCTGTGGCCGCGGTCATCCTCGTCGCGACCGTCGCGGCAACGGGCAGCGACTTCGTGCTGGCCCAGATCGAGGGCGTCGGATCAAACCTCGTCTATGCGTACTACGAGGCCGGTGGAAATGTCTCGGGCGCCGAATCGGACTATGTGAATCTGACGGATGTCGAGGCAGTTCGCAACCGCCTCGGCAGTCTCGCCGCGGCGGTCGCTGGTGTCACCACATCGTGGGATTCAATCACGGTTTCCGGCCACCCGATGCAGGTCCGGATCCTCGGATCGGGCGAGGAGTACCGAACCGTCCGCAACCTGCGTCTTCACGCGGGCCGGTTTCTGGATCGCGCCGACCTCCAGTCGCGCGCCAAGGTCTGCCTGGTGACCCCGGAATTGGCAGGCCAGTTGTTCGGGGCAACCTCGGATGCGGTGGGCCAGAGCCTCAAGGTCCATGGCCTCGATTTCCGCGTGGTGGGGGTGTTCTCCGAGGGGGTGGAGACATTCGGGCAGTCGGAGGTCTCGGACAACTCCGTGCTCGTGCCGTACACGGTCCTGCAGTACTTTCAGGAAGTTGAGCGGGTGGACCCGCTCTACGTGGCGGTCCGCTCGCATGAGGACGTGGAAGAGGCCGCGCGACTGGTCAGGGACACTCTGGAGTCCCGACACCGCCCCGGGGCACTCTACCGAGTCGAAACGCTCGCGGGCGTCCTGGAAACGGCCCGGCGGATCCTGTTGGCCATGAGCCTGGCAATGATCCTTGTGGCGTCGATCACGCTTGCCGTGAGCGGCGTATTCATCATGAACATGATGCTCATGGCTGTGTCGGAACGTACGGCGGAGATAGGGGTCCGCAAGGCTGTGGGAGCGACAATCCCCGAGATCCGGCTGCAGTTTCTTGCGGAAGCGGTCGTGGTCGCGGCCCTGGGAGGAGCGTGCGGAACGGCCTTGGGCCTGGGCCTGCCTTGGCTTGCCTCTCAGGCTTGGCCGGAACTGCCGATTCGGATCCCGGCGTTGTGGGTCGGATTCGGCGCGATCGCCGCCCCCTGCGCGGGAGCGCTCTTCGGGTTGCTACCTGCTGCGCGGGCCTCGAGGATGGATCCCGCCGAGGCGTTGCGCCGCGAGTGACCGGACCGATTCCCGCTCGGTCGCAAGTCCGGTCCCGTCCGGCCCTTGAATGGAACGACGTCTGTCAGGCGCGTCGGGCACCTGCGTGGCATCACTTGCTGAAAGTGCACCGACTATGATGAGTGCGGGTGAGCGAGATGAGCGTCCATTTCCGGGTTGCTGACTACAGTGCAATCCTTGACAATGCGCTTGACGACACGGAGCGATACCGGGCTCTGATGCATGACCTGCCGCGCCGGTTCCACCAACTGCCATCCGAGCGCCAAATCAGCGCCCTCAGCGAACCGGCTCCCCTCACGGGAACCGATTGGGACGCCTTCCTCGCGGCCGTGGTCGAGCACATCGCCCGGCTGCACGGCCACTCCGTCCCGGACTGGACCGAGGAGGCAGAGCGTTTTCTGGATCCTCCGTGGGTAGTGTGTTCGTTTCCTGGCACGGCTCGCGAGTCCGTGCTGTTTGCGCCAGCAGCGTTCGTCCGCCACGGGGTATTCCCGGACTTGGCCGACCTTGATAGGCGGGGAGGCGAGCGCTACACTTGGGCCCCCAGCCGGGAGGGGGACGGCTGGCCGTATCCTCCTGCGTCTGAGCAACCATCGGGGAGCCGCAAGGAGCATGGAGATAACACAGGACTGTAGCGAGAAGAGACTGCTCGACAGGCCAGAGCTCCTGCGGGTCTTGGACGCTTTGTCCGGTCGTCTCCGCAAAATGGGTCTGCGCGCAAACATCCATGTCGCCGGCGGTGCCTGCATGATTCTGGCCCATGGGCGCTCGCGTGCCACGGTAGACGTCGACGCGCTATTCATGGACGAGAGGGAATCGGTCCTGCGCGCCGCTCGAGAAGTCGCCCAGGAGCATGGACTCTCCAAAGACTGGCTCAATGATGAAGTACGTGACCTGTACTTCCGAACGTCGATGATGCTCCGCAATGACGGACCGGCTTGTGCCCTTTACGATTCTCCGTTCCTGATGGTCACAGGCGCCTCTCTGTCTCACATGCTGGCGATGAAGGCGCAGGCCTGTCGCGCCTCCGATTTGTCTGACGTGGCCTTCCTGCTACGCCGCCTGAAGGTGACGACGATGGACGAGATTCGGGAGATTCATGAATCCGTGTTCCCATATGAGACCCTTTCTCCGGGCAAGGAAAGGCGCCTTGAGACGATATTGAGACAGGTCATTGACGATGACCGGATCGACCAGGGCGCTCCTGTCCGGACGATCCGTCTCCGGGGCCAGCGTCAGCAGCGCAAGATCGGACTCTAGTTCGATACCGGTCTGTCTAACCGGGCACCCGGTCGGAGGCCGCGACGGGGTAGAAGCGCTTGGCGCCTATCCGCTCCGCATCAGCGCGGGCCGAGTCCTGGTCCCCGGAGGGTGGCCGATCGTATGGGACTATGAAGCCGTGTGGGCTCGGGAGAACGGATGGACCGCCAAGCCGCCGAAACCAGGCCGCCAGCCTCCGTGACGATCCAAATGCGACCCTCGAGAGACTCCACCTTCCGTTTCGGTTTCGCCGTCCTTGTCTTGGCCCCGTGTCTGGTGCTGACGCCTGTTCGGGTTCTGGCTGGGCCCGACCCTTCGCAGCGGGCAATGAGCCTCCGCGAAGCGGTGCGGCTCGCGATGGAGCAGAGCCCGGAAGTCCAGCTGGCTCGCTTGGAAGTCCAGAAGTCCGTCAGTGATCTCGCTTTGGTCCGGGACGAGGGCTCGCTCGCGCTCCATGCGGGGTCCGGTCTGGGGGCAACGTACGGCATTCCGCAGAGCATTCAAGGCGCCGTGCCCTCCGTCGCGCAGATGACGCTCAGACAGCCACTCGTCGACCGAGTTCGACCGCGCCGGGCCGATGTGGCCAGGGAGATGATGCGATCCAGGGAACTCGCTTCCGAGTCGACAGCGGAGGAATCCGCCTACCGGACGGGAGTGCTCTTCCTGGATTTCGACCTATCGACGAAGGAGGTCGACCGCCTTCGGCGGGAATTGGAGAGCTTCGAGCGAATCGAGCGATCGGTTGCCGACCGCGTGGCCGAAGGGATCGAAGTGCCGCTAGCGGCCAGCCGGTCCCGCTTGGATTCGGCGCGTGCCGGCGAGCGGCTGGCCTCGGGCGAGTCCCGAGCCGCGCTGCTCGAGGCGGAGTTGAAGAACCGCCTGGGCCTAGGATCTGAGGTGAGGCTCCGGCCTGAGGGCAGCCCGGACGACTGGGGGGCGCTCCTTGGCGACGCTGTCGACAGTGCCGCTCGGCTGTCCTTCGGTGAGCACCCGGACATCGCAGCGCTGGACGCTCGCATTCGGGCGGCACGTTCCCAAGCCAGCGGCGCCCGCGCGGAACGCCTGCCGAGGCTCGACCTGGTCGGGCAGTACGCCCTGCTGGCACGATTCAACAACTACGACGAGTTCTTCCGACGCTTCCAGCGTCACAACTGGCAAGCCGGCGTTGCCTTCGAAATTCCGCTCTTCACGGGCCGAGGGATCGCCGAGAGGGTTGCCCGGGCAAAGCTTGAGGAGCGCGAACTGGAGCTGAGGCAGAGCGCACGGAGGTCAGCCATGACGCTGGAACGGAGGAGAGCCGAGGTGGCACTCCGCCAGGCCGAACGGCTGGGCGGCCTGGCGCGACAGGAAGTCGAATTCGCCCGCGAGAATCTGAACGTCCTTCTGGCCCAGTTCGAGGAGGGATTGATCCCGCTGGACGAGCTGGAGCGGGCGCGCGTCTTGGAGTCGACCGCATGGGGCGGGCTGGTCGCGGCCCAGTACGAGGTGGCCAAGGCACGCCTCGCGGCTCTTCATGCGACTGGCGGCATACGCAATGCCTTTGCCGACTGAGCTGCCCCTCGGGTCTGTGCGCTCGGGATCGGGGGGCCGCCAGTGGCCATCGTCGCTCGAAGCGCTGACTTGGCCGGCGGCTGTGCTGATAGGGCTCGTGCTCCTCGGATGCTCCGGACAGTCGCTGCCGCCGATTCCGGAGCCGAGTCTCGATGGCTTTGCCCAGGCTGTTCAGGAGCAGCTGCGATCGGCTCGTGACGATGCCGAAGCGTCTCCGGACACCGCCGCACCGGTCGGCCAGTACGGACGGGTACTGTACGCCTACGGCCAGCACCGGGCGGCAGCGGATGCGTTCGAGCGATGCCGCAGGCTGGAGCCCGGACAATTCGAGTGGACCTATCTCCTCGGGGTCGTGCGATCTGACCTGGGCCAGCTCGCGGAGGCGCAGTCTCTGCTCGAGTCCGCTGCTGCCATCAAGCCGGCGGATGTCCCCACTGCGTTGAGACTTGCCGACCTGCTGGAGCAGTCGGGGGAATCGGCCGCAGCGCGGCGGATCCTTGACGGGATGTCGCCTGACACATCGGCCGCAGCGGGGCTGCACTACCGGCTCGGGCGTCTGGCCGCTGCGGAGGACCCCGCCCTCGCGGTCCGGCACTTGGAGGCCGCCCTGCGGATCGAGGCGGACTATCGCGAAGCTCGGTACGCGCTCGCCGGGGCCTATCGGGCAATAGGCCGAGAAGCCGAGGCGGCGGAGCAGCTCGCCCGCTACGAGGAGACGAGCCCTGCACCCCGCCGCCATTACGCAGACCCTCTTCTGGATGCCATGGACACCATCCGGGAGGGCAGCGCCCAGCAGGTCTTCAATGAGGGCTATGCCCTGCAACTGGACGGCCGACTCGAGGAGGCGCGTGCGCGGTACGAGAGCGTGCTGGAAATCGACCCCGACTATGTTCAGGCCCACGTGAACCTGGTAGCCGTCCATGGCGCGCTGGGCAACTACGACCGATCAGAGCGCCATTACCGACGCTCCGTTGAACTGGACCCGTCGATAGCCGAGGCGCACTACAACCATGGAGTGGCGCGCCATTTCGCGGAGGATTACCAGGCCGCCGCTACCGCTTTCGAGAAGGCGCTCGAACTCAATCCCCAACACGCGGACGCGTACAGCAATCTCGCCACTACCCTGGAACAGCTCGGCCGACACGATGAGGCATCAAGGCACTACCGCAGCGCTCTGGAGGAGAATCCCGCCCAGCCGATGGCCAATTTCCACTTAGGCCGGATTCTTGCCGAAGCCGGGCGCTACCGCGAGGCAGTTCCGTACTTGGAGCGGGCGGTTGCGACGGAGAGTGCGGGCACGGCCTTGCATGCGTATCTGCTCGCCCTGGTCTACAAGCAGGTCGGCCAACCGGAGCAATCCGCTGATTCCGCCCGGCTCGCCCTGGAACATGCAACGCGCCAGGGGGCCACGGATCTCGCCGCCCGGATCCGGCAGGAACTGGACCCCTGATCGGCCCCGCCCCGGAACTACCCCTGCCCGCCTGGTCGGAGGCTGTGTCGGTCCTCCTGCTTCACGGCCTCGACCCGCAATGTCATGCCGTCGCAGCCGGTGACGCGCACGATGCCGCCCGCCCGGACCGGTGCCGCGCTCTCGGCACGCCAGAGTTCGGGGCCGATCTTCACGAACCCTCCCGACGAGAAGTCCTCGGTGGCTGTGCCGACCGCACCCACCATGGATTCCGGCCCGCTGGGCTTCGATCCTTCGTAGGCGAATCCCACGAACGGGTAGAGCAGCAGGTCCTTCACGACCCACAACGCCACCGCAAGGGGAACGGTCCAGTCGGGGAGGCGAAACCAGATCGTCCCCAGCGCGGCTACGCCTGCGACGAACGCGATTCCCGGCAATTGGAACAGCCAGTACCGCTTCCAGGTGGACAGGGCGCTGGCCGGCGAGTGCGATTCCGCCTTCGCTGTTCTGCTTTCGCGGATCCAGGGGCGTTGCAATACTCTCTGGCGCCGGGCTCGGATCCAAGTCTCGCTCGGGCTGCCAGCCCTCCGCATACGTATGTTCGCAAAACCGCCCCCTGGCCGTGACACGGTTGTTGCCTGCGAGGGCGACCGGGTGAATGCGCCGCTCGGCTGCCGCTCGACCGGACGACAGCGTTGTTGCGGATAGCGCGGTGGAATCCCGACTGGACTGTTTCGCGTTCCCGTGATAGCTTTGGACCGCGATCATGAACTTTCGAACCCTGCTGGCAATCCTCGTCCTCGCGTGCTTGGGCGGGTGCGGATCCATCGACGAGGGCAAGCATGCGGCGCTCATCGTCAATGGCCAGAACAACCACAGGATCTGGCCGACCACGACGCAGTACCTCAAGAGCTATCTCGAAGAGACGGGCTTGTTCACGGTCGACATTGCGACCACGCCCTCCCAAGGAGAGCCCATGGAGGCGTTCCACCCTTCTTTTTCCGACTACGAACTGGTTGTGTCCAACTACAACGGCGAGCCGTGGCCCGAGAGCACCATGGCTGACTTCGAGGCATTCGTGGGTGGAGGCGGGGGCTTCGTCTCCGTGCATGCAGCGAACAACGCGTTCCCCGAATGGAAGGCGTACAACCAGATGATCGGCATCGGAGGCTGGGGCGATCGAACCGAGCGCCACGGCCCGTACATTCGGCTCCGAGACGGGAAGTTCGTCCGCGACGAGACGCCGGGAATCGGCGGCAGCCACGGCACCCGGCATGAGTTTGCTGTCGACATCCGGGACCGGGACCATCCCATCACGCGCGGGCTGCCGGAGCGCTGGATGCACGCTACGGACGAACTCTACGATCGCCTTCGAGGACCGGCGGAGAATCTTCACGTCCTGGCCACGGCGTTCTCGACGGTCGAAACGGAAGGGACTGGCGAGCACGAGCCCATCCTGATGACCATTCGATACAAGGAGGGCAGGATCTTCCACACGACTCTCGGCCATGCCCTCATGTCGCAGCGATGCCAGGGATTCATCACGACGTTCCAGCGCGGGGCGGAATGGGCGGTCACCGGAGAGGTGACGCAACCGGTACCCGAAGATTTCCCGTCGGCCACCGCGGTGCGCACTAGGCCCGAGCCCGAGTGACGGCGGGCCTTTGCGAAGCGCAGTTGACAGCCCCCTCCTGAAGCGGCTGTCCGATTCGAATCAGGGCAGGGCAGACGTTAGGACGTTCTGTTGCGAGTCCTCGGGGCGATCGCGATTCGTCCCGACGTCGGTCGCAACTGGGTTGCCGCCCATGCATTAGAGTAAGGCTGTGGTACGAAAGATCCTCGCTGCCCTCTCGCTCTCCTCGGTTCTGGCCTGTTCGACTGCGCCCGAAACGCCCGAGGAGCACCTGGCCCGCGAGAAGGCGTTCGAAGAGTCCATGCGCGGGGTCGTCCTGGTGGGCAACTTCACCGTGTTTGGCAGCGACTCGCAGGCCGACGAACGGACGAGCGAGGCCCCGCCCGTTCGTTTGCGCTCGGAGCGGTACGAAATCGAGAGGGTCGTCAAGAGGACAGGCGATATCTGGACGTTCCACGCGCGCATCCGGTTCGGCGAGAAGGACGTGACCGTTCCCGTTCCGGTCAAGCTGGTCTGGGCGGACGACACGCCGATGGTCAGCGTGACGGACCTCGGGATCCCGGGATTGGGCAGCTACACGGCCCGGGTGGCCTTCTATCGCGATTCATATGTCGGCATGTGGTGGGGCAAGGACCACGGTGGCAACATGTTCGGCACGATCGAACGCCCGGCCGTCCCATAGAAAGCCGGTGTTCCTGCCCGAGGAACCGGGTCGCCAAGCTCCACGCGAATCCTGCGGGTTCCGGTCGCGAACTTCTGCTTGGTGACCATCTTCCGCCCGGCACGGTCAGCAGGGCGTTTCGAACGGCTTCGCGAGCGCCTTGGCGGCCCAGCCCGTTCCGGGTGGAGCGGGCACGCGGCCGGATCAGTCCCTTACTGGGGTCGTCGCCCCCGGTTCGAGCCGGTCAGCATCCGGCTTCAGTGCTCGCTTGCGAGGGTGCTGGATCCCGACGTGAGGCCCCCGGCCTCGCGGTCGGCGTCGGAAGGGAGTTCCTGTGCACGCGGATCGGAGACAGGCCTGCCGGGCGGAGTACCCGCCGTCATGGGTGCGGCCCTTCCAGCATCGGGCGGCTCTGCCGCCGAACTCCGCCTGCGCCGTGGTCGGGAATCCGAGCCTATATCTGGATCAGCGGCGGCAGGAAGTCGAAGAACGTGGCCACGCCCAGCGCGAGTGCGGCAGTCCCGATCAGGATCAAGGGCAAGAGCGCCCCGATCAACCAGACCACGATGGCGGCTCCTGGGGAGATCCGGGCCAGGTCCCGGATCGCAATGATCTGCAGAACGATTACGTAGATTCCGCCCGCGATGCTTCCGAGGATCGGGATGATCCCGAGAGCCGAAGGCGCTGATGCGAACAGGGCCACGCGAAACCAGGGAAGATAGTCCGGCACTGAGTCCGCGAACACCCGTGAGAACAGGCAGAACATTCCCGCCGTGATGGCGAGGCCCACCAATGTGAGCGGAAGCGTCAGCAGTGCGAGTGGAGCCATCAGGAGTAGGGCGACGACATGCGCCAAGGCAGCGACCATAAACGCTTGGGTCGTGCTATTGGTGTCGGACGCGATCTCTACCGAGATGCCCGGTTCCAGCCTCATCATGGCCTTGACGCGTTCCCAAGCCGGCCTGCCCGGCCGTCGGCGCGCCTCTTGGGGATCTCTTGCGCCTGCATCAAGCGACGCTCCCGGGTCCTCGGGAGGCAGCACCTGCGGACTCTCTTGTCGGTCTTCGGCCATGTCGGGACGTCCTGAATCGCACTCCTGCGGGAATGTACGGGAATGTAATGGTCCCACAGTTCGGGTCATCCGCGCTTGGCTCTGGAGCGAGGGCGGTTCCTGCCCCAAGGTCGCTCGGGACGGATCTGCCGTTATCAATGGGCGGAACGTAGCGGCCAGGATCCGATCCGATGTCCCGGACACCCCCAGAAACCCTCGGGGACGTCGTGAAGCCACGGAACCCGATCACCGTCCGTCCGCCTGCGTGGGCTGCCGAGTCGGGTATCCTACCAGAGCATGACGCGACGGGAATTGATATCCACTGCCGTTGGGGCGTCTGCCGCCCTTCCTCTCGCCGGCCAGACAAGGCGCCCCAACGTGCTGTTCGCCATTGCGGACGACTGGGGCTGGCCCCATGCCGGTGCGTATGGCTGCAGCTGGGTGAGCACTCCCGCATTCGACAGAGTTGCGCGGGAAGGGGTCCTGTTCGCCAATTGCTTCACCTCCAACCCCAAGTGCTCTCCGTGCCGGGCGAGCATCCTGACCGGTCGGAACACCTGGCAATTGGAGGAGGCGGTCAACCACTTCGGCGTGTTTCCTTCGAAGTGGGCTGTCTTTCCCGACCTTCTCGAGAAAGCCGGCTACCACGTGGGGTATACCGGCAAGGGCTGGGGCCCCGGGGATCACGAGGCGGGGGGATTCACCCGCAACCCGGCCGGCCCGCGCTATCAGAAGCACACTCAGAGGCCACCGTTCCGCAGCATGTCCAACAACGACTACGCCAGGAATTTCGAGTATTTCCTGGAGAGTCGTGATCCGGGCCAGCCCTTCTGCTTCTGGTTCGGCACGAGCGAGCCGCACCGGGCCTTCCAGGACGGTGCGGGCGAGATAAGCGGCAAGCGACACCAGGACGTCGACGTCCCGGCGTTCTATCCGGACAATGAGACCATTCGGCGCGACCTCACCGACTACGCGGTCGAGTCGGAGTGGTTCGACACCCACCTGGGCCGGATCCTGGCCAAGCTCGAGGAGATTGGCGAACTCGACAACACCGTGGTCATTGCCACCTCTGACCACGGCATGCCGTTCCCGAGGGTCAAGGGCCAGATCTACGAGTACGGGTTCCATCTCCCTCTGGCCGTTCGATTCGGCGGCGGCAGGGCGGGACGAACGGTAGAGGACTTCGTCAATGTCCGGGACTTCTCCCCTACGATCCTGGAACTGGCAGGCGTCGACGTTCCCGATTCGGTCACGGGCCGCAGCTTTGCCGGCATCCTTGAGTCCGATCAGGACGGCTGGATCGATTCGGGCAGGGACCGGATGCTGGTCGGCAAGGAACGCCACGATCTGGGCCGGCCCAACGATTGGGGCTATCCCGTGCGGGCCATCCGCACGCCGGAATACCTTTATGTCCGCAATTACGAGCCGGACCGCTGGCCCGCTGGCAATCCCGAGACCGGCTACCGAAACTGCGACGCCAGCCCGACCAAGTCCTCGTTGCTCCGCGGATTCGACAAGTACTACCGGATGTCGTTCGGGAAACGACCCGCGGAGGAGCTATACCGGGTCGACAGGGATCCCGAATGCGTCGAGGATCTCTCCAGCGAGCCTGCCCACGCCGAGACCAAGAAGGCCTTGCGGGCCGAGATGCAGGAGTTACTGGAGAGGGACGGTGACCCGCGGGCTCTTGGCCAGGCTTGGGTCTTCGATACGTACGAGTACACAGGCTCCCGCCGGCACGCCTACTCGACGTGGATGGAGCACAACGCGCCCTAACCGGCAATCCGTCATATACTGTTACGCTAGAGCCGGCTGGCGGCACCTGCCGCTTGGGCGATGGCCTTGAGGGCCCGCCCATCGGGGCTCGGTCCTGGAGTTCCGGAGGCTCGATCCAACGATATCGGGAACGGATGCAATGAAGGTATACGCGGGCACCGACGTGCGCAACGTAGGCATCGTCGGCCATGGCGACTGCGGAAAGACGACGCTGGCATCAGCGATCCTCTATACGGCCGGGGGGACGAACCGGCTGACTCGGGTCGATGACGGCAATGCCGTCACCGACTACGACGAGGAGGAGATCGCACGCAAGATCTCGATCTCCACCACGCTTTCCTATGCGGAGTGGGACAGCACGAAGATCAACCTGCTGGACACGCCCGGGTACAACATCTTCATTAGTGACGCCAAGGCGGCCCTCATTGCTGCTGACTCGGCCCTCGTGGTCGTGGATGCCGTGAACGGCATCGAGGTTCAGACCGAGAAGGTCTGGGGCTTCGCTACCGAGTACGGGATCCCCAAGATCCTGTTTGCGAACAAGATGCACAAGGAGCGGGCGTCTCTCGAAGGGGTGGTAGAGCAGGCCAAGGAGATCTTCGGCGTGACTGCGGTCGTGGTGCAACTCCCGCTGGGTCACGAGAAGGGCTTCCGGGGCGTCGTCGACCTGATTTCCGGCAAGGCCTACGAGTACGAACTCGACGGCGACGGCAGGGGTTCGGAGACCGCCGTGCCGGACGATCTCGCCGACAGCGTGGAGGAGGCCCGGACTGCCCTCATCGAGGCCGTGGCGGAAACCGACGAGGACCTCATGAACGAGTACTTCGAAGAGGGCACGCTCGAGACGGACAAGCTCCTCGCCGGCCTGAGGAAGGCCGTCTCCGCAGAGGAGGTCGTTCCCCTCCTCTGCGGTTCCGCGCTCCATAACATCGCCGTGGACCGCCTTCTGGATTTTCTGGTGGCTGCGGCCCCCTCTGCGGCTGACCGGGGCGACCTGCCGACCGAGGCCGGAACGATCCAGATCGATGACAACGGCCCGCTGGCCCTCTATGTCTGGAAGACCGCCTCAGACGCGTTCTCCGGACGCGTCACCTATTTCCGCGTCGCCTCGGGCGTGCTCCGCAACGATGCCCCCGTCTACAACCACCGCAGCAGGGGCGGCGAGAAATTCGCGCGCGTGAGCGTCGCCCAGGGCAAGACCTTGACCAACGTCGAGGAAATCCATGCAGGAGACCTGGGTGTCATCGCGAAGCTCAAGGACACGGCCACAGGGGACAGCCTGGGGACCAAGGAGAATCCCTTGCTGTTCCCTCGAGCCAGCCTGCCGACCCCGTCGATCGCGTACGCGATCCAGCCCAAGACCCGCCAGGACGAGGACCGTCTCAGCGGCGCCATCACGCGCGTGCTCGAGGAGGACGTCTCACTGAACTTCTATCGCGATCCGCAGACCCAGGAGTTCCTGCTCGCGGGGAACGGCCAGCAGCATCTCGACATCGTGTGCAGCAAGCTGCGGAAGCGTTACAACGTCAACGTCGATCTGAAGTCCCCCAAGGTGCCGTACCGCGAGACAATTCGCGGGAACGCCGACGTGCACGGTCGCCACAAGAAGCAGACGGGCGGTCACGGCCAGTTCGGTGACTGCAAGATCCGCGTCGAGCCGCTCGAGCGTGGCGCGGAATTCGAGTTCGTGGACGAGATCTTCGGCGGCGCGATTCCGAAGACGTACATCCCGGCCGTCGAGAAGGGAATCCTCGAGTCTGCCGCGAGGGGCTACATGGCCGGCTATCCAGTCGTGGACTTCAAGGTGACGCTGTACGACGGTTCCTATCACGATGTCGATTCCTCCGAGCTGGCCTTCAAGCTGGCCGGCAGCAAGGCCTTCAAGCTGGCCATGGCGCAGGCGAAGCCGGCGCTTCTCGAGCCCGTCATGAAAGTCGAGGTCGTGGCGCCGATCGAGTTCGCGGGGGACTTGATGGGCGACTTGAACAGCCGACGCGGCCGGATTCAGGGCATGGACACGAAGGGGGCCACGCAGGTGATCCGCGCCGACGTGCCCATGGCCGAGATGCTGACCTACGCAAACGATCTCACCTCAATGACGCAGGGGCGCGGATCGTTCGCGATGGAGCAGGGCTATTACGATTTCGTCCCGGCGCAGATCGCTGACAAGGTCGTCGAGGCCGCGAAGCGCGAGCGGAGCGGCAAGGACGACGAAGAGTAGCCCCGGCCTAGGCTTCGGCCACCAGCCGGGTCAGGCTCCGCGCGCAGATCGTGCTGCCCGCGTATTTGTCGCCGCCGGGCCCGCCCCAGTGGGTCTCCAGGCTCACCGACCCCGAATAGCCCGCCCCCACCAGCGCCGCGAGTTGCGCGGGCCATCCCACTTGGCCCTGGCCGATGTCGCACCATTCGTACCGGCCCGATGCCCCATCAACGACCAGATCCTTGGCGTGGACATGGCAGATCCGGTCGGAAGGGACGTGGCCGTATCCGTCCGGGAATGCCCGCTCGCCGCAGACGACAGCATTGGCCGGATCCCAGACGACCCCGTAGGCCTCCGCGTCGAGCTCCGCTGCGGCGGGGCCGACCTCTGCTCCCGTGCCGAAGTGGCAAGCAGCCTCGTTCTCGAGTCCCAGCAGGATCCCGGAGCCCTTGGCGGCTTCGCCGCCCCGCTGAAGGATCTCCACGATCCGGCTCCTGTTCCGCTCGGGATCGACGGTGCGCCAGAAGCTGAACACCCGCACGAACAGGGCCTCCAGGCGCTCGGCGATCTCCAGCGCTCGCGACAGCAGCCTGGGCTGGTCGTCGAAAGAGAACGAGGCCTGGAACGCATCGTGTTGGAAGCGCTCGTCGATGTCGCCTCCCTCCGGCAGCACGCACTTGTAGACGGGTGAGGCGACGGAGACGAAGCGCCTGCCGTGGCCATCGGCGATTGTCTTGAGTTCGCGGATCTCGCCGTCGGACATGTCCAGGACATTCTTGCCCCATGCCGTGCGGATCTCGAGTTCCGGGATACCGAGTTCGACCAACGTGGCGCAGACCCTCTCGAAGTCCTGCGAGAACTCGTCCGTGATGACGCCTACTGGAAAGTCAGCCATGCAAGTCCATCCTATCCCGAGACGCGGCCCGAATCGGGCGTCACGTCCCCGGCAGGGCGAGATGGTAGATGCCGGCGGCAGGCGTTCGCTCGAAGCCCACCACTCGCGATCCGCCAGCGAACACGGACTGGAACTGCTGTCGGACGCGGCTTTGGATCGCCGCAGCCTCGGGGCGTGGAATTTCGGAGATGCGTAGCGGTATTTCGATACGCGCTTCGCCCATCCTCGGACCCGGCCGGGCTCCCGCCGCCCGCTCGGCGACCGAGGCCCGGTCCAGGTGCCATGCTGCGACCAGGCGGTCAGTCGGGAGGGATCCGTGCAGCTCGCTCGACGTCACCCCGTAGAAGTTTGGCAGGTACGCTTCGATCTCGGCTCCGAGTTTCTCGATGTTGAAGTAGGCGTTTCGGGACTGGAGGGGATCGAATGTCCATTCGATGAGATCCAGACCGGCCGCGAGCCCCTCCTCTCTTTGCCGCAATTTCAGCTTGTAGCCGACCCCAAGGTTGTGAAGGGCTGGATCGAGCCCCGTCATATGGCTGTGCCAGTAAGGCTTCAGGTTCTGCTTGAACGCGGCGAATGCCAGCGTATAGCCGACCATCTTGTCCCCCAGGAAGGCTCCGAGGGAGGATCCCCCGATGCGGCTGAACACGCCGAAGAGCCGCGCTGCGACAGTGTCGCTCTCGTCGAACCCCCAGATCAGCTCCTGGAGCCGCAGGGTCTGTTCGAACTCGTCCAGCGACTCGAGCCGGCGGATTGCCAAACGGCTTAGGTCTGCTTGGCTTGCTGCCATAACGCCTCGAGTTCGCCGGGCCCGCAGTCGGCGATGCTTCGGCCGTCGTGCACCAGCTCCTTTTCCATCGCGCCCACCCGGGTCCGGAACTTCGCGTTCGCCCGTTTCAGGGCGAGTTCCGGGTCCACCCCCACGAAGCGGGCCACGTTGACCGCCATGAACAGAAGGTCCCCGACTTCATCCTCGAGCCGGCCGGGATCCCCGGAACTCCGAGCCTCCCCCACCTCGCGAAACTCCTCAGCGATCTTCTCGCCCAGGTCGTCGAACTCCTCCCAGTCGAAGCCTGCCTTGGCCGCGCGCTTGCCCACTTCGTTGGCTTCGAGAAGGGCAGGCTGGTGGCGGGGCACCCCGTCCAAGAGGCCCCTTTCGCTGCCTCCGGGCTTCTCCTGCGCCTTGAGTTCCTCCCAGCGGTGCTTCACTTCGCCGGCTGTCTCGATGGTCTCCGTCGCGAAGACGTGGGGATGGCGCCGCACCAACTTGTCGTTGATGCATCGCAGCACCCGCTCGATGTCGAACAGGCCCTCGCTGCGCGCAATCTCCGCCTGGAAGACCACTTGGAGCTGCAGGTCCCCGAGTTCCTCGGCGAGCCCGTCCCAGTCTTCGCGGTCGATCGCGTCGAGGACCTCGTAGGTTTCCTCGACCACGTACCGTCGGAGGCTCGCCAGGGTCTGCTCCCGGTCCCACGGGCAGCCTCCCGGCGAGCGCAGCGTACGCATGATACCGACGAGCTTCGAGAACTCCTGTCCTGCTTCAGCCATGGCGAGACCTCCCATCGTACTGGGCTCGCGTCGTCAGCAGCCGTCCCGGCGGAACGCCGGTCGCAAGCGCCCCGAATGCGGGGCCTTGCTTCCGTTCCTGTGCTAGCGTAGTGCTCGGTTCGACCATGAAGTACAAGATTCGAGCGCTCGGCATGGCCGTTCTGGTCACATCCTTGCTGGCGTCCTGCGGGACGAGTGAGCCCCCGCCCCCGCCTAACATCCTGTTCATCGCCATCGACGACCTCAACGATTGGGTCGGGCCGCTGGACGGCCACCCGCAGGTACAGACGCCCCACATGGACGCGCTCGCCGCGCGCGGCACGACTTTCTACAATGCGCACACCCAGGCACCGCTCTGTAACCCGGCCAGGACAAGCCTGCTGACCGGGCGGCGCCCGTCGAGCACGGGCATCTACGGACTGGCCCCTTGGTTCCGCGAGGTCGAGACGCTCAAGGACATCGAGTCGCTCCCGCAGTACTTTGCGCGGCACGGTTACCGGACCTACTCGACCGGGAAGATCTACCACGGCAGGTACGGGCGAGGCGATGGCGACAGCGAGTTCCACGAGCTCGGCCCTCCGGCAGGCGTCGGGGCGCGCCCGGAGCAGAAGCTGGCGGCGGAAACCCCGGGCCGGCACCCGCTGATGGACTGGGGGACGTTTCCCCATGCGGACGAGGACAAGGGCGACTGGGCCGTAGCCAGTTGGGCGGTCGAGCAACTCGAGGGGCCGCTGAACGGGCCGCAGGAGCAGCCGTTCTTCCTCGCGGCAGGATTCTTCCTGCCCCATGTGCCGTGCTTCGTGACCCAGCAGTGGTACGACATGTACCCCAAGGACTCTGTACAGCTGCCGGAGATCCGTCGCGACGACCGCGAGGACACGCCACGTTTCAGCTGGTACCTCCATTGGAAGCTGCCCGAGCCCCGGCTCAAGTTCCTCGAGGAGAACGACGAGTGGCACAACCTCGTGTCCTCCTACCTGGGGTCCATCAGCTTCGTGGACAGCCAGGTCGGCCGCCTCCTGGACGCCCTGGAGGCGAGCGGGCACGCCGGGAACACCGTCGTCGTCCTCTGGTCCGACCACGGCTGGCACCTCGGCGAGAAGCTCATCACGGGCAAGAACACCCTCTGGGACCGGTCGGCACGCGTGCCGCTGATCTTCGCGGGACCCGGCGTTTCCGAAGGGACGCGGGTCACGAGCCCGGCGGAACTGCTCGACATCTATCCCACGCTCGTCGAATTGGCCGGCCTGCCGTCCCAGGAGGGACTGGAAGGGCACAGTCTGGTGCCCCAACTGCAGGATCCGATGGCCCCTCGGGAGTGGCCCGCGATCACGACCCACAACGCCGGGAACCACGGCGTGCGTTCCGAGAAGTGGCGCTACATCGTCTACGCGGACGGTTCCGAGGAACTGTATGACATGGAGAACGACCCGCAGGAATTCGAGAACCTTGCCGGGGACCCGCAGTACGCAGAGGTCATTGCCGAGCACCGCCAGTTTCTGCCCGAACCCGATCTGCCCCCCGCTCCCGGCAGCCGGGCCCGGGTCCTGATCTACGACGACGGCCGCGTGAACTGGGAAGGCGAGGACGTCGGGGCCGACGATCCGATTCCGGAACTGTAGGGCAGAATGAAGAACGTTGCCTGAATCGGTACTCGGAGTAATTCCCGCCCGCTTCGCTTCCCGCCGCTTCGATGGGAAGCCACTCGCCATGCTGGGCGGCAAGCCCTTGGTGCAGCACGTCTACGAGCGCTCCTCGGAGTGCTCCGTGCTCGACCGCTTGGTCGTCGCGACCGACGACCCCCGGATCCAGGCGGCGGTCGCGGCCTTCGGCGGGCAGTGCGTGATGACCTCGGCAGAGCACGTGTCCGGCACGGATAGGGTTGCCGAGGTCGCTGCAGCGAGCGACGCCGACATCATTGTCAACGTGCAGGGCGACGAGCCCTTCGTGAATGCACGGGTGCTGCGGCAGGTCGTGCAGCCGCTCCTGGATCCGGCCGGCCCGCCCATGGCCACTCTCAGCAAGCGCATCACGGACTCCGCCGTGATGGATGACCCGAACGTTGTCAAGGTGGTCGTCAGCCGGGCTGACGACGCCCTGTACTTCTCCCGCAGTCCGATCCCATACCCGGGACGAGCGGCGGGCTGCCGGGCGCATGAGCACGTCGGCATATACGCTTATCGTCGGGACTTTCTGCTGGCGTTCAGCCGGATGGAGCCCACCGAACTCGAGGGGATCGAGGGCCTCGAGCAGCTGCGCGCCCTGGAGCACGGGCACCGCATCGGCGTGGTTCCCACGGAGGACCATGTCGGCGTCAGCGTCGACACGCCCGAAGACCTCGAGCGGGCCCGCAGCATGCTGCGCGGCGAAGGCACCTCCTGACCGAAGCCGGCTGGTGACTGGGGTTTGAGACGGGCTGCCGCAGTTTTCTACAATGGGGGGTCAGGCTGTGGCGCGCCGCGATCGCGGACGACTGCAAACTGGGGGTAGTTCATGGCGGAAGACCAGGGTGCGGGATCGGCCCGCGCTTCTTTCCTAGATCGCCTTAGGGCGAGCATCGAATCCGAGCGAGGCGACGAGAAGCTCCGCGTCAAGTCGCGCCGTCGGATGGTCGGCCTGCTGACCGGAGGCTTCCTCACGGCGAACCTTCTGATGTTCCTGCGGTTCTTCTTCCCGCGGACCATCTTCGAGCCACGCACGCAGTTCCGGATCGGTCTGCCGGCCGATTACGCCATCGGCGTGGACACGCGGTTCCAGAAGAGCAATAGGATCTGGGTCGTCCGCACGGCGGATCGCCTGTTCGTGATCTATGCCAGCTGCACACACTTGGGGTGCACGCCGGACTGGAAGCTGAGCGAGTCGAAGTTCAAGTGCCCCTGCCACGGCAGCGGGTACGACCCGGAGGGCCGGAACTACGAGGGCCCGGCACCCAGGCCCCTGGACCGGGCGTACGTGGAGCTCGACCCCCAAGGCCGTATCGTCGTCGACACGAGCGTCCTCTACCGAGAAGAGAAGGGCCAGCCCACCCAGTTCAACAACCAGGGCAGCTACATCCAGGTGTAAGGTCGCGAGGTAGGAGAGACGATGGCCGAAACGAACGATACCGACGTCAAGACGAAGCAGTCCGCGCCCGAGTCGAACGGCTCCGGCAACGGTGCCCGGAGCCTGCTGGGGGTGAATGTCGATCCGGACGCGATCAAGCAGAAGGCGCTGATGGATCTGAAGGCCATCCAGTCCCCGACGAAGACCGAGGTCTACAAGTCAATCTTCCGCGTCAAGCACGACGAAACGGCGCGCAGCCGCACCCTGGGCGTCCTGAGCAACGTGTTCCTGCACCTGCACCCGGCGAAGGTCAATCGCGACGCCGTGCGCTACAGCTTCACCTGGGGCATGGGCGGCATCAGCTTCTACCTGTTCTGGGTTCTGACCTGGACCGGTGTACTGCTGATGTTCTATTACCACCCGACCAAGGTTCAGGCATTCCGCGACATCCTCTACCTGGAGCACGACGTCCCGTTCGGCAAACTCCTGCGCAACATGCACCGCTGGGCCGCCCACGCAATGGTGCTGACGGTGCAGCTGCACATGTTCCGAGTGTTCCTGACCGGCTCGTACAAGAAGCCGCGCCAGTTCAATTGGTCCGTGGGCGTCATCCTGCTGGTGCTGACCTTGCTTCTCTCGTTCACCGGCTACCTTCTCCCGGATGACCAGCTCGGCTTCTGGGCGGTCACGGTCGGCACCAACATGGCCCGGGCGACGCCCATGCTCGGGCACGAGGGTCCGTTCGGCCCGCAACTCGGAATGACGCCCTTCAATGACGTGCGATTCGCGCTGCTGGGTGGCTCGATCGTCGACGCGAATGCCTTGCTTCGAGCCTATATCTGGCACTGCATCGCCATCCCGGGCTTCGCGGCGACGTTCATGATCGTCCACTTCTGGCGCGTGCGCAAGGATGGCGGTATCTCCGGACCGGCGCCGGTCATGCTGGAGAAAGAGATCAAGCCGGTCCGCCGGTAGCGGGGACAAGGACCAGGAGTCAGCACCATGGATTGGCACCAGCTCTGGACGATCGTTTCGCTTCCGGACAACATTCCCATCGTGGGCATGCTGTTCATCATCCCTTTCTTCACCTGGTACGGCCTGCGCCAGGCGTTCGCGAACGACCGGCTGATCGAGCGACTGGACAGCGACAAGGACTTGGCGAAGACCCACCACCGCAAGGCGCACCCCTTCCAGAAGGGCTGGAAAAGAGAGCTTGCCGTCTGGCCCTACCTCCTGCGCATGGAGTTTCTGGCGGCGATTATCGTCACGATCATCCTGATGGTGTGGTCGATCACGCTCGACGCCCCGCTTGAGGAACCTGCCAACCCGTCGCTGACCATGAACCCCTCCAAGGCCCCGTGGTATTTCCTCGGGCTGCAGGAGATGCTGGTCTATTTCGATCCCTGGATCGCGGGCGTGGTGATGCCGACGCTGATCATCATCGGGCTGATCGTCATACCGTACATCGACGAGAACCCCCTCGGGAATGGCTACTACACCTACAAGCAGCGGCGGTTCGCGATCTGGACGTTCATTTTCGGCTTCATCATCCTGTGGTGCACGATGATCGTGATCGGCACGCTGATCCGCGGCCCGGGATGGATGTGGTTCTGGCCGGGCATGACATGGGACCACAACCGGCTGATTTTCGAAATCAACCGCGACTTGCACGAAATCATCGGCATCACGTCGCAGCCGTGGATCGGCATCTTCGGCGGGCTGGTCGTGGGAGGTTTCGCCGTCGTGTCCGGATACGTCTGTCACCGCATAATCACCGCCACCGAGTTCACGCGCAAGATCCTGGATCGAATGACCCTTCTCCAGTACGCCATCATGCAGGCCCTTCTGATCGTCATGCTGGCCCTTCCGGTGAAGATCGCCGCGCGACTGCTGTTCCGAATCAAGTACGTATGGGTCACTCCGTGGTTCAACATCTAGCCGCGAACCGGACCACGAGTTACGAGTAGGTAGGGGAATACATGGCAGAAGACAACAAGGTCCAGCCGGACCCGATCGAATCGAAGTCGTACAGCGTCCACCTGCTCGTCTCGATGCTGCTGCTGATGGCCTCACTGGTGTGGGCTGTCTACGACGAGGTCGAGGTGATGCGCCCCTGGAAGGAGTACCAGGCGCGCTTCCGCGCGTACTACACCGGGTTCCTGATGGATCTCCGCCCGGAACAGGCGGCGCAGGAAGAGGCCATCCGGAACTCGCCCGAGTACCAGGAGCTCGAAGCGGAGCTGAATGCCGCCGAGGGTGCTGTGCTGGACCGCATCGCGGCGATCGACAGACAGAGCGGCCAGGGCGTGATCCCCCGGATGACCGCGGCGCGGAATGCCTTTCAGGTCCTCCGGAGCGAGATCGACGCGTTGCGCTACCTGGTCGAAGTCTCGCACGACGATGCGGAGAAGGACAGCCTCCGGGAGGACATCGCGGAGATCCGCGAGAGGATCGTGGAGGTCGAGCTGCCGCTGGCTGACGGCTCGGGACAGTCCGAGGGACTCGAGTTGAAATACGAGCAGCTCGAGTCGGAATTCCTGGGCCTGCAGCAGGCTCGGGCCCGTCTGCAGGCAGAGCGGCTCGAACTGCTCGACGAGGCGAACCGCATCCGTGGCGAGCGCGACGCGCTGATGGCTGACCGCCTGGTCGGCCTCGGCTCGACGCAGATCGACGGGCTGATCGCGAACATGCGGGGGTTCGAGATCGGTATCAAGCAGATCCACCTGATGGATATCGACCTCGTCGACCGCTGCGAGTCCTGTCACTTGGGGATCCGGGAGCCCGTCGAGATCGGGCCGACCGATCTCATTTACCCGGTATTCCAGAGCCACCCCCGGCCCGAGTTGCTCCGGGTCCACGACCCCGAGGCATTCGGGTGCTCATCGTGCCACAACGGCAACGGACGGGCCACGCGCAACGTGACCAAGGGGCACGGACGGCACAAGTTCTGGCTCTGGCCGCTGTACTACCCCGAGAACGTGGAGGCCGGCTGCCACCAGTGCCACGCTCGCGAGATCGTGACCCCCGGAGGCGAGACGCTGACCCTGGGGCGCGAACTGTACATGAACAAGGGCTGCTGGGGCTGCCACCGGTTCGAGGGCTACGACGCGGAGTCCGAGGAACTCACCAACGTGCGCCAGGAGATGCGCAACCTGCTGGCGACGCGCGACGCGAATGCCAAGGAGATGCGGGTCAGCCTCGAACTGGGCGACACCGCGGCAGACGGTGCCGCGGCGCAGCGCTACTACGCCCGGGCCGAGGAGCTGCGGCTGACCAACACGCGGGTAGACGCGGAGATCCACAATCTCCGAATGGACGAGGAGAACCTCGCGAAAGAGGTGAAGAAATTCGGCCCGAGTCTGAAGGAGATCAAGCTCAAGGACGTCAAGGAGTGGATCCCGGCCTGGATCAGGAACCCGCACGAGTTCCGTCCGGGCTCGAAGATGCCGGTCTTCCGTCTGCTTGAAGAAGAAGTCCAGCAGATCTCCGCGTACCTCTGGCAGAACGCGCTCGACGGGAACCTTGTGCAGCATCCCCGGGGCAATGCCGAAAACGGCAAGGAGCTGTTCGAGACGCGCGGCTGCATGGGGTGCCACGCCATCGGCGAGGGGAGCGACGAGATCGGCGGCAAGTTCGCCGCCAATCTGAGCCGCGTCGGCGACAAGATGAACTACCACTACATGGTGCGGTGGATCCACGACCCTGCCGAGGTCACCCCGGACCCGGATGTCCCTGACGAACTGCGCCCGCGCCCGATCATGCCGAACCTGCGGCTGTCCATCGGCGAGGCACGGGACATTGCCACCTATTTGAGCGAGCAGGGTACCGGCGAGGAGTTCCCGGCCGCCGACTTCATGGACGACCCGCAGATGGCGGAAGCCGGCCTGGCAGCGATTCGGCATTACGGCTGCGCCGGGTGCCACGAGATTTCCGGACTCGAGGAGGAGGGCCGTATCGGCACGGACCTTACCTACGAGGGCAGCAAGCCTCTGGATCGGCTCGACTTCGCGCTCAAGACCCACGAGGCCGAGCTGGAGGGCTGGCGCACTCACAAGGGCTTCTTCGAACGCAAGCTGGAGAATCCCGCTTTCTTCGACGAGGGCAAGGAGCGCGAGCACCTCGAGCGCCTGCGGATGCCGAACTTCAACCTCAGCGAGACCGAGATCAACGCGCTGACGACCTTCCTGCTGGGCGCGGTCGAAACCACATTCCCCGAGCAGTACCGCTTCGAGCCCGAGGACGACCGCGCGGCGGTCCAGGAGGGCTGGTGGATCCTGACCCGTTACAACTGTACGGGCTGCCACCAGATCCGCCCCGGCAACCAGTCGGCGTTCATGTCGATCCCGCGCTACACCGATGATCCGGACTGGGCCGAGCAGCTGCCCCCGCAGCTTTACACCGAGGGCGCGCGTGTGCAGCCGGACTGGCTGACGCAGTTCATCCGCAACCCGGCGCAAAGCGAGACGGATATCAATCGCAACGGCGTACGGACGTACCTGCATGCCCGGATGCCGACCTTCTATTTCTCCGACCGGCAACTGTCAAAGCTGACAAAGTTCTTCATGGCCAGGGACTCGCAGCCCGTGCCGTACATGCCGGAGGAGATGGCCCCCCTGACCCAGGCGGAGCGCGTGATCGGCCGGCAGCTGTTCACGAGCGACGCCGCGCCTTGCCTGAACTGCCACATGACCGGCATTCCGTCCCAGGACGTGGACGCGACCGCGCCCAACTTCCTCATCGCCGCCGATCGGCTCAAGCCTAACTGGACGTACCGGTGGATGCTCGAGCCGGCGTCGATCGCCCCGGGCACGGCGATGCCTTCGGAACTGTTCCGCAGTGAGGGGGACCGCTGGGTGTTCCAGGGCGATATCCCGGCGGCAGCGAGAAACTACGAGGGCGATCACGCGGACCTGCTGACCCGCTACATGTTCCAGATGGACACAGCGGAGTTGCGCCGGCTGCAGGCCCTACAATGAGACAAGAACGGCCTTTTCCGGAGGTAAGCCGAGTGTTCCACCGTCAAATCCCTGTTTTCCTGCTCGTTTCCGCGCTGGCGCTGGTCGTCGGCTGTGGCGGGGACGACTATTTTGCTGAATACGATCGTGCGCGTGGCGGCGCCGGAGAGGCGGGCGAAGCCGCGGCTCCGGCAGCCGAAATGATGACGGTCGACCCGGCTACTGCTGCCACCGTGGCCGGGATGGTCTCGTTCTCGGGAGAGGCCCCGCGCTTTCCGCCGGTCAACATGAGTGCGGAGCCGGACTGCATTGCGTTGCACGGCGGCCGCGTCCCGTCGGACCGTGTGCTGATCAATGACGGAAAGCTCCAGGACGTGCTCGTGTGGGTGTCCAAGGGACTGGAAGGAAAGCGTTTCCCCGTTCGCACCGACATGGTCAACCTAGACCAGAAGGGCTGCATCTACAAGCCCCACGTCGTCGCTGTCCAGGCGGGCCAGGCCCTGAACATCACGAACTCGGACCCGACCACCCACAACGTGCACCCGCTGCCCCGGGAGAACCGCGAATGGAACAAGTCGCAGACTTCCGGCGCACCGGCAATCGACTACGCCTTCCCGCGGCCCGAAACGAGCATCGCGGTCAAGTGCAACATCCATCCGTGGATGCAGGCGTACATCCATGTGATCGAGCATCCGTACTTCGCGGTCACCGATTCCAACGGTGCGTTCGAGATCGCGAATCTGCCCCCGGGAACCTACACCGTCCAGGCCATGCACGAGCGGCTGGGCGAGCAGGAGATGGAGATCACCGTCGGGGCTAGCGAGAGCAAGCAGGTCGATTTCGCATTTACGGCCGGAGGATAGGCCTTCGGCCTGTTCCCTCCGATAGCGCTCCCCGAGGGCGGGTATGAACGGCAATCCGCAGACTACAGCGCGGGTCTCCCACGCAGCGGGAATGGCTGCGGTGGTGTCGGACTACTACGAGCTGACGAAGCCCTCCATCGTCTGGCTCATCCTGATGTCTACGGTCATGGGCTGCTACCTGGCGGCCGACGGCTCGCTGCTCTCCGCACGGTTGTTCCATACCGTGTTGGCGACTGGCCTGCTGGCCGCCGGAACGGGCGCGCTGAACCAGTGGTGGGAGCGGGATGTCGACGGACGAATGCGGCGGACGCTGGCCCGTCCCATTCCGGGCGGAAGGATCCAGCCGAAGGCGGCGCTCGCGTATTCGGCCGGCCTTACGATTGCCGGGCTCTTGTACCTGCTGATCGCCGTCAATCCTCTCAGCTTTCTGCTAGGAGCCTGCACGGTCGTTTCATACAACCTGGTCTACACTCCGCTCAAGACGAGAACATGGTGGTCGACGACGATTGGCGCCTTCCCCGGGGCGATTCCGCCGCTGCTGGGCTGGGCGGCAATACGCGGGAGTATCGGTGTCGAGGCCTGGATCCTGTACGCCGTTCTCTTCCTATGGCAGTTCCCTCACTTCTACGCAATCGCCTGGATGTACCGAGACGACTACGGACGAGCCGGCATCCGGATGCTACCGGTGATCGACCCGTCGGGACGGTCCACCTCCCGTCAGATCCTGGTTACGGCAGCCCTGCTCGTGCCAGTGTCCATGGCGCCCGCATGGTTGGGGATTGTCAGCCCGTGGTACGCAGCTCCCGCATTCCTGCTCGGAGTGGGTTATCTGGCATCAGGTGTGCGACTGGCCCGGTCAGGCACGACGGCAAGCGCCAAGGAACTGCTTCGCGCCTCCGTGCTGTACCTGCCGTTGCTATATTTCTTCCTGCTGGTCGCCAAGCCGTAGCCCCGCGTTTCCAGCTAGGTCACGGCTAGTTGGCTTCGTCCCCGGTCGCGACATCCTCCATCGCTTCCGCCTCCTGCTGGAGAGCGACCTTGGCACCGTCGCGGATCAGGCTGCCTTCCGAGGGTCCCTGGAAGAACATGAAGCCCTCGCGATCCCGCCAGGACAGCGGCCCGGCCAGGATCTTGCCCGCCTTCAGCGTCTCGTCCTTGATCTTGTCAATGAGCGCCATGTAGCGCGGGTCGTCGCGCCCCCAGCCCGTGAAGCTCCCGATATCGCCGCTGGCTGCGAACACGACATCAACACCGTCAATCGCCGCTACCTTGTCGACGATATCCACGCCGGCCGGGGACTCGATCATCACCACGACCATGATGTTATCGTTGGCCGCAGCGCGGTAGCCCGGTCCCCACAGGCGACCGTACTGCCCCCCGCCCTGGCTGCGCTTGCCGCGCGGGGGGTACTTGGCGTAGGTGACCCCGTCCTCGGCTTCCTGCACGCTGTCCACCATCGGGACGACGATTCCCAGCGCGCCGATGTCAGTTGCCTTCTGAATGTCTCCCTCGGTGGGAGTCGGCACCCGAATGAACGGGACCGCCGGAGCATCACGGCATGCCCAGATCATCTTCGCCACCTGGTCGTACGTCAACGGGCTGTGCTGCATCTCGATCCACAGGAAGTCGAATCCCGCGTTCGCCATGGAGCAGTAGATGCCGGGGTCCGAAGTGTAGATCGTCCCTCCGACTACCTGCTTGCCCTCGGCAAGCTTCTGCTTGACCGTGTTGAACATCCGGGGCTCCTGCGCTTCCGTCGCCGCCGTGGCGAGCAAGATGAGAGCCAAGAGGCTGGCTAGGTTCCTGAAGTTCATGTGTAAGTCCCTCGTCCCGCGTTGCTGGTCCGATCGCGGTCGGCAACAGTATACACCCGGTCCTGCGCTGGAGGTGGAAGACCGAAGACCGCGATACACCTACCGAGTCAATGTCCTGGAGCCCACAGGAATGACGCCCTGATCGGCGTTACCTCCGCACGAACTTCTGCACTCTCATCCCGGCGTTCACGTCGACCACGTAGACCGCGCCGTCCGGTCCCGCAGCGATGTCATGCGCCCAGTAAAACTGGCCGTCGTGGCTTCCATACGAGCCCCAACGCTCGAGAACCTCTCCTTCCGGGGTCATCAGGAGCGCCCCGTTCCGGTCGAAAGCCGTGTTGGTGAGGTCTCCGCCGTCCGCCACCAGGACGTTCCCGTCCGCAGTGATGTCCATGCCCCACGGGCGACCGATCTCTTCGCTCTTCCACTCCGCGACGAACGTTCCCTCGGCATCAAACACCTGGACCCTAGAGTTGCCCCGATCCGCCACATAGACAGTTCCGTTCCCATCTACTGCGATTCCGTGCGGAGTGTCGAACTCGCCCGGACCGGCTCCCTTGCTCCCCCAGGCGTTGATGAAACTGCCCTGGCTGTCAAGCCTGACGATACGGTTGTTGCCGTAGCCGTCCGTCACGTAGATCGAGCCATCCGGCCCGAAGTCGATGTCGGTCGGCTTGTTGAAGCGCTTGTCATCCTCTCCCGGCTCGCCCTTGATCCCCAAGGTCTTCATCAGTTCCCCATCGGGGCTGTACTGTTCGACGACATGCGTGTTGGCGTCCGTCAGCCACACGTTGCCGTCGCCGTCCACCTCGAGACCGTGCTCGTTATCGAACAGGCCGTCGCCGAAGGAAGAGACGACTTCTCCCGTCGCGGCATCTAGGCAGAGCACCGGCTTCTCCGCCCGGTGGAATACCCAAACCCGGTTCTGTGAATCGACGGCGACGCCCGTTGCCTGGCCAAGCGCATAGCCGTCCGGCAATGCTGGCCACCCGTGCACGACCTCGTACGCAGGCGCGCCTCCTCCATTGCCTTCGCCTTCCGGCGGTTCCTGGAGGCAGGCTAGCCCCGCGAGCAAGCAGAACACTGTTCCTAGAGTGACTCGGCGCACGATTTCCGTCCTTCCTTCGGTGCGGGTCGCTTTCAGGCGTGATCGCCGGCCCGTCCGGAACGAGGGTACAACGTTTCGGGATGCAACGGGACGCCTTTCCGGAATCCCATGCAAACTCCTAGGCCGAAAAGGCTCGCAATCCGCTCGGGCTCAGGCGGATTTCCAGGCCCACCGCTCCTCTTCGGAGTTCTTGCTCCGGTAGTCTTCGACGAACTGGTCGATATGGACGAGCTTGGTCGGGTACTTTCCCGTGTAGCACGAATAGCAGTACTCGCTTTTCTTTGAGTCTGCGACTGCTCGTTGCAGTCCCTTCATCGACAGGTACGCCAGCGAATCCGCCCCGATGTATTGCCTGATTTCCTCCACCGACATCCGATTCGCGATCAAGTCGCTCTTGTCGGGTGTGTCCACTCCGTAGTAGCAGGAGGCGATCGTAGGCGGGCACGAGATCCGCAGGTGCACCTCGATCGCCCCCGCGTCCCGAACGATTCCCACGATCTTGCGGCTGGTCGTGCCCCGCACCAAGGAGTCGTCGACCAGGACGATCTTCTTGCCGGCGACGATGTGTCGCACCGGGTTCAGTTTCAGCTTCACCCCGAAATTGCGGATCGATTGCTTTGGCTCGATGAAGGTGCGGCCGACGTAGTGGTTCCGGATCAAGCCGAGATTGAACGGGATTCCGGATTCCTTCGAGAAACCGATCGCTGCGGAAGTACCGGAGTCGGGAATCGGAACGACGAAGTCCGCATTGACGGGGCTTTCCCGGGCGAGCCGCCTTCCCATCTCCTCGCGCGATTCCTCGACAGGACGGCCGAAGATGACCGAGTCCGGACGCGAGAAATACACATGCTCGAACACGCACTGCGATCGGCGTTCGGCGGTAGCGAATCCTTGACGGCTCAAGCCGTCTCTGTTAACGACGATCATTTCACCGGGGTCTACCTCCCCTCGGTAGCGGGCCCCGATCAGGTCGAAGGCGCAGGTCTCGGAGGCGAACACGTGCACGGTGCTCCCTTTGTGCTCCATAGTCCCGTACGACAGGGGCCGGAATCCGCGTGCGTCGCGCGCGACAATAATCTGATCCTTCCCCATGAGCACGAGCGAGTACGCACCGTCGAGTCGCATGAGCGATTCGCGGAGGGCGTGCTGCAGGGTCTGCTCCCGCGAGTGGGCCATCAGGTGAGGAATGATCTCGGTGTCGCTGGTGGCTTGGAAGATGGATCCCTCCATCTCGAGCTGGTGCCGCAGCAGCGGGCCGTTGGTCAGGTTCCCGTTGTGGGCCACGGCCAGCGCGCCCTTGTTGCATTCCACATAGAACGGCTGGGCATTGAGCGAAACCACCTCGCCGGCGGTCGAATAGCGGGTATGGCCGATCGCCATGTGCCCAGTCAGGTCCTCGAAACCCGACGAGCCGAACACGTCGTTGACGAGTCCCATGCCTTTCATGGTGCGGATGGTCGTGCCGTCACTTGAGCAGATTCCCGCGCTTTCCTGGCCGCGGTGTTGCAGGGCATGCAGTCCCAGATACACCAAATTCGCGGCCTCAGGATGGCCAAACACCGCGCAAACGCCGCATTCCTCGCGGAACCGGTCTTGGGATCCGTCGGCGGCCGCCCGGTGTCGAGTCGAATCGATTCTCACTGGACTTCCACCGATCTCTCGAACGCAGTGTCCCACGTTTCGTAGAGCCGCCCGACCGGAACCTCCAAGCAGTCCGAGCCGTTCCACCGAACTGACAGTGTCGATCCCCCCGTTTCCCCGATCACCATAGCCTCCGCGCCCTGCTCCGAAGCGATGCGGGCGATCTCGGGCACATCGGCTGGTGCAGCGGAGACGAGCACGCGCGAAGGAGCCTCGTGAAACAGTGCTTCCCGGACTGTGAAGTCTCCGAGGAGGCTGATTCGGGCTCCGGTTCGAGCGGGCCCGAAGCAGCATTCCGCCAAGGCCACGGCCAGTCCGCCCGCGCCAACGTCATGGACGGCTCGGGCGAGTCCCTGCCGGACAATCCGGCGCGTCGTCTCCTGCACGGCCGATTCGTAGTCCGGATCGAGCGCGGGAGGCAGCCCCCATGTCATGCCGAGTACCGACTTGGCGAACTGCGACGACCCGAAGCGCTCCGTGAGCCGGTCGGACGCGCCCGGAAGGATCCCTCCTACGAGCACGACGCTGTCGCCTTCTTCCGAGAAGCAAGGGCCGGGCGGGGCCTCGACGTGGTCCAGAATCCCCACGATACCGACCACAGGTGCCGGGTCGATGCCGCTGCCGAGGGTTTCATTATAGAGGCTCACGTTGCCCCCGGTGATGGGGGTGCCGAAATGCCGGCAGGCCTCGCCGAGACCCTCGATCGATTCCACCAACTGGGCCATGATGTCGGGCTTCTCCGGATTGCCGAAGTTCAGATTGTTGGTAGCGCCGATCGGTGTCGCGCCGACCGTGGCTAGGTTCCTGCAGCACTCGGCAACCATCAGCCACGTCCCCAGCCGCGGTTCCAACGCGCAATAGTGGGAGTTTCCATCCAAGGACATCGCCAGCGAAACCCCCGCCTCCTTGATTCGGATCACGGCGGCGTCTCCACCTGGCCCGGCGGTGGTGTTGGTCCTCACTTGGTAGTCGTACTGCTCCCAGATCCACCGCTTTGAACTCAGTTCGGGAGAAGCGAGCAGGGCCTCGAGGCCTGTCAGCAGGTCCTCCCCGCTCGTGTCCGGCAGTTCCGGGCCGTGCAAGGGCGCCGACCGGCGGGGAGTCGTTCGCGGCCGATCGTAGAGCGGGGCGTCATCGCTCAGGAATCTGTTCTCCAACTCGGCCACAACCTCGCCGTGATGCCGGACCCGGAGCCTGCCATCTCCCGTGACGGTTCCGATCTCTACCGCGTCCAGTCCCCACTTGCTGAAGACCCCGAGCACTTCGTCCTCCCGCCCGCGCTCGGCAACCAGCAGCATCCGCTCCTGGGACTCCGACAGCATGATCTCGTACGGCGTCATGCCGGCCTCGCGCTGCGGGACCCGGTCGAGTTCGATCTCGATTCCCACCCCGCCCCGGTCGCCCATCTCGGCTGTCGAGCAGGTCAGACCCGCGGCCCCCATATCCTGGATGCCGAGAATGGCTCCGGTACGCATCGCCTCCAGGCATGCTTCCAGCAGCAGCTTCTCTAGGAACGGGTCCCCGACCTGCACGTTGGGGCGCTTGGCGTCGGAGTCCTCGTCGAACTCGGCGGATGCCATCGAGGCACCCTGGATACCGTCCCTGCCGGTCTTGGCACCGACGTAGATGACGGGATTGCCAACGCCCTTGGCTGCTCCGAGGAAGATCGAGTCCTGCCGGAAGACACCGAGCGCGAAGACATTGACGAGCGGGTTGGCGCTGAAGCAAGGGTCGAAGGCACACTCGCCCCCAACCGTGGGTACGCCGATGCAATTGCCGTAATGGGCGATGCCTTCCACGACGCCCCGGATCACGCGCCGGTTGACGGCCCCGTCCTCCGGGTCGTCCGGCGGTCCGAAACGGAGAGCGTCCAGAACCGCGACAGGACGCGCTCCCATCGTGAAGATGTCTCGCAGGATGCCGCCGACGCCTGTAGCCGCGCCCTGGAAAGGCTCGATGAAGCTCGGGTGATTGTGGGACTCGATCTTGAAAGCGGCGGCCCAGCCGCCGCCAATATCAACGATTCCGGCGTTCTCCCCGGGTCCCACGAGGATGCGCCGCCCACGCGTCGGGAGTTTCCTGAGATGGAGGCGCGAGCTCTTGTAGGAGCAATGCTCGCTCCACATCACGCCCACGATCCCGAGCTCAGTCATCGACGGCACGCGGCCCAAGCGCTCAGTCACTCGACTGTATTCTTCCGCAGTGAGCCCGTGCTCTGCGGCGACGTGCTCGTTGACCTCAGGCTGCATAGCCTGCGCTTACAGCCCCCCTTGCGGCGATCATCGACTGGAATACCGCAAGCCCGTCCGTCGATCCAACAGTCGTGTCGCAGGCCCTTTCGGGGTGCGGCATCATGCCGAGCACGTTCCGCCCTTCATTCAGGATCCCTGCGATGTTGCGACAGGAGCCGTTGGGGTTGTGGCCGTGGTAGCGGAATGCGACGCGGTCTTCCGACTCCAGCCGGTCCAGCGTTGCGTCGTCCGCGATGTAGCATCCCTCACCGTGTGCGATTGGAATCCGCATGGGCCGGTCTGCCCTGCAGGCGGAAGTGAATGCCGAGTCTGATGTCCCCGGTACCACGTCGACGGTTCGGCAAATGAATCGAAGGTCTCGATTGCGGATAAGCGCACCCTCCAGCAGGCCCGTCTCGCACAGGATCTGGAAGCCGTTGCAGACGCCGATTACCATCCCTCCCGAGCGAGCGAACGTGCGCACGGACCGAATCACCGGGGAGAAGCGGGCGATGGCTCCGCACCGTAGGTAGTCGCCGTACGAGAAGCCGCCGGGCAGGAATACCGCGTCCACGTCGCCCAAATCCTCGGACTCGTGCCAGATCTCAGTGACATGCTGCCCGAGATTGTGCGACAGCGCATAGAGCGCATCATGATCGCAGTTCGAGCCGGGAAAAATGACGACGCCGAACTTCATCGCGGGCGGGAGGATAGAAGCGCCTCGCTGAGACTAGTATTCTACCATCGGGACGGACCCCGCTCCGAGGCCAATTCAATTGCCGGGATCTTGGTTCGTTTGGGGCCGGGAGGAGTTCCTTCGAGGTTGGCCGCTAGGCCCGCATGCTCCCTAGTCAGCGGATCCACAATCCGATTTCGGTCTGGTTCCTCTTCAGATCGAACGCGGCCGGGCGAGCGGGGCCACCCTCTCTCTGGCCTCGCACCGGTCCCCGAGCCGACCATGCTCGGCCGATCCGCCCCTGGCGCTTTCGGAATGGAGCAAGCCGTGCGGCTCTGTCGGATCTGGACTCGTTCGGTCCGTCGCGGAGCTGGCGCCCCGCTTCATCCCGACCTGACCGCTGTGCAGTCCTGCAGGCAAGAGGGTCGAGCCACATGCGGGCCACTGTTTCCTGGGGTCGGCCCAATCCCATCAGCAGCGGCCTAGCCGCTGTGTCCGAGCGATCGCCCGGCCGATGCACCGACTTGCTCAAGATGATGAATCGTCTCCGAAATGTCTTTGCGGGTAGTCCGTGGGTTGATTGTGCAGAGCCGAATGGCCGTCTTGCCTCGAAGCTCAGTTGTCATTACCATGGCGAAACCGTTGGCGAGGCAGTTCTGGCTGATGGAGAGGTTGATGCGGTCTAGGTCGGACTCAGAAACGCCGCTCGGTCGGTAGCGAAACGTTAGGACTGCGAGCGCAGCCGGAGTGAGAATCTCCCAATTCCCGCCCGCTCGTAGCCGGTGCTCCGCGAACCGTGCGTTGTCCAAGCCGACTTCGATGGCCTTCCGGAACGCGCCCAGACCGAACGCCTTGATCGACATCCACAGCTTGAATGCGCGAAACCTCCGAGTGAGCTCCGGACCTCGATCGCAGAAGTTGACCCCATCTCCCCAGCTAATAACGGCTTTCAAGTACTCGGGAAGAACTTGAAATGTTCGTTCCATCCACTGACTGTTTCGTACAAGAACACATCCGATATCGTATGGTTGAAAGAGCCATTTGTGAGGATCCAAAGTTAACGAATCTGCATTCTGAATCCCAGATAGAACTGATTGTCCCTCGTCTGTTAGCAGCGCAGGTGCTCCATAAGATCCGTCAATATGAAACCACAATCCTTCATCCTTGCAGATACGTGAAATCTCCGATAAAGGGTCGACAGATCCCGTGTTGATTGTCCCTGCATTTCCAACAACGCAGAATGGCCGAATGCCGTTCTGGCGATCTCGAAGGATGGTCGCGTGCAGCGCATCCAGCTCAATGCGGTACTCGTCATCGGACGGCATCTCTCTGAGCTGATTCGCACGGAAGCCAAGGATCCCCATGGCCCGGCCGACGGAGGAATGCGTTTGGTCAGAGCAATATACCGCGGCACTGTGCCAATCATCCCCGAGTGTGATCTTTCTTGCTGTTGCCAAGGCAGTTAGGTTCGCCATCGAACCGCCGCTGACAAGCACGCCCCCGGCGGATTCAGGGAAACCGCAAATCTGGCAGAGCCAATCCAGCACGGTCACCTCGATCTCGGCCGCGGCCGAACCTTCCAGTGCAACCCCGGCGAAAGGATTGAATCCGCTCGTCAATGCATCGGCCATGACGCTGACGAAATTGTTGGGGCTAGGAGCGAAGGCGAAAAACCGTGGGTGGTCTATGTACATAACGTTGGCGAAAATAGTCTCCTCAGCTGTTCGCAACAGGGTCTCAAGACTCTGACTTCCCTGAGGAGGAGGCTCCCGGAAAAGGGCAGCAAGAGTTGCCTGAGGTTCGGCCCGAGTCGGAGGTTTTTCTCTCATCTCGCAGACGTGCTTGACGAGCATATCAATCACTTGGTACCCCAGCTTTCGCATTTCGCCTTCGGATAACGTAAGGGGAGGTAGTTCTGACACATTTCAGTATAGGTTCGCGTTCGTGGTTGTCGCTGGCGAGCGGGGGGAGTTCTTTCTCCAGAAACGGGGGTCCTGGGTCGGCCCTTCCCGGGTTAGCCAGCCCCGAAAGCAGCCGCAAGGACCCTTGCAATCCCAGTCGAGTGGCTGGACGAGGGATCGAGGCAACACTGGCAGGTTCGTCGTCGTGTAGCATGGGCGCTGGTCGGAGTCGGTGTGCATCCAATTGCACCGGATCGTTCCGACCTGTTCTTAGAAACTGGAGGGCGGATGCTCAGCAACGGAGAGAGCGCTCCTGGAATCGATGGCCAGCGCCTGGGCGGCCCTGCTCTGGTCGCCTTCTTCAAGACGGACTGCCCGGCTTGCCACCTTGCCTTGCGGTACCTGGACGACCTGGATCGCCAATTCGCTGGCCGAGCTGCCGTTGTCGCGGTTTCGCAGGACAAGGAGACCGAAACCGCTAGCTTGGTCCGATCACTGGGCTTGGAACTGCCCATCCGATTCGACCGGGGATTGACCGCTAGCGCCGCCTGCAGTTTGGAGGCGGTGCCGGCCCTGCTCCTTCTGGACCGGGAGGGGAGGATTGATGCAACCTCCCAAGGATTCGACAAGGCCGATCTCAACCGCCTGGCCGCTGTCCTCGCGGAACTGTCCGGAGCTCCGTCGCCCGCGCCAATCAGGGCTGGTGACGGCAATCCTGATTTCCAGCCGGGCTGCGTATCGCGCCACCTCGAGCCTCCCTCTGGCGACGGGTCGGTACCGGCTGTCGACCTCTACGCGCGACGAGGTCTTCGGGCTTCGCGGGTCGAGGTGCCGGACGAGATCGGACCGGAGGAGTTTTGCTACGAACAGGGATTTGCGGACCCGCTCCCGGTGGTTCCGCCAACGGTGGAGCGAGTCGAACGGATGCTGGCCGGCACGTCTCTCGGGCCGGACGAAGTCGTGGCGCACGTGCCACCGAACTACGCCCCCGCCAGCGTGGAGAAGATCGCGGCCAATGCCGTGATGGCCGGGTGTCTCCCGGAATACATGCGCGTACTGGTCCCTGCAGTCCGTGCCCTATGCGACGAGAAGCTCGATATCCACGGTGTCCAGGGTACGACGCACTTCGCCGCTCCATTGGCTGTGATCAACGGTCCCGTTCGACTCGAACTGGGATTCGCCTGCGGCAGCAACGTCTTCTCGAACGCGGCACGAGCGAACTCGACGATCGGAAGAGCCTTGCAGTTGATCCTGCGCAACCTCGGCGGAGCGTCTCCCGGTAGGATCGACATGTCTACCATGGGCAACCCTGGGCGGTTCAGCTACGTCATCGGCGAGAACGAGGAAGCTAGCCCGTGGGGGCCGTTGTCGGAGGATTTCGGTATCGGTCAGGGCCGCGACGCCGTGACGTTCTACTGTGCCGAACCCCCGCGCCCGGTCAGCGAGCACAAGGCCCGAACGGCCGAGGTGCTGCTGCGGTCGATCTGTCCCGTGCTGGCCAACCTGTGGAGCCATCGCGTTTGCCGACGTTCGGAAGCGCTGGTGGTGATCGGTCCGGAACACGCGGCTACGCTCGGCCGGAACGGTTTCACGAAGCGCGACGTGGTCGAATACTTGTTCGAGAACACCGGAGTTCCCCTGAGCGAGTATGACGGGGACGGCGGTGAGGGAACGCACGAGGCAGGGGCTTACGAGGAATGCGTGATCCGGGACATTCTCTGCTACCGGAAGTTCCGAAAACCAGAATCGATTCGCGTCATGGTGGCGGGTGGTCCGGCAGGCAAGTTCTCCGCTGTACTGGGATCCTGGGCGACGGGACCGCGAGGAAGCCAGATGGTATGCCACGAAATCGACTGACGGTACCCGGGCGATATGGCGCTGGTACTCTATGCATGTCTCTCGTCGGCAGGAGGTAAGAGAACATTGGCTACTAGGCTCGTGAATCCCCTTGACGAACGCGTTCCCCCGTCGGGCTCGGCCCCGTCGCGCCTCGGGTCGCTCGACGGCACGCGCATCGCGCTGCTCGACATCAGCAAGCCGGGAGGCTCGATCTTCCTGGATCGTCTCGAAGTGTTGTTGAAAGACCGGTACGGCGTGTCCGAGGTGTTCCGCTTCGCCAAACCCACATTCGCCAAGCCAGCGCCGGAAGCTGTGCTCGCCGACGTGCGAAAGGCGCAGCCGCACGCCGTCATCGAGGCTTTGGCCGATTGAGGGTCTTGCACGACGTGCAGTTTGCACGACTCGGTTCGCATGGAGAACGCCGGTATCCCGGCAATCTCGATCGCCACGGACGTGTTCCGTTCAGCTGCCCGTGCCCAGGCGTCTGCCCTGGGCAGGTCTGACTTCGACGCCGTATACGTGCCCCATCCGATCCAGGACCAGCTGCCTTCCGAAATCGAGGAGCGTGCGGATGCCACGCTTCCGGAGATTGTCGGCCGGCTGACAGCCCGTGCGCGGGCTGACTTCCGGGCAGCGTAATCGGTACAGGATCTTCCGAGATCACTCAGGGCCGATGGCTGCGTTCCCGAGGTTGGATCGGGCGGTCCAACGCCATCTGCTTTCCGGGGCCGTTATTCCGGCCCACCCGCTGGCTCTGAATTCCCGGAGGCTCCTCGATGAGCGCAGGCAGCGCGCCCTTACCCGCTACTATCGCGCTGCCGGTGCCGGTGGAGTTGCGGTTGGCGTACATACCACGCAGTTCGCCATCCGGGATCCCGGTGTCGGCCTGTACGAGCCTGTCTTGGCGCTCGCGGCCGACACACTGAACGAGAAACAGGATCGGGACGGGCCTCCGATGATCCGGGTTGCAGGAATCGTCGGACCGACGAAGCAGGCGGTGGCCGAGGCGCGGGTAGCTAGCGACCTCGGCTACCACCTCGGCCTGCTGAGCTACGGTGGTTTCAGGGACTGCAGCCTTGGCCAGCTTGTCGACCACGCCAAGGCAGTGTCTGAAGCCATTCCGCTCATGGGCTTCTACCTGCAGCCCGCCGTTGGCGGTGTCCCGCTGCATTACGAGTTCTGGCGCCAGTTCTGCGAAATCGAGAACGTGGGAGCGATCAAGGTCGCGCCGTTCGACCGTTACAGTACGCTCGAGGTCCTGCGCGCTGTTTGCGAATCGGGTAGGGCAGGGGAGATCGCGCTCTATACGGGCAACGACGACAACATCTTGGCGGACCTGCTGACGCGGTTCGCGGTCGGGGACTCCGAGACCCAATTCGTCGGCGGATTGCTCGGGCACTGGGCAATCTGGACGCGATCGGCTTGTCGCTATTGGCGGCGCTGCCGCGGTGCCATGAACGATACGCAGGATCACTCGCCTGCGGCGCTTCTCCGCCTGAACGCCGAAGTGACCGATGCCAATGCAGCCGTGTTCGACGCCCGCAACGGTTTCTCGGGCTGTATCGCGGGGATCCACGAGGTGTTGCGGAGGCAGGGCTTGATGCAGGGAACCTGGTGCCTTGACGAAGGAGAAGGCCTGTCATTGGGCCAGAAGGAGGAGATTGCTCGAGTCTGCGAAGCGTATCCGCACCTCACCGATGACGACTTCGTGAACGCGAATCTCGATGACTGGATGCGCTAGCGGGAGCCTTCGCTTCCGAGTTGTCGAAGCGAGAACTTGGCAGTCACCGCCTCGCGTCCACCTGCTTTCGACGTTCGGCCCTGCTCCCAACAACTACCGGGCCATTCGGGCAGCTACCGTCGTCGCGCAGACCCAGTGCCCGCGGGTGATGCGACTCTGCGTCGCAGGCCGCAATGACGGTCGCGTCTGACGACTCAGGCCGGGGTTGTGCGGACGATCGCATCGGGCCGGTCCTCGATTCCAGGCTGGAGATCCGTCCCTAGGCCGGGTGCACTGGAAGCTCGGATTGTCCCACGCTCGATCTCCGGCAATTCGGTTACGAGATCCCGGTACCATCCGTGATAGAAGGCTCGGACCGTTTCCTGGATCAACGCGTTCGGTGCATGCACCGACAGATGTGTCGACGCCGCTAACACGATCGGTCCTGTGCAGTCATGCGGCGCGATGGGCAGCTTCCAAGCCTCGGCCATCGCCGCGACCGCTCGCGCCTCGGTTAGGCCGCCACACCAGGATAAATCCAGCATCACGACCCCGACAGCACCTGTTTCCAGCAGGTCACGGAAAGCCCACCGGCTGCCGAGCGTCTCCGATGCGCAAACCGGGGCATTGCTTCGGGCGGCGTACTGCTGCAAGCTCGTGAGGCTGTCCATCTTGATGGGGTCTTCGTGCCAAAACGTGTCATATGGCTTGAGTGCCTGTGCGATTCGAATCGCTGCGGGCAGGTTCCATAGCGAGTGGAACTCGACCATGATGTCCATCCGGTCGCCGACCGCCTTCCGGATCATTTCAAATGGACCGAGGGCGTTCCTCAGGTCAGGCGCCGAGATGTAAAGCCCGTCGGAAGCTTCTGCGTAGGGGTCGAATGGCCAGATCTTCATTCCCGTCACGCCGTCTTCCAACAGACTCTGGGCCAGTTCTCCCGCCCGGTGCAAGAAGGCATCGAGGTCTTCGTAGGGACCCTCAGGGACATCCGGGAGTCCCCAATTCGCCGTTTCCTGTCGCGAGCCGCGGATGTATCGGTAGCCTGCACAGGTGTTGTAGATTCGAACGCTCTGACGATGGGCGCCGCCGAGCAACTGGTAGATCGGCTGGTTCGTGGCCTTGCCCCAAAGGTCCCACAATGCAATGTCAACCGCGGAGTTTCCGCGCATCTCCGCGCCAGTCGAACGGAACCCGAGGTATCCGACCAGCTTGCGTGAGAGCCGCTCGACTTCCAACGGGTTTTCGCCTACGACCTGCGGAGCGACTACATCGTGCAAGTAGGTCTCGATTACGGATGCGCCAAAAAAGCTCTCTCCGAGACCGACAAGACCCTCGTCGGTCCGGACGCGAACCCAGATCAAGTTGGGGAATTCGCCCAAACGGATGGTTTCAATGGCGTTGATTCTCATGCAGAGCAGGCACTGCCACCGCGAGTGTCGAGAAGGCTGCTCTCAAGGAATCTCTGCGGCGACACCGCAATTTACCAGAATGCTGCTGGAGTCTCGACCAAATCACTCTTTTATGCACACTCCCGAGCGCCTGGTACCGCTGCAGCCGTGCTCAATGCCCGCGATTTCCCGTTGCTGACCAGTCTCGCAACTCGCGTGGTTCCAAAGCGACGCGGATTCGTGGCCGGAGCCTGGACCATGGACCGGATCCAAGGCCTGACCTCGGTCGAACAATTCTGGGGCAGTCTCCTTGGCCTGCGAGCATCCAACCGATGACAGTTTCTTCGGGAGCATCCAGCCCGGCACTTACGGTAAGTTCTTGGTGAACCCCTGTCTTGCCGGCTGGTTCGGTTCCCCAGGACCTTGGCAAGACAGGTTGCCAACTGAGATGTGGACACTCCGCCGTTACCCCGTACCGCTCCCGGTCCTCGCAGTGCTGGTCAGCACCGTTTCGTGCTCGTCCGATGCGCCTGACCGGCGCGACGCCAAGGTCGCCGTCGCGAATCTCGAGGTCTACCCAGGGCTCGAGGCAACTCTCTTTGCGTCGGAGCCGATGCTCTCCAATCCCACCAACATCGATGTGGACGAACGCGGCCGGGTCTGGGCCTGTGACGTCGTGAACTACCGAGAGCACGCACGCAACGACACGAGACCCGACGGCGACCGGATCCTGATTCTCGAGGACTCGGACGGAGACGGCGTGGCGGACTCCTCGAAGGTCTACTACCAAGGCAGGGACGTGGACGCTGCGCTTGGAATCGCGGTATTGGGCAACAAGGTGATCGTGACCGCCGCGCCCAACGTGATCGTGTTCACCGATGACGATGGTGACGACCTACCGGACAGGAAGGAGTACCTGTTTACTAATTCCGGTGCGCCCCAGAACGACCACTCAACTCACTCGCTGTCCTTCGGCCCCGACGGACGTTTCTACTGGAACATGGGCAACGCTGGCCGGTACGTCCACGACAAGGACGGACGACTCGCCATGGACGGCGCGGGGCACCCGGTTCTGGACAGGAACTATGTCCGGCAGTTGCGCGACAACCCCGAAATGCCGCGACCCGCTTTCGAGGCTGCGCTCGCCGACTCTACGAGCCCCTACCAGGGCGGAATGGTGTTCCGCTGCAACCCGGACGGGACCGGCATGGAGGTGCTGGGTCACAACTTCCGCAACAACTACGAGGTGGCAGTCGATTCTCTGGGCGGACTCTGGCAGTCCGACAACGACAATGATGGCAGTTATGCCTGCCGCCTGAGCTTCATCCTCGAGTTCGGGAATTATGGCTACCGGGACGAATTGACCGGAGCGGGGAACCAGGTTGAGCGCACCGGCCAGCATGACGAAGTTCCATACCGTCACTGGCACCAGAATGACCCAGGGGTAGTGCCGAACCTCCTGGTCACCGGGGCGGGGTCGCCAACTGGCGTCACTTCATACGAGGGCAGATTGCTGCCCAAGGTGTTCTGGGACCAGATCCTCGCTACCGATGCCGGCCCGGGCGTACTGAGGGGCATCGTGGCCGACAAGCATGGAGCGGGTTACTCGGCCCGATCGGTCGACATCCTCAAGGGCGAGCGTGACAAGTGGGTGCGGCCCGTCGACGTCGCTGTCGCTCCTGACGGATCGCTCTTCGTGAGCGACTGGTACGACCCCGTCATTGGCTGGAATCGTCAGGAAGACCTTGAGCGGGGTCGTATCTTCCGTATTGCGCCTGTCGGGCACGCGTACCGCCCTCCGAGTCAAGACTACGATTCGGTGGACTCGGCAGTCGAGGCACTGAAGAGCCCGAACCACGATGTCCGCTATCTGGCCTGGAACGCTCTGGACAGTGCTCAAGTGGACGCCGAGGGCGCGCTTGCCTCGCTGTTTAGGCGGGCGAGCGAGACCCGCCATCGCGCCAGGGCGCTCTGGCTCCTCGCTCGCAACGAATCGACCGGACCGGATTACATCGCAGACGCCTTGAAGGATTCCGATGAAGACATCCGTGTCGTCGGCATCCGGGCAGCGCGCCGCACAGGGATGGACATGCTTCCCCTCCTCGAATCCATCAGCACGGACTCGTCGCCGCAGGTCCGGCGCGAATGCGCGATCGCGCTCAGGAACGAGTCTTCTCAGAGAGCCGCGGCATTGTGGGCGCGACTGGCGAATCAGCACGTGGCCGGCGACCGCTGGTACCTCGAGGCGCTCGGTATTGGCGCCGACGGAAAGTGGGATTCCTGCCTGGCCAAGTGGCTGGCCAGTGAAGGATCGAACTGGAACACACCGTCAGGGCGGGATGTCATCTGGCGTTCGCGTGCAACTGTCACTCCGGATTACCTGAGACGGATCTTGGACGGCCCGGAAGGACACGGTGCTTCCGCGGCGCGATATCTCCGAGCGTTCGATTTCCAGTCTGCCAACGACGCCAAGACCCGGAATCTGAGGCGGCTGGCCCTCGGCCGTTCCAGCAGCGGAGAACCGCGCGACTTCTTTGTCGCTTCCGAGGCACTGCTACGCCTTCCAAGGCTCGACGTGGAGTCTGGCTCCTCCGACCACAAGGCTGTGGAGGATCTCCTGCGGCGCGGAGAGGCGACCCCGCAGTTCGCCCGTCTGGTCCAGAGGTACGAACTGGTCCAACACTATCCGTCGCTGATTGAAGTCGCGGCACGGAACAGGGACAACCCCATAGGCATAGCTTCCGTCCGCACTCTACTGGACGCAGGCCAGGGCGACGCGATCCTGGAGTTCGTCCGGTCTCATTCAGACCTGTCCGAGGCTGCCGTGGAGGCCGTCGGCAACACGCGGACGAGTTCCGCTGTCCCTTTCCTCAGGGGGGTCGTGCTCGACAAGCGATTGCCACCCCCCGTGCGAGACCGCGCCGTGAGATCGCTGGCAGGGTTCAGCCAGGGTGCCGAAGCGATGCTGGACCTGGCTCGCCGAGGCGAGTTCCCTGCCGACCTCGCAGAAGTCGCGGGCGCATCGATCACGCGCTCCATGCACGTCCGCTTGCGCGACGAGGCGGCGAAGCACTTCCCTGTGCCACCTCTGAAGAACGATGAACCGGTGCCGCAGATGACCGAGCTCCTTGTCTATGTCGGGAATCCCCAAAAGGGTGCCGATGTGTTCCAGAGTGCGACCTGCGGCGACTGCCACGTCGTCAATGGGGCCGGCACCAACTTCGGGCCTGAGTTGTCGAAGATCGGGGACAAGCTTTCGAAGGCGGGACTGTACGAGTCGATACTGGACCCGACGGCCGGTGTTTCGCCGGACTTCCGACTGGAGCACTTGACGCTGTCAAGCCAGGAGGAGGTCTCGGGCTTCGTGATCGACGAGAGTGGCGGGTCCGTGACTCTGCGCATGGAGGGAGGGATCGTCTCTGAGTTTCCCAAGGCCGAAGTCCTCGAACGGCGCGTGTCGACGGTCTCCGCAATGCCGGACGACCTGCAGGAGCAAATGAACGTCGACGATCTGGTCGACCTGGTGGAGTACCTGAGTCGGCTGCGATAGGCCGAGCCGATTCCTACGGCACGCGCATCTTCAGGACGCGCCCCATGTCGAACGCTGGCGGACACCGCTTCGCCAACAGTTCCTGCTGTTCGGCCAGCGCCGAGACCAACAGCGGCATCGCGATCGTCGAATCGCAGTGGCAGTCCACCATCCTCGCGCCCTTCGCAATCTTCCCCCAGCTCTGGGATTCGGCGAGCGTGCAGCCCGAGAGCCCGCCCCAGTGGGGCGCATCGGTAACGACCTGGATGCCGTACCGATGGCCGCTCTTGCCCCTATTCATCAGGATCGCAACCACCTCCGACTGCTGGGTGTAGTTCTTCGGCGTGCCGCCCCCGAAGTAGATGACTCCTGTCGCCTTGGAGTCGGCCACGGCATTCGTGATCTCCAGAACGTCCGCCATCATGTCGAACATCAGCCGGTTCTCCCCCCGGTGCCGGCTCTCTGCCACGCCGATCCCGATCGAACTGTCGCCGATCGCGGGACAGAACAGTGGCACTCCGTGTTTCGCCGCCGCGGTAACGATCCCGTCCTCCTGGCAATCGCTGCCGACCTCCAAGCCCAGCTTGTAGAGGAACTCGCGCGTTGTATAGGGTCTGGTCTGGTCCAGACGGGAGGCAAACGTCCCGATCCAGAGATCGTGCTCGCGAAAGCGCACCTCATCCGCCAGCACATCGTACATCCGGTCCACCATGACCTCGCCCAGTACCTCATCGTCCATGTCGGGCGATCCTTGGTAGTGGTGGAATCCCTTGGTCTCGTGGATGTCGTGGAAGAAGTTGGCACCGGTCGACGTCAGGATATCGATGAGCCGGCTCTCGATCATGAACCGCACTACGCGGCGCATTCCGGCGGGCACCATCGCTCCGGACAGGCCCATCAGGATCGTGCACTCCGGATCCGCCAGCATCGCCTTCCAGACATCGAATGCCTGGCCCAATTGGCGGCCTTGGAAGGCCGTAGCGGCCATTCTCTCGAGCATCGAAGTTGCGGAATTCGCGCTGCGCACGGGGAACGGACTCGTCGGGTTGGCCAGGATGGACTCCTTGCTCGAGTGGGAGTGCATGGAAGGTCCATGCTAGCAATGAGTTGGCTTTCTCGATGCCCGGTCAGGGGAAACTTCACCGCTCGCCGATGATCTCGTTCGCCACGAGCGAGCTCTCGGCGTGCCGGATCTGACCAGCGTCCTCAGCACCGCGCCGAGGCTGGTGCGCCTCTGTGAGGATTGTCACGAATTCGAGGTCATGACCAAAGCGATGCGATGGGCGCGGCCGCCATTCGTTCGCCGGATTCTACAGTGCGGTCATGGTCGTACAGAACCAGTCCCAACCTGAAGTTTGCGCCGGAGCCGGCTGCGAGCCGGCGCAGGCCAGAAAAGTCCTCCTGAGACACTGTCGCCGAAGCATTCAGCTCGACACCAACGATCTGCCTGCGGCTGTCCTCGATGACGATGTCGACCTCCCGACGGTCCTTGTCGCGGAAGTGGAAGAACTCGTACCGGTCGTTGGCCCAACTCGCGAGTTTGAAAAGCTCCCCCAAGGCGAATGTCTCCAGAATCGGCCCAAACACCTTCCGATCCCGTCGCACGCGACCGGGTGCAATCCCTCTCAGTGCTGCCAGCAACCCGGCGTCAAGGAGATGCAGTTTAGGGGACTTCGTGATGCGCTTCAGCGTGGTCGGGCACCAAGGCGGCAGCGTGTGCACGAGAAACAGGCTCTCCGAGACGCCCACGTACTTCTGCCTGAGGCAGTGGTAGCAGGCGGACGATGCCCGTCCGGCCGGCGAGGGAGTCGGCAACCCGCGGCAAAGTCATCAGGTTCGCTGATCCGGTTAGCAGGAAGCGTCCCGGGCGCCGGTCGGCATCTAGGCTGGCCTGGATGGCTAGGACCAAGTCCGGCACCCTTTGGATCTCGTCGATGACCGCCCGGTCGTAACCGCGCAAGAAGCCGACCGGGTCAGAACGAGCAGCGTCAAGGGTCGTCAAGTCATCTAGGTTCAGGACTGGCATCTCGGTGCCCGCAATCGATCGGCCGAGCGTAGTCTTCCCTGATTGCCTTGGACCACAAAGCAGTACGACTCTGGTGTCCGCCAGGGTTTCGCGAATCCTTCGATCGACCAAGCGGAAGTACATGCTGCGCGCCAAGTATTATCGGCCAAATGAAAGCTTGAGTTCGACCAATTGAAATAGGAAGCGCGGCTGATTGTAGCGGAGCCGGCCGCTGGTTCCACGGGTAGGAGGCGCTACCGGACCGGCTCGCCCGGTCGCCCCAAAGACAGGGGCAGACTCACTTCACTCCGATCATCTCGAGCTCCACGAGGGAGCCCTCGGCATGCCGGGTCTGGACAGCCGCCAGCGCGGGAGGTCCGTCTGGGAATCGCTCGGCCAGCACGGCCCGAAGCTCGCCGAGGTCCCCCATGTCGCTCAGGTATGCGACAACACGCACGACGTTCGACAAGCCCATCAAGGCCAGCTCAAGCGCCGCTTCCTGGGTGTCGATCGCGCTCGAAACCTGGTCCCGGAAGGTCTCCCCCCTGCCAGTCATGGCAGATGTATAAGCCACGCCTCCGCTCAGCGAGACCGGACTGGATACCGCTGTGGGCTCTTGGTCGTGCATGAATAGACGGGTCACGTAGTTGTCATCCACGGCTATGAAGGTGATTTCTACCGCGATATCGCCGGGAAGACGGGCCAACGGCACGTTCGAGTGACTCGGTGCGCCGCCGGTACTGAAGACGGCCTCGAACTCGGCGTTCACGTCCGAGGCCACGGTGGAAGGGGGGAAGTACGAGTTGGCTAGCACCACGTTGTCATGGGCGAGGCCTGCGGCCTCGAGGATGACGCCGATCGTACGCAGGGTCTGCGCCGCCTGCCCGCCGGCCGTGTCCGAGATCTCGCTAGTGGTCGGGTGCCGACCGCCCTGCCCGGACACGTAGACCGTGCGGCCAGCCCGCACGGCCGAGGAATATGGGCCCATCGCAGAAGGGATTCGGTCCGCGGGCGGCCGAATCACCGAAATCTCGGAAGCATCCGCATAGGCTACGCACAGCAGCAGAATACCCGCGCCGTCCGGCAAGCCCGGCATTTCCACGGTCGTCCGTGCCGGATACCTGCCCTCCTCGTAGAAGCTGCCGTAGACCGAGTTCATCTCGGCGTAGTTGTCCATGTCCGACAGATTGACGTGGCAACTCACAACATGGGAGTAACCGAGTTCTGCCATGCCCAGTACTTCACCGAGCCGTACCATAGCGGAGTTGGTCTGGTCGGCGATTGCGGCATTGCTGTCCGCAGGGGTTACGCCACTCAGAAACAGCGTCCCGCCGGCCATCACCCCGACCGGATTGCCGTCATCGTCCTGCAGGATCTCCCTTGGAGACACGGTGGCATCTGTGCTGATGGGGGATTCCTTGGTCGTGGTCGAGCAGGCGAGGCCCGTCGCGAGGACGGCAATGGCGACTGTCAGGTGTCTCACGGCCCCAAAGTATCAGACTTGAGCGGGGCTGGCGGGCCTTGGCCGGTCACACGGTGGGCCTGTGGCAAGCGCCTGGAACATGAACTGCAACGGCGAACGGGAACCGAAATATCTGGCCAGTAGTAACTGGACTCACTGAGTCTCTAGCGACAGTCCTGTTCGGAGTGCTCCTGTCCGATCGTCCGTCAGCGAGGCGTGCGTGCAAACGAGGCGGGCTCCCCTGAGTGCGAGTAGGCCCCTGAGAGACCGGATACCTCCGTCCTTGCGAGCACGACTGCGCGGCGAATCGCTTCGACTACAAGTTGGGGCTGCTCATGATGAATGTAATGGCCCGTGCCTTCGGCAACCTGCCATTCGCTGGCTTCGGAAAGTCTCGTGAGATCTTCTTGCATCTCGAGCCAGAAGTCGGCTCGGCGACGTCCCTCCGAAAGTACGAACAAGGGAGTTTGGCCGAGTTCCAGCTTGGTCTCGGCGACGTCCTGAAGACTCTCGCGCATCGAGGTCACTTCCGAAGCCACCGCACGAACGGATCGCGTTGTCATCAACAGGTCTTTCTCCATCGCGCGCACCGTGGACGTGCGGGTGTCGGGACTGCCGGCGGGTATCGGGAGGAAAGGACGATGGAGCCCCACTGGCGCCAGAATCCTTAGCCAGAAGCCCAGAGAGGTCATTTGATCGAGTTCCAGCGTGGCGTGTACTTGGTCGGGATGAGAAGAATCGACCAGCACCACGGCTACAACGTCGTCCGGGAATTCCCCGGCGAATCGCTGCACGACCAAGCCCCCGAAGGAGTGCCCCACCAGCACGTACGGCGGGCGGACTTCGGCGTTGCGGAGCAGCGACCTCAGTTCCTCGGCAATGCGGCCGACTGTTCGGGGGCCCGGGGAGGGCTCACTCCATGCGTAGCCCTTTCGGTCGTAGGAGCATACTCGGGTCATGGAGGCAACCTCCGGCATTACCTCATCCCACGCCAGAGAACTGGAGGGTATGCCTGCTTCGAGGATCACAGCAGGGCTCCCTGATCCGCTGCACAGCAGGTGCATGCGCTGACCGTCGACATCGACCATCACACCAGGCGCGGAATCGTTCTTGATCGCAAGGGTCGAAAGGCCCCATTGCAGGCCACCCCCGAGCAGGAGGGCGGCACAAGGCACCAAGCACACCCAGCCCCATGCTCGCCGAGCGAGAGCACCCATTAAACCGTTAGACACTGGCACGGAGAGTTATGTTCCTAGCCCAGCGGATGAGAGAAAACGGTCGTCTTGCGGCCGGCCGCCGTGCGTCGTCCCGTCGGAGCCTACGATTTATCATCGGGACCGACTGAGCGTCCAGCCGAGACTGCGACGTGCTTGTCGCGCCAGCCAAACGCCCTATTCTTGGGCCATTTCCGGAGAGGTTTTGTGCCGGCCTTCTGAAATCGGATTGCCTGCACAGAGTCCATCCGGAGCGACCGGTTCGAAACCCCTGTACTCTTGCTCATGTCGCGATTCGGAGTTTAGCGCGGCAGCCCGCAAACATCCTGAGCCGCAAGGCCTTCGATCGCCTCTCGGTGTCCCTGCGGACGGGCTCTCGTCCTGGCGTCCCGGTCTCGATGGCTTGTGCCACTGACACATCGTTAGCCGACTGCGAGGGCACGATCACAACATCTTTCCAATGACCGGTGTCCGAAGAGACCCCGACACGCCGCCTGCAGGCGGAACGCGGTGCGATAGCGAGGACAGTCGTCGATTCGTGTCCGCAGATTAGCGGCTCTTCCTCGTCAGGCTGGACTTGTTCGTGGGAACCTTCGGCTAGCTCGACACCCTTGGGTCGAAGCGTCCAGTGTCCGGATTCATCACCCGGCTTCAAGCCAATCAGGCCTTCTTGGGACTTGTTGGGGTTGAAGGCGAGCGAGTTGTTGGTGCGCTCGTGGCCTGCGCGCTTCCGTAGTTCAAGCAGGAACGCTCCAGGTTCTCCATCTACGGCCTTGCCGCCGCTCTCATCTCGGAGACGAAGGCGATCGCCAAACGCAGCGGCGGCTAGGTCGTCATGGTTTCAGCCGATCGTGCTTTGCAGGGGGCTCAGCAGCGCTGGCAAGGGGGTCGCTCGTTTCGACATCGTCGTTTGTTGAAATCCGTCCGTCAGCGCCCAGAGAACGCCGTCTTGGCGCAGGCCTACAGTCTCGGCACGTGCCGCATCCTCGCACCTACGAGACCCGGAATTGACTTGCAAGGCCCACCAACGGGCACAGGGAAACGGAGGCTACGAAGTCCAGAAAGAGGATTGGCGCTACTGCCCGACTGCGGTTCCGAAAACGGAGGTCTGCTCGTCGACGGTCCCTAGGCCGTGATACCGGGCCAGCCTCGGGATCAGGGGGTGCCCGGCAGTTGTGCTGTACTCAATGGCCTCGTCGCAAGGTCTAGCGGCTTCGCGTATCGCGGGTCGGCCACGAACTGCCCCGGCACCTGAGATTCCAGAAATGTGACGTTCTCGTAGTATTCGTCAAGAGCGATGAAGGTCCCGATTTGTTCGGTCCATTCCCGCATACCGCGATTGCAGCTGTGCCTCCAGGAAAGGACTTCTATGCCCCATCCTTTCCGGTGCATGCGGGCAAGATCCGCGTGGAACCCCGCACCGTCCGAGAAGCCGCTGCCATCACCGGTCAGCAACACAGCAACTCCCGGGTCTCCGTTGTAGTCCGAGAGATCCCGTAGCATACATGTTTGCAATAGCTGGTCCACGCCCTCTTCTCGACCGTGCAGGGCCCCTCTCTCTAACAGATGGACTTCCACCCCTTCGTTCTCAAGGCGGTTCCATACATGGCGTAGCTCGGGTGGTACTGAGCCCACCGCTATGGCTCGGTGAATCGGACGCCCGGCGCGAGCAAGGTCGAGCAGGTTGCGAAAGTGGATCCGGACACGGGGGCGAGCGGTCTCACCTTCCCGGTCTACGGCGGTTTCCTTCGCGCTGATGAATATATTCGAGTTATCCCAATATATGAAGACCTGATTCACTCCCTCACCGTATCACGCCCTAGCAGGACTCTGTCGCTCCCGATTCTCGCGCTAAGACAGCAGGTTAGTTCAACATTGGATGCTCAGAGGCGGCCTCAGCCCCTCAGTGCGGCCACTGGTATGGGGAAGGTTGCAAACGAGCTTAGTGACACGGTGGACCGAACAGGCCACGTCCCGCCTAAACGGGACCCGAAGCCAGATGAAACGGCCGCGCCGAGGCTGCCGCCCAGAGCTCTACCGGGGCTACTGCGGTGGGCGGATCGGCAGGCGTGCGCACAATAGAGTGCTCCGGGGGCCGGGGATCGCGCGACCAATAGCGTTCGGAGGCTGGTGGCAGTGGAGGGGCTCGGCGGGTGCGGACCGCTGGTTCCGGGCCATCGCGCATCAGAGTGCGACTTGCGAGTTCGGGGGCCTACGCCGACTGTCCTCCTGTCCGTACCGAAAGATGGCTGTAGACACACTCCACCTGGAATAGGATGGGCGCATGGACAGTGACCTGCGGAAACTGATTGACGACCCCCGATTCCGGGCATACCATCGGGCGTTCCTCAAGCCAGATTTCAACGCATTCGACGTTCTCCAGTATGCGGACTACGAGATACGCCACAGCAACGTTCTGGCGTGGTTACTTCGGCCTGCCGACACCCACGGTATCGGCCCGCGGTTCTTGAGATGGTTCGTGAATCACGTCCGGGAACGGCTCGGGGAGGCGAATGCAGACCCCCTTCCCGCAATCAGTCTTGAGGGGTCGAATGTCGATGTCTGGAGAGAGCGGGACTACGTCGACATTACGGTCCTGTTCAAGAAGGAGCGCTGTCTGATCGCCGTCGAGAACAAGACGGTCCCAGCGTCTCCCGACCATACCGACCAAGTCGCCTACTACGAGCAGAAGCTGCGTAACAGGCACGTCGGACACCTCGTGCGAAGCGTCTTGTTGACCAGCTCGCCCGGCGGAAGCGTGGCCTATCCAGGAATCGCTAGGTCGGTTGGGAGTCCGTCCACACCGCCATAGGTTCACTCCTTGCCGACGGGGAGTTCTGCTGTAGGGAGGTAAGGGCGTTTGTCCGCCAGTACCTTGACATGGTCGAAGGGTGGCTTGGACCCCCGGAATTCGAGGGCTTCACGGGGCTCCTTGGCGACCATCGCTCCATTCTACGGACGATGCAACAGGACTTGGATAAGGACGGTGATGACGGATTGCGCAGAGCAGTGCCGGCTGATCGCAAAGACTACCGGGATTCGTTTGTGAGGCTGGTAAAGGAAAGCAGGCAGGATCCTAAGGGGCTGCGATCGGCGGTTGCGGACTTTCTCAGGGGGCGAGGCTGCGCTACCCGTCCCTCCCACAATTCGCAAGGGGTCTATTGGCTGAACTGGGGGACCAACGCCGATCTGGCCGATGTCGCGCGGGCGCGGGGCTGCGGAGATTTCTTCCTCTCGTGGGGGATGACATTCACGTATCACGAGGTCCGCGCGGGCTTCTATCTCTACCAGACGGGGCCAGAGGAGCTCGCTCTGATGGACCAGCTCAAGGGCTTCATGCAAGCGACGCCGATCAACAGACACAAGCGCGACCAATACCCCATGAAGGACACAGGCTACGGCTGGCATCAGGTCTACGATCAGGAGATCCTGTCCAAGGACGAGTTGGCCGACATGTCGAGAAAAGACGCCACGGATGGAGTGGTTCGGAGACTGGAGGACTTCATCCGTTCCGAGGATTCGGAGTACCGGCGCATTGAAGACTACTTAAATTGCCTCGCCTTCAGATTCGACGATCGTCGATTCAAACTGGAGAGTTCGCCATAGCGACCGTTTGAACTGCGGCTCGATTGGGAGAATCCACCGCGCGTGCGGCGTCTGTCCGCTCCGCAGCCCAGTTCCAGACGATCAAACGGAACCCAAGCGGCAAGGCCGCGATACCGATCACCCTGAACCGGCCCCTTGCTATTTCTGACAGAGAACAGTTCAATCGTCAGGGATCTGACTCGGATTGTTTCGTGTCAAATCGGGTAGAGAATCGGGTCGATCTGGAACACAGTCCTGTGTCGCAGAGGAGGAGTGCCGGTACCGAAGCGGGCCGGACCTGGCTCGAGACCCTTCAACCAGGTTCGTCGATCCCGGTCAGACTCGGGCATCCCGTTTCGGTGATACATTGACCAAGGCATGAATCGTGGTAGCAGACGTGGCTTCTTGGCGGCGTTAACTGCTGGCTTCCTCGCCGACTGTGTATACCAGCGGACGCGTCCGATGCTGCCACCCGTGAGAGCGGTCACGAAGGGCCCGAAGCATCACTGGTTCGGCTATTACGACAAGCTTGAGTTCGATCCAGCCAGCCGGTTGGTACTGGGCATGCAGGTCGGGTTCGAGCACCGCTCACCCGCGCCCGACGACGAGATCCGTATCGGAATGGTCGACACGGAAGGGGGCGATCGATGGACAGACCTCGGGTCCACCACGGCGTGGTGCTGGCAGCAGGGTTGCATGCTGCAGTGGATTCCCGGCTCCGACCGGGAGGTGATCTGGAACGACCGGGAGGGGGACGCGTACGTCAGCCGAATTCTCGACGTCCGCAGCAGTTCGGTGCGGACGATCCCCTCTTCGATATACGCCTTGAGCCCGGACGGTGAATGGGCCGTCTCCACGGACTTCCGGCGGCTCAACGATACGCGGCCTGGGTACGGGTACGTTGGGATCCCGGACCCGAATGCCGGGGCGCTTGCTCCGGACAACGAGGGGATCTGGAGAGTGGATCTCGCTACAGGGGGCAGGGAACTGCTGATCTCGGTGGCCGAGGCCGCGGCGATTCCGAACCCTCACGGCGAGACCGAAGGAATGAAGCACTACTTCAACCACCTGTTGGTGTCTCCGGACGGGTCGCGCCTGATATTCCTGCATCGGTGGCGGGATCCCTCGGGAAGGGGGGGCTTCGGTACGCGGATGTTCACGGTCGGCAGCGACGGGTCGCGGCCCTACGTGCTCGATCCGTACGGGAAGACGTCCCACTTCATCTGGCGCGATCCCCAACACGTGCTCGCCTGGGCTTGGCACCCGTCGCACGGGAGCAAGTTCTACCTGTACCGTGACGAGACGGACCAAGCCGATGTCGTGGCTCCCGAAGCCATGCCCTTGAACGGCCATTGCACCTACCTGCCGGGCTACGAATGGATCCTCAACGACACCTACCCGGACGAGAATCGCTTGCAGCACCCGTACCTGTACGAGATCAGCAGCGGACGGCGCGTGCCGCTCGGGCACTTCCACTCCCCGGAGGAGTACAGGGGTGAATGGCGCTGCGACACGCACCCGCGATTCAGCCCCGACGGCAGGAAGGTCGTGATCGACTCGCCGCACGGGGGCAACGGCCGGCAGTTGTACCTGATCGATATCTCCGGAATCGTCGGATCCTAGCTAGCTACGCTGCTTCGGGCTCTCAGACCGTACCGCAATTCCGGATACGGACTCCGGAGGAGGGGGGTTTCCGCGACTGGACCGGGTGGGGGCATGGTAGTCTTGGGCTGCCAGCGGCTCTGCCTTGCCGCCCAAGCGCATACTGCGGAAAGGAGTACTCAAGAATGGATCGTCGGAACTTCATGGCAATTGGCTCGGCTGCTGCCGTGCCGCTTGCATTCCCCGCGTTTGCGGGCGTCGAGGATGACCTGCGGATTACCGGTGTCCGACTCGTCAACATGCGGCCAAAGCGCCCGGTCCCGAGCTACGAGCCCGCTCCGGGCTCATGGTCGACCAACCAGGTCGAGGTGGCCAACCCGGTCTCGATCTATCCGAAGTACAAACCGATGCGAAGTCTGTTCCGAGCGACGGGCCCCCGCGCCGCCAGCTTTTGGGTTGAGGTCTCCACCAACAAGGGCGTCAAGGGTTACGGCCCGGGCGGGCCTGCGGGCGGAGTCATTGTCGAGGACCACTTGTCCAGGCTTGTCATGGGGGAGAATCCCCTTGACATCGAGCGCCTCTGGGACATCATGTGGCGCGCGACGATGTCGTATGGACGCAAAGGCAGCGTGGTCAATGCCATCTCAGGCGTCGACATCGCACTCTGGGACATCGCCGGCAAGGTCTGGGATGCGCCGGTCTGGAGGCTGCTCGGTGGCCGCATCCACCCCCGCATCCCGTGCTACTGCACGGGAAACGACATCGAGCAGCATGTGGAGTTCGGTTACAAGCGCCTCAAGCTGGCCCTGCCGTACGGTCCCGCGGACGGTAGGGAAGGCATCCGCGAGAACGTCGAGCTGGTCAAACGAGCCCGCGCGGCGGTCGGCGAGGACGGTGACGTGATGATGGACTGCTGGATGGCCCTGACGGAGCGCTACACGATCGAGCTTGCCGAGGCGTTCGAGCCGTACAACGTCTATTGGATTGAGGAGGCGTTGCCGCCGGACGACTTCGAAGGGTTCGGCCGCCTCCGTGAGATGATCACGTCCACGCGGATCGTCACGGGCGAGCATGTGTACACCAGGTATGGATTCCGCCAGCTCCTGCGAGTGAACGGCGCGGAAATCTGGCAGCCCGACATCCACTGGTGCGGCGGCATGAGCGAGCTGGTCAAGATCGCGCACATGGCGGCTGCCCACGATATTCCGGTCATCCCGCACGGGGGCGGGCAGAGGGACGCGGTGCATTTCATCTATGCAACGCCGAATTCCCCGTGGGCTGAGATGTTCATGCCGGCTCCGGGCGGCCCGGACGTTGTCTATGAACGGTACGAGGAGGACAACAGCCTGACGCGTGGCCCCGAAGGCATTTACACGCGACCGTCGGACGGGCCAGGCTTCGGCTGGGAGGTCGAACCAGAGGCCTGACCCGAAGGATTCCGTTACGGGCTTCCTGAGTCGCCCGTTCTTGCGGCCAGCAGCCTCTTGATGACGTCGGTTGTCTCGGTGGGCCGGACCACCGCCTGGAGCTTTTCCGGGTCCCCCTCGGTACCTTGCCGGGAAAGCGCCTCCTGGAACCTCTCCTGGTGATCGGCGAGGTCGAGCGGAGTCTCGCCCTGCTGGTTCTTCCAGTCCAAGGGCGCGCCTTCGGAGTGCAGGTACTCCACCAGTTCCGGAAACCGGTTTCCGGCAGCCACATGGGTGATCGTTTGGCCTTGGCGTGAGAGGCTGATGGCTTCGGCCGGGTCCGGGAATCGATCATCGAGGTCATACCGGGCCAGCAGGTTGGCACCCCGCTTGACCATCGCCTCGACGATCGGAAGGTCGCGGGCGACGACCGCGACCGAGAGTGGCGTATGGCCATCCTTGCGGACAAGGTTTGGATCGGCACCGGCGTCCAAGAGCATCCCGACAAGGTCGACGCTCCGGGAATCCGCGGCAATATGGAGCGGCGACGAGCGCGGTGGTGCCGGGTTGATTCTCACGTCTCCCGACGGTCCCGGTGTCGTGAAGACCGTTTGCAGGTTGGGATCGGCACCGTCTGCGAGCAGCCGCTCCACGATCCCGAGCCAGTCGTCGACGCCGAACCGGGACGTCCCTTTTGGCGCGCGCTTCAGGGACAGCAATGCCGCCAGATGGCGGTAGACACCCTTTTCTGCACCGCCTTTGGGTCCCCCTGACCATGCGACTGCAAGGGTCGCCGCATGCAGCGGCGTGTAGCCGGCTGCGTCCGCGCCTGTTGCATTGGCCCCGCGGTCGAGGAGCAGGCTCGCAATCTCCAGGTCCGGGCCGAATCTCTGCGAACTGCCGGCAGTGGCCGGTGCCCCCTGCCCGGGCTGAAAGTCGGCACCGAGAGGTACCCAGTTGTACATGGAAGCCAGTAGCGGGGTCGTGCCGTCTGCCGTAGGCCGGTTCACATCCATACCCGCTTCCAGCAGCATGCGGGTGGATTCCAGGTCGCGCTTGCGGATGGCAAAAAACAGCGCGGTCTGACCTCCCCTCTTGCTGACGTATTCGCCGTCTGTGTTCCAGGGGATTCCGGTCTTGCCGAGAGTGAAGGTGGTTGGGGCGTAGATGGTGTAGAGCACGTCCCAGGTCTTCGTGATTGCCCGCGGGTCCGCCCCTCGCTCGATCAGCAGACGGACTGCCGCCGGGTTACCGGCGGCCCACATCAGGGCCGTCTGGCCGAATCTCCGTTCGTGCGCGTTCGCGTCAGCACCCCGGTCAAGGAAGAGTTCCATCAGCCCGACCTGACCCAGTCGCGCCGCTGTCATTAGAGGAGTCTCGCCGTTCTCGCGAGCCAAGTTGGGGTCGGCTCCGTGCCGGATCAGGAGCCGGGCTATTGCTGTCGCTCCGTTCTCAATGGCGATGGACAGCGGGGTCAAGCCGAGCGCGTTGGCCAGGTTCGGGTCCGCCCCGGCCTCGAGCAGGAGACTCGCTGTTTCCGAGTTCCCGCGAATAGCCGCCCAGGAGAGCGCCGTAGAGCCATCAGGTTCGCGGGCGTCCGGGTTCGCGCCCCGGTCAAGCAAAGCGACGACTCCAGCCCGGTCGTCCGCGCGAGCGGCCTCGATCAAGCTCGCCCCTAGGCTTGAGACCGATGTGGTCCCGGCAACGGCCACGGCGGCGGTCATTGCGAGTGCAAGCGCTCCCAGTCGATCCATCGTCCTAGACCTCCAGTCGGTTGAGCTTGCCCGTGCTGTCACCGAGCTTCTCGGTCGGGACTCCCACCTTGTCGAGCATCGTGAGGTATAGGTTCGTGAGCGGGGTAGTGTCGCCCGGAAAGGCGATGTGGCGGCCCCCGGCCACGCGACCGGCAGCCCCACCGGCCAAGAGAATGGGCAGGTTCCGCTGGCTATGGCTAGTGGGAACACTCAGGCTGCTGCCGTACATGATCAGGGAGTGGTCCAGCAGGGTCGAGGTCCCTTCCTTGAGGGCGTCGAGTTTCGCGAGGAAGTACGCAAGAAGCTCCGTCTGGTTGACGTTGATCTTCGCGAGAGCATCCAGCTTCTCCTTTTCGAAGTTGTGGTGTGAGATCTCGTGATGGCCCATCGAGATGTCCAGGTGCGGGAAGTTCATCGACGTAGCCTCCCGCCCGTACAGGAACGTCCAGACCCGGGTCAGATCCGCCTGGAGCGCTAGCGTCTGCAGGTCGAACATCAGCTTGACGTGCTCCACCCAAGTGTCCGGGATTCCAGGCGGTCGCTGGGTGGCCGGCAAGTCCACGGGGGGCTTCGTCATGGCAACGTCGATTCGGCGCTCCACGTCACGGATGGACTCGAAGTACTGGTCCAGCTTGCGTCGGTCGTCGGCTCCGAGATCGGCCTTCAATTCGGCGATCCGGTCGGAAACGCTGTCGAGCGCGCTCCGGTCCGCAGCATCACGCTGGCGTGTGGCTTCGGGATCGATCCGGCCCCCCTCGCCGAAGAGCCGCTCGAACACGAAACGCGGATTCTTCTCGAAGGGCAGGGGATTCGTCGCGCTCTTGAAGACTGGGCCGGGCAAGTTGAAGGTGTCCTCGGTGGAGAGTTCCAGCGAGGCGAACGGAGTCTCCTTGCCGAGGGTCCGGGCCGCTACCTGGTCCACCGAGATCCCAACATGGACCTTGCCGACGGTCGGCTCGCACCCGGTCATGAACGATGCCATTGCGCGGTCATGGAATCCCGATTTCGACCGGTCCGGGTCGGACGAGAGGCCTGTGAGCACGACGAACTTCTGGCTATGAGGGGCCAGCGGAGCCATTGCTTCGTTGGCCCGGTAGTCCGATCCGCCCCCAGCAGGATTCCAGCGGTCGCGGTCGACGCCCAGCGGAAAGTAGATGAATCCCAGTCTCCGGACGGGCGCCGCGTCCGTGAGGCGCTCGGCGGTGAGTGCCGGAACCATCGCGTCCAGGAGCGGGAGTGCGAGCGTCGTTCCGGCTCCGCGCAAGAACGTCCGCCGGGGGAGGTGCCTCTTCGTTACAAACATGATCGGTTCCTCTAGCTGGAAGCGGGTTGCCGCGTCTGGAACGGCGTGCTGTTGAGCACGCCGATCACTAGGTCCACGAAGCGGTAGCCATCCGCTTCGGTCTCTCGCAGGATGCGGCGGACGGTCGGTTGGTCCCTGGGGTCCAGTTCCCGTCCGAGTGCGTAGGTCAGCAGACGCTCGGTCGTGGCGTGCACGAACCGTTCTGGCTCTCCTAGCAGCAGTTCCTTCAGGCCCTCGACGCCGTCGATGGTCTGTCCGGAAGCCAGGGTTCCGGATGCATCGACCGGCTCGCCCTGGTCCTTGGTCCGCCAGCGGCCGATGACGTCGAAGTTCTCCAACGCGAATCCCAAGGGATCGATCCGGACATGGCAGGAATTGCACGCGGGGTCGGCGCGGTGCCGGTCCAGTTGCTCCTTGGCGGAGAGCTTGCGACCATCGTCGGCGCTCTCCTCGAGTTCCGGGACGTTCGCCGGTGGCGGTGGCGGCGGCGAGTTCAGCAGGTTGTCGAGAATCCACGTGCCGCGCAGTACCGGGGAGGTACGCGCGGCGTGGGACGTCAGCATGAGGATGCTCCCCTGCCCGAGCAACCCCCCTCTACCGGCCACGCCGGTCAGGCTGACGCGTCGGAAGCCGGGGCCCGTCACGCCCGAAATCCCGTAGTTTCGGGCCAGCGTCTCGTTCAGATACGAGTAGTCAGCTCCAAGCAGGTCGAGGGCGCTCCGGTTCTCCCGGATCAGGCTTTGCAGGAACAGTCGGGTCTCCTCGCGGAAGACCGCTTTGAGGCCCGCATCGAACGTTGGGTAGGCCTTCCGATCGGGCTGGAATTCGGCGAGTCTCCGCAATCCGAGCCACTGCTCCGCAAAGTTGTCTACGAGCGTCGACGCCCGTGGGTCGGACAGCATGCGCCGTGCGTGGCGGTTCAGGACGCCAGGGTCTCTCAGCTCACCCTTAGAAGCGGAGTCGAGCAGTTCGTCGTCCGGAACGCTGCTCCACAGGAAGAACGACGTACGAGAGGCGAGTTCGAAGTCGGAGACGGCGTGCGGGATCTTCCCCGCGGAGTCTGGTGCGTCAAACTCCAGCCGAAACAGGAAGTCCGGGGCCAGCAGGACATCCCGCAGGGCGGCGGCGATCGATTCGTCGAAACCCAGCTCCCGGCGGGCCTTCGAATAGGTGGAGAGCAGCGGGCGCAGGTCTTCCTCGGTGACATCGCGCCGGTAGGCCCGGCGGGCCACAGCGGAAAGGATCGCGGAGGCGCACTCGGGTTCCCCTTCCGGATTCTCGGGCGTGCAGACGAAAAGGCGCCGGCGGCTCGGCGTGTCGGAAGCCGGGACGGGATCGTAGGGGCCGGCGATCTCGATCCGACCGAGAGCGGGTGGGCCGGGAATGCCGTCGAAGGCCGACTCGCCGGAAGTCATTCCCGCAATCTCGAACAGCTTGACGCGCTTGCCGTCCACGCGGAAGTCGATGGTCGGCCGGATCGCCGTTCCAAGCAGGTCCAAGGGCCCGCCCAAGGCGCGGCCTCCGCGACCGCTCACGTCCGATACCGGGCCTTCCCGGACAGAGAAGTCATCGGGAAAGGTGACGACCACTAGGTGCGGGCCGGCGCCAAGCCGGACTCTCGTCCGGAAGAACCGCACGCCTTCCGTCGGCGTCAGGCTCTGCTTCTCGAGGAACGCCCGGATCTCGTAGTCTCCGTCGTACGGGAAGTGATGGCTCACCCGGATGCCCCCGCGTGTTCCGTACGGCATGCCCTCTCCCTGCCACAATGCCTGCGTCCCGGTCGCCGGGAAGATCTCCACAACCGGGGAGGGGTCGCTGACGCCGACTGCGAGCTGGCTCACCTGCCGGGCTGCCTTGAGATACCCCTCAAGCAGCAGAGGCGACATCGAAAGGGCGTCGGCGATGTTGTCGAAACCCGCTGCCTGTCCGTCCGGAGGAAGCCGGTTTGCAACCGGCACTTCCAGTGCCAGGATGTCGCGGATCGCATTGGCGTACTCCGTCCGGTTCAGCCGTCGGATCACTGTGCGGCCGGCAAAGGGCGCCCGGGCTGCGGCAGCATCCAGTTCGTCGATCAGCCCGGTCCGGAACGTATCTATCGCCGCTTCGCCCGGGTGCGGCATCCCGGCTGGCGGCATCTCCCTGGCAACGAGCTTGCGGATGACCCGCTCCCATACGTCGGGGCGGCCCGGCGGGTTCGCGGAGTCGACCTCCGCGAGCGCCAGCCCTCCGGCGGGAGACTCGCCGGAGTGGCACCCGACGCAGTACTGGGACAGCAGGGCGTCACGGTCCTGCTGGACCTGACCCAGCCCCGTGGGCGACACGAGCAGAAACGCCGCAATCGGATAGCAAGACTGCCTCTTGCTGGCCCTTGCGGCCAGCGAGTTCAGCCGGGTCCTACGGCCGCTCGTACTCTGCGTGTTGGCTTGGGAAGTCACATCCCCGGCAAGCCCTGCCACTCGTATCGTACAGCAGCAATCGGCCTCATTTCCACGGAATTCATGGCTCGACACGGGGCTCCGGAAGGCCGCGTCGAATGCTCCTGGGTCGGGAGCGCCCGCCGGACTTCATCGCACGTGCTCCGACAGGAACTCGCTGACGGACCGCGACCTCGCTGCGTCGTGGAACGACTCGCCTCCATGGCCAGCACCGTGCAGCACGGCAAAGTGCACGGGCAGCCCCTTGGACTGGTAGGCTCCGTGCAATTCGTGCGCCTGGTTGATCGGCATTTGCGCATCCTGGTCGCCGTGGAGCAGGTACATAGGGGGATCGGAAACGTCCACGTGATGGACCGGACTGGCGAGTCTTGCGGCTTCCTCGTGATTTTCTGGGAGCCCTCCCAGCAGGAGCTTGAGGGCCGGAACGCGGACATCCAGCCCCTTGGGTGTGGACTGCATGAGGATCGTCAGCAGGTTGGAAGCTCCGTAGTAGCTGACCACGGCCTGCACGTCGGACGACTCCCCGAGATGGTTTCCCACGTTGCCTTCCAGTTGGGGATGGCGATTGGTCACCCCGACAAGGGCGGCGAGATGCCCACCCGCCGAAGAGCCAACGATTGCGATCCTATTGGCGGAGTATCCGTACATCGTTTCGTTCGCGCGGAGGAACCGGATCGCTGCCTTGATGTCGTGGATCTGGGCCGGAAACTTCGCTTCGGGTGACAGCCGGTAATCGACGCTCGCCACCGCAAACCCATGATCGACGAGTCGGGACAACGGCATTCGCGATCGAGACCCACTTCGCCAAGCTCCGCCATGTACGTAGACCACTAGCGGGGGCCTGTCGGTCAGCGCGGGCAGATACAGGTCGAGCAGCAGTTCGCGACCCTCGACCTCGGCGAACGGGATCGCGGTGAATCGGCCCGGCTGTCCGCCGGGAGCTTGGGCGGCAACGGAGGACGCCAGGACGAGGGTCAACACGACCGTCCAACGCACGGCAGGACGGTGCGCTCTTGTCGGAAGCGTCAGGTCAGCCATTCCGTGTACCTCAGCCTCGCAGCGGTCCTCCGACAGGCCTGCCGTGAGCGTTCGGGACACGATTCCGAAACGCGATCCTAGAACGTAAGCCGGGTATTGATCTGGATCACCCGCTCTCCGTACGAGCCCCTCAGCCGGCCGAAGGTTCCGCTGTTGATGTTCGTATTGAGCCTGCTGAGCGTCGAACTATTGAAGGCCGAGAATAGATCGGCACGGATCCGGAGGTTCACACTTTCCGTGACGGAGAAGTTCTTCCCGATTCCGAGGTCCAGATTCGTGCGACCGATGCCTCGCAAGGCGTTGTTGCCCAGGTTCCCCGGCCGGACTGTCGCCCGGGAAACGGGATCAAGAGCGACCTTGGCGAACGCATCCTTGTTTAGGTACTGGAGGGTCTGCTCGAAGTTCGAATGCGTGGCCTCTCCGCCGACGTAGTCGGGCCGGCTTCCCGGAATCGCCGAGCCTTGGCCGACCCTGAACGGCTGTCCGGTGTGAGCGGAAAGGATCGCCGAGACCTGCCACCCGCCGAGCACGTGGCGGATCGCCCCCGACCCCCTCATGCTGGGCAGATCGACCAGCCACTCCGACGCGAAGTAGTGCGTCGTGTCGCCGGCGGAGGGTCCCCATTCGGCCCGGAGGTTGAAGAAGTCCTGAACGATGCCTCCGTTGTTGTCCCCTTGGTAGTACGCACCGACGTCGCCACCGTTGTCCGACAGCGCCTTGCCCCAGGTGTAGTGCAGGCTGAACGAGTGCCGCTTGCCGTACCGCTTGCGCAGGGATGATTGCCAGGAGTGATACATCGTGGTCTGGGACGAATCGACGTAGTAAGTGATAGCCAGATTGGGGTTGGGTTTCTGGCCGGCATTTGGGCCCGTCCGAATGATGTTGTTGGCTCGCCTGTGCATCGGAAACTTGATGCCCCGGTTTGCCACATAGGACGTCTCCAGAACCATGTCCCTGGCCAGTTGGCGCTGCAGTCCGAAGTGCCAGTGCATCGAATAGGGGGCTTCGAGACCGGGGTCGAAGTACGAGAAAGTATCCCGGAACTCCCCGCTAGCGTTCCTGGTGGCCACGATCTTCCGCAGTTCGCCGGTGGTTGTACCGAAGCGCAGGCCGAGATCTGCGGCCTCCGCCTTCTGGAACCGCGTGCGGAATGGCACGCCAAGGCGCCCTACACTCTGCCATGCCAGTCCCGGCGTCAGTGGACTGAAGAGCGTTCCGAAGCCAGCGCGGAGGACCGTCCGTGCGTTCTGGTCGATCTTGTAGGCCATCCCGATGCGCGGCCCGATGTTGATGGAATCGTTGTCGTACGGATTCTCTGGGTCCCGGAGCGGCCCGAAATTGAACGAGTCATCCAGAAGCCCATCCGCGTTGCGGAAGGCCGAATCGGAGCCTCCGTCCGGCGTCGCCACCATGTTGGAGATGAAGTCGTACCGGAGCCCTAGGTTGAGGGTGAGGCGGTCGTTCACGCGCCAGTCGTCCTGGACGAAAAAGCCAATCTCGAACATGCGCCCGACGAAATCGCCAGTGCCGAACGTCGGAACGACTTCTGTCACGACATTGTCGAGCAGGTCCTGCAGGCCGACGAATCGCATGCTTGGATTCTCGGGATTCGAGCGCCGGCAGCAGTGCCCTACGTAGCTTCCGCCGAACTTGAATGAGTGGTTGCCGATGTGCTTGGCGAACTTCTCGGAGATGTTCACTGTGTAGCCTTCCAGCAGGAACAGTTCAGCACCCGGTCCTCCCCACCCCAGATTCGTGGAGAACCGCGGCAGACGGTTGTCAAACTCCTGCTCCTCGCTCAGGCCGTTGTCGAATTGTTGCAGGAAGAACTGGTCCAGCCGTCCACTGTCGTTGATGCTGTATGTGAACCGCGATTCCGAAGTCCACGACGTCCCTCCGATCACGTAGCTGGCAGTGCCTCGCTCTTGGACCACTTCCCACGTGCGGTCATTGGACCCGTTCAGGTGAATCCGTGGCAAGTAACGGAACGGCCGGCCCCTGGCGTAGGTCAGCGCGAGGTTACTCTGGCTGCCGAGACGGATGTCGCCCTTGATGTCGACGTGGTTGTCTTCGCGTCGTTCTGATCCGACATCGATGAACACGCCATCGGTGTCCTCGGGGTCGTGCGGCTGGTTCGGCAGAGGGAAGAAACTGAGGACCGACTGATAGCCCGGCACGGCCGCAACCATCCTTTCGCGGAGCTGCGCGGTTGGAACGTTGCCGTCGACCTGGCGGAGCCTGCGTTCCTGGTAGCCCTCGTATGTCGAGAAGATGAAGGCTTTGTTCTTGACGATTGGGCCGCCCACCGATCCGCCGAACTGGTTGAACGTCTGCGGCGTCTTCCCGATCCCGCGGGACTTCAGGAACGAGTTGGTGGCGTTCAGGTTGTCCGCGCGTATCCCGTGAAACAGGGAGCCGTGCCATTCGTTGGTTCCGGATTTCGTGACCAGCTGCACTTGGCCGCCGACCAGGTTGCCGTATTCCGCCGGAACGGTTCCCTTGACCATCTGGACCTCCTGGACTCCTTCGATCGACATGATGTCGATATAGTTCGGAGCCTGGTACACGGATGCACCCCGGCCCTCCGGATTGGAGCTTGCCTCCCCGCCGTCCACGGCGAATGCCGTGCCGTTGCGTCCGATTCCGTTCATCCGCACGCCGCTGCCGGACCCTCCCGTGACCGGGGTCACGCCGGTGTTCACCCTGAGGAGCCCCGTGAAGTTCCGCCTCCCCAGCGGCAACTCGGCCACCTTGCGGGCCTCGAAGGTTTGCACCTGCTCCGCTGCGGACGTCTGCACCAGGGGGGCGATGTCCTCTACCGTGACAACCTCGGTGATTTGCCCCACCTCCATGGCGAAAGTCTGCCGGACGGTTTGTCCGGCGGACAGGGCGAAGTTCTGGCCGCTGAACTTCTTGAAGCCGTCAGATTCGATCTCGACCGTGTACGTGCCCACCGGGAGGAAGTCGAAGCTGGCGTTGCCAACCTCGTTGGTGGATCGAGTCGAAGCGACACCGGTGTCTGAGTGGGTTAGAGTGACTGTCGCCCCCGGGATCACGGCTCCGGTCGAGTCCGCAACGGTGGCATAAACGGTAGCGGTGTTGACTTGGGCGCCGGCGGGAATCACAATCCCCAGGACGCAGGCAAGCACCGCAACGGCGGTGAGCGAGAGTTTCATCCCGATGGTCCTCCTTGCCTAGCGAGGCATCGAAGTGGGATCGCCATCCTGGCCGCGTCCACGACTGGTTCGGCTTTGGATGAACCTTCGTCCGATGTCCCGCTGGACGCACAAAGGGTACCACCCGGACGAACATCGGGCAACCCCCAGTCTCTTCCAATGAGAGATGAGCATGAACGGAGGGCTTGTTTCCAACGTGAAA